>NYXK01000034.1 GCA_002685535.1 Deltaproteobacteria bacterium
TGGTGTTCCTTATCGTTACAGTTGAACAAAAGTTTTATACTCAGGATCAATTGATCCTGAGTATAAAACTTTTGTTCAACTGTAACGATAAGGAACACCAGCTTTTTCCATTACTTTAGTGTAATCCTTAAATATTTGACAAACCTTTGCGGCACGTGGACTGATACTGGCCATTTCATCCCAGAATTCAGCTGAGTCTGCTACGACCTGATCCCATTCATTAGCCGGAATAGTAGTCAATTCCATTTTCTTGCCTTCTACACGCAACTTTGCTTCTCCGCCCCAATACCAAATTTGGCGGTAATAGTGAGAGCTGTCCATGGAAATTTTAAACAATTCTTGAAGATGTGGAGGGACTTTTTTCCAGCTGTTACTATTAGCAAAATAAGATCCACACCATGCACCAGTTACGTTGTTTAGTAAGGCATAGTCACAAGCATCTGCCCAACCGACTTCATAGGCTTCAGTGAACCCACACCAGGCAACACCGTCAAGTTCTCCGGTTTGCAGAGCAACCTCAATGTCATCCCAAGGCAGTGTTACAGGGATTAAACCATATCGAGCTAAGAATTTTCCAGCAGTTGGTACACCAAATACTCGTTTGCCTTTCATATCAGCGATGCTGCGAATAGGCTTTTTTGAGAAAATATGACATGGATCCCAAGCACCTGCACCAAGCCATTCAACGCCCTTAACTTCATCGTAAGCCTCTTGCCAGATTTCATTCATTCCATAGTATTTGAATAAAACAGGCAGATCCAAACTGTAGCGAGTTGAGAACGGGAAATAGCCACCGAACACACTGATGTCTACCGGAGAAGCCATAGTCGCGTCATCACTTTGCACTGCATCAATAACTCCTTTTTGCATAGCTCTAAAAAGCTCATCGGTAGGCACTAATTGATCTGCATAATACAGCTCAATTTCCATCTCGCCATTTGCTGCTCTATTAAAAGCTTCGATTTGAGGCTTGATGACGTGTGCACCTAACGGAGCACCGGAATAAGTTTGTAAACGCCACTTGATGGGATTGCTTTTGGCGTAAGCCATTGGAGCCGTTCCTGCCGCCAATATACCTGCCGTTCCTACACCAGCTTTTTTAATAAACTCTCTGCGTCCTTTTGGTTCAACTGAAGGAAGTATTATCTCTTTTTTTTCTTTCATTGACTTTCTCCTAATTGTGGTTTTTAAGATTAAACCCAAGAGTCACAACCACGTTTCAACTGATTGGGTTAGAGCCGATAGGCTCGTTAAAGTATTTTATTTCGAATAAACATACTCTGGTAGCCAAAGGGCAATTTGTGGAAATACCATTACCAAGGTCAGTGCGAGAGTCATAATCAGGACAAAAGGGACGATTGAGCGGTATATATCCATAAGAGTAATTTCCTTCGGAGCCATCGCTCTCATCAAGAATAAATTGTAACCAAACGGCGGCGTCATATAAGCGATTTGGCAAGTGATGGTATATAAAACTCCGTACCAAACTGGGTCAAAGCCCAAGACCTTGACCAAAGGTACATACAAAGGTGCAACTATGACTAACATTGCTGTATCGTCCAGAAAAGTTCCCATTAACAAATAGGATAATTGCATCATGATCAGTACTTCCCAAGGCGTTAAGTTCCAGCTGGTAATAAACAATGATTCGATAGACTTAACTGCTCCTATACCATCAAATACAGCTCCAAAACTAAGTGCGGCCAGAATAATCCACATAAACATACATGAAATACCAAGCGTTTTACGCATTGTTGCTTCTATTACTTTCCAGTTCAACCTTCTTTTTGCAATAGCAGCAATTGTTGCGGCTGTCGCACCAACAGCAGAGCTTTCTACCAAACTGGTAATCCCCATAATGAATAAGCCGGTCATAAAAAAGAAGATCAAAAATGGAGTAATGCCAGCTTTTAATACCTTGAGTTTATCGCTAAAAGGCATTGTTCGTTCTTCTTCGCTTAAAGCAGGTGCAAGATCGGGCTGAAGTTTACAGCGAACAGCGATATAAATAATGAAAAGACCTGCCATCATAAGACCCGGAATTGCTCCGGCAAGCCATAATTTACCAACTGGTTGCCGAGCAATCATTCCATAGAGTACCAACACCACACTTGGCGGAATCAAAATACCCAAAGAACTACCGGCCTGTACCACGCCGGTAATCATGATTTTGTCATAATTCCTCCGCAGCATTTCCGGTAACGCAATCGTGGCGCCTATAGCCATGCCTGCTACACTTAATCCATTCATGGCTGAAATTACTATCATGAGTGCAATTGTTCCAATAGCCAATCCTCCTCTTACTCCACCGAACCAGACGTGAAACATGTGGTATAAGTCATTAGCGATTCCTGACTCAGACAGGATGTAGCCCATATAAATAAATAAAGGCAAAGTCAGTAATGGATACCAGTTAAATAGTTTGAAGGCTGCACTAAAAGGCATCTCTACCCCACCGGTTCCCCAAAGCAAGAGTGCAGCAGTAGCTGAGATAAAGCCAATGGCTGCAAAAATTCTTTGGCCTGTCAGCATCATTAAGAGCATGCCGCCAAACATGGTCATGCCTATCAGTTCATAACTCATGTAATACTATCTCCCCTTGATTTTGCGAGGTCTTTAAAAAAGGTTGAGATAGTTTGTAAAATCATTAAGAAAATACCAAATGTCATAATTAATTTGATGGGAATCATTGATGGGTTCCATTGAGAAAATTTGCGCTGACCATATTCTATTGCATATTGAGTACTGGAAATTGCTCCAATCAGTAATACGATGAGATACACTAGAAGAAAAATGTTTGTAAACACATCTATTTTTGCTTTGGTTTTTTCTGAATAAAGTCCATAAATCAAATCCATGCGCACGTGGTCATCCGTCTGCATTGAGTATGGACCTCCTAAAATATAATAGGCTGTGATTGTGAATTGAGCCATTTCTACAGTCCAGGAAAGAGGTATATCCAATATATTACGGGTTATTGCACCCAATAATAAGGTGCCAATCATTAAAAAGATCAGATACATCGATAATCTGCCGAACTTTGTCGAGGCATAATCGACATACTTAACATATGATACTATGAAATTTGGCATTTACTCCAATCAGATCCTGCCGAAAATAGCAGTTCAGTTTATTGAATTTATAGATGAAAAAAATTAGACTTTCGGTTAAATTCAGCAATTATGACAAAGCTAAAGTCTATGAATATTTACTAATGCAAATTTTTCTGGTGAGATATCAACATTTACAACTAAAAACATTTTGCGAACAAAAATTAGATCACTCCAAGTCACAATTTGCAAGATTTGAATATTTACAAGTTATTATTTTCCGAGTATAAAGAGATCAATACTTTTGAAACGTCTACAGCAATAGATCGAGGTTTGATTTTTGTTCCTGCACTATCCGGCTTGGCTTGTCCCCATTGCCAGCGTGATTCGAGGGCCTGTTTTGAAGGAATGTCTCTGGATACTGGTCCTTTGGTTTTGGTTCAGGCAGTTTTGGAAGGTGTGGTTTTGCGCATTGCTGAAGTTATATTTGCCATGGACAAAAGAGTATCCATTTGAGAAGAAATTACCATTGATGGAGGTTTATNTAATAATTCCTACATTTGTCAGTTTATGTCTGAAGTTTTGGGACGCACCATCCGAGTTACGAATCAACCAGAATTAACAGCTNTCGGTTGTGCACAACTTGCTGGGGCAGGATTGGATGAAGTTTTAGTTACTGAAAAAAAAGGTAGGGCTTACNCACCAAAAGGGAATTTGNGTCCGGACTGGATGGAAANATTTTCTTCTNTAGTCAAACGTNNATNTCGTCCAAGTTGATATCAAACATATTCTACTCGAAGAAAAGGGACTCACGCGAAACACTGAATTTGCTTGCAGGGCTGGTTTAAATTCTGCTAAAGTGAGCAAGCAATTCNACTCAACATTCTTCATTAAGATTATTCTTCATGCGCCCTTCTACTTTTCTTGATCACAGTTCATATCGTGATTCTTACATCCTTGATATACTCAATAATGTAAACAGTATCGCAATGGTTGGTGCAAGTGCGACGTGGAACCGTCCCAGCAATTTTGCGATGAAATATTTGCTGCAGAAAGGATTCAAGGTGATTCCGGTTAATCCTGGCGCAGTTGGTAAAGAAATATGTGGAGAAAAAGTTTTCCCGGATCTGGCTTCAATACCAGGATCTGTTGATATGGTGGATATGTTTCGTCCTGCACATGAAGCCCCTGAGATGGTTGAAGAGGCAATCAAGATTGGAGCGAAAGTATTTTGGATGCAATTGGAAATAGTTAACAATGATGCAGCGCAACTTGCCGAAAAATCCGGTTTGCAGGTTGTGATGGACCGTTGTCCGAAAATAGAATATGCCCGCCTTTTTGGAGAACTTGGTTGGAGTGGAATTAACACGGGTGTTATAAGCAATCGCAGGCGGAGGCTTAAATGAAAAAACAGCAATCACAATATGGATTTAATACTCTCGCTGTTCATGCCGGAACTGCCCCTGATCCGACAACAGGTGCGAGATCATTTCCAATTTTTCAGACATCCTCATATGTATTTGATGATGCGGACCATGCGGCTTCGCTCTTCAACCTGCAGGCACCAGGATTTATTTATTCACGTTTAACCAATCCCACTGTATCAGCTTTGGAAGAAAAACTGGCCACGCTTGAAGGAGGACGAGGCGGGACTGTGACTTCTTCTGGACACGCTGCGGAAACGCTGGCACTTTTTCCGTTGATGGCTCCGGGAATGGAAGTGATTGTGGCTGACAAGCTTTACGGTGGTACGATCAATTTGATGGGAAAAAGTTACCGTAAATTTGGCTGGAACGCGGTCTTTGTGGATACAGATAATCCGGAAGGTTTCCGCAGGGCAGTCACTGAAAAAACACGGGCAATATTTATAGAAAATCTTGCCAATCCTGGCGGTGTTGTTGCTGATCTGGAAGCAATAGCTAAAGTGGCAAACGAAGCTGGCGTCCCGATGGTTGTTGACAACACGATGGCAACACCGTTTTTGAGTCAACCATTTGAATGGGGTGCTGATATAGTGGTGCATTCAACGACGAAATTTCTGTCCGGACAGGGAAATGCTCTTGGGGGAGTTGTGATAGATTCAGGTAAATTCCCGTGGCTGGGAAATTCCAAATACCCAAGTTTGAGCAAACCATCTCCGGAATATAACGGGCTCACTTTTGCGGAAACTTTTGGTGACCTTGCTTATACTATGTACAGTCATGCCATCAGTCTGCGTGATTTGGGATGTTCACAATCTCCCATGAATGCCTGGATAACTCTCAATGGTATCGAAACTCTACCTTTGCGAATTGAACGGCACTGCTCAAATGCTTTGGCAGTTGCACAATTTCTTGAAAAGCATCCAAGCGTAGAATGGGTTTCTCACGCTGGACTTGAGTCCAGTCCTTATTATGAACTTGGAAAAAAGTATTTACCGGACGGCACGGGTTCAGTTTTTACTTTTGGTGTAAAAGGTGGCTATGAAAGCGGTTTAAAAATGCTGGAGACGGTTGAACTATTCAGTCATGTCGCCAATATTGGTGATACACACTCCCTGATTCTGCATCCTGCTTCGACTACTCACCGTCAACTCTCTGAGGAACAACTCATCACAGCCGGTGCAGGTCCTGAAGTGATTCGTCTTTCGATTGGAATTGAATGTGCGGAGGATCTCATTGCTGATCTGGAACAGGCTTTAAAGAGGCTTTAACATCAATTCAGAGAAACAGAGGTACAGTGATTCAGTTTTGGCTTAGCTTACAAAAGACTTTACCACTCAGGCAGGCCACAAGTAATATAGGTAGCCGAAATAAATAGCGAGAAACAGAAAGCCCTCCTTCCTGTCAAGAATACGGCCAGTCCAAACTGTAGGAAGCAGCAGAATAGTAACAGCAAGCATCACATAAAGGTCAGAGGAATTAATTCCTATAGCATCCAGTGGCGCAACTAGTCCGGCAAGTCCAAGTACAAACATGATGTTGAACAGATTTGAACCTACCGCATTGCCTATCGCAAGGTCGGCACTCTTCCGGTAAGCGGCCATCAGTGCTGTTGCCAATTCAGGAGTACCTGTGCCAATTGAGACAATGGTAAGGCCGATTAAGGCTTCGCTCAATCCCCAGAGTCTGGCAAGGTCTACCGCTCCTGTTACCAGAAAATTTGCGCCAAAACCTAAAGTTATGATTCCCACGATCAGTAAAGCAATGTCACGCCAAAAATTATTTCCTGGATCTTCCGGAATTTCCATGCCCTCTATTTTGTCCTCTTCCGGAGTTGTTTTCTTTACAGTCATAATATTGCCGACTATATAACCCACAATACACAACAGTAAAAAAGTTCCTTCCATGCGGGATATGTGAAAATCTTCCAGAAGAACAACCAGCATAAAAGTTGCTCCTGTCAAAAGCGGAACGTCGGCTTTTACCAGGTGTGAGTCAACTTTCAATGGGGTGATCAAGGCTGAGAGACCGAGAATCAGAGCTATGTTAAGGATATTAGAACCAACTACGTTTCCAATCGCAATTCCGCCCTGATGCCCGATTGCCGCCTGTACACTGACGAGTGCTTCCGGAACACTTGTACCAAGTGCCACAACAGTCAGTCCGACTATCAACGGACTCAAACCCAAGTTCAATGCCAGAGTCATTGCACCCTTTACCAACCAGTCCGCTCCAAAATAAAGCAGAACCAGTCCTCCAATTATATAAAGAGTAATTAACAACAATTCAGGCATAACTTATTTGTATAATGAGTTTGATTATGAATTCACGGATTTAATTTAATGAATGATCTTCTTCAAGTCGTTTTCCCATGCTGAGTGCTTGGTCATCCGTAAATCCCAGCTTCTGGTAGAAAGCCATCACTCTAGCGTTCCCTGAGCGAATCTGCAAATTGATTTTGGGGCATCCTCTTTTTCTTAATTCGGATTCGACGTTTTCCATCACTTGCTGTGCGTAACCCTGACCCTGAAAATCAGGATGTACCGCTAAATAATTTATCCAACCTCTATGACCGTCATATCCACCCATCACAGTGGCGATTAAAAGGCTGTCCAGCATACCGACCAAAAAAAGTTCGGGTTGAACTTTCAGCTTTCGGGCAATATCTTTATAAGGGTTGTTCCACGGAACAGTTAGTTCGCAGAGTTGCCAGAGTGAAACTACGGAAGCCTCGTCCTCTGTTTGAAAAGGACGGATGAAGAGAGGATTTTCAGACATCAGTCATTACGGATGAAAGTAGCGTTTCTGGACGAAAGCAGGTAAACAGGATATTTGATGCTTTCTAAAACATAAGCGGAAATTCCCTGATCTGAAGTCCACCAGTTTGATTCATTGAAAATATCATTTTGTGCTGCAGACATTTCCAATTGTATCTCTGAGCCAGAAAATACTGTCTGAAAAGCATGATATGCTCTCCGTGTATGAAATGCGTCTGTAACTAAAATCAGCCGCTTAAAACCTTCCTTTTCACTAAATTTTCTGAGATCGTAAGCTTCGTCAAATGTAGACGTTGCTCCCCCTTTGATTGAAGGAACTGTGATGATCGGTACACTCAGTTTTAGTTCATCAATCATCGCTTGTGCAATTTCCTCATTTGTTGAAAAAAGATGTGCAAAGCGTACGTTCATCTTTTTTTCGTCTGTCAACAGCAGCCGTGGTGCATAATTTTCAGCGAAAAGTTTTAAAGCATGCGGAATTCTGGTAGCTTTGCCGCCAGAAAGTACAACAATCGCATCTGCACCGGAACTGGTATTATTGACAGTATAAAATTCCGCATAGCTGGACAGGATAGGCTGATACTGAAAAATTGCGGTTGCCGCAAGTCCTATTACGAAGATTAAAACAATTAGCCAATTTTTCATTTTGGATTTCTTTCAGCAAGAAGGGAAATTAATCTGTTCGACAATGATTTTCGTGAGAGGCAACTTCTCAATTATTTACTTCAATAATTCCGGATTCTGTTAAAATCCCATTCATCGGCACATCGTGTTTTTCAGTCGGCACTCTTACAAGAACTTGAAAATCGAAGGCTAATGCTAAACGGAAAGCACCGGTCTGCTCCAGGAATCTGTCGTAATATCCTTTACCGTAACCGAGTCTTCCTCCCAGATGGTCAAAAGCAACTCCTGGAATTATGACAAGATCAAAACTTTCCGGATTCATTGCAATTCTTACTTCAGGAGAAGGTTCTAAAACACCTAAAGCTCCGGGAGATAAATCCTTAAAAGTATTAAGTTGTGAATGAAATAGTTCAAACGTGTCCGGAACTACACAAGGCACAGCTACAGTTTTTCCTGATTCCCAGGCGGACTCAATAATTGGACTGGTGTCAGGTTCGTCTGTTTTGGAGATGAAAATATGGATTGTTTCTGCCTGCCTGAAAACATCCCAACTTTGCAGGAACTTCAACATCCGTTGCTCTGCCGGAGTTTTCTCTGTCGCAGAAAAAGCTCGTCGTTGCAGCAGGACTGTTTGGCGGGTTTTCTTTTTGTCTAAAAGCAACTGCTCAGACATACTCAATAACAGCGGACTGCATCACCATTCAGAATGGCGTTTCTAAAATTTGAAGGGACTACTCCCCACGAAAAATCTTCCTGTACACGAAATAATGTTACCTCGCCGATTCTATCAAATTCAATGCTGGTGATCGGTTTTCCGTTTGTACCTTTTTGTTCTTTTTTAACTCTGCGGAAAATTTTGCAAACCTGATCTTCTGCGATTCGGTTACGCCTTCCCAAATTTACTCTGACATAGAGACGATTTGCACGTGATTCGACAATAAAACCTCCGAGCGGGAAACGTCCCCGAACTAGACCTCCTATCTCTTCCCAGAGATCACTGGACTCAGAAAAAACATAAGTGAATTCATGATTCATTTCATTCTTTACCGGATTCTCAACACGGTAAATCCTGTAGCTGATATAGGTACTCCATTCTGTTGATGAAACTTTTTTAGGACTGACCTGCACACTCATCAAAACAATGTATCGTACACGCAGCCATTTTCCTAATTCGATGGTCTGTTGGATTAACTCGTCATCAATTCTACGTAATTTGTTTTTCTCAAGTGATGTCCTCAGCGGCGTAAACTGACTGCTGTTCAATGCCCTCACAACCCTGACGTCGTCAATGATTTTAAGATCCCCGTGTTCCTCCAGTACAGACTGTACAAAACTTACACTGAGCGCTTTATGATAGCGTGAAAGGTTTTCAGAAAATTGTACAGGGACAAATGCGACGGATGACTTTGAAGTCCGGAGTTCTAGAGGGGTCGGTTTGATTGGAGCCTCCAGACCTGAATCCAGAGGGGCATTCATGAGAGGGATGGGCTTTGGCCCGCATCCGTTGACAAAAAGCAGGAAGATAAAGCCAAGCCCAAAAAACAAAATTTTACTGCAGTTAAAGTTGAACAGCCGTAACGACAAAAAACCTCTCAGTAACGGTAATGATTGGGCTTATAAGGCCCTTCAATTGGAATATCCAAATATTTTGCCTGTTTTTCACTCAGTTGGGTTAACTTCACCCCTAATTTGCCTAAGTGGAAGCGGGCAACTTTTTCATCAAGAATTTTAGGAAGGACATAAACCTTGTTTTCATAAGCGTCACCTTTTTCCCAGAGGTCGATTTGTGCCATCACCTGGTTGGTGAAACTGTTTGACATCACAAAAGCAGGATGTCCTGTTGCACAACCAAGATTAACCAAACGTCCTTCTGCAAGCAAAATCATTCGTTTCCCATCAGGCCAGACATACTGATCAACCTGCGGTTTGACAACAATCTTTTTTAGTGAAGAATCATTGTTCAAGGAAGCAACCTGAATTTCTGTATCAAAATGTCCTATGTTACACACAATTGCCTGATCTTTCATGGCATCCATATGCTCACGGCAAATGATGTCGGAACAGCCTGTTGTGGTAACAAAGATGTCTCCAATTGAGGCAGCATCTTCCATAGTAACAATTTCNTAACCTTCCATTGCAGCTTGTAATGCACAAATCGGGTCAATTTCAGTCACGAGTACTCGNGCACCTTGCCCCCGCAGTGATTGNGCNCTGCCTTTACCAACATCACCATAACCTGCTACAACCGCAATTTTACCCGCAATCATCACATCTGTTGCGCGTTTGATGCCGTCAATAAGTGATTCACGGCAACCGTACAAATTGTCAAATTTACTTTTAGTAACAGAGTCATTTACATTGAATGCCGGTAACTTTAGTAATCCCTGACGTTCCATTTGCTCNAGTCGATGAACTCCGGTTGTTGTTTCTTCCGAAACACCTTTAAGTCCTGAGAGTAAATCCGGGCGTGTTTCATGAACGTAGCCGGTTAAATCACCGCCGTCATCGAGGAGGATATTAGGACCATTTCCTTCAGGCCATTCCAAAGTCTGCTTCAGACACCACCAATATTCTTCTTCTGATTCACCCTTCCAGGCAAATACNGGNATTCCTGCTTCAGCCATGGCCGCAGCCGCTTCATCCTGTGTAGAAAAAATATTACACGAGGACCAGCGAACTTCTGCGCCAAGCTCAACCAGAGTTTCAATCAAAACAGCGGTTTCCACTGTCATGTGCANTGAGCCGGTTATTCGNGCNCCAACCAGTGGTTTATTATTCTTGTATTCTTCTCTGAGCATCATNAGTCCAGGCATCTCATGTTCTGCCATGGTGATTCGTTTGCGNCCCAATTCCGCCANTGTTACGTCTGCTACTTTGTAATCTTGTTTAGCTGTTGCCATCTGTTTGACTCCTTCTTGCATGTCGTGATAATCCCTTTTCATATTACCTTGTTTGTTTGGGGCATGGTTGAAANAAATTCGGCTGTCTTCAAAAGAACATTCTTTTTGACAGTCGAAAAATTATATTTGATCTGCAGGATAAAAGCAAGATATATCATTATATGATCATGTGATGATGTAAGTCACAATAAAAAAATATAATTGCAGCATGTTTTAGGTTAAAAATAGTAATTATTGAACTTATAATTCATTTGAGTAAATATTGAAAAAAACTCAAATTCCTGAAATATATACTTTTATATGATAAAATATATAATTTATCAATATATTTGTAAATTACTGNAATAATAATATATATTTTCATTTAGTATATATAAATTCAAAAAAAAGCATATAAAATCAATTATTTTTTAAANAAGTACTTGCAATGCCTTGTGATTTAACATATAACAAATCAGACAATTCCTAGAATAGTTGATTTTCTAGTACTACTGATCATTAAATAGCTAATATTTTTCACATGGATGTGTAAAAAATTTAGTGATCCTCTAATGGAAACACTTCAGCGTTTTTTTATGCAGAATGGATAATATGATTCATACTCTTAATAAAGTCACGCGTAGAAACCAGCACAAAGTTCCCAGAAANATTAAATTACGGAGAGCCGCACTTGCTTCAAAAAGAGTTATAAAGCAAGATAGACCAGAAAAAAAACTGGATGAATCAAGGCTTAAAAGGTCTCATTTTGGATTACTTGCAATTTTTATTTTTGCTGTAAGCTTTTACCTGAGTTCCTTTCTACCGCTCTCTTCTTTAAGCACCCCTTCTCTCCCTCTAAAAACACTGCATGACCTCAATTTATTAGCANCAAATGTCAGTGAGTTGATGGTCGAAGGCAATGACAGTTCAGCAAGAATTGAGAAGCTGTTGACTCAAAAATATAAGGGAGTAACGCAGCTTGATTTTCACACTCAGGAAATAATTAGCGCAAATGAAATTATAGNCCAGAAAGACAAGACGGAATTTCTCAGTCAAATAGGCAATAAGGTTTCATTCCAGATACCAGTGGGTAGAGCTGGAACTCAAGGGATTTTGATTGTAACTCAGGATATTTCACCTTTTGCAAAAAAACCGTTTTGGATACGTTTGTTAATCAGTGGAAGTGTAGCCCTGTTGATTGTTGCTTTGTTGGTTTACAAACAANCCCGCCTCATTACGGATCAGGTTGATGTCCTGTGTCAACACTTCGTTAAATATAGACGTGAAAATGAAACAGGTGATTTGTATAGTCCGCAAACTTCTGATGCAAGTACATTNATCGGGCAGCGAATCGGAGTCCTGGAAGAACTTTGGACACGTTTCCAGTCAATGCAGGACGAGTTATCACAAAATGTGGAAGAACTGGAAGACTCAAAACAGCAACTGGAACAAACTGTGACTGACCTGCAACTGGCAAAAAAGAAGGAACATCGCCTGGTTGAGTTAGGAAACACAGTTGCGGAATTTGGACACGACATCCGCAACGCAAATGGCTCCATTTCAAGTTTTGCGACTTTGCTCATAAAAATACTGGACAAGGANNGAATACAGGCGATGGAGGTGGTTCAGGCTCTAACNTACATCCGAAGGATAAAAAATTCTTCAAACAACGTTACAGGNCTCACCACAGATATTCTGGATTTTGCTTCAGGCAGGGTGGAGATCCGTCCGGAAATATATCAACTGGATGAGTTTCAGGAGCAAATNGAATCTCAACTTGGNTTTATCGANGATTTCCCTTTGCATTACCGTGTACCTGCAGGGCANCCAGCCTTTTTGTTGCGGTTTGACGGACGAAAGATAATTCGTGTGATAGTGAATCTTATTAAGAATTCGTGGGAAAAATTCCAGGATTCTCCTGANACGAAGGATGGAAAACCAGCTCAGATAGAAGTTCGTTTTATTCCACAAAGTATGCGTGAACTAAAAATTCAGATTGTTGATAATGGAAGCCCAATTCCGGATTCGATTATTGCTAATCTGTTTGAGTCTTTTCAAACAGAAGGCAAGGAAATGGGTACCGGTCTGGGACTGTCAATAGGCAAGCAACTGATAGAAGCGCATGGAGGAAATATTCGTGGATGCAATCTGCTGGATAACCGCGGAGTTGTTTTTGAAATAATTCTTCCGGACTGTGTNATTCCTGCTCCGTCACGTACTGTTCAGAAACAGAATGATTCTTTCTCATTGAGTGCGTGAATTCCGCAGAACCGGCAATGAGTCGTGCCGAATCCGCAAGATCATCCCGCCTTTTACTTAAACAGGATTTACCCACTTTACAACTGTATCATCCTGAATGCAGCTATAGTTGAGGTTTGAGCAAGCATGCTGTTCTTCCAAAAGCATAAAATCCAAATCGTACATGAATGAACGTACTGCCTGATCAACGGATTCATCAAATTCTTTGGACTGAATTCGTTTCTGTAATTTTGTGTCAATGTTTTGATGGTACATTTTGCAATCCTTCCAAAAATGGTCTGTGAAAATTAGCGCGCACTTTTTGTGATCGCCATGATTAATAAAGTGTGCAGGCTAAACTTGTACTTCTGCATTCATTATCGGCAGACACATAAAAATCTTGAGTTAAAACAGTTTAATTGTTAAAAGCCCGACANTAATTAACTTACTCTTTGTTGCCAATCTAGATAAAGCATCATCGTTGGAATCAACTGTGAGGAAGGAGGAAATTTAGTATAGAATCCACTGCACCAGAAACTTGAGTTTCAGGCCTAAGATTGTCATAATTAATTGCGGATTTATGCTGAAATTTATAAAGTAATGTAGATATACATGATGAAAATATTATGTCTCGGAGCAGCAATTCTCACGTGGCTGTTGATTCCTTTTGGTGCTTATGTGCGTCTGAAAAATGCAGGATTGTCCTGTCCTGACTGGCCGCTTTGTTACGGTCAGTTTCTCCCTCCGGAAGGTTTTGAAATCGCACTGGAAACCGGTCACCGATTCGCTGCGGCTTTTTTAGGTGTTTTAATTATTGCCATCACTTTTGTGACGTTTTCGCAACCAGCATATTTCAAACAGCGAAAACTTGCGGTCACCAGCCTGCTTATAGTTTGTGTCCAGGGTATTTTAGGAGCACTGACTGTAACCATGTTCCTCTGGCCTCCGATTGTGACATTTCACCTGTTGGGCGGAAACATCCTGTTTGGCATTCTGGTTTATTTGACAACGCTCACTTTTAGTCAGACTGATGTAAAATCAAAGTCTGTGGCAGGTCTTGCCGGAAATTCACTGAAGAATAAAGAACCTGTACAAAGACAACTGGTTTGGATGCTGGTTGTGCTGTTAATAATGATTACTTCAGGAGGTTATAACAGCACGACTTCTTCCGGAACTCATTGTGAGGCTTTTCCGGGATGCCACGAGGGGAGTGCTGTCTCATTTGGTATGAGCGGAACTGAGATTTCGACCTGGTCAGGAATTGAGGGACACGTTTTAGTAGCGGCCCCTGCAGAATTTCAGGGACGATTCCTGCCAGTCTTTGCAAATGAGTGGATTCACATGCTGCATCGTCTGATTGCCCTGAGCGGTGGATTGGTGTTGATACTGATGTCGTGGATCTGGCTAAGGAACAGGCAGGGTTATAAAGTGCTTGGAACTAGTATAGTTATGCTGATTCTCTTCGAAATATTTGTTGGGATTCTAAATGCTGTTTTCCGTGTGCCTGCACCAGTCTCAGCATTGCATACTGCAATTGCCGCTACTTTAACAGGTTTCTTGTTTTTCCTCCTCGCAGATGTTCACCTTAAAAAGGAAAAATTATGAAGATTCAATTTTCCAACAGGACTGCTCTCAGTTCGATAGCAATACTCTCTGCTGGAATTTTATTTTTTTTGTTTTGGTTAATTTACTTTCGACATCCTGTTCCAGGAGAAAGCCCTCTTGACCTGAGTTTTCTGCCTGCTGTTAACGCTTTGCTTAACTCTATGAGCGCCAGTTGTCTTATTTTGGGTTATCTGGCAATCAGGAAGGGAAACCGAACTCGTCACATAAAAATGATGCTGAGTGCCTTAACTTTTTCTTTTTTATTTTTAATCAGTTATCTCACTTATCATGCATTTCACGGAGACACGTCATTTCAGGTAGAAGGCTGGATACGTTCTTTGTATTTTTTTATTTTAATTTCACACATTTTACTTTCAGCAGTTGTCTTACCACTGGTGTTGATCACAGTTTATTTTGCAGCAACGGGTAATTTTAACCGGCATCCTAAAATTGCCAGAGTGACACTACCTCTCTGGTTGTATGTTTCTGTTACAGGAGTATTGGTATACCTGATGCTCTATCACTTGTGAAATACCGCCGCTGATGAGAGAAAGCATAGCGAGAGACAGGAGAATAGTAGGGAATAGAATGAGGAGTTAAATAGACAATGACTTAGTTATCACATTGAGTTTTGAGCAGCCTCCTTATATGCATACTGAAATGCAGGGCTGGCTAAGAATTGTTTTAAAGGAGTCCAGTTTTCGCTGACGATTTTAAGACCGTCTTGCTCTTTGACAAGAAAGAGGTGCTTGAAGCCGACATCGTTGAGAGTAGAAGAAGTATAGGTTTGTACAAAACGAATGTGGTAAATATTCTTGCTTTTCAGAACTGACAGATCATTGATAAGAATTCTTCGTCGTTCGTTTTGAGAATTTACATTAAGTTTGTGTTCACGCCACGTACTGGCATTCCACTTTTCTGTGAGGAAATTATCTGAATAATATGAAAGGTAATTTTCAGNAACATTCTCTTCCCAGGCCCGCCGCCATGACTCAATAGTTCCTAATAAAATTTGTTGTTCNCGGTCAATTTCTTCACTAGGAGAAAAGGTCACTTTCTCTTCAATAATCACCGGAGTGTCTCCCAATTCAACTGAACGTGTCAGTTCAAGAAAGTTATTGTTGCTGACCGAAACACAACCGCGTGTAGGGATAGGGTTCCCCTTTATAGTTCCGTGAATCCAGATACCGTTACCATCTTTACGTTCAACAACTTGGTCATAATAATTTGGGTAACTTACTTCAAAAGCGCCTGTTCCGTAAACGTTGGCCTCATTACCGTAATACTGAGCGAGTTCCCATCCTGCCCATGCTTGATTCAGCCAGTATATTCCGATAGGTGTCTTAAAATCTCCTTCACGGAATTTATCACCTTCTACTTTTCCGGTTGTACANGGGAAAACCTGGTCCATTTTCCATGATTCCTGAAATTTGTAGACCATCAGACGGCAGGCTGACTTGTCAACAACTACAACTGTGGAACCATGATAATCATTAAAAATAAGTCCGGACGGACGCAGTTCTCCCGCGTGAAGAGAAAAAATACTTAAAAATAGAACAGCTAGAAAAATGANTAATTTCCCGGAGCTGCTGAGTACATTCATGTGAATTTAAGTTTAGAAAAATTATGCTGCTTTTTGGTGCTGTCGATAAAGCCAGATGCCGATTGAAGCAAGCATTATAAGCGGAAGCAGGGTAAGGAAAATTGTAGTTAGATAAAATGCTTCGAGGGTTTCCTCTTTTCCGGAAAAGCAAACCGAGCATGCCTCCGCAATTCCGGGGGCAAGACTAAAACTTAAAAAAAACAGGAATTGCAGAAATTGAGCCATATAATTTTTGTAGATATTTTTGTGAAGAGTCCGGTTTATTTTTGGGTCGTAGATTATCACTACAAGTAAACCAGTACATAAAGCACTGGCCAGACACAGACAACGAAATACCACAACAGTTGAGCCGGCAAAAGTCCTTCAGGAGTGAACGGGTTAACCGGTGCTCCCAAACGCTTCCAGGCATATGCCAAAAACGCCAGTGTTCCGATCACGTGTAAACCGTGCGCTCCAATAATTAAATAGAATAAACCACCGTAAACGCTGGATGAGATAGTCAATCCGTATTTTAGCAACTGTACCCACTCATATCCTTGAGATACTAAAAAGAAAGTACCCAGTAGGATAGAATATCCAAGCCATTTACGTCCCTCAATAATTTTATTTTTCTGCAGTAAATTACGAGAGTAACCCATCAGCAAGCCGCTGACTAAGAGTGCCAAAGTGTTAAATGCAGTAGTTTCGACAGGTAATCTCGGTTGTCCCCAGGGAGGCCACTCATCCAGTCCGGCACGGATCACCAGATATGCGCTGATTAGTCCTCCAAAAAACATCGCTTCGGTGACTATAAATATAAGCATGCCTACAACACCGCTTGAAACGGGAGATTTGGCATGCTTAGGCTGACTTGGCAGAGAAACCTCTGAAGCAGCTAACAGGACTGACTGNCCGGAAGTATTTTTCACAAGCGCTGCTCAACACATGATTTATCTGCAATACAATCTATCCATTGATCTCCGTCTGTCATCATCAAATCTGGTGCAGTGCCAAAAAAGAAAACACCAAGCAGGCAAATAGAAAGAATGAGAAAAAACCAGATGATTTTCTTCTCAAATTTGAGGTGCATAAAATAAGCTGCAACCAGATAGGATTTAACTATTGCAATTCCAAAGGCAGTGATAATGGTTAGGGTTGGGATTTCGAGCATTGGTCCGGCGATACTAAGTGCCAATAAACCAAGNAGCCAATACCAAATTTTTACATAATTGGGATGTGCGTATGCATCACTCATAATTTGACCTGTAACAAAAAGGTTATCAATTTAGAAATTTGCGATATACAAAAGAGGAAATAAGAATATCCATACNAGATCAACAAAGTGCCAGTAAATACCAATCAGTTCAACTCGTTGATAGTTGTGCCCCTTACGGATATCAAATGAAATAAGTGCCATGATGACCATCCCGCCGATCACATGTAAAGCATGTAACCCAGTCATTGTGTAATAGAAAGACCAGAATAAATTTTCTGTGATGACATGGCCATGTATAATTTTNCCTGTATATTCATAAGTTTTGATACCTAAAAATATTACTCCTCCTCCAATCGTGTACCAAATATAGCGAAAAGATTTTATACGATCTCCTTTTTCAATTGCTGCATGTGCCAGAACAATGCTTAAACTAGATGTAAGAAGTACAAACGTGTTGATTGCACCTGCAGTAACGCTGGTTAGAGATGCATCCTCAAACCCTGGTGTACCGTTCAGTTTAAAGAGCACAAAGCAGGTTACTAAACCGCCAAAAATAAAAATTTCAGAAGCCAGCAGCCACCAAACCGCTAGACGACCAGAGGGAACTCCTGTGGCACTGCGGTGTGTTGCAATAGGACCATGCATCGACATTTTTAATCCTTTTTTTGAGTTAACAAATGAACAGGAGCAGCTTAGGCTCCTGTAATATTAAGGAGGTATCAGTTTCCTTCTGGCGGTTCATTTTGCGGCCAGTAATCCAATTCACGTCCAGGTACGCTGTATTCGTATGCCCCGCGGTAGACTGTAGGAAGAGTCTTGAAATTGCCATGAGGCGGAGGAGAAGGAATACTCCACTCCAGTGTATTTGCATTCCAGGGATTATTTGGTGCTTTCTCTCCCTTGAACATGCTAACGAAAAAATTATAGATGAAAACCAGTTGAAAGATCAACATAACGACCATACTGACTGTGGCAAAAATCCGGATGTTCTGTAATTCCTGGGTTGCCAGGTCAGGAAAATGATCGTAGTTGTAAATACGCCTGTGCTGCCCGGCCAAACCTAAGAAGAAAAGTGGCAGAAAAACACAATTAAAAGGAATGAAAGTCCCCCAAAAATGAATTTTACCAAGTGTATCATTCATCATTCGGCCAAACATTTTTGGAAACCAGAAAGTGAGCGCGGCAAACATGCCGATTATCGTTATGGGGAAAAAAGTGTAATGGAAGTGTGCCAGTACAAAATATGAGTCATGAAAATATACGTCCATAGCACTTGCACCTAAATAAATCCCAGTAACCCCTCCTATCAAAAAAGCAGCCAAAAAGCTTAAAGCCCAGAGCATTGGGGTTTTTAACTCAATCGAACCACCATAGAGTGTGGCAATGTAACTAAACATCATCTCTGCAAGGGGAATTGAAATCAGGACAGTAGTCACGGTGAAAACATTTGCCATCCGTGGATCTATCCCTGCTATAAATTGATGGTGCGCCCAAACCACGAAGGACAATCCTCCTGTAGCAAAAGCAGTGTAAAGTACTGTTCTGTATCCGAACAATTTTTTCCTAGAGAAGACAGTGATAATATCTGCTACGATTCCCAAGGTTGGAAGCAGTACTACATAGACCTCAGGGTGGCCAAAAAACCAGAACAGATGNTGCCAGAGCAGTGGATCGCCACCACCCGATGGTAGAAAAAAGGAAGTACCGAGTCTCTGGTCCATGAAAAGCATCACGGCGCCAGCAATAAGCGGTCCCACCGATGCCATAAATAAAATAACCGCAACTACGATAAACCAGACGGCAATCGGAATGTCCAGCATTTTCATTCCTGGCGCACGCGCGTTCATTGTTGTNGTAATAAAATTGATNCCACCNAGTAGAAACGAAACAAACTCCAGTGCTACAGCCAGAATCCATAAAGACGCTCCCCAGTCAGTAAGGCTGTATTCTGCTACTGAAGAAAGTGGTGGATATGCTGTCCAGGCTCCACCGAAACCTCCACCTCTTACGAAGAAAGAGGCGATCAACACTAATGCACTGACTAAAAAAATCTGATAAGACAAGCGGTTCAATCTTGGAAAAACCATATCATCNCAGCCAATCATTAAAGGAATCAGATAGTTCCCGAAACCGGCGATTAGCACTGGCATTGCCACCCAGAAGATCATGATCGTTCCGTGATTGGTTACCAGCATGTTGTATTCTCCGGGGCCAACAAGGCCATAGAGAGGTACCAGTTCCCCTGGAAATGCGAGTTGCATCCGGAATGCATAGGCAAAATATCCACCGATAATCGCCATAATCATTCCGGTGAATATGTACTGCATCGCAATGATTTTATGATCAACAGGGAGTATATATTTGTGTAAGAAACTTAATTCTTCATGATGTTCCGCGTGTGTATCCGTCTGGACCGCGGCAGCAGCTTGGCTCATTGTTTTTCTCTTTACAAAAAATAGACTAAAATATACTGGCTAAAAGCACAGCAAAGGAATCCTCATCGTCAACTTGAGAGGTATTAGATGGTAAATCGGTTTTAGTTCCCATCCGTTTCTGGTAATGACTCTCATAGGTTCCGTTTTGTATCTGAGCCATGGTGGTGTCATAGCTTTCTNCNGAATGGACTGTTACAGCCGCCCCCATGATTCCATGACCATATCCACACATCTCTGCGCACTGCAGGTCAAAGGTGCCTGTTTTGGTAGGCTTAAACCAGCCACTGATTGTCCTGCCGGGCACAGCATCCTGTCTCAAGCGAAAAGCCGGTACAGCAAAGTTATGAACAACGTCCCTTGACTGAAGTTCAAAGTGGTAGGTTTCTCCTAGCTTCAAATGAAGGTCATTGACAGTTGACACATCATCCTGCGTGTCAAGTTCTCTATCCGGACCTGCATGAATGAAGGACCAGCTCCATTGCTGTCCTATTACGCGCACAAGATTATCTCTTGGAGGAAGAGTTTGTTTTATGTTTACCCAAACAAGTATGTTTACAGCTATTATGACGACGTCCATCGCAATCACCGCATAGTGAGGATAGTGAGTCCATTTCGTTTCGCTGTGTTTCTCTCCAGTAATGTATTTGGCCCTCACTCCATCTTTCCTGCGGAAGCGAATAATTAAATATACCAAAATGCCGAATGTCAAAATAAACCAGAATCCTATGATCAATGTAATCACAAGGAAAAGGTTGTCTATATCCCCTGCAAATGAGGATGCGCTTTGTACAAAATATTCAATCATCTTATTTTTTCACTGCAATATCGTTGCTCGCTTTTCAGCGATAAAGTAGATAAGCTTTTATAAGTAAACAAATCAGGCATTAAAAGCAAAAATGTAAGCACCTGCCATAAACAGGACACATCCACCGAGGATGACGTAAAATACTTTTGAAGCCATTACATCAGAATCATTTTCTTCCATAGACCTCCAAAAAAAGGACGGTTCAGATTAATAAAAAAATCGTTCCAGAAATAAAATGGTACTCAGAACGGGTAAATAAACAATAGAAGCAAGAAAAACCTTACGTGCATTTTCTACACTTTTTTCACGAAAAAATAAAGAGATTACTGCAAAAAATCCTAAACCAAGAAAAATAGCGCCTGTGAGATAAAGGAGTCTCCCCTGACCAATTAAATAAACTGAGAGGCTGGCCACAAATAGCAAAGCTGTGTTTAACAGCATATGTGCAGCGGTTCTTTGACCTGTTTTATCAAATAATGAGAGCATCCTGAAGCCACCTCTCTGGTAGTCTTCACGATACATCCAGGCAATTGCAAAAAAATGCGGAAGTTGCCAAAAATAAAGCAAAGCAAAAATCGGCAGTACTTCCCAGTCCAATTGACCACGTGCAGCTGTCCAACCCATAACCGGAGGTAATGCACCTGTTATTCCTCCAAACCAGGTGTTAGCGATTGTTTTTTGTTTCAGCGGAGTATAAATCAGGATATAAGAAATTACGGTCAGTAAACCAAGTGCGGCAGTTAGTGCATTGAGTGTCAGCCATAAAATCATGATACCGGTGATGGAAATAATTACACCGAAAATTAAAGCTTCATTTCTGGAGAGCCTCCCCATTGGTAGGGGGCGGCTTTTTGTCCGGCTCATCTTTGAATCAGGAACTTGCTCCATCCACTGATTAAGCACGTGCGCACCTCCACCAGTCAGTGCTGTACCTGATAATAAATACAGCAAAGGCAGAACAGTAATTATACTAACCTGAGGCAGTACATAACCTAGAACGGTGCTGAAAAGCACACTTGACAGCAACCGCGGTTTTGTTAAAGTTATAAAATCTTTAATTTTACTTAATGTGATGGACGGAAAAACAGCTGCTCCAAGAGTTTTTTCACTCATTATTCGCGGGTTATTTTGTGTTTTTGGTTGATATATTCTATGTGATTTTTAAAAAAAATAACACATAAAAATTTTGATGACAAGTTATTATTAATAATTCAGGGCGGCTTGTAAGACTGATTTTGTAGTCAATTTTTTTTTAAAAGTCTTGACCAAATCGAATTCTACTTTTACAATTCACAGACTTAAATTAAAGAATAATTTATTTGCACATGTCAGGCAAAAGAGTTTTAGCATGACAAATTTTCTTCCTATTTAAAAATTGTTTAAAGGAGATTAAATGAAAGTACGCAGCGGTTTAATTCAAATGGCCCTTAAGGGAGACACATCAATGTCCCCGGAAGAAATTACCAGTAAAATGATAGAAGCTCATATTCCCTATATTGATGAGGCAGGCGAAAAAGGTGTGCAGGTACTCTGTCTGCAGGAGGTCTTTACCCAGCCTTATTTTTGCCCTAGTCAGGACTCAAAGTGGTATGCGGCTGTAGAAAAAATACCAGAGGGACCAACCACGAAACTTATGCAGGAATACGCGAAAAAATATAACATGGTGATTGTTGTTCCTATATATGAAGAAGAAATGACAGGTGTGTATTACAACACAGCAGCAGTGATAGATGCAGATGGTAAATACATGGGTAAATACCGTAAAACTCATATTCCTCAGGTTGCAGGTTTTTATGAAAAATTCTTCTTCAAACCAGGGAATTTAGGTTTCCCTGTTTTTGAAACTGCATACTGCAAACTTGGTGTGTACATTTGTTATGACAGGCATTTCCCGGAAGGATGGCGTGCATTGGCATTGAACGGTGCAGAATATATTGTCAATCCGTCCGCTACTGTCGCGGGCCTTTCCCAATATTTATGGGAACTGGAACAGCCGGCCTCAGCAGCAGCTAATGGTTGTTACATTGGAGCTATTAACAGAGTTGGTTCAGAAGAACCTTGGAACATTGGCACGTTTTACGGATCAAGCTATATCGTTAATCCGCGTGGAAAAATTGAAGCGCAGCTTGATGATCACAGTGACGGCTTACTGGTGCATGACATGGATATGGATGCAGTCCGGGAAATTCGTAACCTCTGGCAGTTTTTCCGTGATCGCCGTCCAGAAACTTATGGAGATCTAACCGCACTGCAATAATTTTTTTGAAAAACGGTGATTTGAAAAAAATTACCGCCGTAAATGCTGAGAATAATAATATGACTAATATCGACGTTCGTGCCGGACGCTTGCCGCAGGAACAACTAACTTTAAATTTTACCGATGTTCATCCACCTCTACAGCCGGGGAATGCTTTAGTTGAGGCAAACAGGTGCTATTTTTGTTATGACGCCCCCTGTGTAGATGCGTGTCCGACCTCTATTGATATACCCAACTTTATCCGCAAAATTTCTACAGGCAATCTAAAAGGTTCCGCAAAAGACATTCTGTCACAAAACATAATGGGTGGAATGTGCGCCAGGGTTTGTCCAACTGAAATCCTTTGTGAGGGGGCATGTGTCAGAGAAACTCAGGATCATCAGCCTGTACGTATCGGTGAACTGCAGCGTTATGCCACAGACAGTTTTTTGGAAAGTGGGGAGACAATTTTTACAAGAGCTGAGTCAAGCGGGAAAAAAATTGCGGTAATCGGCGGTGGCCCTGCAGGACTTTCGTGTGCACATCGTCTTGCATTATTGGGGCATCAAAGCGTAGTCTTTGAAGCTCGTGAAAAATTGAGCGGTCTAAATGAATACGGAATTGCGGCTTATAAAACTGTTGATGATTTTGCGCAGCGTGAAGTTGATTTCATATTAAAAATCGGCGGGATTGAAACCCGTACAAATCACAGATTGGGGCAGGAGGTGAAACTGGATGATCTCCGTCAGGAGTTTGACGCAGTATTTTTGAGTGTCGGTTTGGGAGATGTAAATACACTTGGTTTGGAAAGTGAAGAAATAGCCGGAGTATACAATGCGGTGGATACTATTTCAGAACTACGTCAATGCGGGAACCTGTCTGAGTTATCGGTTGGACGCCGGGTTGTTGTAATTGGCGGTGGAAATACCGCGATTGACATCGCGGTGCAGTCTAAAAAACTAGGTGCTGAAGATGTAACACTGGCTTACCGGCGCGGTTCAGAACAAATGAGTGCAACCTGGAAAGAACAGGAGTTTGCACAAACCAACGGTGTCAATGTCAAATACTGGCTTGCTCCAAAAAGTTTGCAGTCAGAAAATGGACATGTGAGTGGAATTGAGTTTGAATGTACTGAATTGAATCCGAAAGGGAAACTTGTCGGAACTGGAGAACGGCGCTTTATAGAAGCTGATGTAGTTTTTAAAGCCATCGGCCAAACATTGGTTAACACTCTGGATTCAGACTCTGAAATACCGGAAACAGAGGGTGGAAAAATTATGGTCAATTTGGAATATGAAACCTCTCTAGCCAATGTCTGGGCCGGGGGTGACTGCATTCGTTCCGGAGAAGATTTGACTGTTCAGGCTGTCGAAGACGGCAAACAGGCGGCAATTGCAATTCATCGGAAATTAACTTAGTATCCTTTTTTGTTGTGTTGTACTGTCAAACTAAAAAAACAATCGTGCCGATTTATGGCAGGAAAACTAATAAATAAAAACATTCTAATTCTTTATGGCTGATTTAAGTTGCAATGTGGGAGGTATCAAGGCACCAAATCCTTTTTGGCTGGCTTCTGCTCCGCCTACAGATAAATTGTATAATGTCGAACGCGCGTTCAACGCAGGTTGGGGCGGTGTAGTTTGGAAAACTCTGGGTATGGATCCTCCCATCGTAAATGTAAGTTCACGTTATGGTGCGGTACATTACTATGGCCAACGTATGATGGGATTAAATAATTTGGAACTCATTACAGATCGTCCGCTGGAGGTCAATCTGAAGGAAATAAAGCAAGTAAAAAAAGATTGGCCGGATCGTGCGGTGGTTGTTTCGCTAATGGTTCCCTGTAACGAAAAAGACTGGAAGTATATTATACATAAAATTGAGGACACAGGTTGTGACGGAGTAGAATTAAATTTTGGCTGCCCGCACGGTATGTCTGAAAGAGGTATGGGGGCAGCTGTCGGGCAGGTTCCGGAATATGTTGAAATGGTTACCCGCTGGGTGAAGGAAAGTTCCGATCTGCCTTGTCTGGTAAAACTTACTCCAAATGTGACCGATATCTGCAAAGTGGCGCACGCGGCAAAAGCAGGTGGTGGTGATGGAGTGGCTCTGATTAATACTGTAACCTCGATTGTTTCAGTTGACCTTGATCAAATGGCACCGCAACCGACGATTGACGGAAAAGGCTCTCACGGTGGTTATTGTGGACCTGCTGTTAAACCGATTGCTCTGTATATGGTGGCTGAAATCTCAAAAGATCCGGAAACTCAACATTTGCCAATTTCTGGAATTGGTGGCATTTCGAATTGGCGTGATGCTGCGGAATTTATCGCACTGGGGGCCGGCAGTGTTCAGGTATGTACTGCTGCTATGCACTATGGTTTTAAAATTGTGGATGACATGATAGACGGTCTCAACAACTGGATGGACGAAAAGGGTTACGCTACTTTGGAGGACTTCAGGGGAATGGCAGTACCTAATGTGACTGAATGGCAATATCTCAACCTGAAATATGATATCAAAGCCAGAATTGACGAATCGACTTGCATCCATTGTGGATTGTGTCATATTTCATGTGAGGACGCGTCACATCAAGCCATTCGTGAAATTAAAGCCAATGGTGAACGAAGTTTTGAGATTATAGACGAAGAATGTGTTGGTTGTAATCTCTGTATGTTTGCCTGTCCTGTGCCGGACTGCATCACCATGGAACGAGTTGATTCAGGAACAGAATATCAGAACTGGACAACCCATCCAAATAACCCGATGAGGGTTGAAGAAAATTAAAACTAGGGAACTTTAAAACTATCAAGAAGGGGACAAGATGTCAGTAATTATAAAAGGTGGAACAGTTGTCAACGCGGATCAGTCATTCCGCGCGGATGTTTATTGTGAGGATGGAATTATTCAGGCTGTAGGTCCTGACATGGATGCACCTTCAGGAGTGGATATTGTTGATGCAGGTGGTTGTTATGTGATGCCCGGTGGAATTGATCCGCATACTCACATGGAACTTCCTTTTATGGGAACAGTTGCCTCGGAAGATTTCTTTTCCGGAACAACAGCAGGTGCGGTTGGTGGAACAACCATGATTATCGATTTTGTGATTCCGGGCCCGCAGGAAGATGTTCTGGAAACATATCACACCTGGCGCGGCTGGGCTGAAAAAGCTGCAACCGATTACAGTTTCCACGTGGCAATCACCTGGTGGAATGATTCTGTTCATGAAGCAATGGGCACGCTCTGTCGAGACTATGGAGTTAACAGTTTCAAACACTTCATGGCCTATAAAGGCGCAATCATGGCTGATGACGAAATACTGGTAAACAGTTTCACCCGTGCCCGTGAACTGGGTGCTCTTTGCACAGTCCACGCGGAAAGTGGTGAGTTGGTGGATCATTTCCAGAAGAAAATATTTGACAGCGGTATTACCGGTCCGGAAGGACATCCTCAGTCAAGACCGCCTCAGGTTGAAGGAGAAGCGGCAAACCGTGCAATTCGTTTTGCGCAGATGCTTGATGTGCCTTTGTATGTGGTTCATAATTCATGCTCACATTCTCTTAATGAAATCGCACGAGCAAGGCGTGAAGGTCAACGCGTTTTTGGCGAAGTGCTGGCTGGGCATCTGCTGGTTGATGACAGCGTATATCGGAATCCTGATTTTGAGTTTGCGGCGGCACATGTGATGAGCCCGCCCTTCCGCCCAAAAGGTAACAAAGAAGCACTCTGGCGTGGTTTGCAGTCCGGAGATTTACAGACAACAGCAACCGATCACTGTTGTTTTTGTGCAGACCAGAAAGCGATGGGTAAGGATGATTTTCGCAAAATTCCAAATGGAACAGCCGGTATTGAAGACCGAATGCATGTTCTCTGGACGCATGGCGTCAACACCGGTCGTTTAACCATGAGCGAATTTGTCGCAGTTACATCAGCCAACACGGCAAAGATTTTCAACATTTATCCGCGAAAAGGCATGATTGCGGAAGGCAGTGATGCGGATTTGGCGATTTTTGATCCATCTGCAACTCATACAATTTCTGCGAAAACTCATCATCAAAATATTGATTTCAATATTTTTGAAGGAATGGAATTGACTGGAATCAACGTTGCGACTATCAGCCAGGGGCTGGTGGTTTATAAAAACGGTGATGTTCGAACTGAGCGTGGTGTCGGCCGCTATGTTGAGCGTCCTTGTTTTGCACCATATTACAGTGCGGTTGAGAAAAGAAGTTCCGCTACTGCTCCTACTTCTGTGGAGCGGTCATCGTAATGGAAGATGGTTCCCGGGTTGTTGAAGCCCGTAAAGTAGATTTAGTTTTCGAAACAGCAGACGGTCCTGTTCACGCGCTTTCGGAGATTGATCTGGAAATCAATAAAGGTGATTTTATTTCACTGATAGGTCCTTCCGGATGTGGAAAAACCACGCTGATGCGGGTGATTGCGGATCTTGAAAAACCCACCGGTGGTGAAATAAAAATAAACGGTATGTCTCCAGAAGAAGCTCGTTTGCAGCGGGCATACGGTTATGTTTTTCAGTCACCCGCGCTGTACCCCTGGCGTACCGTTGAAGGCAACCTCAAACTGCCTTTGGAAATTATGGGTGTTGAAAAAGCGGAACAGAGAAAACGTGCTGCAGAAGCAATGGAAATGGTGGACCTCATCGGTTTTGAAAAAAAATTCCCTTGGCAGCTTTCCGGAGGAATGCAGCAACGCGTTTCAATCGCGCGTGCCCTTACTTTTTATCCTGATTTATTGCTGATGGATGAACCGTTTGGGGCGCTGGATGAAATAGTGCGTGACCAACTCAATGAACACTTCCACAAACTTTGGGAACAAACGCAAAAGACGGTAGTCTTTGTGACTCACTCCATTCCGGAAGCTGCATATCTTTCCACAAAAATTGTGGTCATGTCTCCCCGTCCCGGAAAGATAATTGATGTAATTGAAAGTCCCCTGCCGGAAAAACGTACCCTTGATATGCGGGAAACGCAGGAATTCCTTGAACTGTCTCATCGTATCCGTGAAGGTTTGCGGGCAGGACACAGCTATGATTGAGCTAAATATTTGAAATGAACTGGTTCCGTACCTCATCATTTGTTTCGATTACAGCCGTACTCGCCTTTACCGCGGTTATCTGGTATGCAGCTGCAGTCTACCTCAATTCTGCGGTTTTAATCGACAAATACGAACGGCATAAAGTTGAGTGGGATTTTTCCAAGCTCGTTGATGATTCATGGTCAATGGATCGTCCAATCATGCCGGCTCCGCATCAGATTATCTTCGATCTCAATAAATCAATCTTTCAGCAAAAGATATCATCCAAACGCAGCTTGGTCTATCACGGTTGGGTCACAATTTCCTCAACCATGGTAGGCTTTGCAATGGGTGCTATTTTAGGGATTTTACTTTCTGTGGGTATTGTTCACGTTTCCACCTTAAATAAAAGCGTTTTACCTTGGATAATTGCCTCACAGACAATTCCGATTCTGGCAATTGCGCCGATGATCATTGTAGTTCTGGGTGCATTTGGAGTTACAGGTCTTTTACCAAAAGCTATCATTTCGGCCTATCTTTGTTTTTTCCCGATTGCGATCGGTATGGTCAAGGGCTTACGTTCTCCGGACCCGATGCATCTCGATTTGCTGAAAACCTACAACGCGACAAAAACTCAGTTTTTTTGGAAATTACGCTGGCCGGCCTCTACTCCGTTTTTGTTTGCCAGCTTCAAGGTTTCCATCGCGATCAGTCTGGTCGGTGCGATTGTGGGGGAATTGCCTGCGGGTGCAAGGGCCGGTTTAGGCGCCCGTTTGTTGACCGGCTCTTACTACGGACAGACGGTGCAGATCTGGAGTGCATTGATTGTTGCTTCGCTTGTAGCCGGTACACTCGTTTTCCTGATGACTGTTTTGGAACGTAGAGTTCAAAAAAGAATGGGGTTTCAGGCATGAAAAAGTCTGCAATCCTCAATTGGATTTTCAGTATAGGTTTTGTAACTCAGTCGTTGTTTTCAAGGGACTGGATGTTCCATGGAG
>NYXK01000035.1 GCA_002685535.1 Deltaproteobacteria bacterium
GACGGGGTGGTGGTATACACACTGGTTGACACTCTTCCAGGGAGGCATACTGCCCACCCTCGCTAACAAAGCAATTTCCTGCTCCAGACGTTCCGGATTTATTTTTGTGCCTTCTTGAAGTTGTGCAAGACGTTCCTGAAGCCGCTCACGGTAAAGTCCAGGTTCTTCTTGAGATAGTTCTTCGATTTTATTCACGATCTGCTCACACGAGACTAATCTTGTCTTTATATCGTCATGCATAGCCTGACCTTCACGCAGTTTCATCTCCTGCAGGCCTTCAATTGCCTTTGCAAGGGAATCTCGGATCACCTTTTCACATTCTTCCGGAGGCTCTCCGGATTTGTTTTCTTCAATAATATTTGTACTGGATAGATCCCGCGCCTCAACATTCACCTTCCGTCCCGACAATTCTTCAAATTCCCCCAGCAACTCATTAAATATTTTGGCACGTTCATGATTCAGTTTTAGTTTTTCATCTCCTTCACCTTTTTCCAATCTGATTGAACAATCGACTTTTCCACGTGTACAAGCCGCTTTAATCTGTTTTTTAAAATCTGCTTCTAATGTCTGAAAACCCAAAGGCAGTCTACAGCGTATATCCAGAAAACGTTGATTAACCGAACGTATTTCCACCTGACATGACCAGCTTTCCCACTGTGCATCAGCAGAACCAAAACCTGTCATTGAAATCGCCATATAACTTTCTGTATCTTTTGTTTTAAAAATTAGGTTGAAGCCAAATCACTGTTTGACAAAAATTCCTAATCCGGTTAATTTACAGTTGAACAATAAATTAATGAATGAAAGCAAATGACATTGATCAACACTCTTAATCACATCCTGCATCACTATTTTAGAGTGTTTTTGGACACATTCTCATCCAAATTACCTAAAGATATCCAAGCCTTCCGTAAAGATTGTGAATCACTGGTGGAACGTTACAATTCACTCTTAAAAGAAATTTCCTCTTACATGAAAGATCATAGTAAGCCGCAGGAGAATGATCCGGACAATTCTGAACTCAATTTGACTTACCACGATACTGACTCCTTTTACATCATCTCAATCAAGGAAGATCTGGCAATCCTGACTGCCGACTGCAAACAATTGCTTGAAAAAGTAGTTGAGAATCCTCCTAATTCCCAACTACACAATGAAGCCATTGAGCAATATCTAAATCAACTTCACGAACTGAGTCAATACTCTGTGCAGATTGAAACTGCTCTTCATGAATATGAGAAAAACATCATGAAGATTGAGGAAGATATCTCGAATAACACATTGTGTAATTAACCAACAGATCCAACTGTTTCAAACTATTTTTGTTACATACATTATCAAAAATACTCAGGATATTTTTTCAAGTTCGTACGCACTTGCTGATTCCATAAATTTCTGGAAGCGTGATAAAACCTGCACCGGATCTTCAAGCAGTCCTTCTACAAGCATTGAATTCTCGTAAAGCTGTTCAACAGAATCTTCAAGAAACGGATGCTTCTTGTCTTTCTGGAGTATTTCTGAGAGATTCTGAATTATTGGATGGCTCATGTTAACTTCCATGTTGCGCTTTTCGCCCTGAAATTTCTGATCCATCATTTTCATCATCTTTTCCATTTGAGCAGTCATTCCGTCCTTTGGTGTTACCAGAGAGCAAGGACTGTCAACCAGACGTTTTGAGTCCGAAACTCCACTTACCCGGTCTTTCAACTGTTTTTCGAAAAAAGCAATGATATCATTCTTTTCCTCTTTTGAGAGTGATGATTCCGGTGCTGAAATATCACTGTCATTAATTTCATCAATATCACCCTGAGAAATATTTTTTAGTGTTTTTCCGTCATATTCCCGCAAATCTGCAATCATGAAATCATCTATTTGATCCGTCATGAACAAAACCTCCAGACTTTGCTTACGGAAATATTCCAGGTTCGGATTGTGAAGAATTGCTTCTCGTGAACCTCCTGTTACATAAAAAATATCTTTTTGCTCTTCACGCATACGTCCCACATAATCCTTGAGGGTAACTTCCGGTGAGGAATCTTCGGAAACGGATGAGTTAAAACGCAACAGGTCCATCAGCCGGTTTTTATTTTTAAAATCTGCAGAAACACCTTCTTTGATCAGTGTCCCGTATTGCTGCCAAAATTTGCCGTATTTTTCTACATTCTGTTCTGACAAAGACTGCAGTTCTTTCAATACACGTAAAGTTAAACTGTTTTTTATTTTTTCGATCAATGCGTTTTTCTGCACATTTTCCCGTGAGACATTCAGCGGAATATCTTCTGAATCAACCACACCCTGCACAAAACGTAAATAAGATGGGAATAAATGTGTGTTGCTTGACTGAATCAAAACTTTCTGTGCATAAAGAGCGACATCTTTGCTTTCACGCGCATACAGGACTTCGTTGCCGATTGACTCAGGAAAATACAACAGCGCATAATACTGGATTGGCGCATCTATGTTAAAATGCAAATGGTGCAAAGGATCCTGCTGGGCATGTGTAATTTGCTTATAGAACTCTGTGTATTCATCTGTCTTAACTTCTGATTTTGCTTGAGTCCAAATCGCTTTTACCTGATTAATCGTTTTATCCTTGAGCTTTATCGGAAAAGGCAGGTAATTCGAGTATTTTTTAATAATTGACTCCAGCCGCCACTCACTACAGAATTCCTTCGCATCCTCCTTGAGAAATATCGTAATGCGTGTTCCACGCTGATTATTAACTGCCGGACTAAGCTCGTACTGACCTCCTCCTTCTGAAGACCATTGCCAGGCTTGAGCATCAACCTGCCAGGAACGGGTGGTTAATTCCACACGATCTGCTACCATAAATACCGAATAGAAACCAACGCCAAATTGACCTATCAGGTTTTCGGCTGATTTTTTCTCAGCTTGTGCTTGCTGCAAAAATTTAAGTGTTCCGGAATTTGCTATTGTACCAAGATTTTCAACAAGTTCATCCTTGGTCATTCCACACCCGGTATCCTCAATCACGATCTGTGACTTGTCCTCATCAAAGGTAATGGCAACCTGCAGATCTGCGTCTTTGTCCAGAACATTTTCCTCTGTCAAAGTTGTGAGTTGTACCTTGCTTAAGGCGTCTGAGGCATTTGAGACTAATTCGCGTAGAAAAATTTCGCGTTCTGTGTAAAGAGAATGTACCAAAATTTCGAGCAATTTCTGCATCTCTGCTTGATATTCATGAACTTCCGCTTTTGGGTTTGTTTTTTTACTCATAAAGTTCTTCCTGGATGTCAAAATGATATTCTATTATTTGTTTTAATTAACCTTTTATACTACTTTAATATAAGCAAAAAGAAAAGTAATTTCTTGATATTTAGCAAGTATATTTCTTCAAATAAGCATGCATAACAGATCAATAAATATTTTACTTTTAACAACGGTTCTGACCTTCAGTACGCTTTACGTACCACAACCTATTTTACCATTACTGGCAGAGGATTTTTCGGTTTCCGGAAGTGAAATTTCGCTGCTCATTTCCTTAACTTTATTTCCTTTGGGACTTACTCCAATTGTTTACGGTTATTTAATCGACAATATTTCCGCGCGCACGATACTGCACTGGTTTATCGGAATTTTAGCAGTTACAGAACTGNNGCTTGCTTTCGTTATGGACTTCCGGATTATGCTTGGACTGCGTTTACTGCAGGGGCTTTTACTGCCCGCCATTTTCACCGCTATTGTAACCTACATCAGCAACCTGTCCGCGGCACATCAAAGACAAAAGTCNGTCAGCCGTTACATCGCGGCTACAATTACGGGCGGATTTGCAGGTAGATTTATCACAGGCCTCATTTCAGATTTCAGTGACTGGCGAACTGCGTTTATTGTATGGAGTATTGGTTTACTCATTGCGTGGAGCCTGCTCTGGAAATTACAAAAAGATATCCCGGCTCAGTGCAACAGTCTGGAGATTTCCGGAATTTGGCAAATGTTCAAACGTCCTTTGCATTTTCGGGTTTACCTGACAGTTTCAATAGTTTTTTTCGGTTTNGCCTCTGCTTTAAATGTACTACCTTTTCGTATCAAGGACATTTCGCCGGAGGCGACAGAATCGTTGATTGCATCCGCCTATATGGGATACTTGATGGGTGTNCTGGTTTCACTCAACGCACAGAGAATATGTGCCAGACTTGGCAGTGAAATCAACAGTACTATCCTTGGAATCCTCACCTTTGGCGCAGGTTTTTTGCTGTTCACAAGTACAAATCTGATCATCATTATTTTTGCGGTTTTTATTTTCAGCACAGGATTTTTTCTAATGCATTCCACTTTATCCGCATATATCAACCATCACACCCAATCTAAGCGCGGTGTTGCAAACGGGCTTTATATTGCTTTTTATTATACAGGCGGATCTTTAGGCAGTTATTTCCCGCTCATCATTTATCATAACTGGGGTTGGTATCCTTATTTGATGCTGGTAATAATTTCAACCATGCTGGGATTAGGTATTGTCTTAGGACTGAATGAAGCAGAAAGAAAGCTTAAATGAACAAGTGTAATTTATCTGCCCCTGAAGTAAGATTGAAAAGAGAGTATCTTAACTAAGTAAAAATGGTTATTCCTGAATCTTGCCTTTAATCAACTATAATCAGTTTTTTGTAGATGCCGCTTCGTATAAATTTTGCGGAGGGTCAAAGTGATTTTGACATTTCCCGCCACCTGTTTTTAGAATATGCAGAAACTTTGNGATTNAACCTATGTTTTCAAGGTTTTGACGAGGAACTGGAAAGCCTACCTGAGGAATACGCAACTCCCAATGGATGCATTGTACTGGCTTGGGATGAGTTGGATTGTGCAGGATGTGTTGGTCTGCGTCCATTNAATGATANAGTCTGCGAGATGAAACGACTCTACGTCAAACCAGCCTAATTACCAAAATCCACATCCGGAAGTTGTGTTTTTTGAGCTTGATCTGAATAAACTAACATCGGATTNACATTGCTGCGAATACTTTTATTTGCATTTATGTATTATCTTGGTTATCCTGACTGCATTATAATTAAGCTCTGTATNTGGTTTGTACTTTAAATAAAAAAACTTGAATAAGGTATGGAAAAAACTATTATTCCGATTGCAAGTGGCAAAGGTGGTGTAGGTAAAAGCTTTGTAGCAGCTAATCTGTCAATTGCATTAGCCGAACTTGGCAAACAGGTTATTGTAGCAGACCTTGATTTTGGNGGATCAAACCTGCATACCTGTTTAGGCATAAAGAACATTCATCCCGGTATCGGAGATTTTATACGCGCACGATATAGCAAACTGAATAATTTGCTGGTAGAAACAGAACATGAGAACCTCAAGTTTCTTGCTGGTGATGTAAGAAGTCCTTTNCTGGCAAACATGCACCATGNGCAAAAAAGGCGTCTCATTAGCAATCTGAAACAATTGGAATGTGAATATTTGATATTGGACCTTGGAAGCGGCAGTACATACAATACTTTGGATTTTTTTGGCATGACTCATCTGGGAATGATTATCACTACTCCAGAGCATACTTCAANTATGAACATGCTCACTTTCATCAAACTTTTAGCTTTTAGAGTAATTGAGCGTTCTATGCCTAAGAACACATTCCTTGATGAAAAGATGAGAGACTCTTATAACCGTACAGTGATGGAAGAATTCCTAACAGTGAGGGGGCTATTGGATGAAATTTCTAAAATTGACAGAAATGTCGCAGAACGAGCCGANCAGAGCTGGATTCGTTATAGGCCGAGGATTATTTTTAACAAATGTAATTTGCCAGGAGAATTAGATATACTCCCTTCAATGGCAAATCATTTCAATCAAACTTTAATGCTAAGAGGTGATTTTTTTGGTTGCCTATTTACTGATACTGCTGTTACAAGAGCCTTTCAGGAACGTAAGACANTGAAAAACGTAGAACCCTATTCACATATTCTTGAAGACATCAACTTGCTTGCCGACCGAATAACTCGCCTCTGGAAACAACCCATTAGGAATAGTGCTAACCTGCTACAACATAATGCAAAAAATCTTTTTGAGAAAAGGTTAAATAACTAGCACGAATGGGAAACAATGCCCGCACAAAAGCGTATCGAACTGGTAATTACTGGCAAAGTTCAAGGTGTAGGTTACCGCTATTCAGTGAAGCTCAAGGCTGATTCTCTAGGGATAAGAGGATATGTCATGAACCAACACGATGGGTCAGTTTTCGCAACAGCACAAGGGGAAATTTCTGAATTAAATAATTTTGTTAAATGGTGCTATATAGGCCCTCAGGGAGCTTTCGTAAGAGATATCAAAAAGACATTTGGAACAGTCAAAGACTTCCGTGAGTTCAGCGTTCTCTACTAATTTACCTCTCAGTATTTTATATCATCCTTCCTGTTGATTGAAGACACAAGAAGATAGCCNAAAGTTTACACAAAAATATTTTTCATTTTTTCAGCAAAAACTTTTACATCAACAGGCTTGACAACATAAGCATTCAAACCTGCTTTGAATGCTGCTACTATGTTTTCCTGCATTCCATTTTCTGTAACCATCAAAACAGGAATTTGCTTGAGGTTTGGATCGTAGCGGATTTGCTTCAGAAGTTCCAATCCGCTCATTTTGGGCATATCCATTTCCATAATTACAAGATCAAAAAGGCCTGATTTAAGTCTTACCAAAGCAGAGTTACCGTCCGACACCTCTTCTATATTGTCAAACCCCAACTGTTCAAGAGTAATAACCAAAACCTTCCTGGACGCAGCAAAATCATCCACAATAAGAACTTTTATGGATAATTTATCCGACAAATTCACTCCAAAGCCAAATGAGTTTCAACTTACTTAAAACACGCACAGAAGATTTGCCACATTTGAGAGTTAAGATGTTTGAATGCTGTTAGTTAACATTGTCTATAAACAATTTAAATTCTACTTTAAAAATTTCTAATGGTTCTGCAGACGTTTATCAGCAATGGCAAGCTGGTCTGAAAGCAAACAGACAACGTCTTCAAGGAATTGCGCTGCAAGACGTGACTCTTGCTCTGCCAGTGCAATTAATTTAGCCTCGGCAAACTGCATTAGGGTTGAGTCCTGCCTTGCGATAGCACGGGCAGTTGCTGTTTCGTTCGCTGTACAAAGGGCAAATTCTCCAATTAAATCAAAATCTTTCCTCGTCCAGCAATAACCGACAGAAAACGAATCGCTTTTTGGTGAAACTATTGACGCGATTTCCACTGTTCCGGAAGTAATGAACAGGAAGTCACCCTTATTGTTTTTAATTTTTGATAATCTTTTGCCCTTGGCAACTTTATGTGTTTCACTAAACGATTGTAATTTTTGCCGCCATTTTGCACCTAGATTCTCCCAAAGATCTTCAGGTTTTATAGAAACCTCCTGTTCTGCTAATTTTTCATCATTGTTTAATTTTGCCTCAAGGCTGCTGAGGTTAAAGTCTTTTTGCTCCAGCAGACGTTCATCAGTGTCCTTCAGTGATAATTGTAGTCGGTTGGCCAAATTCAAGAATAGTTTAGCGGCGATTTTCGGATTTCGTTTTTTAAGTGGTTCAAGACAGTCACGGTTAACAACCAGCAACCGTGTTTTTTCAGCAGCTTCTGCACTTGCACTACGCTCCGCTTTTCTGAAAAGCCCCATTTCACCAAATGTATTACCTTTTTCCAAGCGGACCAGATCCGTACGTTTTCCGTTTTTTTCCAGAAAGATGGAAATTGATCCTTCGAGGATTACATACATTTCATCACCAATATCCCCCTCTGAAAAAAGCAGTCCGCCTTGTTTCAGGTCTTCTGGGTAGGCCATCAAACTTGCTATTTTTGCTTCTCTGACAGTCATGTTCTGAAAGAGGTCAATTCCTGCTATAAATTCTTCATCAAATTTCAGTCCAACGTAATCCCAGACAGTTATCAAACCTGTTTCCATGACAACTGAGGGTAAAAAAGTCATGTCTATTGCCAGACACACCAACAGGGTCAAGGCGGTGAAAGTACCAAACAATACCTGAGACTCCATCTCTGATTGAACAAAGAGGATAAATCCCGCAGACAGTGCAATCGTCGAAAACATCATCGGACGTGCAACAATGGGTAAAGTTTTTAATGATGCCTCCCGTTTATTACGTAATTTATTAGCGTTTTCGTTGTAGTGACTTAAAAAATGAATTGTATCGTCCACACCAATTCCGAGGGCAATCGCAGCAATTACTGAGATCGTAACACCGATTGGAATGTCGAGCCAACCTAGTGAGCCAAAAAATACGAGGATCGTAATTACATTCGGGAACAAGGCAATTACACCCATCTTCCAGGAAAGGAAAAGCAGCGACAGAATGACAAATACTATAATCAATGCCAGAAATACGCTGTTTATCTGACCTTGAGCTATATTGTTTGCAGATTCGCTGGAGAGCACTCCTCCGCCTGTATAACTGAATTTTAAATGCGGCAATAATTCCGGCACCTTTAACAGCAGCATGTCCCTCAGTGCAAGAAATGCTGTTGAACCATTACTGCGCATTCTAATCGTTACCTGAAGAACATCTTCTGCAGTACTTAAAAACCTTGGTCCGTTCTCACTGGTTTTTTCAAAAAACTGTACTACTTCCTCGTCAGTCAATTTATCAAGTCCCATGCGGTAATGCGCCAGGACATCAACCGGAGAATGGAATTTATCAATTCTTAATCCTTTTATATTGTCGATTTCTGTAGCCCCGTTTACCTGGAACATCCAGTCCTGAAGCTCTTTCAGTCCGTAAATAGTCTTTGCGGTTTTCAAAGGATTGTTTGCTGAAGACTGCTGACTATCACTGCCTGTTTCCGCTTTGAATAATAAACGTAAAGTGTCAGTTCCGGACAATTCATTTTCAATCAATTTTAAGTCTTTTACTAATTGACTCTCTTCCGGAAAAGTCTTGGTGGAACTGTTGATGCTGAGCCCCAGCATACCAAAGGCCGCAAAGCCTGCAATTAAAAGCCAAATCCAGATTAAACGTTTGGAATGAAGTCTGAGCCATACTGCAATAAGCCGAAAAAGATGATTGAGCAAACCTTTGCCTTCTTCGCTCGTTTCTATTTCCGGCATATGTATATAATGCAGTAAAGCCGGTGCGAGAGTGAGAGTAAATAAATTAATGGAAATTATACCTACGCTTGAATAGAGCCCCAACTGCTGAACAGCGGGAATTGGACTGACTACGAGCGCGATAAATCCGGCAACCGTTGTGATAGCAGTCACAGTAACAGGAACGGTTACAGAATTTAGAGTCGCAGTTATTATTTGCGGAATTGATGCAAGCGGTTCTTCCGCACTCCTTTCTTGTTTTATTTCAAGTGTTTCAGTCTGATATTGATTTAGAAACTTGATCACATAAGCACTGCCTACACAAACAATGATCGGCGCACAGGCCATGGTGACCAGATTAAGTTCGTCACCAACCCAACCGATGATTCCGGCTGTCCAGAGAATTCCAAATAAGACGACTAACAATGGCACAAAGACGGCTTTAATACTTCGGAATGCAATTAATAGCACGATAACAATCAAGAGCAAACTCATTGGAAGAATAAGCTGCATATCCTGTCGTATCAAACGGCTGGCCTTGTTTATTTGTCTGGGTTGACCTGCATAAGCAATACGAAGGGTGTCAGAAATTTCCAGATTCTGTTGATGCTTGACTAGCAGTTGTTTAATTATTTGCTGGGTTTCAGCTGATTCAGGCTTTGATTCCGGATTGAATGTGATAATCAGTGCGGCAGTGCTCGCATCCTTGGAGAGAACATCTCCCTGAAAAAGTGGGTGACTTTTTAAACTGCTGACAGTTTTGCGGATTTTTGCTTCAGTATCAGCATGTATTTTTTGGGGACTTGAAGAGGATTTTTCTAAAGTACAGTCCAGAGATGAATCATTCGAAGTATCAGCTTCAGTCACAGAATCTCCGGAATCTGCTACATCTTCGTCCGGGCTTTCTTCCAAGCTTTCATCGAGACCCTCTTCTAGACTTTCCTCCAAATTCTCTTCCGGACTTTCTTCCAGATCATCTTCAATTCCTTCTTCGAGACTTTCTTCCAGGCTTTTCTCACTTTTATTACTTATTATTTTCTTCAACTTAAGTAAGATTGCCTCGTCATCAGCTGATATATTTATAGAAGAGGATTTATTCAGGCAGGAAATTTGATGTTCATATTTTTCCAAAACAGAAAGGCAAACAGAACCAATTCCCATTTGATGAAAATATGATTTACCAGCACATTTTCCTGAAGCTTGTGGAATATCCAGCATACTAAGTACTTTGGAAATCCCTGGGACTTTGGCTTCAACATCTGCTTTCAAGTGAGAAAGTGTCAACAGATAATCGAGACCTACCGGTTCTTTTTCTGTATTATGAAGAGCAATCACGACAACTTCTTCACTGCCGAAAGCCTCTCTGGTGTCCAGAAATTGCTGGTAGGCTCCTGAATTACGTTCAATGAAAGGTTCAACTGTGCTGTTTATACGCAATCTCCCACTGTCTGGGTCAAATAGCCCGTCCCTGGCCTGCACAAAAAAGAATGCGCTGAGGGCAAAAATGACTAAAAGAATCAATTTGGGGAATTGATTTAGTCGCGTGATAAATCGTACAAACATGCAGTCCTTAGTTTGCAGTAAATTTTTGGGTGTAAGTCAGAAATATCTGATATGTCTTAATTTTGTTCTCTAACATTTTTTGTCTTTCTGTTTCTAAACGAAACAATTTAAGTTCCAGTTCCATATCCTNCTTGAAGCGCTCCCATGTAAAGAGGGACGCAAAACCACGTTGTACGAAAGGCCAGGTTTGATAGTTCAACAGTGTTATACGCAAAGAATTGTCNGGTGTTTTCAAAACTGCTACTCCNGAAACCTGATTNCGTACCACGTCNCTTTTCCGGGGAATCANAGCAGACTCATTTTCATAAAGAAAAATGTGTGAGTCAGGAGGCACATCATACGACTTACGATGTGAATAAATCATCAGCCAATAAAAATACTTGAATGTCCTCTCAAACGAAGTCGCAACCGCAAAATGAGGTGAACGTACAGTTGATAGGCGAATGTGTTTACCTTCCGGTATTTCAAAGGAATACAAGTTTCTTTCCTTAAATAAACCGGACTCCAATTTCCATACCATGTCACTCCAAATTGCATCTAATTCAAGAGTTAAGAAATCTGAGCGAGATTCATGCTCATCGTATTTGGAGAGCATATTTTCAAATGAACCCTGCAGAGTTGTCGTACCATTGTCCGCAACTTTCTGATATTCAAGTTTTATATACGGATTTGAGTCAAACCAGTGAAACACTCCGAATCTTGCATCAAAAATATCTCCAGTCCATTGATATTGCAAACCATAATAATCCCTTAAAAATGAAACATNNTCTTCCTNTTCTTCTTCAGTACTTTCCATCTCTTCCCTGAATTCGGTGAATCTCATCCCAAAAGTTTGNTGCCGAATCGGAGACAGATAAAAAGTAGCCGTGTGTTCTCCACGGAACCANTTATATCTGATTGAAGGAATCGCATCCTTGGAGTCATCCGGNTCAAAAGTATAAAGCCCCATGATATTGTTCAAATGCAACACATCAATAACTTTATCTAAATCCACTTTACCAAGACCAAAAATCTGGGTTCCGTAACGCAGTTGATGTGGCCCCACACGGTAATTAGTGTAAATTTCACGTACGCTGGCAAATCCGTCAAAGATGCGTTCTTTCTCCATTTCATAGTTTTGCGAAAAGCTGATAGAAAGCCGGAAATAATTATACATCTGCGGAGATGTTTGTACCTTCACAGATTGATCGTATGTGGAAACAAAACGCAGTTCTTTGATTTCACTCAGCAAAGGATCTAAAACTGACAAGCCCTTCGTTTCACTACCNCCTAACATTGTTTTTACTTCATGGCTGAAAGTGACTCTTGGCGGGAATACCTCGTCTTCTTCTTCCTCTTCGTCTGCCAGTTGTTCTTCTGTCTCCTGATTCGCTGATTCTCCCGCTAACGGATCTTCTTCAAGGCCCAGCTCAGTGTCCGAATCTGCGAGGGGATCTTCTTCAGGNTCCAGATCTGAATCAGACTCTGCAAGCGGGTCTTCTTCTGAGAGGGGATATTCCTCCAGTCCCATATCTGCGTCTTCTTCTGCAAGGGGATCTTCCTCCAGTCCCATATCTGCGTCTTCTTCTTCGAAGGGATCTTCCTCCAGTCCCATATCTGCGTCTTCTTCGGCGAGGGGATCTTCTTCAAGGCCCGGATCTGCGTCTTCTTCTACGAGGGGATCTTCTTCAAGGCCCAGATCTGCGTCTTCTTCTGCAAGGGGATCTTCTTCAAGGCTTTGCTGTAATTCAGCTTCACTAGTCTCCTGGGAATATACAGGTGAGGCAATGAAGATGAAGACAAGGCTGATCAGAATTGACAACAACAAGACAGGCAAGAGCTGTTTTACAGTCAAGTTGGTAGATAATGNAACTTCCGGGGAACCGGTTTGTCTATCTTCAGTCTGTGCTGAACAGCGATTCAGGAGGCACATTTTTAAATTCAGGATCGTCTGANAAATCTAGATACAGTTTTAGTTTTCCNTTTTTTTTATCGACATNTGTCAGNGTTTCAAAAATGAATTTTTTTTCTTTTCCTAATGTTGTACGTACACGCATCACTGTTGAGAACCATTGTCCGTCAACTTTTACATAATATTTCGGGAAAAATCGATAAACTTTACGGAGAACTTTTTCCGCAAAGAAATTCATCATGATCGGTACACCTTTTTCCTTATCGTAATAACTCAGAACTTTGTCGTATCTTTGTTCGTTTTCCGCTGAATCGTTTTTGATTAGAGTTTCAATTTTAAAGAATTTTGGGTTTTTCAGTTTCGAACAACTCATATCATTTTCTTTGCCTGCAGTTAAAGTAAAATCCGCGGTATCAATGTTTGTTCCTGGAAAAACCGAGCTGCCGTCTGAAGGAAAACTTCTACAGTTTTCATTGGATACAACTCCGCAACTGGAGCAGACAAATCGCCGTCCTCCCCTTTGGATCACACAACGCGGTGAATTTGGGCCTTTCTCCGCATAAATACGTCGCTTGTTATCAAGTTTTAAAATACGCAGTGTTTCTTTCTGNGCAGCACGTTTACTTTTAGACTTGCACTGCTTGCCCTCGCAAGCATCCANAATCAGCGNAACACTAATGTTTTTTTGCAAAAGTGGACTTGATTGATTCGATTTATTCATGAATTTATTCATTTTATCCTTAGTATTCAAGTCTTTGCAGCTGACAGCATTTGCGTTATTCTGAAAGCCAAAAACGATGAGCAACGTTGCTAAAATCCAAAAATGTCTTTTTATCATAAAATTTTTCCAGTCAACAGGTTAAAAAACCACAACATGCGTGGATTCGCAGATACTAGCTGATTCCAATTTTGGGAACAAGTCAAAAGGCATAATTCGCATATTTTTTAGTGAGTTTCTTCGAAAATCACTACTTTTGTTTCCGGCAAACAACTTGACTTTTAGCGTGAAATGCACGATTCTAGATGTCAATAAATTTTGATGAATTGACTCACTGAAATAGTAAAAATGTTAAAAGACCGTATCGAAGAGAGTTACACATTTGACGATGTACTTCTCCTTCCCGGACACTCCAAAGTACTGCCCTCCGAAGTATCTGTAAAAAGTAGAATTACTCAGACTCTAGACTGCAATATCCCTTTTTTAAGTGCAGCCATGGATACAGTAACAGAACATAAAACTGCAATCTGCATGGCTCAGGAAGGTGGAATTGGCATCATTCATAAAAACATGAGTGCGGAAGAACAGGCAACACAGGTTAATCTGGTCAAGCGTTCAGAAAGCGGGATGATCTCAGATCCAATTACTGTTGAACCTGAGGAACCGCTGCAGAATGCGCTGAACTTGATGGAAAAATACCGTATATCAGGAGTTCCNGTCAAACAGGGAGACGAATTAGTCGGAATTTTGACCAATCGTGATTTACGTTTTGAAACTAATTATGACCAACCTGTCTCTGCTTTAATGACAGGAGGTCGTGAACGCCTGATAACAGTCGCTCCCGGTATTGAAATGGATGAAGCTAAGCGTTTGCTCCATAAACATCGGATTGAAAAACTGCTGGTCGTTTCAGCAGATTATGGACTGTTAGGCCTGATAACTATCAAAGATATTGAAAAAGCCAGAAAGTACCCTGACTCCAACAAAGATGAACAAGGCCGTCTCAGAGTAGGCGCAGCCCTTGGTACTTCAACTGATTTATTATCACGTGCGGAAATATTGATCGATGCCGGAGTTGATGTAGTGGTGCTCGATACAGCTCATGGACACTCGCAGGGAGTGCTGGACAGTATAACCAAACTGCGCTCCACTTTTCCTGACCTGCAGATAATCGGCGGGAATATAGCTACCGGAGAAGCCGCGGAGGCTTTAGTAAAGTCTGGAGTAAATGCTGTTAAAGTTGGGATCGGCCCCGGTTCAATCTGCACAACACGTATTGTAGCCGGTATCGGAGTTCCGCAAATGACTGCCATTGACAAAGTTTCGCACGCCTTGCGGAAAACCGACATTCCACTAATTGCAGATGGAGGTATAAAATATTCCGGAGACATCGTTAAAGCTCTCGCNGCAGGAGCACACACTGTAATGATAGGCAGCATGTTCGCAGGAACTGCTGAATCACCTGGACAGGTAGTACTTTATCAAGGCAGGCGTTATAAAATTTACCGCGGCATGGGTTCATTAGGCGCAATGAAAGACGGCAGCAAGGACCGATATTTCCAAGGTCATATTGAGGAAGACGTCAANTTTGTACCGGAAGGTATCGAGGGACGTGTGCCCTACAAGGGGCATCTCTCTGAATCAATCTATCAGTTTGTTGGTGGACTCCGCGCCGGCATGGGTTACACAGGTTCCGCCAGCATTGAAGAATTGCNAACNGAACCACGTTTTGTAAAGATTACTGCCGCAGGTTTACAGGAAAGTCACGCCCACGATATTTTCATTACCGAGGAAGCTCCGAATTATCCAATGAACGTAAAATCATGAGCTGTTGCCATTTGTCACGTTGCAAAACATTTTTATTGTTTTTGATTACATGGTTCATGGTCGGATGTTCATTTAATTATGATCAAGGCCTGGAACTGGAAAAGCAGGAGCGCTGGGCAGAAGCAGCNATAGAGTACCGCATTGCTGCAGTTGAAAATCCGGATGATGAGGATATTTCTGCAGCNCTGAAACGCATNAATGTANAAGTTGCGCAGGAAAACTTTGAATCTTATCAGCAGTATCTNCAGCAAAAGGAATTCCACAAAGCCTACCGAAGATTAGAAACCGCCTTAATTCAAAATCCGGAACTCAGTCAAGCCCGTGAAGAAATGCAGAAATGGTGGCATTTATTGATAACAGGTAAGGTTGAATTGGAATTTGACCGCTTATCCTCCAATCTGAGTCTGGCGGAAGAAATGATTCTGCAAATCCGGTTCAACACTCCAAACGGTAAAATATTAAGCGGAAACATTTCAAGTGAAACCGGAATATTCTTTCTNGAAGACGTTGTCTACCGTACACAAGCAAAACAACTGGCGGAATATACAATCAACACCATTGGACTGAGAATCAAACGAAAATCGTCCCTTGGATATGTGCGCAATGATTTCAAAAAATTTGTAAATTTCAGGGAACTCTCACCCCTTGAAGTGAGTGGGGAAATAACTGACAATTTCCTCAAAACTCCGCAAAATGTACTGGATCACCGTCCTGTTTTAATCAGCGACAAAGCAGCTTTAGCAACTTGGCAACCGCCGCGTCTGGTAAGTTATGAACTACGCTTTGACGNAGATACGATCAAAGTTATTTCTGCCTCAAAACGCGGTGAGTTTGCACCGGCAGTTCTTTACCTCAACAAATCGGATCTGCGGGCGAACCTTGACTTCGGAGTTTCTAAACTGAAAATGGATGCTTCAGGACAAAAATGGAGTATCCGCCGTAAAACCTACCGTACTGCAGAAGATGATTATTTTTACGGTCTCTCCAGCAACCTCTCACTCAATCGCTACTTTTATTACGATAGAGTTTTCCGCTTCATTCAGTAATTCATAAAAACTGAAAAATAGCTTAAAACAAATAGTGACAGTACCAGCATAATTCCGGTGAAACAGCCCATAGGAACTGGAAGGATTGGCAGGGAGGCGAATTTGGTCATATTGTGTTTATTACACAATTGTGTTAGGTAGAGCTTCGTGCTGAATAATTGGCTGAGATTCAACAGCTAAAGCAAACATATTTTTATCCTCTGCTAGCTCATGGCGGANCATGGCAATTCCTCGCAAAATTCCTNTANNNGGAATACCAGNTAAACTGGTGATTCTTCCAATTTCTTTTGCATTGTGAAAAAGAGCATCTCCGGAATTTGCTTCAGAATCTTCAGGAAGTTTCAACCAGACCAAGATCCAGTTCGGATGCCCGCGATGATGCATCCTGGCGTGAGGTTCCTGACCGATGTAACAACCTTTGTTGTAGGAAATATGATCAGCAAGTCCTGCTTCCTGAGGAAAATTTTCTGTACTGTAATCAACTCCAAAACGCGGAATGCCCGCTGAGATCCGTAGTTCGTCAAAGGCTTCCTGTCCTGTCAAATCAACGTTATCGTTATTCAGTACAAGTTTGATAAAATTTTGTATGACGTTTAAATCAACAAGATTTATCAAGCGTGGCAACTTTCCTAAATTTAACTTTACGGTAAAGACTGATCCAGACTCAAATTTCCAATCAGCTTTTTCCGGAGAATAACCCAATTTTACAAGATTTTTTTCTGCATCCGGACCGATCAAATCTAAACGCAGCATTTCTCCGGAATTAAGTAAACGCATTTCCAGCTCTTCACGTACATGAAAATTATCAAGTATCGTCCCTACTGTGCGTCCTTCCCCAGGATCACAGCTTACAATCCATTCATTTTCACGACTCCGGATAATTTCCAGATGATGCAGAATTTTGCCCTTGTTAGCACAAATCAAACTTGATTGCATTTGTCCAATTTCCAACTGCAGAACATCACTTGTCACCATACCCTGCAAAAAAGAACCTGCTTCAACACCTTTTAAAGCAATCAGCCAGCAGGATTTAAGATCAAATAATCCACAACCGAGCAAGAGTAGATTGATTTCTTCAGCTAATCTGTCAGAATAGCTTGTCGGTAAACCTGCTCCTCCTTCAAATTCTTGAATATTACACCCTAATTTCAAGTGAAGCGCGTCAATATTATTGTAAATTTCCATAAGANTTTTTCAAATTATATTGACAATAATCATACAGGAAGAGNGAAATATTTGTAACCCCAATTAAATTTAATCAAACGGAATAGAGATGAGTGAATTGATTTCTGGAAAAGTAATTGGCGCAAGTATAAATGAAGAATTGCGCAAAGAAGTTGATCAGTTAAAAANAAATGGAATAGAACCGTGNCTGGCTGTAGTTCTAGTAGGAGAAGATCCTGCCTCTGAAGTCTATGTGCGTAACAAAAAAAGGACCTGCGGAGAGATAGGTATTCGTTCAATCGGGCACGATTTGCCAGCCTCCACTACTCAAGAGGAGTTGGAAAATTTGATACAGAGCNTCAACGATGATCCTGCAGTACACGGAATCCTCTGCCAGTTTCCTTTGCCTGAAGAACTAGATGAAACACGAGTGATCCTGACAATTTCACCCGACAAAGATGTAGACGGCCTGCATCCGTTGAACGCAGGACTGATTGCTATGGGCCAGCCCAAATTCATTTCATGTACTCCTTACGGTGTATTGCAGATGCTCAAGCGTAGTAGAATCTCAACTTCCGGAAAAAACGCGGTAGTACTTGGACGAAGTAATCTTGTCGGTCGACCAATCGCAACCCTGCTTTCAAGCAAAGGCTGGGATGCGACAGTGACTGTTTGTCACTCCCGAACCGCAAATTTAGCTGAGGTTACTTCACAGGCGGACATCATGGTGGCTGCAATCGGAATTCCGGAATTTGTAAAAGCGGACATGGTTAAACCCGGAGCAGTTGTGATTGACGTTGGTATAAACCGTATCGATGACCCCAGCAAAGCATCAGGAAGTCGTATGGTTGGTGATGTAGCTTTCAAACAAGTCGAAGAAAAAGCGTCTTTCATCACTCCGGTTCCTGGCGGTGTAGGTCCCATGACAATCGCCATGCTGATGGCAAACACAGTCAATGCCGCACGCTGGTTAAACGGCATGAGTGAAATGGATTTGTAANCTGATCTTTTTTTGCTGACTCTTCAAAATTTGAAAAATAATTCTTTGACAGGATCTGCCTAAAATCATGTCTAAAGCCTGATCTACGGAAAGAAGTTTCTTTAACTTTTTTCCTTTTAAAAGTAATTTNCTGTTGAATCTTCAGCAAATATACAATATATATATAATCTTCGTACACTTTCTTATAGTGACGTTCGTGGGATTGTCCCGCTTCCTCACAGCTAACACTGAGAGGTTTTTTGATAAACTGTTCCGGACAGAGTTTCGGAAATTGTTAAGGAGTATGTTATGAAAAGATTGCTTTCTACCCTCCTTCTGGCAGGTGTAGTTCTTTGGAGCGCCTCTCAGGCAATGGCTTTCAAACCAGCTGTTGTATTTGACATGGGTGGTAAATTTGACAAGTCATTTAACGAAGGAATTTGGAACGGACTGGAAAAGTTCCGTAAAGAAACCGGAATAAAATACCGTGAATTTGAAGTGCAACAGGAAGCTCAACGAGAGCAGTTCCTTCGAAAACTTGCCAAGCGTGGTTCCGATCCAATAATCGCAGTGGGTTTTGGGCAGGCTGCAGCACTGTCAAAAGTTGCAAAAGAATTCCCAAATACAAGATTCAGTATCATAGACATGGTGGTAGACCTGCCAAATGTACAGTCTATCATCTTTAAGGAACATGAAGGTTCATTCCTGGTAGGTGTATTGGCTGCAATGAAAAGTAAAACTGGCAAAGTAGGTTTTGTNGGTGGAATGGATATTCCTTTGATTCACAAATTTGCCTGCGGATATGTTCAGGGAGTCAAGTACATCAACTCCGGAACCACTGTCTTTCAAAAGATGACAGGAACAACTCCTGCAGCATGGAGTGACCCTGCACGTGGTGCTGAACTGGCAAAGACTATGTTNGACAGTGGAGCAGATATCGTTTATGCAGCTGCCGGTAGTACTGGACTTGGTGTATTACAGTCTGCTGCAGACAATGGCAAGATGTCCATTGGTGTTGACAGCAACCAGAACCACCTACAGCCAGGCTCCGTTTTGACGTCTATGCTAAAACGTGTCGATGTTGCAGCATATGAAGTATTTAAAACTGGATATGATAATTCCTGGAAATCAGGATTTAAAATTCTTGGCTTAGCAGAAGATGGTGTGGGTTGGGCACTTGATGAGCACAATGCCAAATTGGTCAGCAGTGCGATGAAATCCAAAGTGGAGCAAGTCCGCAAAGGAATCATTTCTGGATCAATTAAAGTACATGACTACATGAGCAACAATACGTGTCCTGTACAGTAATCTAATCAAATTGGGTGAGTAAAAAGTAGTTTTGGGTTTTGTGTGATGAAATTTAATCACACAAAACTCATCGCCCGTCGATTTGCGCCCGCTATCATTAAGTATTCTTCACTATAGACCTTTTGCATGCCCTCTCATAAAATTATCATTGATACCGATCCTGGTCAGGACGATGCTATCGCCATTCTACTGGCACTTGCTTCTGAAGAAATTGATCTATTAGGTATCGTCACTGTTGCCGGAAACGTTCCTTTAGCGTTAACTTCCCGCAATGCCTTAATGCTCTGTGAGCTTGCTAAAAAACCGGAGACAAAAGTATTCGCAGGTTGTTCACGACCACTTGTCCGTCCGCTGGTTACAGCAGAGCACGTGCACGGAAAAACAGGACTGGACGGAGCAAATCTCCCAGAACCTACAATTACCCTGCAAAAACAGCATGGTGTGGACTGGACGATTGAAACTTTGCTTGCGGCAGAAGACAATTCAGTTACTATTTGCTGTCTTGCGCCTTTGACAAATGTGGCAATGGCCATGGTCAAAGCTCCGGAGATTCTCCCAAAAATTAAAAATATTGTGCTGATGGGCGGTGGTTTTTTTGAAGGAGGCAATATTACACCCACTTCTGAATTTAATGTTTACGTTGATCCGCATGCAGCAAACACTGTGATGAAATGTGGACGTCCACTGGTGATCATGCCCCTTGATGTTACTCACAAAGCACTCATGCAGCGCAAATGGCTAGATGCTTTGAAGGCCCTTGGGACTCCAGTCGGTGATGCCACATACGGAATGCTGAGCTTTTATGAACGCTTTGATGTTGAAAAGTACGGTTCCAGCGGCGGGCCTCTGCATGATCCTACTGTGATTGCTTATTTACTCCAACCTGAACTTTTTGAAGGAAGGCAGGTTAATGTTGAGGTAGAAATCCATTCCGAGTTGACAATGGGCATGACTGTAGTTGACTGGTGGAAAGTCACCGATCGTGCACCAAATGCGACCTATATCAATCAAATTAATGCTGACGGTTTTTTTGCTTTAATTTTAGAAAGATTTTCAAGCTTATAAAAATGTATCGATTTATAATTTAGTCAATCGACGCTTAAGAAAGTATAAAATAATCATAACTCCTGTAAAGATGTCTGAATTAGCAATAGAACTGACTAGGATAAATAAGAATTTTGGCAATGTCTGTGCGAATAAAGACGTTTCGCTCAAAGTTGAGTCCGGAACTATACATGGAATTATCGGAGAGAACGGTGCCGGCAAATCGACCTTGATGAGTATCCTCTACGGCTTCTATCAAGCTGATTCTGGATCAATCTCAGTGCAGGAAAAACCGACAGTGATTCGGAGTGCTCACGATGCGATTGACGCTGGAATCGGTATGGTGCATCAACACTTTATGCTGGTGGACAATTTNTCTGTTTTGGAAAATGTGGTTCTCGGCACTGAAACAGGATTTTCACTCAATAAATCTCTGGAGGCATCTGAAGTTGAACTGCAGCGTNTGGAAAAAGAATATCATCTGGAAGTCGGTATTAATTCAGTAATTAATACTTTACCGGTCGGACTGCAACAGCGCGTGGAAATTCTCAAAGCACTTTATCGTGGAGCAGACATTCTGATTCTAGATGAACCCACAGGTGTGTTGACTCCNCAAGAAGCAGATCATTTATTTCGTATTCTCAATGAACTTCGTGAACAAGGCAAAACGGTGATTTTGATCACCCACAAGCTACGCGAAATTATGGCCATTACCGACAGTGTCTCCGTAATGCGTCAGGGAGAAATGGTTGCTCACCTGAAAACNGCAGATACTAACAGGGAAGAACTGGCGGAATTGATGGTGGGACGTAAAGTTCTACTCCGTGTTGACAAAGGTCCAGCCAAGCCCGGGAAGCCTGTTTTAACAATAGAGCATCTTGACTTCACTGATGATTTCGGAGTACACAGGCTCAAAGACGTCAGCTTCAACGTGCGTTCAGGTGAAATTGTCGGCATCGCTGGAGTTTCGGGAAATGGACAATCTGAGCTTTTAGCTTCAATAACGGGGATTCAGCCTTTGCAAAAAGGACAGCTTATAGTTAACTCTGAGACTATCACTCCTGCTTTGAAAGCAGATGCTGCTGATATGCGGCGTTTTGGTATGGCGCATGTTCCGGAAGACCGACAGCGTATGGGCTTGGTGACTTCCTTTTCCGCCAACGAAAACAGTATCCTGGGTTACCACAACGAACCTGAGTATAACGGTTTACTTGAAATGGACAGAGATACTATCCTCTCAACTTGTANGCATGGTATGGACCATTACGATGTCAGGCCGAATAATCTTAATTTAAGAGCTTCTCTCTTTTCCGGAGGCAATCAGCAAAAGTTAGTGGTTGCACGTGAATTAGAACGTGATCCGGATTTGTTGGTAGTAGGGCAACCAACCCGTGGAGTTGACATCGGAGCAATCGAATTTATTCATCGTCAACTCATTGCTATGCGTGATGCAGGAAAAGCTGTTTTACTGGTCTCAGTTGAGCTTGATGAAATTCTTTCCTTGAGCGATAGAATTTTGGTTATGTTTGCAGGAAAAATTATGGGAGAAGTGGAGGCCAGCGCAGCTAATGAACGTGATATTGGACTCTTAATGGCGGGTATAAGCACGGAGGCCGCATGAATGAACGTCAAGCCAACACGCTGGTGGTCACACTGGTTACAGCCGTGAATCTTTTAATTGCGTTTTTAATTTCAGGAATAGTAATTTGGATACTTGGAGAAGATCCATGGTTTGCTTTAAAAACCATGCTCTACGGTGCATTTGGTTATGACGAAGGTTTAGGTTATACGCTGTATTACACCACCAATTTCATATTCACCGGCTTAGCATTTGCAATCGGATTCCATTGCGGATTGTTCAATATCGGTGCTGAAGGACAGGCTTACATCGGTGGACTGGGTGTTGGCTTAGTCTGTTTATGGCTCGAAAACTGGCCGCTCTGGCTGGTTTTTCCTTTAGCAGTTCTGGCTTCAATAATATTAGGAGGAATTTGGGGAGCAATTCCTGGATATTTAAAAGCCAAACGCGGAAGTCATGAAGTTGTAACAACCATCATGTTCAACTTCATCGCGTCTGTGATCATGGTAAATCTACTGTCACATGTATTAAGACCGCCTAAAGAAATGTCACCTGAATCCCGTGAATTCGGAGAGCGTGTTTGGATTCCGCAAATGCACGAAATATTTGACTGGTTTGGCTTGGAAATTACTCAAACTCCTCTCAATGGAACTTTNATCTTTGCACTGCTCTGTCTGATNTTAGTCTGGCGTTTTATCTGGTATACTCGTTGGGGTTACGAACTGAGGACAGTCGGAACAAACGAAACAGCTGCAGTATATGCTGGAATAAGTGTTTCAAAGAACATTTTCATTGCCATGGTCATCGGTGGTGGATTAGCAGGATTTGTAGGTATTAACGAAATCATGGGTTCCAGCCACAGACTAATGCTTAATTTTCAGGCGGGAATAGGATTCACCGGAATAGCAGTCTCACTGATTGGGCGCAATCATCCTTTAGGTATTTTGTTAGCGGCATTGTTGTTTGGAATACTTTATCAGGGAGGAGCTGAGCTCTCGTTTGAAGTTCAGGCCATAGACCGTCACATGGTTGTGCTTATTCAGGGTTTGGTGATCCTCTTTGCCGGAGCATTGGAAAATCTATTTCGGCCTCAATTAGAGCTGTTTGTCAAACGTTTATCTTCCGTCGACAGCTAAAGCGACGGGAAGCAGCCATTTCAGATAGCCAACACCAATTATGGTATACAACCGTTAACTGTCAACCTTCANATGTGGATTGATTTTTTATTAATTTTAGATGCAACTCTTAGGATTTCTGTACCGTTCGTCTTTGCCGCAATGGGTGGTATTTTTGCGGAACGTTCGGGAGTGATTGATTTTGGTCTCGAAGGTAAAATGCTCGGGGGCGCCTTTGTTGCTGCAACCGTAGCGTACTGGACACAATCTGCATGGTGGGGTCTGTTGGGTTCCATCGGTATCGGCATCATTTTTTCCATGATACACGGCTACGCCAGTATCACCAAACGCGGTAACCAGGTCGTATCCTGTGTTGCGATCAATATTTTTGCGATGGGCTTGACGGTCGTACTGGCTAACGCCTGGTTTGGGATGGGAGGTAAAACACCACAACTTCCAAAAGAAGCGCGTTTTATGCCTATCAAATTACCTTATGCAGACGAGTTGCGTGATGTACCCATTTTAGGTGATCTATATTATGAACTGATAAGCGGGCACAGCATCCTGGTTTACATTGCTTTTGTAGTGGTACCGATTACAGCGTGGGTGGTNTTTAAAAGTAGTTTTGGTTTACGNTTACGTGCCACTGGTGAAAATCCTTTAGCGGTAGACACTACCGGAATTTCGGTTAATAAAACTCGATATCAGGCTTTACTCTTTAACGGTATACTTGGAGGAATGTCCGGAGCGTATCTTTCAACTGCACACCTGGCCTTCTTTGTAAAGGATATGTCTGCAGGTAAAGGCTATATTGCACTGGCGGCAATGATAGTCGGCAAGTGGCGTCCATACCCTGCAATGTTCGCCTGTCTGCTTTTCTCATTTTTGTTTGCAATCAAAGATAAACCTGAAGTTTTTGACTTGCTAAAGGGAATAGTTCCAGTGAAACTNCTCAACAGNTTTTTAGACATGTCACCGTACATTCTCACAGTCATTTTTCTGGCAGGATTTGTCGGCAAAGCAGTAGCACCTAAAGCCATAGGTCAACCTTTCAGCAAAGAAAAGTAACGGCAATGATAGGCATCAAGGCGATTGGAACGTATTTGCCGGATGTTCGAACTTCAAACTTCGACCGCATGGATAAATTCGGCATGACTGCCTCTTTTGTCCGTGATAAAATTGGCTTTACTCAAGTCGCACAGAAATATCCGGATCAGGAGACTTCAGACCTTTGTGTAAAAGCGTGGGAAAATTTGCAGGAANAGGNNCAGATTTCTGCNGATGAAATAGANTGTATGATCGTCTGNACTCAAAATCCNGACGGACACGGACTTCCTCACACTTCCGCAATTCTTCACGAAAAACTTTCCATCTCACAAAACTGNGCTGTTTTTGACATTTCTCTGGGATGTTCCGGATATGTTTATGGACTTTCCGTAATCAAATCTTTCATGGAAGCAAATGGATTCCGTAAAGGTTTGCTTTTTACCGCAGATCCGTATTCAAAAGTTATGGATCATGATGACAAAAAAACCGCGACATTATTTGGAGATGGTGCAACCGTAACTTTGCTGACCGAAGATCCGGTTTTTGATTTCGGTAAATTTGTTTTTGGTTCAGACGGCAGCAAAAAAGAAGGTATCATTGTGAGGGGAGATGGGCATGTGCACATGAACGGACGTGCGGTATTCACCTTCACGGTTCGTGTAATTCCGAACAGTATCCGGAAAATGCTGGNAAAAAACGGAATNACTCNGGAAANAATTGACCGTTTCNTGCTGCATCANGGGAGCCTCCATATTGTTAATTCCATTGCCGACACGCTTGGAGTTCCGCGNGNAAAATGCCCCTTCAATTCTGCTGAATTCGGAAACACAGTATCTTCTTCTGTACCGATGATTCTTGCTGAGGAATTTAACAATCAGGAAATGAAGGTTGCAGTTCTTGCAGGATTCGGAGTAGGTCTTTCATGGGCCAGCACCTTGATATTCCGCAAAATTTAAGNCCCCATTCANCTAATCAAATTCGGAAAAGCATCCAGCGTCAGATCATCAAATTGCTCTACTTCAAAGCGGTGNGCNGCCANACAGGTCACCATTGCAGCATTGTCTGTACAGAGATTNGGCGGCGGATAAAAAAGATTTATTCNTTTCCGTGCAGCTTCTGNTTCAAACGCAGAGCGCAATTTNCGNCTNGCCGCCAATCCACCTGAAACAGAAATGTTTTTAAGTCCGTGAGTTTCAGCAGCCTTGAAAGTTTTGTGGATTAAGACATCAATCACACTTTGAAAAAATGAAGCAAGGACAGGTCCTTCTTCCGGAAGTTGTTTCCCATTATTCACTCTAGTAGAGGGNTTTTCTAGATGCTTTTCTCTGAAACGCAACATTGCTGTTTTTAAGCCGCTGAAAGAAAAATTGTNCCCATTTTTGTGCAACAGCGGACGTGGGAANTCATACGTGTCTCCGGAAAANCCCAACGCCGCCCGATCTACAACCGGGCCCCCCGGCATCGGATGCCCATACATTTTAGCGACTTTGTCTACACATTCACCGGCCGCATCATCTAAACTGCGACCGATAATTTTATAATCAAAATGAGTCTTGGCCTTGATCAGCAAAGTATGCCCACCCGCTACGACCAAATGAAGAACCGGGAACGGCATTTCTCCATGAGTGAGAACATTTGCGTATGGATGAGCTTCTACGTGATTGACTCCGATTAACGGACATTGTAAGGTGTACGCTAGACTTTTCGCTACAGTTAAGCCAACCAGCAAGGAACCTAACAATCCAGGGTGATTGGAAACCGCAATGTAATCGATTTTGGAGAAATCAAGTTGAGCTTCCTTTAAGGCTACTGCGATCAATTGATTTATAACTTCAAGATGCTTACGGGAAGCTCTCTCTGGAACGACACCTCCGAACTCTTCATGATCCTGATATTGCGAAAGAGTCAGATTTGACAATACTTCACGTTTTCCGCGCAGGATNGCGACTGAGGTNTCATCAAAAGTGGTGTCGAGTCCTAGACCGATTGCGGACATGGGCTTTTANNATTTCTGTGTTAAAATTTTTGGTACCTTCCATGATTATTGATTGTCACTCAATCCTCAATCTGAAAAACAGATGAAATACGGCCGTTTTCTATTGTTGTTGCTGGTAGCATTCATTATCCTGCTAATCAGTGGAATAACTCTTAAAATATTTCTTGTGCAGCAGCCTTTTCTTGCTGAAGATGTTCCTGAATGGAAGGTTCAGGAATTGACACCTTACAAGTGGGAATTACGCTCAGTCGATGATCCTGAACGTTCAACAACTGCGTGGATAACACGTCCTGAAAAAATGCAGTGTGATACGCTGATCATTGTAGGAGGAGTAGAAGAGGGAGAAAAATTATTATCCGGCGGTGGTAAATGGAAATATACAGGAAACACCATTCTGATGAAACAACCCGTTCATTCTTTTCTGCTGCGGCATTATTGGAAAAATTGGGATCTGCTGGACTGGTGGCAAATTCCCGAGAAAATCCGTGAAGAAACACGACACACACTCGGTGCTCTCGACGCATTGTTGAATTATGTGAAAGGAGCAAAACCTGAGGACACACGTTTCACAGACAAAGTTGTGATGGCAGGAGGAAGTGTTGGTGCGCCATTTCCGGTTATTCTTGGCAGTTTTGCTCCGGAAAAAGTTGACGGTTTGATGGTCATCTACGGTTTTACAAATTTTCAACGGGTCATTCAACCTCTCTTGTTCAATCAGGGCCTGATACATTACAAGCTAACTGATAATCCAACTGATTTCAGCACGAAAGTTAAAATAACAGGCATCCGGATGCTTACTGATTTCTTCTCTTTTTTACTGGGTAATATGCTGAAATATGGAGAAATGGAGACATATTTACCGAATATTTCCGGGACACCAATTCATTTTATCAATGGAACAAAAGATCCTTTAGTTCCGCCTGAAGCTTATCTTCCTCTTTGGGATAATTCACCTGATCCAAAAAGTGAAACTTGGGTAGAAGGAGGACACTTTAATCCTGGTAATCCGGAAGACATGCTACGTACAGGTAAGTTGATGTATGCATGGGCGGATGCTCAGGAACTGCGTTCCTGTAAAACAGTTGTGCAGTAATGACATGAACATCTCGCAGTTTTGCTCATGTGAGTAATAATTTCAATCGAAGTTTTTAGTGAAAATTTCTAAAGCAGCTTTTGTTGCTGATTAAATAATTACTGCTAAAACCTGCTCTATGAAGCCATCCTGTTCATATCCCTTGTTGTTTTAGCTTAATATCTATAGAATTTACAGGAAAGAATAGTCTTGAAGATGTATTGAGAATGGTACTTGTTTATAAATAAAAAGTGACTTAATTTTGAGAAGCAGATGAAGCAAAGCACAGGAATCACGGTCACTCTCAAAGCTGCTGTCTCAGTCGATGGGAAAATCGCGACAGGAACCGGACACTCTAAATGGATAACCGGAGACGTGGCAAGGCGGAAAGCGCATCAATTAAGACACGAGAATGATGCTATTTTGGTAGGCATCAACACTATTCTGACAGACGATCCGGAATTGACTGTACGCGGTATTGAAAAAGGTCGATCACCTGTCAGGATTGTGCTGGACTCAAAAGCACGTATTCCGGAACAAAGCAGGGTGTTTCAAAATGATGGTGTCCCTGTTATAATTATTACCGGAAATCAGGCACCTTCACGGAACTGGCCGGAACGGGCTGAATTAAAGATTATTCGAGCACCTGCGGAAACTCCGGATATTTTGTGGGTACTGTCTGAATTGAAAAAACACGGACTGAAGAGTTTGTTGGTGGAAGGAGGAAGTCTGATCCATGCGAGCTTTCTTAAAAGCAAATCTGTAGATCACCTTGCATTATTTATGGCACCAAAAATAATCGGAGGGCAGGACTCATTGTCATGGTGTGGAGATTTAAATGTAGATAATGTGAATAATGCCTGCCAACTGGACATCAGCTCGATCACTCCTCTGGGAGAGGACTGGTTTATTTTAGCAAAATTAAAATAAGAGGTAGCTTCATAGCAT
>NYXK01000036.1 GCA_002685535.1 Deltaproteobacteria bacterium
GCATCCGGTGGCGTAGCTGAGCGCCTTGTTGAAATTTCGAAACAACCCCTCGTTTTGCCCACTTCGGATCAGTTCACAATTGAGCGGCTCGTATGTCTCGACGAGTTGCGCGGTGCCGTCGGTCGAGGCGTCGTCGAGGACGATCACGCGATCGGGGCGAGGCGTCTGCGCGGCGAGCGAGTCGAGCGTGGCGAGGATGAAGCGTTCCCCGTTGTACACCGGGATGACCGAGATGATGCGCGACCGATCGTTCATGACTGCTGCGCCAGTTCGCTGATCATCGCCTTCCAGCCTGGCGGATCGTAGCCGGTAGCTTCGTTGAAGCGGTCTCCGTTGAGGCTGCGGTCGCAGACGAACTCGTCGTTCGGCTCGATGACACCCTCCCAGCCAAGTTTTTCCCGGCACAATTGCAGTAGATCGAACTTGGAAATAGGTTCACTGGCAACGTGCCACAGGCCAGAAAGTCTGGGGTGCCGGGTGAGAATTCGCTCAACGATCCGCGCCATTTCGAGCGTGGTAAAACCACTGTAAATGGCTTTTGTAAAGCCGTTTACGGTTTGGCTTCGCTGGCTCATAAACCAATCCAGCAGTGCCAAGTTGGTGCCGAGTTCGTGGCCAATCACCGATGTGCGGAGGGTCACGCATTGGGGGCCGGTGACTTCGCCCCGGTGCTTGGATTGGCCGTAAAGATCGGTGGCGTCGGCGGGGTCGTCTTCCGTGTAGTTGCCCCTGGTTCCGGCGAAGACGCAGTCGGTGCTGAAGTGAATCAGCCGTGCACCGGTCTCGCCGCAGCGCTTAGCCAAGCGGTGGGGAAACTCAGCGTTAACGCGCGCGGCGAGTGCCTCATCGCTGGCTTCGTCGCGCTGCTTGATCAGGCCGACGCAGTTGATCACGGCATCGGGCTTCGCTTGGCCAAGCGCCTGGCCAAGCGCCGTGTCGTCGGTGATGTCATCGACCTGGATCGACTTGGCCTTGTCAAATAAATGATGCGGGGCGAAGTCGGCGGCCGGTCGGCGCAGCGTCACCCAAATGTCGTGTCGTGTGTGGAGGCTGCGCCAAAGTTGGTGGCCCAACATGCCGCTACCACCGAGGATTAGCAGCCTCAAGGCTGGGCCTCCCTTTCGTGGCGCGCTGGGAGGCCGCGCACATCCTTCACGGCGAGGAGGTTGAAGGCGTGTTTTGGTTTTCGGTTGATGCGGAGCAACAGGGTCAGCGCCTCGTCGAGCAGCAGGCAGCCGGGGAAACCGTACTTCGGCCCGGCCATGTAGCCGCGCAGGTAGCGCGTGCCGGTTGTGCCGTGCACCGTGTAGCCGTGTCCCTCGAATTCGTGGATGAACCAACCGGAGCGGTGCCGTTGATACTCGTTGCCGAACTCAGGTCCCTGCGGGACGAAGCCGTGCGGCGTCTCGAGCAGGATGAACTTGGCTGACAACCGTTCGACGCGATCGAGCAACTCGAACCCTTTGGCTTTCGGCAAATGCTCGATGAGGCCGTAAAGGGTGACGAGGTCAAACGTGGCGTCGAGGTTGTCACTGAGGATATCGGCCTGAATGTAGTGGTCATGGACATCGCGCTGCTTGGCGAGGTCGATGGCTTCGGCGTGGGCGTCGAGCCCGGTGGTNTGTACACCCGGCCGGAATTGGCTCANGTGCGAGCGGNTACCGCAGCCNATGTCGAGCGCGGTCTTAACNTCACCATTATCAATGAGTTGCGCGGTANAATCGGCGGCGGAACGAGGGCGCAACAGTTGTCGGAGCGGGTTCGGCATNCGCTTGGCCAAGAGGATCAGATGTACAACTCAACTTCGCCCATTTTGTCGAGCAGCAGCTTGATGTCGGCGGCGGACTNGAGTTGTCGGGTGTTGTTGGAAGTGTATTCGGTGCCGAGCGACTGTTCGGCGCGGTGGTCCGGCACGTGGTACTCGGGGTGGATGGCGTAAAAGAGTTCCTCCTCGNNGATGCGNTGCATCTCGTACTCGTTGACGAGCGTCTCGTGCAGTTTCTCGCCGAGGCGAATGCCGATGANGTCTATCGGATGATCGGTGCCCTTGGGGCTGAATTTCTGGCAGACGGCCTCCGCGAGTTTTTCGATAGTGCTGGCCGGCGCCTTGCGGACAAAAATCTCGCCACCGGTCGCGTGTTGCATCGCGTGCAGCACAAGGCCGACCGACTGGTCGAGCGTCATGAGGAAGCGCGTCATCTCCGGTACGGTGAGGGTGATCGGCTCGTCGTTTTCGATCTGNCGCTTGAACAGCGGGATGACCGAGCCGCGGCTACCCATCACGTTGCCGTAGCGTACGCAGCAGAACTTCGTATCGCCGCCGTTCTGGTTTTGGCTACAGACGAGTTTCTCCATCATTGCCTTGCTGGTGCCCATGGCGTTGAGCGGCTTGACGGCTTTGTCGGTGCTGAGGGCGACGAACGTCTTCACGCCGGCAGCCTTGGAGGCGCGGCAGACGTTTTGCGAGCCGACGACATTGGTCTTGTAGGCCTCGTACGGGTATTTCTCGCACGACGGCACATGCTTGAGAGCGGCGGCATGGAACACGAGATTAACACCGGTCATGGCTTCCTCGAGGCAGGCTTCCTCACGCACATCGCCGACGATGTACTGGAACTGCGGGAACGCCTGCTGCATCTCCCACTGTTTCTTTTCGTCGCGGCTGAAGATGCGAATTTCAGCGGGGGACTGCTTGAGCAGATGCGCGGCGACGCGGTTTCCGAAGGAACCGGTGCCGCCAGTGATCAGGATTGTGGAGCCGGAAACATTCATGCCAAGGCCGCGGCAAGTCTAGGCCCGACCCCTGTCGTTGGCAATGGACAAGGCTTGTGCTGCCGGGCGACGGGGACTAGCCTCCCTCCTATGAAAGCCATTGCCGCCGGATTCATGGCGGGTCTGGGCCTTTTGGTAGCTTCGGCCGTGTTGATCACCGAGGCCAAAGCGGCCGAGCCTCAAGCATCCGACGCCGTCCCGTTGGCCAAGCGCGAATCGGTACAGCTCGAGTTCGAGACTGAGCATGGCTTGGCCTATCAGGTTTTTTCCAAAACGAACGACGCCGATTGGCAGCCGATTGGCCTGGTGGTCGAAGGCGACGGCAAATTGGCGACCGTTTCTTACCCCGGCGACTCCGATGGCGTCGAGTTTCGCGTGGAGACATACGAGAGGGCCGAGGCACCGGTGCCGCCCAATGGCATCGATTACAAGCTGACCGGCATCTACCGGCTGCGCGGCGAGTACAAGGTCTGTGTGGCCAAGGTGGATCGCACCACTGAGCCGGTGCGCACCGCCCACTTCACGCTTACCCAGGGGGATACCGGCGGGTCGCTCCGGTTGCTCGCCGTTGATGCCGCCGCCGGTCGGGCGCAGATCGAGGCTGGCGGCGTGCCCATGACGCTGAGTTTTCATGGCAANACATTTCAAACCNCAACGGCCCAACCGCAACCACAANCNCAACCGCAATCGNCGTCNGGCANGCCGACNATCATCACCGCACCACCGAAGGGCGGCGTNTTCATGGCCGGNCGNGANCCGTACTACAAGGNNGCGCAGAAAAAGAAACAGTACACCAACCGCTATTCGCTCCTCGAGAACTCGACGGTCAAGGCCATCAACCGCAGCATCCGCAACCGGCCGCANAGCATCTTCACCCCTAGCTATCGGCAGCCGTATTACTACTACCAACCGAGTTCGCGGTATACGAAGTTGCGCATCCGCCGCCGGTAGGGCTTTGTGAACAGATTCTCAAGGCCTGTTAAGGCCTACAGTTCTTTTGTGCTTCGCTCGGCTAGGGCAGCCAGCAGCTTTTGGTGGATGTTGCCGAAACCACCATTGCTGAGCACGCATAGGATGTCCCCGGGTTCGGCTTGGGCGGTGACGTGGGTGACGATTTCGTCTGCGGTCGGGAGATANTCGGCCTTGGTGCCGGCGGTACGGATGTCTTCCATCAGCCTTGCCGGGTCGAGCCGTTCGCCCTCGGGTACTTGCTCGAGCCGGGCGATTTCGGCGACGACGACGCGCTTGGCCAAGCACAGTGCCTCGGCGAGTTCGGCCTGAAAATGGTTGCGGCGTGTGGTGTTGCTTCGTGGCTCGAAGATGGCCCAGACGCGGCGGCCGGGGTATCGCTGGCCAAGTGCCTTGAGCGTCTCGCGGATGGCGGTGGGGTGGTGTGCGAAGTCGTCGATCACGGTCACGCCACCGGTTTCACCGCGAATCTCCATTCGCCGCTGGATGCCCTTGAAGGTGTCGAATCCGGATTGGACTTGCTCGTCGCTGAGCCCGGTGTAGCGCGCGAGCAACAGTGCGGCGAGGGCGTTGCGGACGTTGAGCTCACCGATCATTGGGATGCGAAATGTCGTGTTACCAAGTCGGAACTCGGAACCGCTTTCGCTGAAATCCAAGCCGCTGGCCAGGTCGTCGGAATTGTCGCCCAAGCCGAAGCGACGCACCGGACAGTGGTCGATGCCGAGGAGTGGCACGAGGTTGGCGTCGTCGGCGTTGGCGAGCAATAGGCCGTTGCGCGGGACGATGTTGATGAGACGCCGGAACGAGGTTTGGATTTCGGCCAGGCTGCCGAAGATGTCGGCGTGGTCGAACTCCAGGTTGTTGATCACCACGGCCTCGGGCAGATAGTGGACGAACTTGCTGCGCTTGTCGAAAAACGCGGTATCGTATTCGTCGCCCTCAATCACGAACCAGTCGCTGTCGGTGAAACGCGCGCCCTGGCCAAGGTTGTTTGGGATGCCGCCGATGAGGAAGCTGGGGTTGAGGCCGTTATGCTCGAGCAGCCAGGCGAGCAGCGAGGCAGCGGTCGTTTTTCCGTGTGTGCCGCAGACGACTAGCGAGCGTTTACCTTGGAGGAACCGATGTCTGAGTAGTTCCGGCAATGAGCAGTAGGCGAGATTGTGTTCGAGTGCGTATTCAGCCTCGGGGTTGCCTCGGGAGATGGCGTTGCCGATGACGACCAGGTTCGGCTTGTGCGCGAGGTTGGCTTCGTCGAACGGCCTGGCCTCTATGCCGCGTTCCTCGAGGAAGTTGGACATTGGCGGGTAGATGCCCTGGTCGGAGCCGCTGACTGCGATGCCGCGCTCCTTCAACGCCGCCGCGACGGAGGCCATTGCGGTGCCGCAAATGCCGACGAAATGGATGGAGCGCGCGTTTTCGATGGTTGGCCTTAATTTACTTCCCGCGGAAATGCATATTGCCTACCTCAGCGATTCGGCGAAGCCAAGTTTCAAAGCTTAATGCTCGTTTGGCCAAATGCTAGTTGTGATTGAGTTTGGTCCAAGTCAGGCCGTCGAGGTTTTTGGTTTTTGCCGGGATGATCAGGCTCGCAATCCAACCGGACAGGAAACATGTAACCGTTCCCACGGCTCCGATGGTGAGAGTATGGGCGTCGGTGTGAAATTTCACATAATATAGAACGGCCGCTGCTACGATGACCCCGGTCCAAGCGTGAACGCTTGCCGTGCGATTGGTGAATATGGCCAAGGTAAATAAGCCGCCCAGCGTACCAAGAATCAAGCCGACGTAGCCCATCAGGGTGTCCCAAAGGTTTTTGCTGTCTTGTGATGCAATATAGATTGCCGAAACGGTGCCGAGGACACCGAGGACCAACGTGATGCGCTTGGCCAATTTTAGCAGCGATTCACTATCCCTGTCTTTTGAAAGAAAATCGGTTGTGAATGCCGTCGCAATGGAATGCATACTTGAGTCGAGACTGGACATCGCGGCGGCAAACACCCCGGCGATTACCAGCCCCGCTAGGCCGGCTGGCATTTGGTGCAGAATGAAGTGGGGAAAGATTTGGTCGATTTTTGAAATCGGTTCCAGATTTGCTGGTTGTTGTTGGAAATAGACGAACAATGCCGTGCCGACCCCGAAAAAGAGAACCGACAATGGAATGCTCAGGGCGCTGTTGGTCCAAATGGCCTTGGCGGCTTCCTTTTCGGTAGGGGTGGTGAGATAGCGTTGCACCACGGCTTGATCCGTACCGTAGCTGAGGATTTGGGCGAAGATGCCGCCGAGGATAATCACCCAGATTGTGTCGATGCCGCTTACAAAACTCAAGTCGGTGTTCACCATCTCAAACTTACCCTGCCGGGAGGCCGTTTCAATAATGGCTGAAAATCCTCCGTCCACTTCCCCTACGATAACAAAAAACGCAACCAATGCGCCGCCCACTAGGACGATTGTTTGAATGACATCCGTCCAAATAACGGCCTCGATGCCTCCTAGCACTGTATAGATTGTGCTCAAAACGCCCATGGCAATAATGCAGTATATAACATCCCAACCGGTAACCGAAGACAGCGCGAGCGCGGGAAGCAATATAACTATGCCCATGCGCGCGAGTTGGAAGATGGCGAAGCTGGCGCTGCCCAGTTTTCGCAAACCCGTGCTGAACCGCATCTCCAAATATTCATAGATGCTTGTGATACCCAGGCGTCGATAAAACGGGAGGAAACAATATATAATAACCGGCGCCATTATAGGGATGGTCATGTTAAATATGAACCAAGTCCAATTCGTGGCGTACGCCTTGGCGGGTATGGAAAGATAAGTGATGGCGCTCAGCATGGTCGAAAAAATACTTAGGCCAGCNGCCCACCANACGACGCGTTTGCCGGCTACNAAAAAATCCTCNGCGGAATTATTTTTCCGCGAAAAATAGACACCGATCCCGANGAGGACACCCATGTAGGCGACCAGTACAATCCAGTTTNTGGTGCCAAATCTTTTGTTTTGCTTGGCCAGATCTATTTTCCAGATGTTCTTGGTCCTAATGCCGGGACTGCTTTCACCGGTGGGAATNATNATCGAATTNCCCCANTGCACGGCAGTNGTNGTGACGTGGCTNCCGATGGGTACACGNTCCGTCNCTCCCGGNGCCGTGGCACNGCGTGAGCCTTCCTNGAAGTTTGNGAATTTTTGCCATTGGTCGGTGACTGTGTTGTAGAGAAGAATATCGCGGCTGAAACCATCGTGGGCGTCCTGTATTTTTTGTTTTTCGGCATTCAGANCGGCTGCGGCCTGNTGGTTNCCNGCGGCCTTGGCGGCTGNGATTTGAGCGGACAAACNTTCCAGTGTGATAAANCGNTTTCCATCAGCCCCGCCAAACAGCAGCAGACTGTTTGTTCCNACAGAGGNGGNGGTGCCTGCCATGACACAACGAGGTTGAGTGTCTTCTTTGGCTTGTATGTCGCTCACTTTTTTCCACTTGCCTGACTTGGGGTTGTATTTGTGCGCGTCACTTAGCATGTGCCATTGGCCTTTGCTGTCTTTCATGCGCCCGCTGAATATATAGAGGCAATCTGCTGAGCCGTCATTTTGACTGGCAGCTAAGAGGTGTGTTCGTGCAGGGCCATTCCACGGAGTGAGTTCTTTCCATTCGAATTCTTCTGCATCACGCTTGGCTAAGTCGAGTGACCAGAAATTCAGGGTCGCACCTTGACCGCTGTCCCCTCCGGTAATGTAAATTGTGTTGCCAATCAATGCTCCGGCGGCAGCTGTTGTGCTCTTGGGCAAGGGTGGGTAGTTCTCGGCGATGGTGATTTTGCCGTTAGCGTAGCTAAGCGCGAACACCTTGGCCGAGCGATGCGTGACGCCGCCCTCGCGCCACTCGCCGCCGATGCACAGCACGCCGTCGGCCGTCGGGACCGAGATGCCGTAGCCCAGTGTGCGGGGGAGTTTGGCCTTGGCCTCGGCGATCGAGTAGCCGTCGCCGTCCCTCGTGACGACATGAATCGTGTCGTGATAAACCTTCGCTGAGACACCGCCGCCAGCGGTCGGTCGCCATGGCACGCCATCGGGGAAGTTGGCCCCCCCGCCGATAATCAGCGCGTCATTGTGCACGCCGACGAACGGTCCGGCCACACCGAGTCCGCCGGGCAGATCGGGCAGCGCCGTCCACTTGAGATTATTTTCGGCGGCTAGCAGAGAGGCCACGCTCAGGGCCAGCAGAGTTGTGATTCGGAGAAACATGGTTGCTTGGGGTCGTTTTCGCAAACTGGGGGGCATCATGTTGGCCAAGCTTGGCCAAGGCGAGGCCAAACCAAGCGCTTGGCCAAGCCGGTTTTGGCGTAATTGAGGTTGAAAAAAGGGCGAAAGTGTGTCCTGCTTCGGCGACCGATGAATTATTGAGAGCTGTTGTGCGTCAAGCGGGCTCTTTAACTGCGGAAAAATCGTGATGATAAAGAGATTATTACAAGGGATCATGTCGGCGTTGTTCGCGGCAGCGGTATGCGCCAACGCCGAGGAGGCCAAGCCGAAGAAGGTCAGTTTTTACAGCGACATCCGGCCGATTTTCCAGGGCCAATGCCACGGCTGCCATCAGCCTGCCAAGGCCAAGGGCGACTATGTGATGACGACTTTTGAGCAGTTGCTCAAGGGCGGTGAGAGCGAGGAGAAGGCGGTTGTCCCAAGTAAACCGGATGAGAGTCATTTGGTCACGCTAATCACGCCGATCGATGGTGAGGCGGAGATGCCGCAGAAGGGGGGGCCACTTCCTGCGGAGCAAATCGCGATGATCACCCGATGGGTTTCTGAGGGTGCGACCGATGACACGCCGGCGAGTGCCAAGCAACGCTACGACAAGGACAACCCACCGGTTTACAGTTTGCCTCCGGTCATCTCGTCGATCGACTATTCCCCGGACGGCACATTGATTGCCGTTGCCGGATATCACGAGGTGCTGCTGCACCATGCTGACGGTTCCGGCTTGGCCGGTCGNCTGATNGGCCTGTCGGAGCGTGTNCAGAAGGTGAAGTTTTCCAGTGATGGCAAAAAGTTGGCCGTGGCGGGGGGGNTGCCAGCNCGATCGGGGGAGATTCAAATNTGGAATGTCGGGAGCAAGAAGNTGTCGATGTCGATCCCGGTTGGGTATGANACTGTTTACGGTGTGAGCTGGTCACCNGACAACTCAAAGGTGTCCNTCGGTCTGCCGGACTCGACNGTGCGTGCTTTCGANGTGAAGAGCGGNAAGCANGTNCTNTTCAAGGACAGCCACGACGATTGGGTGCTCGACACGGTTTGGAACAACAAGGGCGATCACCTCGTCTCGGTCGGNCGCGACATGGCGGTGAAGTTGACTGAGGTGGCGACGCAGCGATTCGTTGACAACATCACCTCGATTACGCCGGGCGCGCTCAAGGGCGGTATTCACGCCATCACGGTTCACCCAAAAAAGGAGGAAGTGCTGGTGGGTGGTTCGGACGGGGTGCCGCAGGTTTTCAGGCTGACGCGGGTGACCAAGCGGGTGATCGGCGACAACTCGAATCTAGTGCGCAAGTTNCCTCCAATGCCGGGGCGTATTTTCGGTCTCGATTTTGCGCCGGAAGGCAAAAAGATCATAGCCGGCAGCAGCTACAACGGCACCGGATCGGTCTACCTTTATCAATCTGACTATGACAGCAGCGTGAGCGACGANTTAAAAAAAGCGTTTGAACGTCCATTGGACGGAAACTCCAAAAAGCTTTCAGGTGAGTATCATACCAAGGAGGTGAAGCTNCTGGCCAAGGTCTCGTTGGGCACGTCGGTTTTTGCGACAGCATTCAGTCCGGACAGCGAGACGGTGGCGGTTGGCGGTGCTGACGGGGTAATTCGCTTGTACGACAGCCAATCACTCGGTTTAAAGCGCGCCTTCCTGTCCGTACCGATGGCAGAAGAAAAATTGCCGGAAGTCATCGCGTTGGCGATTGAACCGCAGGAAATCCAGCTCAATGGCAAGTTCGACTACACTCAGATGCTGCTGACAGCGGTGAAGGCAAATAGTGAGAGCTACGACGCCTCACGTGACTTCTCTTTTACGGTCGACTCCGATGTGATCAAGGTAAGCAAGGCTGGCATGGTGGAACCGGTGAAGGATGGTGAGGCCAAGCTCAAGATTGTTCACAAAAANCAGACGAGCACGCTCAGCGTTCGCGTGACCGGCGTGGGTGGCGACTTTAGTCCGGACTATGTGCGCGATGTGATGCCAGTACTGTCGAAACTCGGTTGTAACGCCGGCACCTGNCANGGNTCNAAGGACGGNAAGAACGGCTTCAAGCTATCGNTACGNGGGTANGANCCNATNTANGACATGCGTGCTTTTACCGACGACCTGGCCAGTCGCCGTGTGAACATTGCCGCCCCGGACAACAGCCTGATTCTTCTAAAGTGCTCNGCNGCTGTGCCGCATGAAGGNGGCCAGTTGACGAAGATGGGTGAGNATTACTATGAGATTCTAAAGGCATGGATTTCCNANGGNGCNAANCTNGACACCGGTTCGGCGCGAGTCGCNAGCATNGAGNTNTTNCCNAGNAACTCGGTCGTGCAAAANANCGGNGANNANCANCAGATGCGNGTNATNGCCACNTACGNCAACGGNGANAANCGCGATGTCACCGCCGAGTCGTTNATCGAGACCGGCAANTCCGACATCGCNACGACNGACAAGACCGGCTTGGTNANCACCGNGCGNCGCGGTGANGCGCCNATGCTGGCCCGNTACGAGGGNGCNTACGCCTCNACCATNGTGNCTGTNATGGGNGANCGNTCCGGNTTCGAGTGGNAGGANATNCCGGCNAANAATANGGTTGATGAANTTGTCGCCGCGAAGCTGAAGCGNACCAAGACACTCNCGTCCGGNCTGGCCTCGGACGAGGAGTTTCTGCGCCGGGTGTACCTTGANCTGANNGGGTTGCCNCCCAGNTTAGAGGAGNNGGNCAAATTTATTGCNGACAAGCGCGACTCCAAGGACAAGCGNGACGANNTAATCGANCAANTGGTGGGCANNGGTGANTANATNGACCACTGGACCAATAAGTGGGCTGACCTGCTTCAGGTCAACCGCAAGTTNCTCGGCACCGAGGGGGCGTCACAGTTCCGCAAATGGATCCGCAACGAGGTCGCCAACAATACGCCTTATGACGAATTCGCCAGCAAGGTGGTTACGGCAAATGGTTCAAACAAGGAAAATCCGGCTGCCTCCTACTTCAAGATTTTGCGTGAACCAAGTGCAATCATGGAAAACACGACGCACCTTTTCTTGGGCACACGGTTCAACTGCAATAAGTGCCACGACCACCCGTTCGAGCGCTGGACACAGGATCAGTACTATGAGACCACCGCCTACTTTGCTCGAGTGGGCCTGAAAAAGGATGACAAGTCCGGCGACAAGCGCATCGGCGGCACGGCGGTCGAGGGGGCCAAGCCGTTATACGAAATCATTTATGATCGTAAGGAAGGTGAGACGAAGCATGACCGTACCGGTGCAGTGACCGCTCCGGTCTTTCCTTTTGCGACGGTTCACAAAGTTCCCGAAAACGGTAACCGCCGGCAAAACTTTGCCGCATGGTTGACGGCTCCTGACAACGAGTATTTTGCCAAAAGCTACGTGAATCGCCTCTGGGGCTATATGACCGGCACCGGTATTATTGAGCCGATTGATGATATCCGTGCCGGCAACCCGCCGACCAATCCCGAGCTACTTAACTGGCTGACCGCGCAATTCATCGAGAGCGGTTTCGATGTGAGGCACATCGTGAAAATCATCACCAAGTCTCGCACGTACCAGTTGAGCGTAAAGTCGAACAAGTGGAATGAGGACGACACGACCAACTACTCGCACGCCAAGGCACGCCGCCTTCCTGCCGAGGTGTTGCTTGACTCCATTTATCGCGTCACCGGCACTCCCATCAAGTTTCCTGGTGTGTCGGAGGGCACCCGTGCCGCGCAGTTGCCAGATGTTGGTGTTAAATTAGCAGATGGCTTCCTTGGCAATCTCGGTCGCCCAGCCCGCGAGAGCGCCTGTGAGTGCGAGCGTTCAACTGACCTGCAGCTTGGCTCGATCATGTCGCTGGTCAGTGGACCAACGGTGGACAATGCGATCATTTCCAGCGAAAACGCTATCGCCAAGCTCGTTGCCTCCCAGGCTGACAATGAGAAAATGATCGACGGGTTGTTCCTGCGCGTGCTCAACCGTCACGCCACCCC
>NYXK01000037.1 GCA_002685535.1 Deltaproteobacteria bacterium
ACAAATCCTCTCCCGGGATCCCAAGTGCGCGGTCAGCGGGACTCCCGACTGAATAAATGACTGCATCATAGTGTTCCAGTACATCCGCCTGGAAAATATCTCGCCCAAACTCTACATTTCCGAAAAACCTGAATTTCTCATTTTCCGCAATTCTGCTGTAAATTTTTTGCACGGATTTAATTTTCTGATGATCAGGTGCAACACCACCGCGTACCAATCCAAAAGGAGTCGGCAGACGTTCAAACATGTCCACTTTTATCTCCCATGACTTCTGACGAAAAAGCTCTCCTGTTGCATAAAATCCTGCAGGTCCTGAACCGATAACAGCTATTTTCCAGCATTGATTCATGAGTTGTTGTTATTGAACTTTAATGAGAGAAGGCTTGATAATAGTAATTTCATAAGTTATTTTTTGACGGCATGAACTTTTTGTAAAATTTCCTCTCCGCCATTTTTCAGCAGCCACTGTGCAGCCTCCCGGCCGAGCTTAACCGAGTCTTGACGGGCGGCACGTGCCTCGTAGCGTAAAATTGATTCGCCTTCTGGATCCGCAATTAAGGCCCGCAAAAACAGTTCATCTCCGTTTAAGATGCAATATCCAGCTAAGGGAATTTGACAATTTCCTTCCATCACACTCAACAGAGTACGTTCCGCAAGTAGACAATCCCAGGTAGTTTGATCATTAAGATGCTGAATGCGACTCAGTGTCTGCTGATCATCAATTCGTGTTTCAATCCCAATTGCACCCTGACCGATTGCCGGAAGCATCCATTCCATCGGCAGGACTTCGGTGATACGCTCTTCAAGATCACTGCGTTTTAATCCCGCAACAGCCAAAATGGTAGCATCGACTTCTCCTTCATCAAGTTTCCGCAAACGCGTGATTACATTACCGCGTAAACTCCTGATCCGCAAATCTGGTCGGTGATGCTTTAACTGTGAAGCACGGCGTAATGAACTTGTCCCTACAATTCCACCGTGCGGGAAATCCTCAATGCTTCCATATTTTGGACAGAGCCACGCATCACCCGGATCTTCACGTTCAGCAATAACTGAAATTTCGAGACCTCCCGGAAAAAATCCGGTAACGTCTTTCATACTGTGCACAGCCATATCGGCACGTCCGTCAAGAAGAGCTGTTTCCAGTTCCTTGATAAAAAGTCCCTTACCGCCTACTTCCGAAAGCGGGCGATCCTGAATACGGTCACCGGTAGTTTTGAGAATTAATAATTCTACAGATATTTCAGGATGTTGTTCAAAAATATTTTCCTGCACCCATCGCGCCTGCCAGAGTGCGAGAGGACTTCCACGGGTTGCAATCTTAAAAGTGAGTTTACTGGAGCCGCCTGTCGAAAAAGCGTTGGACATGAGTTATGATTTGATGATTTTTAGTCTGGTTTGTTTATTTTCCGCCGGTTCCAGATTAACCGGAGTTGGCTTCAGGTCAAAGATTTTTGTGACTGAATCCAGATAAAGATGTGCGTCTTCTGCATGCGCTATTTTCTTAAGATTACGTGATGGATCGTGCAGTAATTTGTGCACCAGCCGGTGGACCATCAATTCCACTTCTTTTCGTTCTGACTCAGGCATGACTTTCATTCTCCTGAAACCTTTCTCCATTTCATCTTTTGCCATGGCATGGAAGGATTTACGCAGACTTCTGATAGTCGGCACAGCAGACAAAGACTTAAACCAGAGTTCCATTTCCGTTAATTCACCCTCGATAATCTCTTCTGCTTTTGCAGACTGTTTCTTGCGTTCCTCCTGGTTGTGTGAAACTAGAGATTGCAGATCATCAATATCGTAACAAAATGCNCCGTGCAGCTTATTTATTTCAGGGTCAATATCCCTTGGTACAGCAATGTCTATGAAAAACATTGGGTTAGCTTTACGTTTTCTCAAACAGTGCTTAACNAGTTCCGGACTGATGATATAGTCACGCGCGCCGGTTGAACTGATGACAATATCNGCCTCATGNAGGTNACGTTNAAGATGATCAAACGGCACAGCCATTCCGTTAAATTTTTCCGCAAGTTCTGCTGCAGTTGAGAAAGTCCTGTTGGNCACAAACAACTGTGAAATCCCNTTCNGCATGAGGTGCCTGACCGCTAATTCGGCCATCTCTCCTGCACCAATTACCATCACCCTTTGTTTTGAAAGATCCTCAAAAATATGTTTTGCCAGTTCCACCGCGGCATAGCTGATAGAAACAGCATTACTGGCAATTGTAGTTTCTGTACGTACACGCTTGGCAGTTGAATAAGCACGTGTAAAAAGAGGGTGAAGAAGTTTGCCGGTCAATTCCGCATCACTGAAAGATTGAAACGAATCCTTGAGCTGCCCAAGAATCTGCGGTTCTCCCAGTACCATCGATTCTAAACTTGAGGCAACCCGGAAAAGGTGTCTTACTCCGTCTAAATTCTGAATGGTATAAACACTTTCGTGTAGTTCGTCTAGTTTCCAGTACGCTTCGAGCATCTCAATGATCTGCTCCAGCTGCTGGTCCGCGTTTACAAGATAAAACTCTGTACGGTTGCAGGTGCTGAGAATTGCAACACCGCCTAACTTGAAACGTCGGCTGAGCTGCTGACCNAGTTCTACCTGCTGTTTTGGAGTCAATGCCAGTTTATCCCGTACCTCAACAGGAGTTTTTCTGAAATTCCAACCGATTACATTAAAACGCATAAGCAATAAAGAATTTTTGGTTATCTTACTTTTTGGTCAAGATCTGTACATTAATCATAAAATTAATTCACTCTGAAAGGTAAATTGCTTTTTTCCCTGGTTAAGCGCATCATACTAGTCGAACAATAATACTCAAGACAGGAAATATTTTTCATGGTTGCTTTCTTTTCCAAATGGCTTACTGCCAATCATTTAACCACATTACGGGTAGCATTGGTACCTTTCATTTATGCAGGTATGGTTATAGGTAAAGAAGAACACTGGATTTTGTTCAGTACATGGCTCGTNTTTTTATTTGCCTGCCTGACCGATTACTGGGATGGTGTGCTGGCACGTCATCAAGGACAAACGACAAAACTCGGCAAATTACTGGATCCTGTTGCGGACAAAATATTGATTGGTTCACTACTGGTATTACTGGTAGGAATGGGACGGGCGCCAGCTGTGTTAACAGTAATTCTTATTTCACGTGAATTTATCGTTAACGGCTTACGTTCCATCGCAGCAGCAGAAGGCATGGTTATTTCAGCCAGTTCCGGAGGAAAACTAAAAACCATTTCACAAATGTTTGCTGTAGGCTTCCTTATCATTCACTACCCCACCATCGGCATCCCAACCCATGAAGTGGGAATTGTCATCCTCTGGGCTTCAACCGTCATTTCTCTCTGGAGCGGATATAATTATGTTGTGGCATATTTTGTCGCACAGCATGATGAATAACGTAACCGCATGNCTTAAGTCCGGAACAGGTATTTATCTCTCGTCTGGACAATAATTTCTCAACTGTTATTATAGACAGATAAACTAAATACACAAATTACTTCATAAATTTATGACAACTATTCTCTGCGTACGCAAGGACAACCGAATTGTGATGGCGGGAGACGGACAAGTCTCNATGCAGAACACCATTATGAAACCTTCNGCGCGTAAACTGCGCAACACCTTTGATGGTAAGGTAATCGCCGGATTCGCCGGTTCAACCGCAGATGCCTTCACTCTCTTTGAAAAATTTGATGAAAAACTGGAGCAGTACAATGGAAAGCTGCTNCGCTCCGCGGTAGAACTTGCTAAAGAGTGGCGTACGGACAAAATGCTNCGTAATCTGGAAGCCCTGCTCGCNGTTTCCAGTGCAGAAGCNTCTCTTATCATTTCCGGAAACGGTGATGTTATTGAACCGGATGACGGACTGATCGGAATAGGNTCCGGAGGAATGTATGCTCTTGCNGCTGCTCGTGCGCTGATAGACACAAAAATNAGTCCACGTAAAATTGCCGAAAAATCAATGAAAATTGCCGCAGATATTTGTATCTATACTAATGACAAAATTACCTACGAAGAATTGGAATATTAAACANATGNAATCTNCAACAGAACTTAATATGACACCGNAGGAAACGGTTGTCGCGCTGGACCGCTANATNATCGGTCAGACTGACGCAAAAAAGGCCGTGGCGGTCGCTCTGCGCAATCGTTGGAGGCGTCTGCAGCTTGATGATGATTTAAAAGATGAAATTTTGCCGAAAAACATCATNATGATCGGTGCAACAGGAATCGGCAAAACTGAAATTGCACGTCGAATTTCCAGGTTAGTCAATGCTCCTTTTGTGAAAGTTGAGGCATCCAAATTTACAGAAGTTGGTTATGTGGGACGTGATGTTGAGTCGATGATTCGCGATTTGACAGATTATTCCGTCAACATGGTACGTCAAGAGCAAATGGAGCGTAAACAGGAAGCGGCTAAAGAAATGGTTGAAGAACGCCTGCTGGATTTACTGCTACCTCCTCTGGAGAAAAAGGNCGATGAATTTACGGAAGAAACAACGGAAAACCCGACACGCGAGAAATTTCGCAAAAAACTAAGTTCCGGAGTTTTGGATGACCGAATGGTTGAGCTGGATGTTGCGGAACGTCCTTCTGGTCCTGTGATGGAATTTATGCCTGTATCAATGAACGACAACATGGACATGAATATTCGTGACATGNTCTCAAATATGATGCCCAAGCAGTCTAAACGTCGACGTGTNAGNATCGANGAAGCTCGGAAAATTTTGCAGCAGGAAGAGGTCAGTAAACTGATTGACATGGAAGAAGTCNCACGTGAAGCAGTAACACNTGTAGAACAAAGCGGTATNGTTTTCCTCGATGAAGTNGATAAAGTTGCTTCGCGCCGCAGTCACTCTCAGGGNCCAGACGTTTCCAGAGAAGGTGTACAGCGTGATTTGCTGCCGATTGTCGAAGGTTCAACAGTCAACACCAAATACGGTCCTGTTCAAACCGACCATATTCTTTTCATTGCCGCAGGAGCATTTCATCTTACAAAACCGTCGGACATGATTCCGGAACTGCAGGGACGATTTCCGATACGTGTTGAACTGCAGGCGCTCAGTCAGGAAGATTTTGTGCGGATTCTCACGGAACCAAAAAACGCACTGATAGTTCAATATACCGCCTTGATGAAAACAGAAGGTGTTGAGTTGGTATTTACCAAAGACGCAATTGACACCATTGCGGAGATTGCCTGTCAAATTAATGAAGACTCGGAAAATATCGGTGCACGCAGGCTACACACTGTCATGGAACAACTGCTCGAAGAAGTTAGTTTTACCGCACCGGATTTGAAAGGTCAGAAAATATCTGTAACTCCGGAATATATTAAAAGCAGGATTTCTAACTTATTGAAAAATCAGGATTTAAGCCGTTATATTTTGTAAGCAGATAAAAGTAGTAGAACTTATTTTAATATGTTTCATAAAAAGTATGGAACAAACCCGAGAGTAAGCAGCTTTACAAAAGTCATTCTTTACAGGAGAAATTTTGGACTATCCAACGTTGTTGTTGCAATTAGAAAATCAATTGCAATCTCTTCACAAAAAAGGGCTGAATTACATTAATATAGAAGCTATGCCGAAGGTAGAGCTGAAGCTGCTATTGGATGGTTTAGATGACATGATGTGCGCAGAAACTGAAATAACGGTAAAACACGAAGGTGCTAACNACAAACTCGCCGCACAAACTCAGCCTGTGCTTANCATTAATGATGGAAAAAAACACCCCAGAATATATCCTCCTTCAACAGGTATTTCAGCTTTCAAGGAAGAATTATCATCCTCAAAACAACAAACTGTGACTGAGGCATTTGCTCAAATTTCTCCTCAGCAAAAAACCGCTGAAAAAATTTGCTCGCTGAAAAAATTAGCAGACAAGTATAATTCCTGTCAAAAATGTGAACTCGGAAAAACCAGATCAAATCTTGTTTTCGGCCAAGGCTTTCCGCAAGCCACGGTGATGTTTATCGGTGAAGGTCCAGGAGCAGATGAAGACTCGCAGGGAGCACCTTTTGTTGGACGCGCAGGTAGATTGTTGACCAAGATGATAAACACATTAGGTATTGAAAGGCAGGATGTATACATCACCAACATTGTGAAATGCAGACCTCCTGAAAACAGAAATCCTACACCCGCCGAAATTTCATGCTGTATGCCAATCCTCAAACAACAAATTGAATTAGTAAATCCGAAATTAATAGTCACGCTGGGTAATATACCCTCCAAGACTTTGATTCCGGAACTGCCTGGAATTACCAAGGCACACGGGAGAATTATACAATATGAAAATTGGACAATGCTGCCGACTTTTCACCCTTCATACCTCTTAAGAAATCGTTCTGCGATGCCTCTGGCATGGGATGATTTTAAAAAAATCCCGGAATTGGCTTTTCAAAAGTGAATATCCCTCAGCAGCTTCTGCATTTTCAAAAACACAGCTCAGAAAAATATCAATTATGATTGACTTACAACCTGTTAAGGGAACGCGAGATTTCTTCCCTGACGAAATGCGTCTGCGCAACTGGTTATTTGAAGTTTGGCGCAGTGTATCGGAACAAGCCGGATTTGAAGAATATGATACATGTGTGCTGGAACATGAGGAACTTTATATCCGAAAAGCAGGTGACGAAATAAGCAAACAGCTTTACAGCTTTGAAGACAAGGGGGGNCGGCGCTTAAGTCTGCGTCCGGAAATGACNCCATCACTGGCACGGCTGGTTCTTCAGCACACAAAATCATTATCATTCCCAATCAAATGGTTTTCGATGCCGCAGTGTTTTCGCTATGAACGTATGACCAAAGGTCGGCGTCGTGAACATTTTCAGTGGAATGCGGACATCATCGGGCAAGGGGATATGGTTGCGGAAGCAGAAATTCTGATGCTGCTCATCTCAGCATGTGAGTCAATGGGTCTTACGGCAAATGATATTCGTGTGTTTATCAATGACCGCCGTATCTTAAATGCGATTCTTAGTCAACTGAATGTAGCGCAAGAACTGCATAGCGCTGTGTTCGTTATCATGGATAAGCGGGATAAAATTTCTCCGGAAGCTCTTGGAAATATGCTGGAAGAAGTTGGAATGTCCTCATCTCAGGTACAGCAGTTAAATGAGTATTTGTCAAAAACCGACNTGCNGGAATTGAAAGACAGNCTGCAGGACACAGAGGGTATCGANGAATTACAACACTTNCAGCAGTTGATGGATACNGCAGGATATGGTGCTTATCTNCAGTTTGATATTTCAATCGTCAGAGGATTATCTTATTACACTGGTGCTGTTTTTGAAGTCAACAGTCCGGAAAAAGAGCACCGCGCAATTTGCGGTGGCGGACGTTACGACTCGCTGCTCTCAACATACGGCGGAGAAANCGTACCCGCCGTTGGTTTCGGATTTGGAGATGTGGTTGTTTTAGACGTACTTAAAGAGTTGGAACGCTTTCCGGAGCTACCACGTACACTGGATTACACAATAATTCCTTTTGACAGTGAACAAGTCGGAGTTGCCTTGAAAATAGCGGCGGAATTACGTTCAAAAGGGGCTGCTGTGGATTGTAATTTCAGCATGAAAAAAATGAAAAAATCGTTGCAGTTGGCAAATGAATCCGGTGCGAAATTTGCGATATTGCTTTTTCCGGAAGAGTTGTCTCAGGACAAGGTGGTGATCAGAGACATGCAGCTTCGTGAACAGAAGCCCATAAATATTACGGATTTAATATCTTCTGCGGAGCAAACTGCTTGAGTATTTATAAAACATTATCAACTTCTTCCTTCAGGCTGAACTGGCTGATCATGATCATGTTGCTGGGGCTAGATCTAGGCTCAAAAATATGGGTCAGAGCGAACGTTCCTCTTTATGAAATAACAGAGCTGCTAACAAATTTCATAGACTTAACGCATGTTCAGAACCGTGGAGTAAGTTTCAGCTTTTTTGCGGATATTGCAGATTCTTTTCGCATTCCGTTGTTAGTTGGAGTATCCTTAGTTGCAGTGGCCGCAATGATATTTTATCAAACACGCTACTGGAATGAGTTGGACTTTTTCACCCGTTCGGGACTTGTTTGTGTTTTACCGGGTGCGGCTGGAAATTTAATCGATCGAGCAGTATATGGTTATGTGACTGATTTTTTTCATTTCCGTTGGTATGAAACAAGTTTTTTCGTCAATAACCTTGCCGATTGTTTCATCAGCATCGGAGTTGTTTTCTTCATCATCCCTCTTTTGTTTTCAAAAAATGATAGTCATATCTCAAAGGCAACTTGACTCATATTTACAGGGCAAAAAAATATTCCAACANTTTTTTGCGGCACTTTTTCTGCTGCTGAATTTTTTCCTCTCCTCTGTATTTGCAAGTGAAAATACAGTTTATATCAAAGGTCTGGGTGCGGTATTACGTGAGCAGCCTTCAATTCAAAGCAAAAAAACCTTCAAACTGAGTCGAGGTACAAAAGTACTGGCAATAGAGAGCAAAGGGATTTGGCAAAAAGTTGAGTCCGGAGATAGTCAGGGGTGGCTTTTGCGCGGACAGACTTCAGAATTTCCTGTTAAAAGGAAAAAGCTGGTTTTAGGTCAAAAAATCCAACTCCAGTCTGCATCAGGCCGCAGGCTGAGGTTACGCACCTTTACAGCGGTAGTTGGAGTAAAGGGTTTAGTAGACAGCGAAGGTAAGAAAATCAGTCCCTACCAAACTGATTATGCGGCACTGGAATGGTTGGAAAATCAACCCTTAAATGAGGAAATCTCTGTAANATTTTTAACCTTCACAGAGTAATTGATAATGCGTTTTTTACGTAACTATCTGTGGTTCGTAATTTTTATTTTTTCGTCCAGCTTTGCTTCCTCAGTCCAGCCAGAGGAGTTCCGCTTGCGTGCGCATCATATTTTCTGGAAAAAACAGGAAGCAAATACTGACCGTGAAATTCATTTTGGCCGTGGAGTTGCCGCTAAAATTCTAGGAAAATATCAACTCCTGCGTGACGAGAGTAGGGCCAATTATGTTTCCCAAATTGGAACAGGTATCTCCGCGCAACTCGGAAGACCGGAAATAAGATATTATTTCGGAATTCTCGATACAGAAGAGATTAATGCCNTTGCTGCTCCTGGAGGTTATATTTTTGTCACAAAGGGAGCCCTTAAGCTAATGCGTAATGAAGCGCAACTCGCAGGTGTATTGGCTCACGAACTGGCGCACGTAGGTCAAAAACACATAATTCGCAAACTTAAACTTCAAAGTACCGACAGTTCTGTTACATCAGGAATAGCACAAGTTCTAGGCGGTGCATCGCTCAGCGCAAAAATTGCCCTGGAACGACTGAATGACCTTGCATTTAAAATGCTGATGGAAGAAGGGCTTTCCAAAGATGACGAGGCCGATGCAGACCAAAAAGCCCTGGAAATGCTGATTACAACAGGTTACGATCCGCAAAGTTATCTCGATTTTCTCAAATCCTTAAAACCCCATTTAGCCCAAGGAACAGCGGAAGTACTATCAAAAACTCACCCGACNATTGAATTCAGATACAGCAAACTCAAGGAGTTTATCNGCAGGAATGAGCTGGACAAAATTCAGGGAAAGAAAAATGAAAAACGTTTTAATAAAATTATGGCTGCACTTTAGTCTTTTGATTTTTGTAGGCTTTGGCGCAACACAACTGCAAGCGGATGATGATCACTACAAGAATATGCTTATTGGTGAACGCGCGGCAACAATGGGTGGAAGCTACGTGGCTATTTCCGATGACAGTACTGGATGCTACTACAATCCCGCCGGTATCGCCTATGCGGTTGGAGACAGTCTTTCCGGTAGTGGTAATATGCTGCACAAAATGAAAACGGTCTATTCCAAAGCAATCGGTACTGAAGACTGGGTTCGTGAAAGCGAGGCGCTGGTGCCTAACTATTTTGGGGTGCTGAAAAATTACAAAAATTATTCATTTTGTTTTTCATATGTTGTTCCTGAAGCTTTTATCGAACACCAGGATCTGGTATTTGATAATCCTCTCAGCACTGTAAAAAAATATTATCAAAGCCTGCATTCAGAGGACATCACCTACCTGATGGGTCCATCTGCAGCAATGAAATTTGGAGAAAACCTTTCTATTGGGCTGACTCTTTATTATCAATACCGCAGTTTTATACGACAATACCACTATTTCCTGGAAAGTACTGACGACAAGGGATACGAAGTTTATTATGAAAGCAGGAAGCTGAGAGAAGATGGTATGATGCCTAAAATTGGAATGCAGTGGAGTCCTTGGAGTCTGCTCACTGTAGGCATGGCAGTAGATCAATCAATACTGCTCAACTCAAATTTCCAGGGGGATGTCTCGTTTCACAACACGGATAACAGTACCGGTACACCGAGTCTGTCAACCTTGATGAATCGCACTAATTCAGCAGAAAAACGCAAGTTTCCACTGCATTTGGCCTGGGGGGTCTCTTACTTCCCAACACCTTCTCTACTCTATACTGTAGACCTTGATTATTACCAGGCGTCAGAAAACGGACGTGCGGATATTATGAACTATTCAGGCGGCACTGAGTATTACCTTAATCCGACAAATGCAATACGTTTTGGTTTGTTCACCAACTACACAAACCTTCCTCTGCCGAATTCATCAACAACTGCTCCGTACGAATATCTTGATATCTATGGTGCAAGTTTTGGCTACACTTCTTACTCATCCTCTTCTTCTCTCACATTAGGTGCAATTTACACTTCAGGTTCCGGGAAAGCATGGTTGTACTCAGGAAGCACAGAAACAAGAGCGCTGACACGTGAATCGCTCACTCTCGTGTTTTCCGCGAGTTCAAGCTTATAAAACGCAGTTGCAGAACATAGCCCCGCTAAACAGTAGGGATAGTGCGTATCTGCAGGGAAGTACAATACCCCTCGCCGGTAATAATGTTGGCCAGTACAACTACTTTTTCTTCTGGCTCAAAACCTTCTTTTTCATGAAGAATGCGTAAAGCATCCTGAATGCTGCCCTCCGGATTTTCCTGCAATTCCATCAGGAAAGGATAAACACCTCTGTAGAGAGTCATCGAAGACAAAACTCTGGGACTATTGGTAAATGAGTAAATGTTAATCTTATGTGGACGAAGATTCGAGAGATAGGCTGCTCCCCGACCATTACGTGTAATCACGACAACTGCGCGGATTTTCAAATTTGTGGCAATTTGAATAGCGGATTCCGCGAGGTGTTGACCTTTCCGGCCTTTCAGCAATTTTTCGGTATAATTCACTCCCGGAAAATCCTCGGTACGTCTCGCAATCCTCGCCAGAGTTTTCACTGAACCGACTGGGTATTTACCAACAGAAGTTTCTCCTGAAAGCATAATCGCATCTGTCTGTTCAAAAACCGCGTTTGCAACGTCAGTGACTTCTGCTCTGGTTGGAACAGGATTTTCAATCATTGATTCCAGCATTTGAGTCGCGACAATCAGACGTTTCCCGTATTTTGCACACAAGAAGGCAATCCGCCTTTGAATTTGAGGAACCTCTTCCATTTCAACCTCAATTCCCAGATCACCACGTGCGACCATCACACCGTCCGCTTCCTTGACGATTTCTTTGAGGCGGTCAACGCCTTCCTGATTTTCAATTTTAGCAATCAGCTTGATATGCTCTGCGCTTTCTCCAAGGAGCTCTCTGACTTCACGTATCGCTTCTGCATTTCTAACGAAGGACAACGCGATTATGTCTACATTCTGCTCAATTCCAAATAAAATATCATGTTTGTCGGTTTCTGTAATTCCGGGTAGTTTAACAATAATTCCGGGTAAATTCACGTGTCTATGCTCCTTAACACACCCGCCGTGAATAACTTTACACTCCAGGCCTTTTTCTGTTTTTGACAGAACCTCCAAACACATCAAACCGCCATCAATCGAAATCCTGTTGCCAATTTCCAGATCATCAAGTAGATGCGGATAGTTTACATAAAGTGAACCTTCTTTCTCCTCATTTGGAGGAGTATTAACGGAGACACATTCTCCTGGAATGAGCTTCATTTCCCGGTCTCCTGTCCTGATTTCCGGACCTTGTGTATCCAGTAATACTGCAATTGGAAATTGTCTGTGCTTATTCAGTTCACGAATTTTTTCGATAATTTGCAGGTGAGACCTATGTGTCCCATGAGAGAAATTCAGACGTGCGACGTTCATCCCCTCCGCAGCGAGTTCAGCCAGAATATCAGGTGAATCACTGGCAGGACCAATGGTACATATAATTTTTGTGCTAAGCATTTAAGTGGACTTTCTATTATTAACTGGCTGGACTCAGAATTTCTTCAATCGATGTATTGACCATCTCTGTACTGTTTACAGTTTAGAAATTGCTGAAATATATAAGGTTTATAGATTGATTTTCCAAGAAGCATTCGTATGCATTCTTGGATACCTTCAATAATTGAAGGATGGGGGTGGATCAATTCGGCTAATTCATCAATACCCTTTTCGGTGGCAATCAGTAAAGCAACGGCCTGAATCGCACTGGAAGCATGTTCACCAACTGCACGTAAACCGAGGATTTTCATTTGTTCATCATCAGTTACCAGTATTTTGAAAAAACCCTGTGTGTTACGCATTGCCACTGCACGCGGAATACAGCGGTAATCAAAGCTGGCAAGACGGTAATTCAGTCCTGCTTTTTGTGCCTGCTGTTCATTCATTCCAACTCCTGCTACTTCAGGATTGAGGAACATAATGGTTGAAATATTTTCATAAAGCATCTGACGTTTTGGTTTGCCGTATATTTTTTCTATTGCATGACGCCCCTCAAGTTCACCTACATTAACCAATGCAATGTCCGCAGTAATATCTCCAACCGCGTAAATATTAGCAATACTGGTTTGAGTATCATTATCTACAATGTGTCCTGCAGCACTCAGTTCAACGTCTAGTTCACGCAAACCTGTATTTTCAATGTTTGGGATGCGTCCCACCGAAACCAGCGCTTTTTCCGCATGATAAACTTCTTTTCTGCCGTCGGGATGTTCCAGAATGTATTCTACCCGGCCGTCTACGATTTCCATTTTTTCGAGCTTCGACTGTCGATGAATAAGCACTCCGTTTGCTTCCAGATTAGCTTCAATCACACGCGCCAGATCAGGATCTTCAAAAGGTAATATCCGCTCGTCTTTGGAAATTACATGTACCTTTGTTTTATTAAAATTGGAAAAGATGGTAGCAAACTCACAACCTATTACACCGGCACCTAGAATTACCAGACTTTCCGGGAACTCATCCAGTGAACTGATACCGTCACTGGTCATGATGATATCTTCATCAATTGTAATAGAGGGTATTTTACGGGGACGGCTTCCGGTAGCAATTATGACATTTTCCGCAAACACTTTTTCTTTTCCGGAATCTGTTTCCAGTTCAATTTCATTTGTACCGATTAAATGACCATTTCCTTTGACGAAACGGAAAGCTTCCGGACACTGTTGAATCACCAACCTGAGGTGTTCTTCAAGCTGATCTGATCGCTCAAAAACCGCGTCATTTACTTCCTGCAGTACATTCTTAAAATGCGCAACCGGTTCTTCCAAACCGTAGTGACGCATTTTTTTACAAAATGAAGAATATTCTTTGGAAATTTCCCAAAATGTTTTAGATGAAAGCGCACCGTCATAGATTCCGGCACCACCAATTCGGTCGCGTTCAACAAGCAGAACACTTTTATTAAAATCAACCGCACGCATAGCGGCGGCATAACCGGAAGGGCCTCCGCCGATTACACACAGATCATATTTTTCCATTCAGTAGATTCTCTATCAATTCCTCAAATTTTTTGACTTCGTTCTTTAATTTCATGATTCAGAATACGATCATTTTCCGAATAATCGACGGGCAGTTCAACCACATGAACTCCGGGCGTATCGTGACATTTTTTCAATAGCGGAACAAAATCCTCAGTATTTTCCACTCGATATCCGTGCGCTCCGTGACATTCCGCAAATTTAACAAAATCCGGATTGCCATATTCCAGACCAAAATCCTCAAAACCCAAATTTGCCTGCTTCCAGCGAATCATTCCATATGAATTGTCACGTAAAATCAGGCAGATTAAATTCATTTTAAGCCGTACCGCGGTTTCCAGTTCCTGTGCGTTCATCATGAAACCTCCATCTCCGCAAATCCCCATCACTTTGCGGTCCGGATGAACCATGTGCGCTCCCATTGCAGAGGGTAAGCCTGCGCCCATCGTAGCCAATGCGTTATCAAGTAAAACGGTATTAGGTTCATAGGCTTTGTAGTTACGCGCAAACCATATTTTGTAAACACCATTATCGAGAGCGATTATACCGTTAGAAGGCATTGCTTCACGAACGTCCGCGACAAAACGTTGCGGCAACATCGGAAATCTCGGATCGTCTGCACCTTCACGAAGGTGAGCATCAACTGATTTTTTGACCTTTAAGGCATAACTGAAGTCCCACGAACCCTGCGGTAGGATTCTCTCTTTTATTTGCCAAATGCTGTTCGAAATGTCACCTATAACTTCCAGTTGCGGAAAATAAACCGGATCAACTTCCGCGGAGGAAAAGTTAATATGAATTACCTCAAATGATCCACGTTCCATAATGAATGGAGGTTTCTCAATATCATCATGACCTACATTGATTATCAAATCCGCTTTCGCAATCGCACGGTGCAGAAAATCATTGGCGGAAAGTGCGGCATTTCCTAAAAACAAAGGGTCACGTTCGTCAAGAACTCCTTTGCCCATTTGCGTGCTGATGAACGGAATTTGAGTTTTATCTACAAAAGAGCGCAGCATACGCGCTGGCATTTTACGGTTGGATCCTGCTCCAATTAAAAGCAGCGGGTTTTTTGCATTTTCAATCATTTCCACTGCCTGCTTGACCGCCTTTCCTTCTGCAATTGGACGACGCGCACGACTGCGTGGCAAAGGCTGAGTTTCAGTAACTTCCTCTCCGGCAACATCTTCCGGCAGTTCCAAATGCGCTGCTCCTGGACGTTCTTCCTGAGTAATCCGGAAAGCTTCTCGAACACGTGATGGAATGTTATTACCGCTCACAATCGAACGTGTGTATTTGGTTAATGGTTTCATCATTTCAACTACATCCAAAATCTGGAATCGGCCCTGCTTACTGTGCTTAATCGGTTTTTGGCCGGTAATCATCACCATCGGCATGGCTGCAAGTTGAGAGTAGGCTGCAGCAGTTACAAGGTTCGTGGCCCCTGGTCCAAGAGTGGAGAGGCAGACTCCGGACTTGCCGGTGAGCCGTCCGTAAGTAGCTGCCATAAAACCTGCTGCCTGTTCGTGACGTGTCAAGATCAGTTGGATTGATGAGTCTTTGAGTGAATTGAGAAAATCCAGATTTTCCTCACCAGGAATACCAAAAATATACTCTACTCCTTCTTCCTCAAGTGCCTTGATAAATAAATCGGATGATTTCATAATATTTTTTAGTTATCAGTTAGCTGTTACAGGATTGATTTCCGAAGTTAATTCCTAAATTATTTACTTTAATTTGCGAGAGTAAAACTATCCGAACGAGCTGCATCACAGGCCCGCGCATAGCTTTCAGGTTTGCTTTTTTGGAGCAGGGAACCAGTTTCGATATATTCATATATTTCAGAAAAGTTTCTGATTTCGTAAGCCTCAATTCTGCGCATCAGGTGCCATGGCCTTAATTCAGCAGCACTTTCCAATCCCATTGCACCCATGATTTGACAGGCACTGTCAACAGTGTTTTTATGATAACTATTAACACGCATGCTTTTATCTTCAGGAACAAGCCCTCCAAATAAGCTGGGATCTTGTGTCGTCACTCCAACCGGACAGTCATTTGAGTTACATTTACGTGCCTGAATGCAACCCAACGACATCATCATTGCCCTTGCCGAGTTACAAAGATCTGCCCCTAAGGCAAGCCGCTTTACCAGTCCGAATCCGGATGTCATTTTACCACTGCTGATAACCTTTACCTTTTTCCGTAAATCGTATCCAACCAAAACGTTATGCACGAAAATCAAACCCTCAACCAGTGGAGTTCCGATATGATTTGAAAATTCCATCGGTGCTGCACCAGTTCCGCCTTCTCCACCGTCTACAGTGATAAAATCCGGAGCAATTCCGGTTTCGTGCATGGCTTTACAAATCGCGATGAATTCCCTGCGTTTTCCAACACACAACTTAAAACCGACCGGCTTTCCTCCGGATAATTCACGAAGTTGAGCTATGAATTCCAATAGTTCAAGAGGATTAGAAAAAGCTGTATGTCCTGGTGGAGAGTCCACATCATGCCCCATCGGCACGTCACGTATTTTAGCTATTTCCGCAGTCAGTTTAGCGGCAGGCAGTATTCCTCCGTGTCCTGGTTTGGCGCCTTGAGAGAGTTTTATTTCAATCATCTTTATTTGTTCTCTTCCCGAATGATCACTAAAAGAATCAGGACTAAATTTACCATCTTTATCACGGCAACCAAAATATCCTGTTCCCACTTGCCAGACTAAATCACCTCCCTGAAGGTGATAGGGGCTTACTCCTCCTTCTCCTGTGTTATGGGAAAAACCTCCCATTTTGGCACCTTGATTGAGCGCTATCACCGCGTTTTTACTCAACGCACCGAAACTCATAGCGGAGATATTGAGAATACTAGCCGAATAGGGCTGTTTACACTCTGGACCTCCAATCTTAACTCTCACATCCGCATGTCCCATTTTTTTGGGACTGAGTGAGTGGTTGACCCATTCGTAACCGGTTTCATATACATCTTCTACAGTACCAAAAGGAATCGTGTCACGTGTATTTTTTGCTCGTGAATAGACAACTGTACGCTGTTCCCGACTGAAAGGTCGTCCGCTTGTATCTGATTCAACAAAATACTGGTAGATCTCCGGACGAATTTCCTCAAGCAGAAAACGCATATGTCCCAACACCGGAAAATTTCTCAGGATAGAGTGTGACTTTTGCGTTATATCATGCAGTCCAAGCAAAATAAGCGGTCCAAAAATTACCATTGACCAGAGAATTTCTGGAAGATAAAAAAAGGAAACAACATTTACTACGAGAATAACAACAGTGATTTGTAGAAAAAATGCACGCATAGGGATAGCCTCCGAGGAAAAGTGGATCAAAACTTTACTAGGTGCAGCATCAGTTTTGCTCTAAAGTATTACCGATTTTTTACAGGAAGCAGGAAAAAAATGCAAGTGTTACTCCACTCAGAATAAAGGGGACTAACCGCCTACACGTGACATGACGAGAGAAGAGCCGGTGAATACTACATCTTGCTTGTAAGATACGGATCTTTTCACAAGTTTTTGCAGAGCATCTGCGGGATCAGCTTGCTCCAACAAATGCCGGACAGAGATCGGTTTAGGGTTGCTTAAGCAACCGATTAACTGCCCATTGGAAGTTAATCGTAAACGTGAACAGGTAGAGCAGAAAGGAGCGCTGTTATTCGGAATTATTCCAAAATAACCGCCTGGGACCCAGTATCTCAGCGAAGTTGAGTCGGTTTCCACTGAAACCGGCTGTAAATCATACTTGGCCGAAATTCGCTCCAGCATTTCCTCCATACTCACCAGTTTATAATCATCATTATTGTGGAGAGGTCCCATGGCCATCAATTCAAGATAACGGACCTCTACTCCATGTGCTACGCAGTATTCAAGCATTTTAACGATTTCATCATCGTTCTCACCCTTGATTACCACCATGTTGACTTTGACACTCAGCCCATATTTCAGACACGCCTCAATACCTTCAAGAGTTTTATGTAGTTTTCCAACACGACCCATCCTTTTGAAATTTTCAGGATCAAGGGAATCGAGGCTCAAATTAACATTTTTGAGTCCTGCATCAACGAGAGCTTCTGCTTTTCTGGCGAGTAGTTGGCCGTTTGTTGTCATACCGATACTGTTGATTCCCATTTCACGAATTCCGGAAACAATCGGAATCAGGTTTGGGTAGAGTAAAGGTTCACCACCGGTGAGACGTACTTTTTCGATTCCGGCATGCTCTTTCAGCATCCGGACTAAACTCAACATCTGTTCCGCTTTTAATTCATCAGGCACACGCTTATGATCACTCAAACTGGTAACACAGTAAGTGCAGGCCATATTGCAGACCTCTGTCAGAGAAATACGGAGTTTATTGATATTGCGACCATGCAGGTCAATCATGGAGGTTCTCCTTTCCAAAACCGGGAGGCAGACCAGTTTCCCAATCAGCCCTATCGTTCGCCAAACCATGGATACGACCTTAGGCTTCAGCGAATCGGAGATTAATATGATGTTGTATTTTTGATACTGCATCTGAGACTATTTCAAATTGATCAGCAAGTCAAACATTATTTTATAAAAGTAATCTGATAACAAAACAGATATTTGCTTTTATCAGACCACTCTTTTAAAATACAGCCATGCTTTCACTGAAAAGCAATTAAATGAAAAAAAAATTAGCTAATTTCATTAAATCCTCATATTTTTCTGGTTTAATCTCAGTTCATTCAACATAAAGAAATAATGGCAAAAAAAAAGTGGGGTCAAAATTTTCTCATCCAGCAGGAAGTGGTTGATTCAATAGTTCAGGCTGCAGATGTTAAGAATGGTGACTCTATTCTGGAAATTGGTCCAGGTCTCGGAATGTTAACCACTGCTTTACTGGAGCACAACGCAGACGTTACTGCTGTAGAAATAGATCCGGAATTGTGTGGAAAATTAAGAAAACGTTTCGAAAATGAAAAAAGATTCACTCTGCTGGAAATGGATGCCATGGAACTGAGTCCGGAAGCATTGGCTGGATTAATTCCTGCACCTGCAAAAGTGGTCGCAAATTTACCATACAATATTGCAACTCCGCTGATCCTGAGAATGTTGCCTGTCCGTAATGCGTGGCGATCTTTAACACTCATGGTTCAATTGGAAGTCGCAGAAAGGATTTGTGCAACACCTGCATCCGGAAAAGTTTATGGACCTTTGTCCCTCGTTGGAGCATTAGGATTTGAAAGTGCAATTATCAAAAAGATACCACCGGAATCTTTTAAACCTGTACCGAAAGTTGATTCTGCAGTAATCCGGCTTTTACCACGTGATTCCGGACTCACCTCTGAAAATGAAAACCGTTTTCTCAAGTGGAGTCAGTTGTTGTTTCAACAGCGCAGAAAAACCCTGATGAACGGAATCCGCCAGCATTTTCCGGAATGGTTTCAAAATCACGGCGATTCTCTACGTAAATATTTTGGCCTGCGACGACCGGAAACCCTGGATTTTACAGAATGGATGAACTTGTTTAGTGATTACATGAAAATTGAGCAAAATGAAATACGTTAAGGCATTTAAGCAGTTTAATAAAAATCGTGAGGAATTGCGTTTATCAGAATTTCAATTATTTGCGAAAACATTTTGCATTAGCGCCCTTTTTATATTCAGCTTTGTTGTAATTTCTCCGGGTGCAGAGACAATTCCGGCCCTCGACTTTTCCGGAAACGGTCCCTTGTTTCTTTCAAAAATTCAAATGCGTGCAGACATTTTACAGGCAGAAAGCATGCTGCGTGAGAACTATGTGCGCTATCCAATCCTTGAGGAATCCGGAGTGAAATGGAAAGCCGCCTTTCAAAGATTAGCTGATCATTTAGCAACAAACAAAAATCCAACACTGACACACCATTTTCAAAAACAACTGATAAAAGCTTTAGAGTTCACTGAAGACGGTAATTTGCGGACTGACCTTTTTTTAAAAAAACGACATTATGTTCAGCGTGTTGAACCAAAAGTCGCGTTTTATTCCGCTATACGACTGGCTCAGGATAATGAACGTTTCAGAGTTTTACCAACCTTGAATTTTGCTGATAAGATAGTAAATCACTGGTATATCGGCTGTACTACCCAGCAGGAGGTCTTTTTTCCTATTCTACCGGAGAGACAGTCTGAAGCTCTTTTTATGATGGGGCAACAGGCGAATCATCAGCTTGAACCGCTTAATTGTAAATTTGAAAATGATTCAGGTGAAAAACAAAATATCCTGCTGCCGCTGCTTATTCCGCAAGCAGAATTAAATCAAGCGAATACACCTGTTTATGAATACAAAAGTGGACGGACCCCTTATATACGCTGGTACAGGGATGGAAGAAGTGAAGAAAGAGCTGTCAAACAGTTTCAAAAACTGGCCCTGAAATTAAGAAAAACCTCTACGCTTATTCTTGACGTACGAGGTAACAAAAACGGGAGCTTTGCATTTATAGAAAAATGGTTGAAGCTGTTTACGCGCAACCATTGGAAAAACGTGATCGTTCAGGAACGCCAGACTCTTCCAATCTTAAAAGGACTGCTGAACAGAGTACAGTGGAACCTGCATCAGTCATCGATACGTTTACTGATAGGTCAAGACCAACTTGAACAAAAACGACAGCAGTTAGAGGCTCTTATAGAACATTTAAGAGAAAAAGGAATTGCTGAAAAATGGGTCGAGACCAAGTTCATTTTCAACGGTAACAAAAATTCTCCAAAGTGGAATACACGCCTGATTGTGCTGACCAACCAGCATTGCGGAAACGGTTGTCAATTTCTAGCGGCGCTAACAAAACAGATTCCGCAGGGTGTTCTGATTGGGGCAAATACCGGTCCATTTCCCAAAAACATGTCCGGCCCAATTTTCCAGTTGAAGCATTCACGAATCATGCTTTCATTCAGTCATCGTCTGCACCTCAATCATCAGGCAAAGCCGGTTTCACCTTCAGGTTATCTTCCGGACTACTGGTTATTTCCTCCGATGGGAATCGGTGATATCCAACGCTTTGTCAGCAAAAACAAGTAGCTCACACTGCTTCAATTTCATTTCAACAACTTGAAATATTCAACACTTTCTGTCATCATCAAGCGGTGTTTCACAGCATTGAATTACTGAGTTTCTGCAAACACGCATTAAAATAATTTGGCAAACAGTTTATTTCTCATATGGTAAAATTGATCCGGATTCCAGTTTTTATCTTATTAATGATCCTTAACACTGCTTTCCACGGTAGTCTGGTCAGCCTGTGCGCTCCCATAAAATTCGTGATTCCGGTTGACGCCTGGCGTAATCTTTGGGGACGTATTTCATATTGGATCGCAGGCGGTTTCATCATCACAAATAATTTTCTACTAAAAATCTTTTTCCATATTGAGTGGGACATAGAAGGGTTAGAAGATTTAAGTCCGGATGGAACATATCTGGTCATCAGCAATCATTTGTCGCTACTTGATATTCCGGTCGCGCAAGGTATGTTTTTCAAACAGATTCCATTTTTGCGTTTCTTTATTAAACAGGAATTGGTCTGGGTTCCTTTTTTGGGACAAGCTCTCTGGGCGCTTGAATATCCAACGATGAGACGTTATTCAAAAGAGACCCTGAATAAATTCCCTGAACTACGCGGTAAAGACTTGGATACAGCAAAGCAGTCCTGTGAGAAATTACTAGGACATCCCGTTACAATTTTGAACTATCCGGAAGGTACACGTTTCACAAAAGCAAAACATGCTAAAACTAAGTCATCTTTCAAACATTTACTGAAACCGCGTGCTGGTGGAATACACACTGTTTTGAGCAGTTTAGGTAACGAACTGACGGCAATACTCAACGTCACTCTGGTTTATCCTGGCCACTCTTCTCCAAATTTGAACGACTTGGTGCAGGGTAGGGTTCCGCGGATAGTGGTACGTATAGAAGCCCTGAAACTTGGAGAAGGTCCCGTACCGTCATTGGACACAATTAGGGGCAAAGGAGGATCATTAGCAATCAGGAAGTGTTTAACTGAGCTTTGGAAAGCCAAAGATATATTAATCAGTACAATTCAGAACGACTCAGAAGTGAAGATGGAATTAACTCAACCGACTAACGAACCGTCCTCTACAGATTCCGTTGGAGTCAGCAGCACTACCCCTTTATCTTCTGAATAGGCTCCCAGTATCAGCACCTCCGATTTAACTCCGCCAATGCGTTTAACGGGAAAATTTATGACTGCCGAAATTTGTAGACCCGTTAAATTTTCCGGCTGATAATTTTCTGTTATTTGCGCTGAACTGGTTTTTATCCCGTGCTGACCAAAATCTATGCGTAACAAATAAGCCGGCTTACGTGCCTTCGGATTAAGGCTCGCCTCAACAATTGTTCCGGTCAGGATTTTAACCTGCTGAAAATCTTCAAAATTAATTTCTTCCATCTTTACTCAGAGTAATGTACAGGTAGCAGCTTAATTGTACAGTTCAACTATCTGATTTTATTTCTCTTAACAAAACCTGCAGCGGATGCAGCGGACGAAAACCTTCAAAACGCTTAATCTGACTACGGCAGGAAAAACCGGTGGTCAATATGTTTTGACGCAGAAAAGGATCCTGCGGAATATTTTCGCTCCAGCTTAAATCATAGATCCCGCGAGATTCTTCATAATGTGCTGTTTCATGTCCATAAGTGCCTGCCATTCCGCAACAGCCTGCAGGTATCAGGTTCAGTGATAATCCAAATTTCTCGAACACTTCCTTCCATTGCTCCTGAGAAAGTTGGGCATCGGTTTTTTCAGTACAGTGCCCCAACAATTGATAATCCTGTAATTTATCAGTTACATCAAGCGCATATTTAATATATTTTTCTGAATTCCTGACTAGAAATTCCTGCGGCAGCAGGACCTTAAACGGCAACTCATTTTCGCCAAAAATTTTCAAATATTCATCACGATAAGTCAAAACTACGCTGGGATCAAGTCCAACCATGGGAATTCCGCAACGTGCAATGTGTGACAGCCACTTGGCGTTTTTTTCTGCAACTTTATGGAATTGAGCTAAAAAACCTTTTACATGCAGTGGTTTACCGTTTGGATGAAAAGGCGCTACATAAACAGAGTAATTCAATTTTCGCAGCAACTCATAAAATTCCAGCACAAGCTGAGATTCATAAAACGAAGTGAACGCATCCTGAACTAAGATAACACTCCGTTCTAATTCTTCCTGAGAAAGCGAGCTCAACTTGTCCAGATCGAATTCAATTGCATTTGAATCCAGCAGACGCTGCCTGACAGATTCAGGACTGTATAATGGAAAATCTCTTAAACCAATTTTATACTTCAGCAAATTACGGTTCATCGGCCAATTTAAAATCGCGTTTACGGGACGCGGTATGTTTGAGAATAAACGTCCGACTGTTTCAGTTGAGCCAACCAGATAATCTTTGAGTGGACGTAAATATCTAGTATGATAAAGATTTAGAAATTTTGAGCGGAATTCCGGAACATTTACGTGTACCGGACATTGCGTTACACAAGCTTTGCAAACCAAACATCCGGCCATTGATTCATAAACCTCATGTGAAAAATCGTACTCACCCTGTTTTTTACGCAGGGTATTTTTTATTTTGCTGTAAGCACTATTGAAAAAATTATCAGCAACAGAATTCTTCTGCGTCAGGACACTTTTATTCCCACTTGAATTATTCGATACGGAAGTTTCTCTTTCAGGATTAAGTGAAAGCATCCGGAGCCATTCCCGCATCATTCCGGCCCTGCCTTTCGGAGAATGAACACGGTCACGTGTAATCCGGGAAGACGGACACATCACATTTTTAGATGAATAATCGAAACACGCACCGTTACCGTTACAGTTAACCGCAGTTTCATATTCCTTCTGCAATTCCGGAGCAATCTGCCGGTCTTGATGTCCCCGTAAAGGTCCCTCCAAAGACACCACTTTGTCTGCAGCCTGAGAAAGCGGGGTGACAATTTTTCCGGGATTGAGGCGATTTTCCGGATCAAACGCTTCTTTGATGCGACGTAAATCATGATGCAGTTCTTCTCCAAAAAATTCTGCTGTGTATTCACTACGGTAACCACGGCCATGTTCACTCCACATCACACCACAGTATTTTTTCACCAGCGCGACTACTTGATCTGAAAGTTCCCGGATCCAACCTTCCTCTTGAGGATTTTTCAAATTCAACGCAGGACGCACATGCAAACATCCCACATCAACATGTCCGAACATCGCGTACTGCAAACCATATGACTCAAGCAGTTTGCGGAACTCACGAATGTAGGCAGCCAGATTTTCCGGAGGAACAGCCGTGTCTTCTACAAAAGGCAAGGGTTTGCGCTCACCTTTGGAATTGCCTAAAAGCCCAACGCCTTTTTTTCTTAAACTCCACAAATCTTTTATTTCCTGTGGATCAGCAGTCCTGTAGTAACCAGTTGCCTCTCCAGATTTGTTTTTCCTCGCATCAATGATTTTGCATAATGCGGAAACCTGCTTTTCCAGTTTAGTTTTATTGTTTCCGCAAAATTCAAGCAGACTGATGGTACGAGTCGGACGTATCTTTTTTCCGGACTTCAGTTTTTCGTCTGCAATGAAATCTTTTATTTTTAAATATATTTCATCTTCTTTTGCGAGACTGAGAATTTTTTCATCAATCGTCTCAATCGCAACCGGATCATTCTCAACCAAAATTTGTGCATCCCGAAGCGCGTCATCAAAATGTTCGTATTTTAGAACTAAGAGTCGTTTGTATTTAGGCAAAGCCGTCAACCTTAGTTTAAGCTCACTCACAACTGCTAATGTACCTTCAGAGCCGGAAAGCAAATAGTTTAAGTTAAAGTTTTTTTCCGAATTTCCGTAAACTTTCGCCAAATTGTAACCAGTCATGAAACGGCTCATTTTAGGAAAAACTTCTTCAATCAAATCTGCTTTTTCCAGAACAATCTGATCAACAACTTTAAACACCTCACCCGCAATTCCGGATTTTTGTTTGTATGCACTTAGTTTATCTTCATCAAGAGGCACGGATTCAAAAGTTTCACCATTCGAGAGCACACATGACAACTCTAAAACATGGTCGCTGGTACGTCCGTAAATGCGTGAACCTTTTCCGCAGGCATCGGTATTTACCATTCCACCCAAAGTAGCTCTATTGCTCGGTGACAGATCGGGTGCAAAAAAAACCTCCTGCGGCGTGAGATGTTCGTTTAACTGGTCCAGTACCACCCCCGGTTCTACGCGTACCCAGCCCTGCTTAATATTCGTTTCGAGAATACGGTTCATGTAACGTGAGCAGTCGAGCACGATGCCTTCAGTAAGTGACTGTCCGTTGGTGCCCGTACCGCCACCGCGCGCAGTGATTTTTATGCTTTGATGAAATTTCTGCTGAGCTGTCAACTCCAGTACCACCTGAATGTCACTTGAGTTTTTCGGAAAAACAACTGCCTGTGGAAGTACCTGATAAATGCTGTTGTCAGTTGAGCTTATCAGTCGTGTTCCGTAATCATGCTGGATGTCTCCGGAGAAACTACTTTGACGCAGTTCTGCCAGAAAACTTTGCACAATTTCGGGAATACTTTCGGAATGACGGAGGCGGGGGATCATTTAAAACTTTATTAACAGATAATTACGAAATTTCGTGAGCTTTACGCTTGAAAAAGCATTTGCGGTAAATTATATAATTGTACGCAACAGGCGGAAGGAACTGTGAAATCATCAATCCTTATATTCCGCAGAACGGTTTTGCAGCATCGCCATTACAGACTCCTCCAGATCAGCAGAAAGCAGCATGGCGGAGTTCCAGGTTGCTACATAATTAAGTCCATCTGCAACTGAATTATCGCGCGAGTGCAAAAGCATTTCCTTAACTCCGCGCATAGCTAAAGGTGCTTTGTCCGCGATTTGCTCAGCAATCTCCCGGACTGCAGTAATCATCGATTCCTGATCTGCATAACAACTGTTGACCAAACCAAATTCACGTGCTTCCTCTCCGGAAAATTTACGGCCAGTGTAGGCTAATTCGCGTACAATGCCTAGGGGAATCAACTTGGGAAGGCGCTGCAAAGTCCCGACATCCGCAGTTAGTCCAAGATCAATTTCTTTTATCTGGAAGACAGCATCACTTGTTGAGTATCGCATATCGCAGGCACTTACCAAATCAACTCCTGCGCCTATGCATCCTCCATGAATTGCAGCTAATACAGGCTTACGACACTCTTCAATTTGTGTAAATGCGGACTGCAGTTTTATTATTTTACGCCGTAAATATTCCCGTTTCCGTCCTTCACAGTCAAAATGCTCAACTTCCTGACCCACTGACTGTAAGAATTTTAGATCAATTCCTGCAGTAAAATGACTCCCCGCACCTCTCAGAATGCACACCCGAACAGCTTCATTTTCGTCTAATTCACGGAAACAGTCTCCGAGGGCAAACCATAATTCCTCATCCATCGCATTTGCTTTGTCAGGACGGTTTAATTCAATTTCCGCAACTGCAGAATCAATTTTAATTTTCAGTGAATCGGGCATATCAAAGCATTGAGTATGAAGTTAAAGGTTGAAGAGGAGCTGAATCCATCTCTAGTTGACTCAGACATTCTGTTGCTTTTTCCAACTCCCGCATTGCTTCAGCTTCCAGTTTTTCTTGCAGATTATGTTTATTGAACAACACCCTGAGCACTCTGGTCATTTCCTCCAGATCAAAATCTTCCTGCAGTTTTTCCGACATTTCACTGAGTTCACTTTCCGTTAAACATTCGTGCAGTAAAAAGCAGAGAGGCGCCCACAATTCCTGATTTTTCAATGTCCGTTGAAAACGCTTTTCATCATCAATAACATCCAGTTCAGCTTTAAGTTGTGCAGCCATGCCCACATATTCACCAAAAGCGAACAAGGTAGAAGCTGTTGCTTGAGAAGCATTTGCCCAGTAAGCCGCGCTTTTAGCACCTGCGCCAAATAGCCCAGCAATTTTGTCACGCGTTACATTCTGCCAGTGTTTTGGCGTCGCAGTAAGAGTAGGTTCCGAAATTTCAAGCACTTGCCCGCGTGAAATGTTTTGTGTGGCTAGAGAAACACATTCCAGCACGTCCAAATTTCCAACACGTGTTAAGATTTGAAATGAGATGGAAAGCAGATAATCACCCAGCAAAACACTTGCCTCTGAACCCCATAGTTTTTGAACATGCTGCTGGTGACGTCTGGCGTTTTCAGGCTCTTTGATGTGACGGTGCAAGGCAGATGCAGTGTGTAAAAATTCTAAAGTGCTACCTATATCTATCACATCATCATCAGGCTTTTTAAAGAGACTTGCGCTTTGCAGCAACAACAGGGATCTGGTTGAATTGTTATGAGGAGTTATTATATGGTGAGCAATATCTACTAAGAAAGGAAGTGAAACACCTAAATTTTTTTTAACTGCATTTTGAATCCGTTCCAAATTATTCTCACTGTCCAAAAGATTTTGTTCGTAAGCTGCCTGTTTCATTATTTACGGATTCCTGTTTTCTGCCTTAACGTTCTTTTACTGAGAAGATGAATAACTGAATTTATGATCACTCTTGAAGATTCAAGCGTAATATTTCCACGATTAATGACATCATGGCCAGGATAAATCCGACAATCGGCCAAATTGCTTTCCAGCTGGAACGAAGAGCCTGCAGCTGACGCAGCAGCAAAATCATCGCAAAAACACACCAGGCACTGATTGACGCCCCAAATCTCAAGTTTGCCAGTAAAGATTGATCATCTTTATTTATTAATATTCCCAGCATGATACCAATACTCAAAGCTAGAAAACCCCAAAGTGTTCCCTGCCAACTGAGACGATCCAGTGTACCAAGAGCTGGAAAGCGGATCATCATCGAGGTTACCAGTTTTGTTTTAAGATGGTGCTCCTGATAAAGAAAGATGATACTGGCCACACAGGCTACTCCCAGCATAACATAACCTGCTAAAAGAATGATTATGTGTGTTCCAAGTAAAAGCTGATAAAGCCAGGTTTGAGCTGATACAATTCCACTTGTCGAGACTTGATTCTGAAAGATAATAAGGGATAAGCCCAGCAGCAGAATCGCAAAAAGTCGGACTATTGATGTGTTGACCAAACTTGGCAGCCGTTCTGGAAAGGCCTGTACTCCCACCATACTGGCCCATGCAGCAACGCTCAGGATATCACTTACAAAAGTTGTGGGCCAGACTGATTTAGTCCATAATAATCCAAGTAAAGCAACAGTATGAATGATCCAGCCCAGACGCATTCCTGTAAGCTCCGTCCGTGCCTGAAGCCTTGAGCCGAAAGACTCATCAAAAGGCGAAGGAAAAAGCCCTGAAATCCAACTGATGATGTAAAGCAACAAGGCTCCCCATGTTCCTACAATCAGCATATTGTCTTTTAGTGAATGTGTGTTTTTATAATGCTTCAATTAAATGATTATCAAAGCAAGGTGCTTCGTAATTTGTCCTCTGCTGACTTATTTTATTATCCCGAAAAATGAGCAACAAAATCAGTTTAAAAGAGCATCATATAGTTGAGCAAATTCCAGAGATGCAGAGTTAAGAGTGTAGCTCTGTTAGCATCACCAGTCAATCTGAATATGAAAATCAGGGGCAGGAGAGATTACCGGAATATTGTTTTCCGGAAAGCAGTGCTATTTTTTTACTGACCGGTAGAGTAATCAAAAGGTCCAGCTTGGAATCATTATCAACGTCTGAAATTGCCAGATCCGCAGGTGCGGCACCGTCTGTCGCGAGGCTTACGGCAAATGAAACAGGGCTTGCATAACCAGTAGAGGAGGTGTTGTCACTGAGAGTCAGTGAAAAGTCACCTGTCAGGAGAGAGACTCCGGACGTACTGACAAGAAAATTGTGTCCTGCCACAAAATCCATTTTACTGTCATTATCAAAATCCGCGGCAGCCAGTGTCCTAGGTCCACTTCTGGAACTGATAGTAAGTGGTGAATCAAAATCACCAGTACCATTTCCGTAAATCAGCGAAAGAGTACTGTCTCCGTAATTGCTGACCGCGAGGTCTTGTTTTGCATCACAGTTCCAGTCTCCGGAAATCATGTCAATCGGTAAACTGCCGACTGTATATGTCGTAGATTGAGCACTGAAAGTTCCGCTTCCGCTGTTTAACCAGATTTGAACCAAAGTACTGTCCCTTGACAAAACTGCGAGATCAGTATCATTATCTCCATCCCAATCCGCGCTGGCAATCTGTATCGGATGTGCACTGACAGATAAAGTCTGTGAAATAGCAAATACTCCACTGCTGTTTTGTAGAATAGAAATGCTGCTGTTATCACGATTTACCACAGCCAAATCTGTTTGATTATCACTATTCCAGTCTCCGGAAAGCAGCTTGAGTGGTACATCACCTACAGTTAAACTGCCGTTATCAGTAAAAGTCGCGCTACCGTCGTTGCTTAATAATTTAATTTGGTCCTGATCAGTTTGTGTGACCACCAGGTCAGTTATGTTATCTCCGGTGAAATCTGCTGAAATCACATCCTGCCGCCACTCCGCGGTAGCAGGAGTAATAGTGCTGGATGTATATGGGAAACTACTTATAGATGAAGAATTATTAAGAAAGAGGGTCATACTGCCGTCTGCAGTAGTTGATATTCCGTCCTGCTTCCTGGGACTTGTCACAACGATATCTTGTTTGTTGTCTCCATTAAAATCACCAAAAGTGATGCCAAGCGGATTTTCTCCCGCATCATATTCCACCACTACCTCAAAGACTGTTCCGGAAACACTTGAAGGTACGGTACTTGATTCTGTCGGTAAATCTGTAGAACTACATGCAGCAGTAAAAAATGTTCCTGAACTTACAAGAAATAACAGGGTAACCATACGTAAATTAAGACTTGAAAAATACTTAGCGTTCATTGATCAAGCCTTTAAAAAAGAGACCATATTTGTCTTCATGATAGTCCTGAATTAAACCAAAATATTTGTTCCAGGGAGGAGCCGGTGAGCGCTCCCTGCTTTGATAGTAAAGTACTGTATTGATCAGTTTCCAGCGTTCTTCAAAAAACGCTTTTAAAGGCGAAGTTTCCTGAAGTCCTTCAAACACAATCACCGGTGATCGTGCACCATGAGCATATTCTTCAAAATGTAGAAGAATATTTTCACCTTCTCCCGCCAACAACTGTTCTTCCAGGTAGGCTGTTGCTTGAAAGTCAATCTTGATCCAGTCTGCAAGGTCCAGCAATTGATGATGGACATTCACATTCATTTTATTGGTATCATCAAGAGCAAGCCGAATTCCCAAATCTTCCGCCAACTCGCGGATCGTTGTTAAATAATCTTCGGTGACTTCTTCATTTATTTCAAAATAAAACATCTCCTGATATTCCGGAAACAACTCCAGCAGTGTCTTTAATGTCCGGGGATAATTCAGATAAAATGAGTCAACGTTTTGCGAAAATGTCAACGAAGGCATACTTTCCTGATCACGTTCCATGTGTTGTCTCAACAGACGGACAGTCAAAAAAGTAGCAATCAATGAAGCAAAACGTACAAGTACCGACGGGATTGATAATTCTTGTGAACGATCTACTATTTCACCAAAACTATTTGCATCTCTGTCGATAGCCAGTAACTCAAAACCCCGTGTAGTTGTCTGTAATTTTCGTGGAGCAAGAGCATCAATGGATTCCGCTTTTACTGAAATCCACTTCAGGTAATTCCGCGCACGGTCAGTCAGTTCGTCCCATTCACCTTCAGTTACAACCTTTAAGATATTCTCGATTACATCCGGAAAACACGGTGTCGGCAAGCCCCCTGGAGCAGCAGCAACTGTTTGACCTGACAGATTTGACCCATTCGTTAAACTGACAAGATATTCCTGCAATTCTTCTATGTTTTGCATCAGTAAATATTTTTCAGGTTAACTTGTGTCTGAAGATCAAATATCTCAATTTTAATTTCGTCACTGACTTTTATGTTGAAAACCAGTCTAAACATGATGCTGGTGCAGAACAACTCGAAAGTACTGAAAAAATTGAATTTCAGTTGCTCTTCTCATGTCAAAAACAATTATTCCCTAACTACCTGTACCAAGAGCTAAATTGGCAAATTTCGTATACTGTCCGATAAAAGCAAGACGTTTCATCCCTATTTCACCGTTTCGATGTTTTGCAATGCTTATTTCGGCAATGCCCTTGTCCTCGGTATCAGGATTATAAACCTCATCCCGGTAGATAAAGACTATCAAATCCGCATCCTGTTCCAGTGCACCTGATTCCCGCAAATCAGACATCATAGGCCGTTTTTCAGTACGCCTTTCAAGTCCACGGTTCAACTGAGATAGAACAACCAACGGCAGAGAAAATTCTTTGGCAATTCCTTTCAATGATCGTGATATTTCAGATATTTCCTGCTCACGTGAAGGATTCCGCATGTTACCCTGCATTAGTTGCACATAATCAATTACCACAAGTCCAAGTTCAGGAAATTCCTTTTTGGCCTGACGGATCACCTGTCTGACGTAATTAGGATTAATACCTGAACGGTCATCTACCAACAGCGGAGCTTCCATCATCCTGGTGGTACCTTCCATCAGTTTGTCCCAATCCTCCTGTTCGAGGTCACCGACAAGTAATTTTCTGTTATTTACTTTTGCTTCGCTGCATATCAGCCGCATGGCAATGTGTTCCTTGGGCATTTCAAGGCTGAAGATCAGTGACGGAATTTTAGCATGACCTGAAGCATAAAGAGCCATATTCACCGCTAGTGCGGTTTTTCCCATTGAAGGCCTGCCGGCAAGAATGATTAAATCCCCCTTTTGTAAACCACGTGTCAATTCGTCCAATTCAGTAAAACCGGTTGGAACTCCGGTTACATTTTCAGGTGATTCAGAAATTTTCTCTAACTCTTCAAAGTTAGTAGCAAGAATTTCTTTGAGATAAGAATAACTTTTAAGACGGGTACGAGCATCAATTGATTGTAAACGTTCGGTCGCTGACGCAATGAAATCAGATATATTGTCAGCAGAACCTTCCTGACCATGTTTTGCTACTTCATGGGCCGTGAGGATAATGTCACGGAGTTGACCTTTTTCTCTGACAATTTGTGCGTAAAACTCAGCATTTTCGGCAACAGGTGTTTTCTGTGACAACTCATTCAAATAATCAACCCCGCCTGTTTGTTCGAGTTGCTGTCTTGATTCCAAACGGCTCAGAAGGGTCAGTTCATCAATCGGAACAGGAGGTTCCTGCGATACCATTTCCTGCATGGCGGTAAAAATGAGTTGATGCGCCGGAGAAAAAAAATCGTCTGAAGTGAGGATGTCCAGAATCTGCAGAAGTACCGAATTCTGGATAATAATTGCTCCCAACACAGCCTGCTCTGCCATCTTATCGTGAGGCAGCAATTCATCAAGATCAGCAGTTTGCTGGCGAGTTCTCGATGTCCGACCAGAAACATTTGAATTTTGGATTTTTTTTTCGGAAGACAGCATTGAAACTCCAGATATGGAGAAGGGAATCAAGGATTAGGAGACAAGAAGCAGGATAGAACAATCATCTCAAAAAAAAAAAGGCAAAAGGCCGGAATATTTTCCGGAGCCTTTAGCCTTAAGAGATGGAGTATTAATCCTACTCGATTTCCTCGGGATCTTTGTTTGCTTCGAGTTCTTCGAGTTTTTCGAGTTCTTCAGAGTCTATAACTGTTGCATCAGCAGCAACTTCTTTTGGCTTTTCAACAGCAGGTTCTTCGACAGTGTCACCAATTACCTTGATTTGTAATGTTACAGTAACTTCCGTATGTACACGTACAGAGAATTCATGTGTGCCTACATTACGAATGGGTGTATTCAGCAGAATCGCACGTCTTTCAAGTTCAAAACCATTTTCTTTGAGCAATTCCACCAGATCACGGTTTGTAACCGAACCAAATAATTTGCCTCCAAGACCGGCTTTACGCACGATTTCAAATTTAAGAGCATTGAGTTTTTCTACCTGTTCATTGGCAATTGCAATTTTTCCTTCACGCAGCTTTTCAAGATATTGCAGACGATGACGTAATTCTTTAGAGGCTTTACCTGTTGCCAGAAGTGCCATCCCCTGCGGCAGCAGGTAATTTCGACCATAGCCGGCCTTTACCTCAATTGTGTCACCCAAAGCCCCTAAATTAGGAACATCTTCAGTTAGTATTAACTTCACGGTATTTCCTTATTTTGTATGTAGCTGTTTCGTAATTCGTACTTTATTTTACGAATTCAAGATTTAAGCTCGATTAGTATTTGTGCGTCCTGAAAATCTTCGATCGACACTAACCAGTTGAGGCACATAACCCTTCTGAGGAGAGAGCAGTGCCAAGTTNCGAGCACGTCNAATAGCAGTTTTTAACTTCCTCTGATTCGCAGCGCAGACTCCTGAAATGCGGCTTGGAATAATCTTTCCGCCTTCNGTCACATAACTTTTGAGCAACTCAACATCCTTATAATCAATCCGGTCAATTCCAGCTTCTTTAAAAGGACAGACTTTGCGTTTGCTGCGCAGTAAAATACTTGTTGGTATACGTTTTCGACGTAAATGTGATCTTTTTCTTTTTTTTAACATAATTAATTTTCCTAAAAGTTTTGTGTAGTACCGAATATTTTATGTGAGTCAAAGAACATCAAGCATCAACTGCTTCAGTCTTATCTTTCCCGGCATCATCCGTAAGTTCTTCTGCTTTATCTTCTGATTCNGTTTCAACTTTTTCTACAGTTTCTGCCTCATTTTGTTCAAGCACAGTTTCAGTTTCAGCTTCAGTTTTTGTCTCAACCTTTTCTGCAACATCTGTTGCATTCTCAGCAGGCTTTTCCTGAACTGGNTCTTTTTCTGCAGTTTCTTCTTTAGGCGGTATTAAGTTTTGTAAAAATGCTGCTTCTGNATCNAGATCATCTTTTTTCACTATTTGATTACGTAAAACATCATCGGAGTAACCAAATTGGCGCTGTAATTCGTCAACGGTTTTTCCACTACCTGTAAAGTACCAGGCGTGATATACACCAAAATCATTACCTGCAATCTCGTAAGCTAATCTTCGACGTCCCCAAACATATTCATGAATGAGTTTTCCGCCATATCCGGTGAGGTCTTTTTTAAATTTTTTCAACACAACAGCCAGGTCATCTTCACTGAGAGTCGGGGTTGTGATGAAAACGAGTTCATACCCTGTCATTTATCTTCCTTTCGGATTATTGAAATGTCAATAAGTCCACCTGAGTGAACAAGGAAAAAGCAAAAGNACATTCCTTTGCTTTACAGCAATTTGTTNANAAACAAATGCTAAACATTAAAACGAAAGTGCATTATGTCNCCATCCTGCACCACGTAATCCCGGCCTTCAAGTCGCCATTTCCCGGCTTCCTTGACTGATGACTCAGAACCTAAGCTGTTGATGTCATCAAAATGAAAGACTTCGGCACGGATAAAGCCTTTCTCAAAATCAGTATGTATTCTTCCTGCAGCTTCCGGAGCGGTAGTACCTTTTCGGATTTCCCAGGCACGTACTTCCTGTTTTCCTGCAGTGAAATAGGTAATCTGTTCGAGCATCCTGTAACCGGAATGCGTAAGTCGATCAAGTCCGGAACTGTCTATTCCGAGCTCTTCCATAAACAACTCAGACTCCTCATCTTCCATTTCCGCCAGTTCAGCCTCCACCTGAGCGCAAATGGGAATAACTTCCACACCTTCTTCCGCTGCTAACTCATTCAGTTGCTGCAGATGAACTTCCGGATTTTTAAGTCCGTCTTCAGATATATTTGCAATATATAGATATGGTTTCATTGTCAGCAGATTTAATTCAGCAACCAGAGCCTTGTCATCTTCGCTGATTTCCATTCTGCGTGCAAATTTACCTTCACCTAAATAATCCCTCAGACGTTCAAAAACAGGCATTTGTGCCGCCAAAGAACGGTCACTTTTAATCTGACGTGAAAGCCGTTCTATTTTACGTTCTGTCTGCTCCAGATCAGACAAAATCAATTCAGTCTGAATAACTTCTACGTCACCGACAGGATCAATCTTTCCATCAACATGCACTACATTTGGATCTTCAAAACAACGCACCACATGCGCCACCGCGTGTACCTGTCGAATATGGCTTAAAAATTTATTCCCCAAGCCCTCACCCTGACTGGCGCCTTTGACTAGTCCCGCGATATCAACCACCTGAAGAGTCGCTGGNACAATACTGTCCGGAGTTACCAANTCAGTCAAACGNTTCATCCGGGGATCNCGCANTTNAACTATNCCAATATTCGGATCAATCGTACAAAAAGGATAGTTCGCCGCTTCTGCCTGTACCTTGGTTAACGCACTAAACAGGGTGGACTTCCCTATATTCGGCAAACCAACAATTCCAACTTCTAAAGCCATTCTCTTCCGGAAACTTTACTCGTTTTGATTAATTTTTCTGAATATACTCAAGCCAGTTCCGAAGCAGAAAAAGAAGTGTTCTCAAATTTTGAAGTTTCCAAAAAGCTGATCAACCCAGTCAGCATGAGATCAATCGCACTCAAAGCCAATTTTTCTTCAGCTTTGGACCAACGACCCAAAACATGTCCAACAACGTCCCGTTTTCCGGAAGGCCTGCCTATGCCTATCCTGACNCTGCGGAACTGCGTGTTCCCTAATGAGTCTATAATGGAGCGCAAACCGTTGTGTCCGCCGTGCCCACCTCCATCACGNAANCGTGCTTTACCTGGCNGCAAGTCAAGATCATCAGAAATAACTACTATATTCTCAACAGGAATTTTGTAAAAATTAGCGCATTCAGCAACCGCATGACCACTTTTGTTCATGTAAGTCTGAGGCTTGAGAAAAATACAAGCTTCTCCTTTTAATGAAGACCGCAGGAACTGGCTTTGAAACTTCTGCTGAAATCCGCTGAGACCCAACTGCTCCAGGAATATATCAACTGCCTGAAAACCAACATTGTGAGGCGTTCCTTCATACTCTTTGCCCGGATTTCCCAAGCCGGCCACAAGCTTCATGCCCGCCCTTTCTTGTTTCAGTACTTACTCGCGTTTACTCTTCGTTTGCTGTCTCTTCTTCTGCAGAATCTGCTGCTGTTTCCTCAGCACCTTCTTCTCCTTCACTAATTTCTTCTTCTACTACTTCTTCTTCTTCTTCTTTTGCACGTCCAACAATTGAAATGACTGCATAATTTTCCTCAGTACTATGAGAAACTTTTNCAGGCAANTCAATATCCNGAATNCTAATTGAATCNCCTAATTCCANTTTNGAANNGTCTAANTCAATNNANGNTGGNATATCTGNAGGNAGACAANAAACNGGNATNTCNCTGACTACCATNTGNAGAACACCACCGCCTNTAACACCGGGTGATTCACCTGTTACCTCTATTGGTATACGTACAATCTGCTCCTTTGCTGCAGGAAGTTCCCAAAAATCAAGATGTTTAAGGGAATGTTTATATGGGTGCTTCTGCACTTCCCTGAGTACAACCTGTGCTGTCCAACTATCTCCGCTGACAGAATCCGTGACTTTGATTGGTACAAGTTCGTGCATACCGGTCATTTTTTCGAGAAGATGACGGGTAGATTCTTCTTCCATCTCCAGCAATATATTCCCCCTAGGCCCGTAAAGAACTGCTGGGATATTACCCGATTGCCGCAATTTTTGATTGGCTGATTTTCCTTTGTTGCTACGAATACTCGCTGCTAATTGATTTTCTGACATGTCGTTATTTTCCATCTAGTGGATGGTTTGTTTGAAAAAAGTTAAACCCTAAGTTTAACCGGATTATGGAGCTCAGTCAATTAAATTCTTTAGTAANTTCGGNCATTATAATTTACCTTCAGATAATTCTGTAAAAAGGCAATNCCTCTGTAAAAATAANGTANCCGNTCCACTTATGGACAAATGACGTTAACGTCANCACAACGTGAAATTTTTATCTCGATTACTGTTTCAGTTTCTGCTGCTGTTTCTTCTGCATCTTCAACCGTTTCTTCAACATCTTCGATCACATCTTCAACGTCATCTTCGGTTACTAAGGTTCTTCTATTTCAGTTTCAGCAATTTACTGTTCATTCAGTTATGTTTCATCGAACTCCGCACCAGCAGTAAATCTTGTACTGACTCCGGCCATTCTCGAGGATAACTGACTGTGATTTAACTTAATACTGACAATTGCAGTGGCAGGCCCCGCTTTATCAATATTATTGCAGGCAGATAATAGCAGAACAAGTAGCAAAACACTCAACAACGGTATGATATTACGAATAAATAGCTTTGAGTTTTTTCTTATCATGTTTTGTTTGAAAATCAAAATCTGCGCAGGCTAAATAATTGAGAGGTTCAGCTAAAAAAACAAAAGCCGCAAATACTCAACATGTCTTTATTCTTGAGTTTTGCACTTCAAGGCTCTAAGTTGACAGTCATTCGCAGCGTAATTTTATCAACATTAACAATTAAGAACAACTTAAAACTAAACCGCATGTACTGTTGAAAATGAGTAGATTTCATGGGTTTGGACACACAATACACCGCACTTGGGGCAAGTCTTTTGAGGAAACAGGAATCTGAAGCACTTGTACGTGAAGGTTCACTGCTTGGAATCATCAGCGAACNTGCTTATCTCAAACACTCTTTGGTGCCCCGTATGGAGTACGGAAAACTAGTTGATCATGTGCCGGACTCTTACTATGACGAATTAGAGGCACGCTTACTGGCCTGGGACAAGCTTGCGTTTGATTTAACCCGGCAGAACAGATGGGCACCATAAAACCGAATCAGAGGGAAAATTCTTGATGAAAAATAAATGGATTTTGATGATTTTGCCTGCCATATGGCTAGGCGGTGCCTGTGAAACTACAAAAAATTCCTCTTTTTATGTAAAAGCTCGAAATCCTGAAGAACTAAAGGTTCATGCTTTTGAGCGATGCGGAAGAAAGTACAAAGTGCTTGCTTATGAGGATGACACTGTGCGCATAGAGTGTCTGGGAAAAAAGGATTAAACTCGAACTGTCACATCATTTACGTAAAATGTCCATTACAGTAAAATAACCTATCGGCAAGACCCACAAAATATTTAATATCGCAAAAACCGTTGCTATAAAATTAGCATTCATTACTAACCCTCCTTTTTTGTAAACCCTGCAACTTTTAAAAAAATTCTCACAGACTTTTAAATTGTATCTGTGCATTCTTAAATAAAATTTTTCTACGCCATGTAGAAAAGAAAAGTAAAATTAGCGGGTTTATCTACAAAAAGCAAGTTAATACTGTTACTCGTTGGTATAAATTCGGGGAAGGCGTTCATTCAGGTTGGTTAATATTTCGTAGGGGATGGTATCCGCCAAAGCAGATATTTCTTCAACCGTGATACTCTGGTCTTTATGTTGACCGATCAACACAACTTCATCGTCAATTTTAATTGCTTCATTTTCACAGTTAACCATAAACTGATCCATACAGACCCTGCCTGCAATTGACCTGCGTTTTCCATTTATCAGCACCTCTCCGCAATTTGAAAGTTGCCTCCGATAACCGTCACCGTAACCCAACGGAACTGTGGAAATATTCGAGGCTCTTTCTGAAGTCCAGGTTGACCCGTAACTTACTGAATATCCAGCCGGAATAGATTTATAAAAAGAAACCTTGGATTTCAACTGTAGAGCTGGGCGCACATCCAGAACATGCGGGCTGGACACATCAGGATATACTCCATAGAGCAAAATTCCTGGTCGTATCAAATCAAGATGTGTTTGTGGAAAATAAAGCACACCTCCGGAGTTTGCAAGATGCCTCAGAGGCATCTCTACGCCAAGACGTTCAAAAACTGAAACTGCTGCTAAAAACCGCTCAACCTGTTTCAAGGTCAAAGGATTTTCAGGATCATCAGCGCAAGCCAAATGTGAACAAACACCTTTCACAGTGATGTGTTCCGCGCGCACTGCTTCTTCAATAAAACTTGCGGAATCTTCGGTATTGATTCCTACACGTCCCATTCCGCTGTCCAGCTTAAGATGTACTGTCGCCCGCTGTGAGCCTGATTTGCAGATTGTTTCGGTAATTCGCAAAACTTCAGGTGATGAGACTAAAAATTCTAAATTCCATTCCAGGTATTCCGCTATCTGCCCGGGCAGCACCCCTCCAAAAACAACGATCGGCAAGCTTATTCCGGACTCGCGTAAGCGAATACCTTCTTCCAGTAAAGCCACACCAAGACAGTTCACACCAAGTTTTTCATAGAACTGTGCCACCTTCAACAAGCCATGCCCATAGGCGTTTGACTTGACAACTGCCATCACGGGCCTATTCTCCGTATGATTGCGGATCAGCTCCAGATTATGTCTTAAATTGTTTAACTCAACTTCAACAAAGGAAGGCCTCATTAAAAATACGGATTTGAGGTTCAAGAATGGAAATTCCGGATTATTGCTTCAAACTAACCATTACTCTGAGAACAGTAAAAGACAAAAATAGCGCTGCAGAAAAGCTCAAAATTTTCCAATTCATTATCACTGCTGATCTTTTCTAGGGTGGTGATCAAATCCTCCACCGCGTGTATCTGACGGAATGCTTCATAAAATCGTATTCGGATTTGATGTTCAACAAAAAAAGGCACTAGTTCATTGATGATCACAGGCAACCCGCCAGGTTCTTCTCCAAGACGTTTCAGAAAATGACTGAAAAAACTTTGAATATATACCTCGAGTTTTCGTTTATCTTCTTTTAGTTTTTCACGTGGTAGATATTCCATAGAAGCAATTTTAAGCTTTTCTTCTCCAACTGTTGCAGTTTTATTCCCTCCTGTTGAAGAAAGCTCTTGAGTAGAGGATAACTTACGTTTACGATGTGCAGAAATATTAAGCGGATACTCTAGTGTATAGGTCGAGTCTTTTTCAATTTGTTGAAAAAGGTTTTGAGTATTGATAGGATCTAATTGTATTCGATCTGCGTCAGCAGCAAGTATTCCGACCATAAACGGATTTTTGAGATTGCTGTAAACATCATAAGTTTCTGCACCAAATTCATACGGCCGCGCCTGAGTACCTTTCGTGTTATGAGAAGTTTGCTTCAAGATCAAGGGTTGAAGCACTACCGTCTGTGTAGATTCATCCTGATCTCCTTTTTTTTGTTTTACCGAAAACTCATCCTCCATTTGCTTTACTTCACTATTTATTTGTTTTTTTGCATAAATCAAAACTATTGGCACATTCAGGCAAGATATTTGCTCTTGCTTTTTTAACTTGCTGAGAGCAGTATTGACTTTGTCGAGCATTAACAAGCACCAACTATACCAACTGATTAAGATATGTTTCAGAGTTTCAAGCAATTAAAGGGATTCCCCAATTTTGAAAGCAGCAAATATTTCAGTAAGCCTTTCAAGTTTGCTGGAATGCTCTGTTTTGTTTTTGCCCTGCTGTTACCCTTAAATTCTGTTTCTGCTCATAAAAGATCATCCTGGAAACCTTTCATTCATTTTTACGAAAGTGGTGACTGCAAGGTACTAATCCGCCAGTTGAAACCTTTAGTAAAACCAAAGTCGTGGACTAACAACGGTTTATGGAGTCGTTCACGTATTTTGAATGCTAAATGTCATCTGCAACTTGGGAATTATGAAGCAGCGCTGAAAAGTCTCAAACAAACTCCGCAATCAGTAGTGAGCGATGCATGGACTTTTCAAAAAATCCGCGTTTTACTTAAGGCAAACCGTCACCGTGAAGCAATTGTCAGCATCCGGAAACTGCTGAAACTTTCGGAAAGAAATTTTTACCTGGATTCACTACGTGAAAATATTAAAAGTGAATTCAGAACTGATAAAGAAGTCGGCCAAATTTTTCATCTGCTGCATGACACCCGTAAAAACCACAAATGGTTTCTCACCGATTATGAAATACACGCACTTTATCTGCGTGGAGCAAAGCTGAAAGGCGTAAAGCTTGAGCACAAATATAAAGTCTTAGGCTGGCAGTTTCCGCTTGATCAAAAAACTTCTGTCCTCTCCCATAGAAACCTGACTGCAAATGAACTTAAAAATATGTCCCCGGCAGAGCTCTCCAGCCGTGTCCGCAGTCTGTCAAAACTTGGCTTGAACAAATACCTGATTAAACACCTTCCGCAACTGAGGCAGGGAAGAAGCCGAAAGGTGGTGAAAAAACTTGGGGAAGCCTATATGAAAGCTCTGTTCAAGGAAAAATATTATGCTCGAATCATAAAACTTCAGCAGCAGGGAACTCTTGAAAAAAAATGGGCTTTAGGAAAGGAATCTCAGCTCTACTGGACGGCACGTTCCTACATTAAACGTAAAAATATACCGGCTGGGCGGAGTACTATTTATAAACTTGAAAAACTGAATAATAAAGCAAAACAGCTGCCGGTTTTGTTTGATACATTTGCTGCCCGTTATCGTTTGGATTCAGAAATCCGTAAAGCACAGTTTTGGTGGGATCGCCTCCTCCGCCATTTTCCTAAACACAGCCTGGCCGCAAAGTCAGCATGGGAACTCGCCTGGTCTTATCAACAGCAAAAGAATAGCAAAAAAGCGCTGGCATACCTTAAAAAAGGACTCAAGACAAGAATATATGATTCTGAAATGAAAGCCAAGTTGCTGTTCTGGCAGGGGAAATTATTACAAAAAAGCGGGCATCCTGAACTTGCCACAAAAAGTTTCAAACAACTGATTCTTCGACAGCCTAATACCTATTACGGTATGCGTCTGATTTCTGCAGAAGATATTCCTGAAAGTATTTTGTCGGTAATCAAAACACGTAAAGCAAAATTTTACGCAAAGCCTACTGAGAAACTCAGTCCGAAAACCAAAGAATTGCTGGAGAGAACCGAATTTCTTTTTGATATTGCGGAACCGGAGCAGGCACTCAAAGAATTGTTTGCAGGGCTGGGTCGTTATAAAGACAGTACACGCAATTGGCATGTGAGCCATCTGCTTCACCGCAGAGGAGAATATCATTCTGTGCTCAGAGTGATAGCTAATTATTACCTGCCACACCTTGTAACTCTGGAAGTTGGTGAACATCCACTCTGGGAACTGGCATACCCACGGCCTTACTGGTCCCAGTTGAAGAGTTTTGCAAATCAGGCCGGAATTGATCCGTATTTTGCGCTAGCAATCATGCGTGAGGAAAGTCACTTTGATCCACAGGCACTGTCTTCAAGCAAAGCTATGGGTTTAATGCAACTCATGCCTGCAACTGCAAAATTCGTAGCTCGGAAAAAGAAAATTAAACTCAAGGAAAAATCCGAAATTTTTAATCCGGAACTGAATACGCGTCTTGGTACACTTTATCTGGGAAGTCTTGCAGACAGATTCAAATCCGAATTAATTTATACTGCAGGAAGTTATAACGCAGGACCCCACAACATGCTCAAATGGATCAAGCGCTGGCCTAGAAAATCCATCGATGCCTTTGTTGAACAAATTCCATTCTCCGAGACCCGAAAATACGTCAAAAGAGTTTACCGGAGTTATAAACTTTACAAGCACATCTACAGTTCATAAAATCCAGAAAAAGACTCCTTCCTTCAAATATTCTTTTACATCTACAGTCAATTAATCTCACTCTTTTCAATGATTCACTTTTCAAAATACCTTTTTTAATTCACGCAGCATTTTACGGAAATCCAGTTGGTGACGTTTTTGTAAAATTTTTGCAGTTGCCTCAAATTGCTTTTTTTCTGGAAGTTGTGAAAGCTGACTGCCGTAAAGTATTACATTACCTTTCCGATTAGCACGGGCCTCCAGTAACTGTTTAAAAGTTAATTTCCACTGCTCCCGTCTTTCCTCAAAATCTCCGGTCACTGTCCACAGATTTCCCACAAGCCAGCTGTCATAATGCAGACAATCCCGCAGTTTGTGTAAGAACTCTATCCGCGTAAGCTCTTCCGGAGGACCGTAGTCTCCGAAAGCGTCCAGAATGATAAGATCAAATTTATCTGTCAGAGTCGGAATCATCTCCGCTGCATCCGCGCACAACACACGCAAACGTTCGTCCTGCGGAAGTTCAAAATAACTGTGTGCCGCCTCGATAACTGTGGAATTGATTTCGATGACAGTTTGCTGAAGTTCAGGAAACTCACGATGCATCCAGCGGACAATGCTGCCACCTCCAAGGCCTATATGCAGAACTGACTTAGGTTCCGGACAGAAAAGCAATCCCAGCAACATGAAACGCGAATAGGGTAATACCAACTGATCCGGGCGATTTTTTGAAATAACGCTCTGCATGATATGGTTGCCAAAACGTAATTCTCGACGATCATCCTTTTCCCAAACCTGAACTGTTAATCCGGAAACTTTGCTTTCCCACAACAAGTGTTCCTGATTAGTTCCACTAAGTATTTTAAGAATTTTCAAGATACCTACTAAGATGTTGAAGGTTAAAGAGTAAAGACTTTACAATTAAACGGTAGGGCAAGATAAGCACATAGTTGATTAAAACGTATGCCTTCTATTTTTCCAAATGGGAAACACCACCCATTTGGGTAACCAACCAATTTTCATTCCAGATTAAACCGAATATTCCAGTGTTCTTTATTATAAAACGTGTAGGGGCATCGATGGACAACCCGAGCGCATGTTTCATTAAAACCCTCACGACTCCGCCGTGCGTTACCATCACAACTCTTTCCTGCGGATGTCTAAGACGTATTTCTTCAATGAATTCCAAAGCACGCTCCAGAAGTTGCTGTGTGCTTTCCCCTTCATCGATCACATAGTTTGCGCCTGCAGTTTTGAAAAGACGATAGATTTCGGGATGTCGTTCCTTTGCTTCAGTCGAAGTTAACCCTTCAAAAACGCCAAGATTTTTTTCGCGTATACGTTGATCAAACTGCAGCGTATGTCCTGAATACTGAGTAATGGCCTCCGCAGTTTGCCTGGCGCGTAGAGAATCGCTGGAGTAAATGTGGTCAAAGGACACATTTTTCATCAATTCACCGAGCGCCTGAATTTGCCCCCTGCCGACTTCAGAAAGATCACTGTTGGAATGTCCCTGCATACGTTGCTGTGAATTCCAATCAGTCTCACCGTGGCGAATTAAAATTATTTCTGTTTCTTTCATTATTCTTTATCCTTAATTAGATTGTTTATGCTGCTGATATAAATAAGATTTAAAAATATTTGTTACTCTTTTACACATTATTATTTTTCAGTTTCCGCCAATCCTACGTAATTCAATGATATACGTCCTGAACGGATATGGCAGCCAAAACAACGATCATTGTCAACACGTACGGAAAGAGCAGGATGTGGTGAATCCGGATGAGTCTACAAATGACAGGCAGCACAGCCGCCTCCACGGTCCTGCAAATTTTGCTGATGATTTTTTCTTTCGGAACCTAAATGGCAGGAAACGCAGAGTTTACGTAAATTATGAGTCTGTTCCTTTTTCACTTAAACACTGGTTTAAATCAGGATGCCTTTGCTTTTTCGGTTTTTCACCAAACAACCTACGCGTTCCGGAAAGCATACCGTCCAGAGTGTTCATCCGGGAATTCTGAACAAGCGGAATCAGCTCTGCATGGCAACCGGATTGCCCGCATGATTGTTCAACTGTTTGCATCCTACCCGGAAATACTTCCAGATTTTGATGAGCATTTNCCTTTGTATTANCACTTNCCTTACCGNCATGACAGGTTGTGCAGCNTATTTCTGCAGGATCATGNAACCTTNACAGCCTGCTATTTTNGGTATGACAACTAAGGCACTGTTCTTCAGCTGAAACAGGAGAGAAAAAAGCAGGATACAGGATCAGCAGGAAAATGAATTTAAGCGCTATTTCCANCGCTCGGATTGTCATGCAGTTCAAGCAGTCTCCGCATTTCATCCAGNAAAGTATCTTTGAATTCCGAGCGTTGCAAACCTATTTGCATTGCGGAAGTCAGGAACCCCAGCGGATCACCCAAATCATAACGTGTGCCCTCAAATTTGACCGCTGAAACTTTCCCCAGAGCCGCCATATGGTTGATGGCTTCCGTTTGAGTGAATTCANTTTTTGAGGAGTGACTTTTGTCGCTNGTTCGCAACGCGTCAAAAAGTTCAGGTGTGTAGAGATAACGTCCGAAAGAAACAAAGCGGCTGGGCGCGGTACCGTGTTTTGGTTTCTCCACCATTTTTTTAACATTCATAATNTTACCATCACCATCCGGATCAATCACNCCGTAACGCCATAATTGATCTTCCTCCAATTCCTGCACACTCAAAACAGTGTTGCCGGTTTTTTCCCAGGTTTCAATCAGTTGTTTTGAGAGAGGTTTTTCACCTAATACAATATCATCCGGATAGGCCACCACAAACGGTTCATTATCCACAAACGGTTCCACCAGCATCAACGCGTTTCCGGTGCCCATCATGTGCTGCTGACGCAGCGTAAAAATATTGGCCTCAATCGGTTTGATTACTTCCAGTTTTTCAAATTCATTGGACCGCGAAAATGCGGAAGTCAATTCTACCTCACGGTCAAAATAATCCTCCATCACTTTTTTNCTACGTGACGAAACCAGCAGAATGTCCTGTATCCCTGAATCAACCATTTCCTGGACAATGAAATCAATGGCCGGACGGTCAATCAGCGGAAACATTTCTTTGGGAATGGTTTTTGAGGCAGGTAAAAAACGGGTCGCGTATCCAGCGGCTAATATTACACCTTTCATTGGTATTTTTATTTANTATGTTTTAAGTTTGCTTTAGCTTCAGCAGTTGTTTTGTTTTAGCTGGTTTTAGCCANTAGNACTTNCACTAATTTGTTCAAACAATTCAAGAGCAGTTGCCTCGTCAATGACAGAGACTTCCAGCTTTTCCGCCTTATCGAGTTTTGATCCCGCGTTTTCTCCGGCAAGTACTAAGTCGGTATTTTTGGAAACGCTGCCGGTAACGTTTGCTCCAGCCAAAATCAGACGTTTTTTCCAGACATCCCTCGGCTCGGAAAGGGTTCCAGTCAGCACAACGATTTTTCCGCTGAATGGAGAGTCGATAATCTCCAGAATTTTTTCTTCTGCAGGATCAACTCCGCGTTCGAGAAAATCTGCAATTAGTTGACGCTGTTCTTCATGCTGGAAAAAGTCAAAAATACTTTGCGCAATCACAGGTCCAATTTCCTCAATCTTCTCCATTTCTTCCGGGGCAGCTGACATCAACATCTCCAGCGTACCAAAATGCAGGGCTAAGATGCGAGCTGTTTTTTCGCCAACATTAGCAATACCGAGAGCATGAACGAATTGGCCTAGCTCGCATTTTTTTGATTTTTCGATTCCGGAAAGGACATTTTCCGCGGATTTATCACCCATACGTTCCAGCCCAGACAAGTCTTCGTGTCGCAGCAAATACAGATCCGCGGCACTTTTCAGCAGTTTTTTTGTCAGCAGTTGTTCAATCAAAGCCGGTCCAATTGTGTCAATATCCATTGCCCTGCGTGAAACAAAGTGTAAAATCTGCTCCTTTTGCTGTGCTGGACATTCCAGATTTGGACAACGCCATTCCACCTCGCCTTCCGGGCGAAGGGCCAATGATCCGCACACGGGACAAGCTGACGGTGGTTCTATTTTTTGGGCTTCGGCGGAACGTAATGTAGGATCAACTGCGACAATTTTTGGGATTATTTCACCGCCTTTTTCCAGCGTTACATGGTCGCCCAGATGCAGATTGAAACGCTCAACCTGATCATAGTTGTGAAGAGTAGCGCGAGAAACCGTGGTTCCATTCAATTCAACCGGATCGAGTATCGCAACCGGTGTTAAAATACCTGTGCGTCCCACACCAACTTCAATGCTTCTCAGCACTGTCNCGGCCTGTTCTGCAGTAAATTTAAACGCTGTTGCCCAACGTGGTGATTTTGCGGTGAAACCCAGCTTCTTTTGNTGTTTTAATGAGTTAACTTTGAGTACAATTCCGTCAATGTCATAAGGCAGTTCCTCCTTGTGTTCTTCCCAGTACCGACAGAATTCCAGCACATCCTCGATTGAAGAAACTAATTTTGTTTCCGGATTTAGCGGAAATTCATGTTGACGCAGAAAATCCAAATTGCCGGCATGCATTTCATGAGGTATACCTTCGGCAATCGTGTAGATAAAGACTGCTAACTGACGACGACTGGTTTCTGTGCTGTCCAGTAATCGTAGTGAACCAGCGGCGGCATTTCTAGGATTTTTGAAAAGCGGATCTGCGGAATTCAGGCGTTGTTGATTCAGCGCATCAAAGTTTTTACGAGGCAGATAAACCTCACCGCGTACTTCCAAATCACGTTCATCTTTCAGTGTCAAAGGTAGACAGCTGATTGTTTTTATATTTGGTGTAATTTCCTCACCTTCACTGCCGTCACCGCGGGTAACTCCGGCGCTCAAAACACCGTTCCTGTAAATTGCGGAAACGGCCACTCCGTCAATTTTCAACTCACAAACGTATTCCGGNCTTTGTCCTCCNAGCAGTTTTTTTACAGTTGTGTCCCAACTTTTAAGTTCGTCCAGTGAATAGACATTTCCCAAACTAAGCATCGGCACAAGATGTTTCCTNCTTGGAAAGCTGGAGTGCGGTTCTCCTTTGATCTTTCGGGTGGGAGAGTCTTCGGTTTTCATCTCAGGACACTGATTTTCCAGTTCTTTCAGTTCTATAACCAGCGCATCATAAGTTTCATCTTTACAGCTTTTACCTTGATCATCTGNACTGTCTCCGCAATAGTACGAATAATTGTGCTGATGAATCAAGGCGCTTAGTTCTTGAATTCGTGCTTGGGTTNCAGAATTGGAAGGCATATTTTAACAGTATACGAATACAGAAAATTTTGACAGAATAGTAGCTTTTNAATGGCAGCTTGANNTGTACACTACACTATATAAACTCANTAGTNAAAGTNCCATTCATTTCTAAAAGAGACAGGCTTCTAANTGAATTTATTTGAACACACACACGAAAAGCAAATCCGCAAAGAAGCTCCGTTAGCGGACCGTATGCGTCCGAGAACGATTGAAGAGTTTGTCGGTCAAAGTCACATTTTGGCACCGGGACGTCTTTTGCGACGTGCCATTCAAGCCGATCAATTGTCGAGCCTGATTTTTTATGGCCCTCCGGGAACCGGGAAAACTACACTTGCCCGCATAATTGCCAACACAACTCAAGCTGAATTCCTTTCCATCAACGCGGTTTTGTCCGGAATCGCNGATATCCGCAAGTGTATTGAAACCGCCAAAAAGGTGCGTACCGAGCAACAACGTCATGCTGTTTTGTTTGTGGATGAAGTACACCGTTTTAACAAAGCACAGCAGGATGCGCTCCTGCCGCATGTTGAAAACGGCACTGTAATCTTAATCGGCGCGACTACGGAAAATCCGTATTTTGAAGTCAACAAAGCACTTGTCAGCCGCTCCAGAATTTTTCAACTGCAATCACTGGATTCAGCTGAAGTTGAGGAAATTATCAAGCANGCACTGGCAGATCCGGAACGTGGATTTGGTGACAAAAAAGTAGTCATCGAAGACAGGGCAAGTCTGCACCTCGCAAATGTGGCTGGCGGTGATGCCCGGGCGGCCTTGAACGCACTCGAACTCGCGGTGTTAACAAGTGAAGCTGACGCTGAAGAAGTTATAAACATCACTTTGGAAGTTGCGGAAGAATCAATTCAACAGCGGGCAGTACTTTATGACAAAGACGGAGACGCGCATTTTGACACAATTTCCGCTTTTATTAAATCGATGCGTGGATCTGATCCGGATGCAGCACTTTTCTGGATGGCGAAAATGATAGAGGCAGGTGAAGACCCGAAATTCATTATCCGGAGAATGCTGATTTTTGCCGGTGAAGATGTAGGCATGGCAGATCCGCANGCTTTAGCNGTNGTTAGCTCCGCGGCACAAGCATTTGATTATGTAGGTATGCCGGAGGGTCGTTATCATCTTGCACAAGCCTGTTTGTATTTAAGTACTGCGCCAAAGAGNAATTCCGGATTTGCATTTTTTGACGCAATTTCGGTGGTCCGAAAGGAACAGGCTGACGANGTNCCGGACACGCTCAAAGACGCAAACCGAGACGGAAAGGCCTTTGGACACGGAGAAGGTTATCTTTATCCACACGCATACCGCGATCACTGGGTAGCTCAACAATATCTTCCGGATGTTTTACAGGGGCGGATTTTTTATCAGCCCTCGGATCAAGGTTATGAAGCAGCCATCCAGGATAATGTAGCAAGACATCGTGAAGCGCAACTGGCTGCCTTTTTATCCGAAACTTCAGCTGAACAATCCGGAAGCTCAAATTACTGGGAAGCTCGAACGATGGGCAGTTCTGGAGAATTGCTCAACGAAGTACGTGACANTTTACTGAAATGGAGCAAGCTCTCGCGAAATACTCTGGCGCTAGTACTCAATGCGGGAGACGGTTTACTGCTCGGTGAATTTCTACGACATATTCCTGAAGAAACACTTTACGCGCTGGTAGACACTTCTCAAGAAAAACAAACACTCAGTGCAATGTTCAATAATCCATCTTCCGGAATTAAGCCTAATATCGCACAGGACAGCTCCGGCAATCCTGAAGCATTTAAAATTCCTGCTTTAGGTTTTGAGCGGATAGTTGGACGAAACGTCCTGCAGAAACACCAAGACAAAACAGCATTCCTAGAAACTTTGAAACCGTGGATTGCAGCGGAAGGGATCTTTGTTCTTGCGGAAACAGTACCTGCACTAGGACAACGTCTTTCAGAATTAATTCCGCCAGAAATATTGGAAGCAAAATTTCTAAAATTGCTTAAAGCCGCAGAAGAAGAAATTTATCACGCAACAGAAAACGCACGCAGTAACTGGNCGCCAGACACTCTGCGTGAAGAACTGGAATCCGCTGACTGGAACGTCAAGCGCTGGCAGGTTAAAGAGTTCCNCACACCAAGCATGATTCGGACAACGCAAATTGAACAGTGGTTTGCGGTTCAGTCCGTAAGTCCTCATTCCAGTTACGGACAACTTTTATCTGCACATTTTTCCGCCGATCAGTTGAATAATCTGCAGGAAACTTTCCGGAATGAAGTTGCCGGAAAAGTAGTGGAGTGGCGCAGTGTCTGTCTGTTCATGGAATTGTGCAGGAAAACGACGAATAACTCTTGAGTGGAAAATGCTGAAATTTTTTCTCTTCTCTTCTACACTNCTTTTCCTGCTGACACTCTTCGGCTGTGCGTCTGANGCACAGTATGTCTTTTATAAAAAAGGAGTTAGTGAGCAGTTAAAGGAACGAGCAGTAAGGCACTGCCACGGTGATTTTAAGGTTTTGGAGGANGAAGATTTTGGACCGTACACGCGTGCAGATCTTGAATGCAGAGAATAGACTTTGAAATATTTCCCTTCAAATGTGATACTTAACTTGTCTTTGTTGATTGCATTATCCTCAAGGCCGGACAGGTAAACGCGTGGTAGCGGTCCGGATATATTGGGTACGTTCAAAAGCGCTTGGATCTTCACAGTTGAGTTGGCTCATACTGCCCTGCATCTGATCTATTGATGAGTATTCATTTTNCTCCATCCATCTTGCCAAATCCTGCTCTACTGTGCGGATATGGTGAATTCCGTTTTTATAGATGGCAGAGGCCATCATGGTCACGTTTGCACCCACCATCAGCATTTTAAGCACATCTTCAGCCGTTTCTAATCCACCCACCGCCGCAAAATCGACATCCAGTTTTTTATAGAGTATNCCAATCCAAGTCAGCGGCAGCCGATTTTCAAAAGGTCTGCTGGGAAGATAATGGGGATACAGNGAGAGGTTTTTCAAATCAATATCCGGCTGCTGGAAACGGTTAAAAAGAACAAGAGCATCNGCACCAGCCTCAACGATCCGCTTTGCCATATTACTCAGATTAGTAAAGAACGGAGTCAATTTCACTGCCAGGGGCAAGCTTGTACAGGAGCGTACACTTTTAACTATATTCAAATATTCAGCTTCAACTTCCTCACCGCTTAGATTCACATTAGTTTGAATTGCATAGATATTCAGTTCCAGAGCGTCTGCACCGGCATTTTCAATTTGTCGTGCGTAATTCACCCATCCGCCGTCTGTATCACCATTCAGGCTGGCAATTACAGGAATATCCACCGTAACTTTCGCTTGCTGAATCAACCTCAAATACTCTTCCGGACCCAAATGTAAATCTGCCGGATCTGGTAAATATGACAGTGACTCCGGTAATAAATCTGTACCATACGACAAGNGATGATGCAGGGAATTACTTTCAGATANTAACTGTTCTTCAAACAAAGAAGGTAAAATAACCGCGGCCGCACCCGCATCCTCCATCATACNAATATTATCGATTTCCTCCGCCAAAGGTGATGATGCCGGAATAATCGGTGTGCGCAGTTTAATTCCTAAATATGTTGTACTTAAATCCATTCTCCCCCGATTAAGTTGAAATCCCTACATTTCAGTTAATTGCCGTGGTTCACGTCAGCTAAATTTTATGAAGCAAGATGTTCATAAAAAGGTCTGCGTTCCATCAGCACTTTTTCTCTTCAAAAGTTTATTCTTCATTAAAACTGAAAAAAAACCTAAATGAAGCCTACATCAAATTATAAAAAATTCTTATCCGAAAAATTACGTATAAACTGAGAAGAATGAAAAAGGCGCTTTGCCAGAATCTTCAGAAGATAGAGAGTGAAGGGAGGAAAAGAAAAATTTACGGTGAGCCTTTAAATTGTTTCTGTTTTTCAGGTACAAAATGAACGAATTTTTTCAAGNAGTGATTGAGCAACTTCAACACCTTCAAGCTCTATGCGCTGCCGATTTTTTCTCCGTCGTTCACCGGGCAAACGCGCACCATCCTGACTCTGGATCGCATCCGCGAGTGTAGAGATACGTTCATAAAATTCAGCACCGGAGTATGCATCAGGATCAAATGCGATGAAACACTGTCCTGTCCTCGGTGGTCCCCCGGCAGTGCCTGAAAATGGGCTTGCCTGAAGCCCAAGCACTGCGCCACTGAGCGCCGCAGCCATAATTTCAACCAGCAAACCTGTACCGAAACCTTTGTAGCCGCCGCTCGGAGCCATACTTCCCTTGAGTGCAATCTCTGCATCTGTCGTGCTTTGACCTTCAACATCAAGCGCCCAGCCTTCAGGAATGGAACTCCCTTCCCGTGCACGCATCATAATTTCGCTCTTGGCAACCACACTTGCGCTCTGGTCAAGCACAAAAGCTGCACCACCCTCAGAATTTGGAACAGCAAGAGCAAAAGGATTTGTGCCAATAACAGGTTTTTTACCTCCAACAGGCGCTATCGAAGCCGGTGAATTCGTAAAGCCTATTCCAACTAGTCCTGCTTCNGCAAGACGTTCCACATGATAACCCAGTACACCACAGTTGTATGAATTTCTTATTGTGAGTCCGGCACAACCGTTTGATTTAACAAGAGGAATCAATTCATTAAACCCCGCATCTATCGCAGGATGCGCAAAACCTGTTTTTGCGTCCACTTGAATAGCCGACAAACGTGGTCTGGTTACTTCAGGAACTGCAACTCCGTCGACTTTCCCGCACTTAACATGTTCACAGTATATTGGAACGTAGAGCAGTCCGTGACTGCGGATACCGTCACGTTCAGCCGCCTGTGCAGCTTTGCCAACTGACTTTGCGGATTCCGGACTGGTTCCCGCTCCTACCAATGCTTCTGTTGCCAGACTTTCAACTTGAGCTAAACTCATATGTTCTGTACTCATATTATTCTTTTATTTTATTTTTTTTGTTAGTGCTACGTTCCCAAATAAATTCCGCAATATGCTATTGAACTGATGTATTTCCGAAATGTTTCATTGCACCGGAAATTTTCAGCAGACAGCCACATTCACCGCCTAAATGGCGATTTGTCGCTGTTTTAGAAATATCATCAAGCTTGTCTTTAACCATGGCTGCGAAAATGTGCTGTTCTTTAATCGCAAATGTTCCTCCAAATCCACAGCATTCATCTTCTCGTTCAAGTTCGAGCAATTCAACATTTTTTAACTGACCCAACAACTGCTTCGGCGCATCCCCAATTTCCATTTCTCTTTTTGCCTGACAGGAAGTATGCCACGTTACTTTAATGGGATCACCTAGATCCTCAAGTTTTATTTTCAGTACATGCACCATAATTTCTGTTAATTACTTTAATTACTATCTTCGACAGTTTCTGCTGTATGATAATATGTCCCTACAGAAGACGATCTGCAAAAGATTATATATGTTTTCCTTTCCTCCAGCCAAACGGTCTTCCGCTTTTAAGCGGTCTGACCCTGCGTCCAGTCATTTTTTCAACTTCCATTTTAAAACTGTCGTCTCCAATAGCTAGTCCTTTATTTGTACTGTCTCTAATTTCTTTAAGTAACTCCTCATTTGTACTTTGTTCACAAAATGTCTGATATTTTTCTGAACACTCTGCTTTAGTTTCACCTAGTTTCAAATACTCCGCATGTGGTTTACAAAGTGCGGAAGGTTTGCCTTTGGCGTTAATTTGAAAACTAGTCCAGTTATAATCATCTGCATGACTGACCAATGACAGTCGTACCGGATTCAGTTCAATGTAGCGGCATACTTCCAGCAAATAATGCCCCGGCTGAACCAAACACGATCTGTAACGTCCTTCCCAGAGAGTTCCTGAACGTTGATTCTGCTGATTAAAGAAACGTACATATTGTCGGCCTAACGCTTGAACCATCCGGCTTAAACCGCCTGCTGAATTTGGTGTTGATAACAAATGAAGATGATCTTCAAGCAAAGTCCAGGCATGTACATCAACTTGATATTTTTCAGAATATTCTCTCAACCACCACAAAAACGCCGCATAATCACTGGATGCCTTAAAACATTGCTGACGGTTGTTAGCTCTCAATAGTATATGTACAGGTACACCGACCGGTGCGGCTCTTTGCAGTCTTGCCATTTCTCGATGCTGTGACTTTTACGGAATATCAATTATGTGTATATTAACATTACTCTGACCCTATTTATTAACTATGCAACAGTTGATCCTCAATGCGGGATCATCTTGAAATGAAGTTTATATATTTATCTTTATCAGATATCAATCTTCATCTGTTCTGTATCACACTGCCAGCATTGAGTAAACTGAGGCTCAATCTTTTCCCCGCAACCGGGACATATCCAGGATGTATGCTGAGGTTCGCTCTTTTTCATTGCGGCAGTTATTAACTGGCGTGCCTGCTCCAACTCATCAGCATCATGAACCCAAAGTTCCGGCCATGTATCCAGAGGAGCTAATCCGCCTACTGCGCCGGTCAATTGTTCTCTCAAAATCACACTGTCGATTTTATTTGCAACGAGAACACTCCTCGCAAAATGGACCAGATTTACATCCTGAGAACTGTAAACTTTGCGCATGAATATTTTCTTTTCTGATAATTATTCTTCAAGCAGGGAAAATTCGACCAGCTTTTCATCATTCTGCACAAGGTCTCCGGTTTGAAAAAGGATTTCTTCCACAATTCCAACTGCAGGAGCAACAATAGTGTGCTCCATTTTCATAGCTTCAAGGATCAGCAGTGAAGTGCCTTTATTTACTTTACTGCCAGGCTTAACCAGTAGCTTAACCACTGTACCGTTCATGGGCGCAACACATTCATTTTCGAGGGCATCTTCATGCTGGC
>NYXK01000038.1 GCA_002685535.1 Deltaproteobacteria bacterium
CAGGGTATACAGTTCCCAATTGCGCAGGCTCACGCCGCAACTGAGGCCGCGGCTCTGATGACGGAAAAGGCAACGCTTTTGTATGAAGCCGGAAAGCGTCCCGGAGCAGAGGCTAATATGGCAAAATTGCTCGCTTCCGAAGCAAGCTGGAAAGCAGCGGAAGCCTGTTTGCAAACACACGGTGGTTACGGATTTGCGGAAGAATATGACGTTGAGCGTAAGTACAGAGAAACAAGGCTATACCAGATAGCGCCTATTTCAACCAACCTTATTTTATCCTACATTGCCGAACATGTGCTTGGTCTGCCGAGGTCATACTGATGGGGGCACTTGATGGTTTGCTGGTAGTAAGTCTGGAACAGGCTGTTGCAGCTCCGTTTGCTTCATCAAGACTGGCTGACGCAGGAGCACGCGTAATAAAAATTGAACGTCCGGAAGGTGATTTTGCGCGTAATTATGATCATGTTGTAAACGGTGATTCGGCTTATTTTGTCTGGCTGAACCGCGGCAAAGAATCAATTGCAATGGATTTGAGTCAGCCCGAAGAAATTCGCTTACTGCTTTTAATGCTTAAAACAGCAGACGTCCTGATTGAAAATTTTAAACCGGGTTCATTGGCAAAATTAGGAATTGAAGTGGAGAAGTTACGGAAAGAAAATCCGAAACTGATTAGCTGCTCGATCAGCGGTTATGGAAGTCATGGTGATTGGTCTAAAATGAAGGCTTATGACTTGTTGATCCAGGCGGAAACAGGAATTTCATCCATCACCGGTTCAGCGGATGCGCCGGGACGGGTTGGAGTTTCTGTTGCGGATATTGCGGCAGGAATGTATTCTTGGTCGGCAATTCTTGAAGCTTTGATTGCCAGGGGCATCAGCGGGAATGGGAGACACATCGAGGTCTCACTCTTTGATGCGTTGGCTGATTGGATGGCAGTACCTTTATTGTGGTATGACTATGGCGGAAAAGCTCCGGAAAGAGTCGGATTATCTCATCCATCGATCTGTCCTTATGGTGCCTTCAAAACAGCGGATGGGAAGACGCTTTTACTCTCAATTCAGAATGAGCGTGAATGGAAACGTTTCTGCGCAGATATTTTGGCTGATGAGGCTTTTGCCGAACTGTATCCTGATAATTCAATCCGTTTAAAAAATCGTGATAAAATAGATAGCCTTGTCACAGAGACACTGGGCAAGATGACACATGCTGACGCGACGGCCAAACTGAAAAAAGCTGAGATTGCTTACGGAACATTGAATGATCTACAGGGCTTCTCATCTCATTCAGAACTACGCAGGGCGAAAATTTCCAGTCCAGAGTTTGAAATCCAAATTCCGGCACCTCCAGCAATTTGTGACAAAAAACCGCTTAAAACTCTTGGTGGGGTGCCTGAACTTAATCAGCACGGTGAAGCAATTCGCGCTGAGTTTGCTGAAACAGTATCTTTAAAAGAAGACTGATGATTGCTGAATATAATTCATGGATCGGCAAAAAAGAAGTATATGCTGATCAATTGACTGAGATCAATTCCACCCGCCTGCATTACTCACTGAACCTTTCTGGCAGACCCCCTTCATATGGCGAATCGGTTTTCCCGTTGGCGTTGCTGATGCTGGGGGAACCTTCCGTTCTACCCGACGGGGTAGGGATCGATGGGCATCCTGCACGAGGTGGCTTTATGCCGCCGGTGCCGCTAAAACGAAGGATGTTCGCAGGTGGTGAATACAAGTTTTTTCAACCGCTGAGGGTCGGAGATCAAGTTAGTGTGAGATGGAAAATTACTGACATCACGCAAAAAAATGGAAACAGTGGAGAGCTGGTCTTCGTGAATATTCTACGTGAGTTTTGGGTGAAAGAAACTCTTTGCGCCAGTGAAAACCGCACAATAGTTTACACCGACTCTGATCCTAAGTCACGACCGCAAACTGTTCCGGAAAAGATTGGTGAATGGCATGAGGAAATGCGGACGAATTCTTTGCAGCTTTTTCGCTATTCGGCTCTGACTTTTAACGGTCACCGAGTTCATTATGATCAGCCTTATGCTACTCAGGTTGAGGGCTATCCCGGACTTGTGGTTCATGGTCCATTGTTGGCAACCTGGCTTTCGTTATTTGCCGCAAAAAAATCCGGACTTCAGCTTAAAAATTTCAAGTTCAGTGGGAAAAGACCGGTTTTTGACTTACACCATTTTACTCTCTCAGGAGACAATTCCGGAAATAACGCAGCAAAACTAAGTGTGCTGGATCATCAGTTACAACTTGCAGTCACAGCGGAAGCAGAATTTTTTCCGAAGTAACAGAAATGTCAGGCTGCGGATTTTTCAAGAACCTGTCCCTGTCCGTTGAACAGATGACAGTTTTTAGCAGCAAATCCTATTGAAACGAAGTCACCCACTCCTACCACTTTATCCCCGGCAGCATGAACGGTTAGCTCTTCATTTTTTTCAGTATTGACGTAAAGGTAGGTTTCTCCACCGAGACGTTCCACCGCAAAAACTTCGCCCTGTAATTTTGTATCTCCATTTTTAGTTAACTCAAGATGCTCCGGACGTACACCAACTTTGACTGGTTCACCTGTAGTCATTACCTCTCCTGGCGAGCAGTGAACCTGTACCTTTTGTGAATTTTCCATTTCAAATTCAACATTCTTGTCTGACATTCCTGAAATCTTGCCATCCATAAAATTCATTGAAGGCGAACCAATAAAACCTGCCACAAACATATTCGCAGGATTGTGGTACAGATCCAGTGGTGCACCGACCTGTTCAACATAGCCGTCACGCAGAACAACGATTTTGTCTGCCATCGTCATGGCTTCCACTTGATCGTGAGTGACGTAAATCATGGTTGCATTCAGTTCACGGTGCAATTTTGTCAGCTCAATCCGCATTTGTACTCTGAGTTTTGCGTCTAGGTTCGAAAGTGGTTCATCGAAAAGAAAAACCTTAGGATCCCTGACGATAGCTCTCCCGATGGCAACTCTTTGTCTTTGTCCGCCGGAAAGTTCTTTTGGTTTACGTTCCAGTAATTCTGTAATCTGTAAAACCTCGGCGGCTTCTCGGACTTTTTGATCAACAATTTGTTTATCGGTCTTGGCCAGTCTCAAACCAAATGACATATTTTGGTAAACATTCATATGCGGATAAAGTGCGTATGACTGAAAAACCATCGCAATCCCACGCTTTGCGGGCGGCAGGAAATTTACCTGAACTCCATCGATTTCAATCTCACCGCTTGTTACGTCCTCCAATCCTGCTATCAACCTCAGAAGTGTTGATTTGCCGCAACCGGACGGCCCCACAAAAACGACAAATTCGTTGTCTTCAATCTCCAGATCCACCCCGTGTATAACCTCTGTGTTACCGAACTTTTTGTAGATAGAGTGCATTTTTACATTGGCCATATTTTGTCCTGGGAAAAATTTATAAATTGATAAGAAGAGTACATAACTGCCGAAAATTTTGTCCTAGACTTTCACAAGTTGATGAATGAGTCAAGAGCTATTTGATGAGGCTAAGAAAAATGATTTTAAGAAATAAATCTTATTAAATAAGTTTGTTCCCTGAGTCGAGCCTTTTTATATCATCCAAATTACAAGGATTATTTATTGTTTTGAAAAATATTTCAGGCAAAGCATGTGGAGAGACATAGTGTTAAAGCCAAAAACTAAAAAAGGGTTTTTCTCTTGAGGAATTAGTCAGCGTTCGTTATTTAGATTTTGACTGTATCAGTTCATCCTGTTTGACTACATTTTCCGCCATCCGNGCTGACGCGGCATCAATTAAACGGCCGTCGAGTGCGNCTGCGCCTTTTCCTGCAACAGCAGCTTCCTCCAGAGCTTTAAGGATACGTTTAGCACGTTCAACTTCAGCAGCGGGAGGTGAAAATACGGAGTTTGCCAATTCTATTTGCGAGGGGTGAATGGCCCATTTACCTTCATAACCTAAAGCGGCGGCACGTTTTGCGCTGAGAATATAACCTTCAGGATCTTTGAAATCTCCAAATGGGCCGTCGATCGGGCGCAGCCCATAAGCCCGGCAGGCAACCAACATACGAGAAAGGGCATCATGCCACTGGTCTCCGGGATAATCCGGATTCAATCCGCCGATATAGACTGTGCGTGCCCTGCAACTGGCGGCATAATCCGCGACACCAAAGTGCATGGCTTCGAGGCGTTTGCTGGAAGTTGCAATTGCTTCTACATTCGCCATACCAAGTGTAGTTTCGATTAAGGCTTCTATGGCGATAGGGTTCGTAATCCCTCGCGCTTCTTCGATTTGGGTGAGCATTGCGTCCACCATGTAAACATCGGCCGCTACTCCAACTTTGGGAATCAGGATACTGTCCAGTCGATGGCCTGCTTGCTCAACTATATCGACGACATCACGATACATATAATGAGTGTCAATGCCGTTGATGCGGATTGAAATCGTTTTTCCCATCCCCCGCCAGTCAATGTCATTGAGTGCTTCTATGACGTTGGTACGGGCTTTTACTTTATCTCCAGAAGCAACGGCATCTTCCAGGTCAAGAAAAACATAATCCACTTTACTGTTGGCCGCTTTTTCAAACATCTCGGTATTCGAACCGGGAACGGCTAATTCACTGCGTTGAAGGCGTTGTCGTACTGGTTCATAACGTGTGTGACTCATTGATCTGTCTCAAGCAAATATAGGTGACTTTAAAAAATAAATAATCTTTCACAAAAATTAAAGACACCATAATATTTAAATTGTAATAAATAAAGCTTTTTTATTTGTCTATTTACTGTTAATTATTTTCAGCTACAATTATGCAGTGATGTAGAGCTTCTTCTAGTTAATAGAAAAATTATTTACAAAAACAACTAGTAAACAAAAATTAATAAATTCCAAAATTAATCCAGGATTATGTTTATGCAACATTAAGTTAGCAAATTTCTAAACAGGAGAGTAGGAGATGTTCTAATTCATAATAACAAAAAAAGGAGGCAAGACAATGAGTAGAAAGAATGAATTAGAGGCACAACGCGAGTCATCTATGCAATTGACGGCAGGTGGAGTTCCCTCAAGAACAGCCAACCCGTTTTTTGGGGTTGGCCCGATCACAAACATGACAACCGATGAGGTTGACCGACGAATGGCGCGCTTTGAGTTTGAAGCGTGGCTGGAGAATAATTATCAAAAACTGGATGACCAGGGACAAAAAACAGGTCCGGTGACGACTGGTGAACTTGACCGCTGTATGCACCGCGGTTATCCTGCAGATAAAGTTGTGCTGGACATGATGCGGGAAATTCACAACTATTTTGAGTTTCCCAAACAAAATAAAATGGCGGTTGGTCTGGGAGGTGGACACAGTGGGTTTACAGTCGCGGTGCTGCATTTGATGAACACCGACAGCGGTTTCAATGTGTTTGTTGATACACCGAGGCCGGAATCAGAGGCCGCCAAACACGGGGGAGCATTCAGGCAGTCCTGGGGTGTTCAGTTAATTGAACTTCAGAAATATGCGGAAAACGGAGACGAAAGCCGGATTCATTTCAACAGTACAGAAGGACACATCCCGTCTGCGGATGAACTGCAAAAACTCGGCATAAAGTTGTTTGTCGGCGTGGGGCATGAAACTACCGGAGCGACTACCTATGCTGAAGAAGATGTGCGGAATCTTTTGGAATGGATTGCTCTTGATCCGGTAAATCATCATGCGGTAATTGACGCTACTTCAACTCTGGGTGCAATGCCCTGGGCAGAGGATATTGTTCAGCAGGTTGTAGGAAAATGCAGTCTTTTTATGCCTTTTCAAAAAGCAATTGGTGGAACGGCAGGTTATTTCATTGTGTCATTCACACCACAGGCGCTGGATTTGGTTGAAAAAAACGTAAACAATCCTGCGTGGGCAATTCCACGTCAACTTAAACTAGCTCTTCCTGCAGACGGACAACTACCAATTTCAGGGAAAAAAAGTTTAGCTGCGGGACCTTTTTACGATCCAGCGAAAGAGCAGATGATCGGTGGAATCATAAACACATTCAGTACCATTGCCTTCGCAGAAACAACGTTCGGCTTGCTCAGTTCGGAAAAGAAAGTGGGTTCGGTACGTGATCTAAACAAACGTTCAATAGCAAACCGTGCCGAGGTCGAGCAATGGGTTGCAGAACATCCGCTTTTTGCATTGGGAGTTGAGGATAGTTCAAGGCGTGGTGCAGCAGTTACGCTCTTAAAAGTCAATGATGCTGATATAGACGATGCAGGACTGCATGCGAGAATCATTGCTAAAACGAAGCAGCTTTTAGGTTTTGAAGGTTTGACTCATCCAAACGGTGATTATGAGCGCGGATTGGATGTGGCGCGTTACGTCAATCCCTTCCCGGGAACTCCTGGAGATTTTCGATTATGGATTGGAGGAATGCGTCCTGTTTCGGATATTAGTGCGGTGTTTGACAATCTTGAATATGCGTATCACCGTGCAAAAATTGTTGTTATTGAAGAGGAGCTTGCCAAAGACGGGGTGACGTTTGAAGCATCCCCGGCAGCTGATTCGAGCGTGAGGAGAGATGACCCGAATCGAGCCTACAAGGTGCTCATTGCGGATTTAGTCGGCTTGAAATTTGATTCAGATGGAAATCCTGATTTCAGTCAGCTTCAGTCATACATCGAAGAAAAGGGAGGGGTTTTTCATGAAGGGCCTGCAGCAGATGCAGGAAATTTGGAAACAGGTAAAATCCATTTTTTCTACCTGCCGGATTTGAGTCGTGCCGACGAAATACTACCTCAAACCGATCAGGGACAATATGACGCGTTGATTGCGGCTGCGACCTTTTTCCCAAAAGAATCAGTTTTTAATGAAGGCGGAGTCCGTATTGGAGCAGGCACCGGAAATATGGGCAGTGCCTCTTGGGGCGGTGGAAACGGAGCAGGCGGAGTTGGCCCGTTGATGAATACACCAAGCTTTAACAGCAGAGCCACAGCGCACATGGCGTTTAAGGCCTTGTTGAAAACGTCACCTGATTTGGATGTGGCTACTCTTCATCAACTCGTGATTGATAAAAATTTTGATACAGGAAAGCAGCTTAAAGATTTTCCTACAGAAAAAATTGAAGGTAAACGGATCGGCATTGTCGGTATCGGAAACATTGGCCGTGAAGTCGCGAAAATTGCGCAGGCTTTCAGTATGGAAGTAGTTGTTCACGCACGTTCGAGGCATAAAAAATGGATTGAATCTGAAGGTCTTATTTACGCTCCTACCATTGAAGATGCAGCAATGGGGGCTGATTTCATAAGCTTTCATACAGGTTTGGGTGCTCCAAATCCGGACAGCGGAAAATTTGAAAATGAAGGTATGATTGGCGAAAGTGTACTCAATGCTCTGAACGATGGAGCGGTGCTGATCAACTACGACCGTGGTGAAGTGGTGGACGCAGAGGCGCTGGATAAAGTATTGTCCAGTGGTAAAGTACGCTATGCGGCGATTGATGCTGATATTTTTAAAAATCCGGACAGTGGAGAAATTACCGGACCAATGGCGCCTTATCTTGATTTAGAAAAAAAGCATTCAGGAAAGCTGGAACTTCTCCCGCACGCCGCCGCGGACACTGAACACGTTTCCAGAGTNGAAGGTGCAAAACAGGCNGTTGATCAAATNTTTTCNGTGATCCAGTTCAAAACCGTAATTAATCTCAAAGGCGATTTACCGGGCGGTTACACAGATGGCGGAGCTAAGACAGTTCCCGGAGTCGGTAAAGTCACAAAACAGCGCTTAAGTGAATCGGCAGACGATGCTCAATTTCTGGCGAAAATGCGTAAGACAACTGAAGAGATCACCGCGATCTGGGGTGCACTGGACTCGACGCCAAATCCTGAACGACGTGCGGAACTGATTGAACGTTACGGATCTAAATTGATTTTGGCTTCCAACACCTATGCTTCTTTAATTGATGGTGAAGGTCTCAAAGGACCGTACGTGGACTAAAACAGGGAGAAAAATATCGCACGTCATCACTCTCTTGAAGATAACCAATTTGCGCTACTGCGGCAGATTTTCGCCGCAGAGTATCCNTTTGATGCTTCAGGATCAAAGGTTGATTTTACTTCTAAGGAAACTCATTTCAAAGCTCTCAATTCCGGACGTTTGAGTTTTGTTTTTCTTGCAGAACAAGGAGAGAATCAAGCCTTCCTCAAAATTGTNAAACCGGGATTTGTTCGTGACAATATTCCTTTTTCCGTACTTTGTACTGAAGAGTGCCGTCGCCACAGTTCCATCCCCACCTTTCAAACNTTTCGTGGAAAAAATGGAGAATTGCACCAAAGCGTTCCGGATTACCTTAAAGGAGAGTTTGCTGACCTGAGTATTTTTACCGGACAAACCATCACACTGACTGAAGCGGCTCNGAACGGTATTGACGAAATTCCGGAAGCACTGAATGAAATTCCGGGAGGTCGTAAAGGACAACTGGCATTGATGGAACAACTTGGTGCTTATATCGTCAAAGTGAGTCGCACTTCAAGTGCAGTTACTGAGGATTTACCGAAAGCCATAGTGACCGCGGACCCTACCGGATTTATCACAGGACGGAAAGTTGCGGGAGAAGATTTTGCACTCAATGAGAGCTTGACACATTTGCGCACTCCGGAGGACCGNAAAGAGTTAAAGTACCATATCCAAAGCATGCTGCAGAATTTAGGAGACTCTCCGGAAGCACGGTCATTTCATGAAGGTCTGGAGCGGGGTGATTTAGAAGTAATTCTCGATTGTTTCAATCAGTTAGATATAAATATCCAGCAAAGTTTGTCCTGTGATCCTGCTCCTAATGTGCCTGTTCACAATGAAGTCAAACCCGCAAATGTCGGTGCTGTTTATGATGCTGTTGCAAACCGCTGGAAAATAACNCAAAGTTTNGATTTTGACAACATGGGATTTGGTACTCCGGAAAATGGAGATCAAACTCCNCTTGAAAAAGATTTGGGGCGTACATTGTCATTTTTCGCATTTGATCCGCTTTCCGGAGAATTTTATGCTGAAAATGCGAAAGCCACGATTAAAGGTTATCTGGAACGTCTTGCTGAAAAAATGAGTGAAGCCGAAATACTTCGTCTGCAAAAGTACATTCGCCTTGGAATCGTCACCAGCTATCTCTGGCGTTCGAGCTACCTTGCGGAAGAACTTCAGGGACAGGCCACAGGAATTCAACTCGNCAGAATTGATCCAGGGATTCACGTTACTCAAATCAGAGAGTTTGATNCATGGCTTAANTCAAATTCTTTTGCCGTGNTGCTGGAAGGTTTGCAAAATACATCGANAATGGAACGTCANCGTGAACTTGAAATGGAATCCCGTCAGTTCCGGAACAGTCCTGAGTATTACGTCAAACGTGAGGAAGGAGGGTTGCGTGAGTACGACATCCAGCTTGATGCCGCNCACGATNAGATAAATTGTACAGAATAAACNCGGTCAAAGAAAAATCTGCGTTTTAATGAAAACGNTGGCGAACATCCTCCAGTTCTTCGCCTACTCCGGGAATTCGTGAAGCAGTCCATTGCTTGAACATGGAAGTTCCACCTTCAATGAGTTTTTCCAGGCGGTTTTGTTCGATTTCAGTTTTGATCTCAATTATCTCACAATCATCAAGTTTGCTGCACAAGTAATCGTCGCTGGTCATTATTTCGTCAACCAACCCCTTTTCTTTTGCCTGTGAGGCCAACCAATACTCTCCGGTTGCAATTGCCTCGATGTCAACATCCGGCCGTCCATCTTTGATATGTTGTTTGAATGCCTNATGAATTGCAGTTAAGTCATCCTGCAATTTTTGTTTACCCTCATCTGTAACTTCAGAAAAAGGTGTGACCGTACGTTTNTATTTCCCGGCGGTAAATAGGTGATAATCAACTTCATTTTTTTGCAAAACTCGGTGAAAATTAGGAATTCCGGCTACAACACCAATTGATCCGATTATCGCAAATGGTGCAGCAATTATTTTATCCGCGACAGAAGCCATCATGTACCCACCACTGGCAGCAACTGTATCAACACAGACAACACAGCGTAACCCTGCCTGTTTTAAACGCTCAAGCTGTGAACTCGCTAACCCGTATTGTGGAACGGCTCCTCCGGGACTTGTGATACGTACAACAATTTCATCCGTAGGTTGTGCTACCTGTAGGAGAAAGGAGATTTGCTCACGCAGTTGTTCCACTTCAGAGGCCATTATGTTGCCGATGAAGGTGAGAACATAAACGCAGTTTGAATGCTCTTTAAGAACTTCTTTGGTTTTGAGACCGCGTTGTAATTTTTCGCGGATTGTACTTACAGTTTTCGTGCTTTCTTCTTTTTCTTTCAGTTTTTCATTCTTATCTTCTTTTTTTTTGGCTTTTTTTAACAACTTGGCTGCATCTTTGGGTAAGAAGTTTGCTGCATGCATTTCTCTTTCGAGATGTTCAAAATCATTTTCAAAACGATGATTCCAGTGTTTAAAGGTGAGATGCGGTTCCTTTTTCTTGCGTTTACGTTTAAAGAAAATGAGTTTCAAGACAAGGGCAAATCCGGCAAAGAGAAAAATTGCCACACCCGCACTGTAAAATGACCAGTATTGGTCCATAAATTCGTTCATGCTGTATTTATAATTTGAAATGTTAGATTCCATGAGCTTGAGGAATGTTAGATTTATGTTAGAATANGTACTCTTTAATTGAAACAATTTTTATGAATAAGGTATGCAAAATTCAGAATCNAACTTTNTAAGAACCATATTNCTTTTAAGTGTATGTTTAGCTTTTTCAGGATCAACGAGTAGCATGACAGTATCAGCATCGTCACTGGTTGGTTTTGGAATAGCGGACAATAAAGCATTGGCAACCTTACCGCTTTCATTTCATTTGCTGGGCACCATGCTGGCAGGTATTCCCGCGTCACTTTTAATGAAACGTGTAGGCAGAAGATACGGTTTCATGATCGGTACAGGAATCGGCGCGAGCGGTGCAGCAGCGGCAACTATTGCCATTATTTACAGCAATTTCGTTTTTTTTTCTATGAGCATTTTTCTGCTCGGAATATTAAGCGGTTTTTCACAACTTTACCGCTTTGCAGCAGCCGATGTGGCTAGTCCTGAGTTTCGTACAAAAGCAGTTTCGTGGGTCATGCTGGGAGGAATTCTTGCCGGCTTCATCGGACCAACAATTGCTTTAAAGGGCAAAGATTTAATAGCAGATGCACCGTTTGCCGGAAGTTATCTTTTTGTAATCATGTTCCACGTTGTGATAGTTGCGATACTGTTTATGATTCGATTGCCTCAACCCAGTGTAGAAGAGCAAACCGGTGAGAGCCGACCCTGGCGGGAAATTTTTAGTCAACCGAAAATCATTGTTGCTGTGCTGACTTCAATGATCGGTTATGGTGTAATGGCGATGATTATGACCGCGACTCCACTTGCTATGACTGAAGGCAGTGGACATCATTTCAGCGACGCTGCATTTGTTATTCAGTGGCATGTGGTTGGAATGTTTGCACCGTCTTTTTTTACAGGTTCACTCATTCATCGTTTTGGAGCATTGCCGATAATTATTATCGGGATCCTGCTTAATCTGCTGTGTATAGGTATCAACTTTGCGGGAACGCATGTGCTCAATTACTGGGCTGCATTGATCCTGCTGGGAATGGGCTGGAACTTCATGTTTGTAGCAGGTACCACGATGGTCACAGAAACCTATCGTCCAGCAGAAAAAGCCATTGTACAGGGAGTAAATGATTTCTTTGTGTTTGGTGCGGCCGCAATTTCATCACTGCTCGCTGGAGTAGTGCAGACCACCTGGGGCTGGGAAGCAGTGAATTTGAGTTCTATCCCTTTACTGGGGATAGTGGGAATAGCTCTTCTTTGGTATTCATATAGTTTAAGGAAACCGCAAGAATTAGCAAAAGTGGCAGTTGAAAGTTCCTCTTTAGATCAAAAATAGATTCCAAAAGTAACCACAAATCCGGTAGGCGCGTTTATAATTTTAATCCATTTATCGGATCTATCCTTGATATTCTGATCCAGTCTATCCCTGTCTCCCACAGTTTCAGTCCACGTTTCCCAGTATTCTACTATTTTTACGCTCTGATTCTCAATAAAATTGTATCTAATAATATCAATTGATAAAAATCCGATATCATTGAAACGCAGCAAAC
>NYXK01000039.1 GCA_002685535.1 Deltaproteobacteria bacterium
GGCCGACGGCTTGGTTTATGTCGCCGGCGACTCGGCGGTGGTCGTACTCAAGCCAGGCGGCGAGCCGGTGCGGCGGATGGAGTTCGCCGAGGCACCGCGTTGCATCGCCGTGGCCAAGCGGCGTTTGGTCGTCGGCCTTCGCGACCGGGTGTTGCTCTGCGATCTCGACGGCGAAACGCAGGCCGAGACCAAGCGCTTGGCCAAGGGTGCCGCGTTGACCAGCCTGGCCGTGGCGGAGGACGGCACGATTTTTGCGGCCGACGGCGGCAGCAGTTCCATTTGGCGCATCAGCCCCGACGGCGAGGTGCTCGACCGTCTGGCCGGCGGCAAGGGCGGGCGGTTCGCCGTGCCCAAGTCGTTCTTCCCTATCACGTGGGCCGACGGCGGCCTGGTCGTCGCGCACCCGGGCCGGCACCGTGTCGAGCGTTACGATGCCGACGGCGAGTTGCTGGCGCGCTGGGGCAAACGCTCCCGCGGGCTCGCCGGTTTTTCCGGCTGCTGCAACCCGGTGAGCGTGGCGGTGACCGACAGCGGCGAGTTCGTGACCGCCGAGCGCGGCCAGCCGCGCATCAAGCTGTTCGGCAAGGACGGCAAGTTCCGCTCGGTGATCGCCGGGCCGGAGGCGTTCGATGCCGAGGAACACGAGCAGGTGGACACAGACGCGGAGTTGGTTGCCTGCCAAAACGGCGGCATCGAGGTGGGACTGCTCGGCGACCAGGTCGTCGCGCTCGATCACACCACCGCGTCGTTCCGGCTGTTCGACTTGGCGTAACCGGCTTCGATACCCGACGTGAAATTGAACACGAAACTTTACGTGTGGCTCGCCGCGCTTGGCCTTGGCACAGCGCTTGGCCAGGCGGCGGAGGAGGACGCCAAGCCGGAAGGCACGCACGCCGAGATCGAGCCGATCCGTTTCGGCATGCACCCCAGCGGAAAGCCGATCACCATCAAGACCATCGCGATGAACCGCGACGGCGACTTGCTCGTCGGCATCTCGTGGGGGGAAGGCAAGATGGAATTCGCGCAGCCACGCGGTGAAGACGGCGGCGGCAGAGGCGGCAGGGGTGGCCGGACACGACCCGGTTCTGAACGGGGCTCCGGCGGGTTTATGCAGGCATTGCCGGTCGTTGTGGCTCTTGACGCGAACGGGGATGGCGAGATTTCGACCGAGGAAATCGAGAAGGCCGAGGAGGCCCTGGCCAAGGTCGACAAAAACGGTGACGGCAAGTTGAGCGGCGACGAGGTGCGGCCCTCCCGTGGTGGCAGCCAACGCGAACGCCGCCCCGGTGACCAGGCGCAGGGCACCGAAAAGTCGGGTGATGAGGTCGCTCGTATCCTGGAGTTTGGCAGCGAGGAGGACATCGCCGACTTGGCCCGCGAAGCCAGTTCGCGGCAATTCATGGAGGCGTTGCGCGAGATGAGTTCCGACGACCGGCGCAAGGTGATGAGCGCATTGCCGGGGGAGGTACGCAGCCGGTTGGGACGGTTGCGAGGCCAGTTCGGCGGCCGGCGGCCCGGCGAACGAAGCCGGAGCTCGGGCGGTCGCGCTGGTGGCGGTGGTGAGCGGCGGGGCAACCGTGGGCCGCTCGCGATCGACGATTTGTACGAGCACACTTACGGCGTCCGTGTCATCAGCCCGGACGGCAGTGTCAAGGTCGAGTGGCCGATGCCGGACAGCGGCCCGCACCCGAAGATGATCCACGCCTGCGACGACGGCACGGTGTACGTCGCCGGCCACGGCAAAATTGCCTCGTACGACAAGAGCGGCAAACGCCTCGCGATGATCGACATCGACAAGCTCAGCGGCGAAAATGCACTCGCGGCCGGGATGTTCGTCAGCGACAAACACGTCTTCCTCGCCGTCGGCATGGGCAACAGCATGCGTGCGACGGAGGACATTTACCGCTTCAACCTCGACCTCACCGGCGCGAAAAAAATCATCGAGCAACAGTATGGCTGCTGCAGCCACATCGATCTGCAGGTGATGAACGGCGAGCTGCTCATTGCCGAGAACTCACGGCACCGTGTCAACCGCTTCGACCTCGATGGCAAGCCGCTCGGGAAGTGGGGCAAGCGCGACCGCACCGGGATCGAGGGCTTCGCCGCGTGCTGCAACCCGGTCAACATCGACATCGGCCCGGACAACGTCCTTTACACCGCCGAGTCAGGCATCGGCCGCATTAAAAAATACACACCCGAAGGCGAGTACCTTGGCGTGGTGGGTTACGTGGAAACGACTGAGTTCGACCGCGGAAGCCGGCTTGCCGCGCAGACCTGCTACATCCCGATCGAGGTCAACATGGATGCCAGCCGTGTTTACGTGATGGACGTCCGCGCCAACCTCATCCGCGTGCTGGCCCCAAGGAAAAAATGATCCGGCTCGCCGGTTGTTTCTTCGCGTTCGCGCTTGGCCAGGCGGCCGAGCCTCCGGTGCGGGTGGTGGTGATGGATCCGCTGGCGCTGGCGCTCTCCTGCTCGTGCGTCGATGGCGTCGGCCAACGCCGCTACGACCAACTCGCCGCACATCTCGAGCAGGCGACCGGCCGCCGCTTCAGGTTCATTTACGAGGAAAGCCTCGACCTCGCGCTGCGCCGCATTCGCTCGAAGCCGGACTTCATCATCGGCAAGGATGCGATGGTGCGCTTCGACGCCAAGCGGCTCAAGCTGACGGTCACGCCGCTCGCCGACCTCACCGACCGCGACGGCCGCACGACCCAGCGCGGCGTGTTCCTCGTTCGCACCGGCGACCCCGCCAAGCGTCTCGCTGATCTTTCCGGCCGCGACGTCATGCTTGGCCCGGAGGAGGAGGCCGAGACGCATCAAGCCGCCAAGGCCGCGCTGCAACAGGCGCGCCTGGCCAAGCCGGCCAAGCTCGACTCGGCCGGGGCGATCGACTCCGGCGTGCTGGCGTTGAGCGACGGCGAGGTGGCCGCCGCCGTGGTGCCGGACTATTTGCCACCGCTGCTCGTTGGCTGCGGCAAGGTGGAGCCCGGCGCGGTGCGCGTGCTAGCCAAGACGCCGCCCGTGCCCGGCGTGCGGCTGTTCCGCACCGGCACGACCGATGACGCCTTGGCCAAGCGCGTGGCGGCGGAGGTCACCGCGTTGGCCAAGCGGAAGGAATTGCTCGCCGCGCTCGAGTCGGCCCGTGGCTTCGTCAAGCCGCTTGACCAAGCGGCGGCGTGGGCGGACTGGCGAGGCCCGGGCCGCCTTGGCCAGGCGCCCAGTTTGCCGAAAAAACTGCCCGGGACGCTACGCAAAATTTGGTCGGCAAAACTCACCGGCCCGGCCGTCGCCGGCCCGGCGGCCACGGCGGCGCGCGTCATCATCCCCGACAAAAACAAGGACGCCACCCGCGACATTTTCCGCTGTCTCGACGCCGCCGACGGCAGCGAGATTTGGCAACTGGACTACGCCGCCGCCGGCGACATGGATTACAGCAACTCGCCCCGCGCGACACCGGTCGTTCACGACGGCCTGGTGTATCTGCACGGCGCGCTGGGCGACCTGCATTGCGTCCGGCTCGACACCGGCGCGGTTGTTTGGCGGACAAATTATTATCGCGACCACGGAGCCAAGCTGCTGACGTGGGGCTCGAGTTCGCCGCCGCTGATCGTGGACGACAAACTGATCATCAACCCCGGTGGCCGCGACGTCTCGGTGGCCGCGCTCGACCGGAAAACCGGAAGGCTGATTTGGAAAACGCCCGGCCACGCTGCCGCCTACTCGGCGTTTGTCGTGGGGGAACTTGGTGGCCGGCGACAGGTCATTGGCTACGACTCTGCGAGCGTCGGCGGCTGGGATCCGGCCACTGGAGAGCGGTTGTGGGAGTACGTGCCACGCGAGGGGGCGGACTTCAACGTCACCACGCCGCTCATCCACGCCGGTCAACTGCTGCTCGCCACCGAGAACAACGCGACGCGGCTGCACGGTTTTTTGCCCGATGGAAAAATCAATCCCAAGCCGGTGCTGACTAACGTCAGCCTCGCGCCGGACACCTGCTCGCCGGTCATCGTCGCCGGCCGCGTGTTCGCCACGGCCTACGGCGAGATGTATTGCCTCGACTTGAAGAATGGATTGAAAACGATTTGGGTGGCGGAGGACGACATGTTTTTCGACCACTCAAACGTGATCGGGGGCAACGGGCGCGTGTTGGCCTGGACGAACAGCGGCGACCTGCTGCTACTCGACGCCGCGGCAAACGAGTTCAAGCCGCTCGCCCGGTTGCGCCCCTTCGGCGATGCGAGCACCGACTCGATGTCCCACCCCGCCATCGTCGGCAACCGCCTCTACCTCCGAGGCCCCAACGAACTCGCCTGCTTTGAGTTGGGCGAAAAATGATACGCGCCAACATCATGAAGTGTGGCGCTGCGCGCCGCTTTGGTTCCGGCGTGAAAGCGCCGTCAGCCCCAACGGGGCAGGACGAGCATTAGTCTTCCCCAGCCGCCGATGCTCGTAATTTCACGCAAAGAATCGAAAATAGAGAGAGAAGTTTGCGGTTCTGATGCGGCGATTAATCAGCCCAGCGACTTGAGCACTTCGGGGTCGCGGACGTCGATCCAGCGGCCTTCGGTTTTTGCGCCGGCAATCGGTTCGCCCGCGTCGATCATCGTCGCTATGGCGTCGGTCAACTCGTACTCGCCGCGCGGGGATTTTTGCAGCTTGGCCGTGTGCTCGAACACGACGGGGCGGAAGATGTAAATGCCGGCGTTGTACCACATCGGGTCGCCTTCCTTCAGCCAGCCGTCGGCGCGGAGTTGGTCGAGTTGCTCCGCGCTCGGTTTCTCGACGATTTTCCGGAGGCAAAACTGGTCGTCGAAAAAGTTGATCGCCCCCTTGGTCACGTCCTCGCCCGGCGTCACGGTGATGAGGCCGGAAAACTCCCCTTGGCCAAAGCGCTCGACCATGGTCGCGTACGTTTCCGGGCGCACGAGGATGTCGCCGTAGGTCAACAGGAACGGGTCGTCGCCGACGAAGCGCTTGGCCAATTCCGGCGCCTTGCCGGTGCCGTCCTGCACCTCCTGCCGCGCGTAGCTGATCGAGAGGCCAAGCGGCGAGCCGTCACCGAAATGTTGCTCGATGACCTCGGCTTTCCAGCCGGTGATGAGGCAGAACTCGCGCACGCCCTGCGCGGCAATGCCGCTGATGATGTGCTCGAGTATCGTCTTGCCCTCGACCGGCAACATCGGCTTGGGCAACTCGTCGGTGAGCGCGCCCATTCGGGTGCCTTTCCCGGCGGCGAGGATGACAGCCTTCATGCGCCGAACTTGTCGAACATCAACGCGTTGGCCTGCATGAGGCGGATGAGGTGCTTGGCCTCGATGATGCCGAGCGAGCCGCGGTTGGCGTGCGTCTCGGTGAAGCGCTCGAGCTTGTCGGAGCCGCTGGCGGCCGAGTGCAGCAACACCGGCTGCGGATGCCACGAGTGGCCCTTGAGCGCGCACGGCGTCGAGTGGTCGCCGGTGATGGCGATGACGTCCGGTTTTTTCTCGAGCAAGATAGGCAGCGCCTTGTCGAAGTCCTCGATCGCCCTGGTCTTGGCCTGGAAGTTTCCGTCCTCGCCGTGCATGTCGGTGTACTTGTAGTGGATGAAAAAATATTCGTAGTCGTCGTACAGCTCTTTGTATTTCTGGAACTGCTCCTCGATCGTCTGCGGGCCCTCGTGCTTGGTCATGCCGACAAGCTGGGCGAGGCCCTTGTACATCGGGTAAACGGCGAGGCACGCCGGGCGCATCGCGTAGCGCTCGGCGAACATCGGGATGTCCGGCTGATGCGCGATGCCGCGCATGAGGAAGCCGTTGGCCGGCTCCAATCCGGCGAGCAGCGGCAGGGCGGCCTCGTAAAATCCGCCGATCAGCTTGGCGGCTTTTTGCGCCTTGGCGCAGTTCGGGTCGTCCGGCTGCGACTCGGCGATCGGCAGGCCCTCGCGGTGCGGGTCGGTGTCGCTCAACGGCCCGGCCAGGTCGGCGCCGCGAAAGATGATGACAAAGCGGTGACCCTTGCCCGGCGTGATGATGACCTCGGCGTCGCCGATCTGTTTGATATTCGCCGAGAGTTTGGCGCAACGCTCCTCGCAAAGCTCGGTCTCGATGCGGCCGGCGCGGCGGTCGGTGACCAGGCCGTCGGCGTCGAGCGTGCAGAAGTTCGCCCGGGCGGCGACGTCGCCCGGCTGCAGTTCCAAGCCAAGGCCAAGCGCCTCAATGACGCCTCGGCCGACCTCGACTTCCATCGGGTCGTAGCCGAACAGCCCGAGGTGGCCGGGACCGCTGCCGGGCGTGATGCCGTGNGCGGCGGGGATCAGCCGGCCCTGCGCCGANTCCTTGGCCAAGGNGTCGAGATTGGGCGTGNCNGCCGCCTCGAGNGGNGTCTTGTAATCCGTGGCGGCAGTGGCGATATCGCCGAGGCCGTCCATCACCAACAGAGCCATTTTGGCNCCATTCTTCAAAGTCAGGTCNGAGTAAACCGAATCAATGCTCATAAAATAACCGCGCTTGGCCAAGCGCGGGCGGATTGTGCTGGCCACGGGACCGGGGGTCAACCAGTTCGGGGCCTGTGGGTTAGCGAAACGGTGAATAACTTGGGCCAGAATGGCCCACAGAAAGCACAACCCATTGTGGTTAAGCGAATAATGCGCAGCCTTATCTTGTGTTTTAGACTTTACTCGATTTGCTAAATTGGCTCTGATTCCCCGCGACGTGTATTTGAAGAATCTCACGGCCTTGGGCTTTAAGTCGTTTGCGGACAAGACATCGCTCGATTTTCAGCCGGGTGTCACGGCGATCGTTGGCCCGAACGGCTGCGGCAAGTCGAATGTTTCCGATGCGATTCGGTGGGTTTTGGGCGAGCAATCGGCCAAGGCGCTCCGGGGCTCGGGGATGGTGGATGTGATTTTCAACGGCACCGACCAACGCAAGGCGCTTGGTATGGCGGAGGTGTCGATGACCATGGGCGGCATCGACACCGACCAACTCAAGGCAGCCGGAGTCGACTTGCCGTACAACGAAGTCACGGTGACGCGCCGGCTTTTCCGAGATGGTGGCAGTGATTATTTCATCAACAAAGTTTCGTGTCGGCTCAAGGACATCCAGCAGTTGTTCATGGGCACCGGCATGGGGCGTGCCAGCTACGGCATCATGGCCCAGGGCAACATCACCCAACTCATCTCCAGTAAGCCGGAAGACCGACGGTTGGTGTTCGAGGAGGCCGCCGGCATCACGCGCTTCAAGACGCAGAAAAAAGAGGCGCTGCGAAAGCTCGACTACACCGAGCAAAATTTGCTGCGCGTGTCTGACACCATCCGCGAAGTCAAACGGCAGATCGGCTCACTCCAGCGTCAGGCCGGCAAGGCCAGGCGCTACAAGGAGTTCATGGGGGAACTCCAGAACCTTGAAAGCCAATTTGCCCGGCATCAGCTCGGGGAGATTCAGGAAACCATCCGTCAATGCGAGCAGGCCATCAGCGAGTTCAAGGGACGGTCGGATGATTTCACCGGGACAATCGAGAGCGAGGAGGCGCTGATCAACCAGGCGCGGCAACAACGCGGCGCGATCGAGAAACAGGTGAACGAGGCGCAGGAAAAAGGTGCCAACCTGCAGGCTGAACTCCAGCGGCTCGAGAGCCGAATCCAGTTCAGCCACGAACGCATCCAGGAGCTGGACGAACATGTTGCCAAGGCGCACGACGACATCGCGCAGGCCGAGCAGCGGCGCAGCGACGCCGAGCAGGAGTTGGCCGGGATGCAGGCCAAGCTCGGCAACGCGGACAACGCCGTCGGTGACATGCGCCGCGCCGTCGATGAAAAACAGGCCGCGTGCAATGCCATCGAGCAGGAGCTTGGCCAACGGGAGGAGACGCTTCGCCAGGCGCAGTCCGGGTCGTTCAGTGTTGCCCAGGAACTGACCCGCATACGCAATGAGATCAACTCGATCGACTTGCAGAAACGCGGCAACACCGTTCGGCTCGAGAAACTTTCATCGGAGAAAACCCAGCTTGAGGAGGAAGAGGCTAAACTCCGGGAGCGGCTTGGCCAATTTTCGAGCGATGTCGAGGGTCGGAAATCCACTGCCAACAGCCATCGCGGCACCGTGGAGGAACGCCTGCAGCGCCTAGCCGATTTGCAAGAGAGTTTGGCCAAGCTGACCACAGAATTGGACGATTTACTGAGGGTTCAGGCCGAAAAAAGGTCGCGGCTGAATGTGCTCAAGCAGTTGCAGGCCTCCAACGAGGGCGTTAGCGCCGGGGCACAAGCGGCCATCCGGGAGTCTGAGGCCGCGCTTGGTTTGTTGGCCGATCAAATCCGCGTGCCGGTAGAATACGTCGTTGCCGTGGAGGTCGCGCTTGGCCGCCATCTGCAGTTGGTGATTACCCGGCAGGCCAACGATGCCAAGTCGATTTTGACGTCGCTGAGCGAAGGTAAAAAGGGGCGCGCAGACATCGTTGCGCTCGACCTGATTTCCGGCGGCACGCCGCCGTCGATCGACGCGGCTAAGCTGCGCGAGTTTGGCGGAGTGGCGGCGCTTGGCCAAGTGGGATGCGACGACTTGATTCAACCGTTGCTCGACCGGCTGCTTGGCCGTCTGGTCATCGTGCCTGATCTAGATGCAGCAATGCGCGGCCGCGAGCAGCACCACGACCTGGATTTTGTGACAAGTGCCGGCGAGTTGCTTTCGCGGCACGGCGTGTTCAGCGGAGGCCGCGGCAACGGGAATGCGTCCGCCTCGCTGCTCTCTCGGAAAAATGAAATTGCCGGGCTTGAAAGGGAACTTGAGGGAGTGGGCGGTAACGTCAACGATCTGAGCCGTGAAAAAGGAGATATGCAGGCTGGGCAAACCTTGCTTCAAGCCGGCTTGCAACAGGAGCAAAATGAGTTACGGCAGCAGGAGGTGTCCATCGCATCAAGCGAGGGCGAGTTGAAGGCGCTGGAGAATTCGCAGCGCGTGCTCGCGCAGAAAATAGAGGGCGTCACATTTGAGTTGGAGAGTCTCGCCTGTCAGGAATCA
>NYXK01000040.1 GCA_002685535.1 Deltaproteobacteria bacterium
CCACATACAACTCATTATCTGAGTTTTACAACTGTAACTGAAGAATCTGCTTTGACATTACAGTTTAACGAAAATATAGTTGGATACCACAGAGATTTTGAAAAAATTTTAGTACTACGATTACCCGAACATATTAAAGTTAACATTAATTCAATTCCGTGAAAAAACCTTAAAACCACCTTACCTTGCATTGCTAAAGTCAAACCCAGCTGTGAAAATTCAAACTATATCTAAGACTGCTTTCAACTGGCTCAGCCAGACATATGTTGATTTTATTATTTTGGTCTTGAGATAAACAGTTCTCCGGTAGAAGATATAACTGTTTTTCAGTTTTAGCAAAAAATGGCTTTCTGCCTTTATTTCAAGAATAACCTCTTCCAACAACTCAACAATGAATATTTTCCGTCAAATAATTTTGTTTTTTTTCCTAGCCAGTCTCATCATAGGCGTTAGCGTTACCATTGTTAGCGCTTCTGATCTTATCAAAGCTTCATCAATTGCAATGAACGGATCAGCTAAATATCCGGACGGCTTTAGCCATTTTGAATATGTAAATCCGGATGCGCCAAAAGGCGGTTCTGTACGTTTGAATTCCATCGGCACTTACGACAGTTTCAACGGATTCATCTCCAAAGGCGTTTCCGCGGATGGACTGGGCATGATTTACGAAACACTGACAACTGGTTCTTCCGATGAGGCTTTTACCGAATACGGCTTGATTGCCGATGAAATTGAGTATCCAGAAGACAGGACATGGGTTATTTACCACCTCAATCCAAAAGCCAAATTTCACGATGGAGAGCCAATCAAGGTTGAAGATGTAATTTTCACCTTCAACATTCTGCTGGAAAAAGGAGCACCTTTTTACAAATCATATTATGGAGACATTGTTGAAGTCAAAGACCTCGGTGACCGCAGGGTGAAATTTCAGTTCCGTGAAGGTACGACTAACCGTGAACTGGTCTTGATTACCGGACAGCTTCCGGTATTGCCCAAACATTATTGGGAAGGAAAAGATTTTTCCAAATCAACTCTGGAACCGCCTCTGGGAAGTGGTGCTTACCGTATCTTAGATTTTAAGGCAGGAAAATACATCACTTACGAGCGTGTCAAAAATTATTGGGCGGCAGATCATCCTGTCAACAAAGGCAGCAACAATTTTGATACCGTGCGTTATGATTATTACCGTGATTCAACGGTCGCGCTGGAAGCCTTCAAAGCAGGTGAGTACGATTTCCGCGAAGAAAACAATTCCAAAATGTGGGCTTCCATGTATTCCGGAGAAACCTTTGAGAGTGAGTTGACTGTCCGTGCTGAAATTCCGCATGAACTGCCACGCGGAATGCAGGGTTTTGCCTTTAATTTGCGGCGTCCGATCTTTAAAGACCGTAAAGTCCGGGAAGCCATCGGTTACGCATTTGATTTTGAATGGAGTAACAAAAATCTCTTTTATGGTCAGTATAGACGTACCGATAGCTTTTTTGAAAATTCCGAACTTGCATCAAGCGGTTTGCCTTCTCCGGAAGAATTGGCGATTCTTGAGCCTTTACGCAAAGACCTTCCGGAAGAAGTCTTCAGCAAAGAATTCCGGCCTTCTCTCACAGACGGTTCCGGAAATATCCGCAGTCAACGGCGTATTGCTTCTAAACTTCTCAAAGAAGCAGGTTGGGAAATCAAGAACGGAAAACGAGTCAACAGTGCTGGAGAAATTCTTAAATTTGAAATTTTATTGATTTCACCTGCCTTTGAGCGCATCGTTTTGCCTTTCAAGAAAAACCTCGAACTCATGGGGATTGAAGCAAGCGTCAGGGTGGTTGACACATCACAATATGTTAACCGCATCCGTTCCTTTGATTTTGATATGTTTGTGATGGTAATTGGACAGTCGCTTTCTCCAGGAAATGAACAGGACAATTACTGGAGTTGTAAAGCCGGAAAAACCAGTGGTACTAGGAACTTTATCGGCATCTGCAATCCTGCCATTGATAAACTAATCCGACTCGTAATTGAGGCTCCTGACCGTGGAAAATTGATTGCCAGCACAAGGGCTCTGGACCGTGCCCTGTTGTGGGGACACTACGTTATTCCGCACTGGCACATCAACTACTACCGTCTCGCATATTGGAACAAATTTTCACGTCCGGAAATTACCCCAAAATATGGTTTAGGATTTTTCACCTGGTGGATTGATGCGGAAAAACATAAATCTCTGCTAGAAAAAAAACCAAACCTGAAATAAATGCGTAAATTTTAGAAGATTGATATACTCCTGCTTTTATCTTTATGACCGCTTATATCATCCGTCGTTTGCTGCTGGTTGTTCCAACTCTGATTGGAATAATGACTGTCAACTTCATGATCATCCAAATTGCTCCGGGCGGTCCCGTGGAGCAGATGATTGCAAAACTGCAGGGTGACGCAGTCAGTGCGACAGAACGACTCTCAGGCGGCGGTGAGGACATCAAAGGCCAAACAAGCGCAACTTCCGAATCTTCTTCAAAGTATCGGGGCGCACAGGGTCTTGCTCCGGAACTGGTTAGTGAAATAGAACGCATGTACGGTTTTGACAAACCGCTGCATGTACGTTTTTTCAAAATGATACGTGATTATGCAAGCTTCAATTTCGGTGACAGTTTTTTCAGGGATCAGAAGGTGGTCGATCTTGTTCTGGAAAAAATGCCGGTTTCAATTTCTCTCGGTATCTGGAGCACACTTGCGGTTTATTTGATCAGCATACCACTCGGAATCCGCAAAGCTCTCAAGCACGGCTCCCGATTTGATGTCTGGAGCAGCACAGTTGTAATTCTGGGAAATGCCATTCCAACTTTTCTTTTTGCTATACTCCTGATTGTTCTTTTCGCCGGAGGAAGTTATTTCAACTGGTTTCCTTTGCGTGGGCTCCTATCTGACAATATTTCCTCTCTTCCCTGGTGGCAACAGGTTTTCGACTATTTCTGGCATCTGGTGCTGCCTATCTGTGCTATTCTGGTCGGTAGTTTTGCCTCATTAACAATGCTCACAAAAAATTCCTTTCTCGACGAAATAAACAAACAATACGTAATCACAGCACGTGCAAAAGGAATTACGGAGAGGCGAGTTCTCTACAAACATGTCTTCCGGAATGCCATGCTGATTATCATTGCCGGTTTTCCTGCCGCCTTTATCGGTATGTTTTTCACCGGATCATTGTTGATAGAAATAATCTTCTCTCTGGACGGCTTGGGACTGCTGGGATTTGAGTCCGCAATCCAGCGTGATTACCCGGTCATGTTCGGCACACTCTTCATTTTCACCCTGTTGGGACTGGTCGTAGGGATTATCAGCGATTTGATGTACACAGTGATTGATCCAAGAATTGACTTTGAAACCAGATAAGCATAGTAGATGACACCAATAACACGCCGCCGCCTGCAGCATTTTAGTGCTAACCGCCGAGGTTTTTGGTCTTTGTGGATTTTCCTGATTTTGTTTTTCATCAGCCTCTTTGCAGAAGGAATCGCCAATGACAAACCGTTGTTGGTAATTTTTGATGAGCGTTTTATTTTTCCTGTTTTTGAGAAAATTCCGGAGACAGAATATGGCGGTGAATTTGCCACAGAAGCGGAATATCGTGATGAATTTGTACGTGATTTAATTGAAGAGAAAGGCAAAATATACTGGAGTCTTATTCCATACAGTTACGATACTATCAACTATGATTTACCTTCTGCCGCTCCTTCTGCTCCTACTGCGGAAAACTGGCTGGGGACTGATGATCAGGGGCGTGATGTGGTAGCGCGTTTGATTTACGGTTTCCGGATTTCCGTTTTATTCGGACTTGTGCTGACCATTTTGAGTTCCATCGTAGGGGTTGCGGCTGGTGCGGTACAAGGATATTTTGGCGGACGTGTTGATATTCTCGGGCAGCGCTTCATTGAAATCTGGTCCGGACTACCGGTTTTATTTTTGCTGATTATCCTTTCAAGTTTTGTCGAACCAAACTTCTGGTGGCTGTTACTGATTATGCTGCTCTTCAGTTGGATGGGACTGGTTGGAGTGGTACGCGCCGAATTTTTAAGAGGACGCAACCTGGAATATGTAAGGGCTGCCCGTGCACTGGGCTTGAGTCACCGAAGAATAATGTTTCGACATATCCTGCCAAATGCTATGGTTGCTACCATGACTTTTATGCCTTTCATCCTTTCCGGATCGATAACCACCCTCACTGCACTAGATTTCCTGGGCTTCGGCTTACCTCCGGGATCGGCTTCTCTAGGCGAATTGCTGGCTCAAGGCAAGGCCAATCTCCACGCCCCTTGGCTCGGAATTGCCGGATTCACCGTGATTGCCCTGCAACTGAGCCTGCTGGTGTTTATAGGTGAAGGAGTACGTGATGCCTTTGATCCAAGACATAATACTTAAATTCACGTTAAAACTCATTTTGATAAAACACATCTTCATCCATCTTTATTGAAATCAATAAAAGTCAAATTGAAATTTATTGTAACTTCATGATCCATTATAAGTTATTACTTTTAAACAGTGTGAAAACCAGTTACAACTAAACCGAAATAGAGGTAAAAATGAACAATGAAGAAAAATCACCCGTTCAACCGGTCAGTGGAAAAATAGTTCCACGTTATGCTGGGCCTTCTACCTTTGCAAGACTTCCTGAAATTAGAGACGTTACAAGTTGCGACATTGCCCTTTTAGGAATTCCGTTTGATTCAGGTACCAGTTACCGGCCCGGTGCCAGATTTGGTCCACAAGCCATCCGGCAGGCTTCACGGCATCTCCGGACTCAGTATCATCCAGCCTATGACACGGAACCCTTTGCGGAGTTGCAGGTAGCTGACGCGGGAGACATAGCCTGTAATCCTTTTAATATTGAAGAAGCAGTCGGGGAAATCCAGACTGCTGCGACCGATCTTTTGGGGAAAGTGGGCAGCATTATCAGTCTGGGAGGCGATCATACGATTGCACTGCCTTTGCTGCGTGCAGTGAATCACTTTCACGGCCCGGTCGCACTAGTGCATTTCGACGCACATCTTGACACCTGGGACACTTACTTTGGCGCACCATACACGCACGGTACTCCATTCAGACGAGCTGCAGAGGAGAAATTGTTTCTCGATCACGCCTCAATTCATGTAGGAATCCGGGGACCTTTGTACAGTCGTGATGATCTCACGAATGATGAAGAACTGGGATTCAAGGTTGTGCATTGTGACGAACTCCAAAATGAAGGAGTCGAGCACGTCATCAAGCGCATCCGGAATCGGGTGGGGGATAACCCCATGTATCTTTCAATTGATATTGATGTTTTGGACCCATCACATGCCCCAGGCACCGGCACGCCGGAAATAGCCGGAATGTCTTCAAGAGAGCTACTCGGGGTTTTAAGGGGCTTGGCAGGACTTAATATAATCTCCGCGGATGTTGTGGAAGTTGCTCCGGCTTATGATCACGCAGAGTTGACTTCACTGGCTGCGGCAACAACGGTTTTTGAGCTTATCAACTTATTGGCTCATTACCGTAAAAGAAATGCTTAACAATAGAACCGCTGTAGTTTCAGTGGACAATCTTAATCCACTGAAACTAAAAACTAAGTCTAGATAATCCAAACTTACAATACTTGTTCCGGTGGAACAAAGTCATATCCAAAAGCCTCAGAAACGCCTATACAGGTTACATTCCCCGCATGAGTGTTCAGACCTAATGCCAGTGCATGATCTTCCTTACACGCCGTTTTCCAGCCTTTATTGGCCAATTGAACAGCATAGGGCGTGGTGACATTTGTTAAGGCCATGGTAGAGGTTCTTGCTACCGCGCCAGGCATATTGCCTACTGAGTAGTGTACAACTCCGTGCTGCATATAAACCGGGTCACTGTGATAGGTGACACGATCGATGGTTTCAATACAACCACCCTGATCAATAGCTACATCCACAATCACCGATCCCTGTTTCATGGTTTTGACCATGGCTTCAGTTACCAGGTGTGGCGCTTTTGTACCCGGAATCAAGACTCCTCCAATCAGCAGATCAGCGCTTTCGACAGCCCTTGCAATGTTATAGCTGTTTGACATCACAAGTTGTACTCGTCCGTTGAACACGTCATCAAGATAACGCATTCTATCTGCACTGACATCAAGAATCACAACTTTGGCACCCATACCGACAGCCATTTTAGCGGAGTTGATACCGACCACACCACCGCCAATAATCACGACTTGTGCAGGTTCTACTCCCGGAACACCGCCCAGTAAAACTCCCTGTCCGCCCTGTGGTTTTTCGAGGAAGCGTGCTCCTACCTGAACTGCCAAGCGTCCGGCAACTTCACTCATCGGTGATAGTAGTGGCAAGCTACGATCCGTAAGCTGTACTGTTTCGTACGCAATAGAGGTAGTTTTACTGTCCATCAGCGCTTTGGTCAATGCACCTTCCGCGGCTAAATGCAGATAAGTGAACAATAGTAGATCTTCCCGGAAAAAACCATATTCAGCCGGAAGAGGCTCTTTAACTTTGTAAACCATTTCGCTGGCCCACACCTCGGCGGCAGTATCAACCATCTTCGCGCCTGCCTGCTCATATTCTGCATTGCTGAAACCACTACCTTCACCAGCGTCTTTTTCTACACAAACCTGATGACCGTTCCGCATGAGTTCTGCCACTCCTGCAGGCGTTGCCCCGACTCGGTTTTCCATTTCCTTTATTTCAGTTGGTACGCCAATACGCATTTTTTACTCCTNTTTTATAGCTAGTTTTTGTTGTNAGAANCTGCNCTNCTNTACTTCNNAGATNNAGTTNAAGCACNGNCCTTTATNTTGTTTAATTCANNGCCTGCTTTAAGGCATTTCCAATTGCATCCACAATTTGATCCGCTTCATTTTCCTGAAGTATCAAAGGCGGAGCCATGATAAGCACGTTTCCTAAACCTGGAACTGTGTTTCCGTTGCGCATTATTGAAACTCCCTGTTTGAGGCAGTTTTGAAGAATCGCATTGGCTTGAGCCATCTCCAAAGGTNTCTTCTTTTCTTTGTCTGAAACAAGCTCTATACCGAGCAANAGACCCTTACCGCGTATTTCTCCAACATAAGGATGATCCNCAAATTCATTCAGGCGTCCCTTGATGTAAGCTTCCATTTTTGCAGCATTATCAGCCAGATTTTCACGCTGCACAATTTCTATATTTTTCAAACTGACAGCTGTTGCAACAGGATGTCCGCCGTATGTGTTNACATGCCGGAAATGCTTGAGCTCGTTTACTTCTCCGTAAAAGGCTTCAAAGATCTTTTCCTTGACGACAGTCGCAGCCACAGGCATATAACCACTGGCCATACCTTTGGCAAAGGTAAAAATGTCGGCCTTAACTCCCCAGTGTTCATGTCCAAACATTTTTCCGGTTCTGCCGAATCCGGAAACAACTTCGTCCATAATCAGCAAAACATTGTATTGATCACAGACCTTCCGGATTTCAGTCAAATAATTATCCGGAGGTACAAGTACTCCTCCTCCGGAAATCATCGGTTCCATGATGAAAGCCGCCACCGTTTCTTCACCTTCGTGAATAATGGTATCTTCCAAAAATTTAGCACATTCCAGTCCATGTTCTTCAACAGTCAATTTCTCATGACGTCTGTATGGATAAGGTGGAGGAACGTGCAGGAATCCTGGAGCCAGCGGTTCATAGCCGATCTTACGCTCAGCCTGACCGGTAGCAGTCATTGTGGCCAAAGTGTTGCCGTGATATGCACGATGACGTGAAATAATCTTGGACTTACGTGGATTGCCTGACTGTAAATGATATTGACGTACAATTTTGAACGCTGTTTCATTGGCCTCTGAACCACTGCTGGTGAAATATACATGACCTTTATCCATACCAAGCATTTCCAGCATTTTTGCGGACAATTCCACTGCAGGATCACTTGTCATGACCGGAATCACGTAAGCCAGTTTTTCCATTTGCGTCTTTGCGACTTCGGCCAGCTCTTTTCTACCATGACCTACATTAACACACCATAACCCTGCTGTTGCGTCGAGTATACGATCACCGTCTTCATTGATCATGAAACAACCTTCAGCCCTGACAATGTGTTTCGGACGATTGGTCAGCAGAGTTTTATGCTGGGTCATTGGGCGCCACAATGCATCTGGCGCATTCATTTTTTGTGCTTCCATAATCTACTCCTTGATAATCAATTAATTGTTGACTGGAAAACCGGTTAAACAGACTGAAGCATTTTGTTCAGCCTGTCTCCCTTTCACTACAGACAAAGGCGTTTGATGCATAGCGATCAAACAATAGACCTACTGCGGACACATGTCGTTTTTACTCACTCCTGCCACAGGAACTGGTGTTTTCATCGCATCTCTACGGAAAGGATCACCTAACTCCTGATTCAGGATTACCTCTATGAAGGTAGTCTCTCCCTGATTCATCTGCGTCTTTACCGCATTTCCCAACTCACTTGTAAGTGCCTCCATAGTCCGAACCTGAACACCATTTACGCCGCAGGCTTTAGCGATATCCGCATATGAAACCTGTAGATCGAGTTCGGTACCGACAAAATTGTCATCATACCAGAGTGTTGAGTTACGTTTCTCTGCACCCCACTGGTAATTCCTGAANATTATCATCGTNATNCCNGGCCAATCNCTACGTCCNATTGCCGTCATTTCGTTCATTGAAATTCCGAATGCTCCATCACCCGCAAAACCNACNACCGGAGTTTCCGGATTGCCGATTTTTGCACCAATTATTGAAGGNAACCCGTAACCGCAAGGCCCAAAAAGTCCCGGAGCCAAATATTTTCTTCCGCTTTCAAAAGTTGGATATGCGTTACCGATCGCACAGTTGTTGCCGATATCAGAAGAAGTAATCGCATCTTTCGGCAAAGCTTCCATAATCGAGCGCCAGGCCATTCGAGGCGACATGTGATCNGGTTGACGTTTCCGTACGCGCTCATTCCAGCTAGTNCCAGGATCGTCCTCTTCAAAATCCATGGAAGCGAGTGTTTCCGCCCANACGGCTTTNTTGTCGGCAATCTGTTTGCAGCGNTCATCACGNCCTGCATCACCNGCAGAGTCTGTTAGCTGACTAAGAATTTGCTCCGCTACCTGTTTTGAATCACCAACAATTCCGACCGAAACAGGCTTTGTCAGTCCTATCCTNTCCGGATTAATATCTACCTGTATCAGCTTTGCTTCATTCGGCCAGTANTCNAGATTATAGCCCGGAAGNGTTGAAAATGGATTCAANCGAGTGCCCAGAGCCAAAACAACATCCGCCTGTTTGATTAACTCCATTCCGGCTTTTGAACCGTTGTAACCCAAGGGTCCGGCAAACAAAGGGTGTGAACCGGGGAATGCGTCATTGTGCTGATAGTTACAGCAAACTGGTGCGTCCAAACGTTCAGCAAGTGCTTGTGATGCCGGAATTGCTCCGCCGAGAATAACTCCGGCGCCATTTAGAATTACTGGAAATTTTGCTTCAGACAGGAGTTTGGCTGCTTTAGATATTGCATCAGTTCCTCCAGCAGGAAGTTCAAACTCAACAATTTCAGGTAAATCTATGTCAACTACCTGCGTCCAGATATCACGTGGAATGTTGATTTGAGCNGGAGCAGACATACGTTTTGCCTTTGTAATTACACGATTCAGCACTTCCGCAATACGCGTTGGATCACGAACTTCTTCCTGATAAGCGACCATATCTTTAAAAGCGGCCATTTGCTCAACTTCCTGAAAACCNCCTTGACCNATCGACTTGTTGGCNGCCTGTGGTGTAATCAACAGCATTGGTGTATGGTTCCAGTAAGCNGTTTTGACACAGGTTACGAAATTTGTGATGCCCGGNCCATTCTGGCCNATAATCATTGACATTTTGCCGGTTGTGCGTGTATAACCATCCGCCATGTAACCACCATTGCATTCATGGGCCACGTCCCAAAACGTGATCCCTGCTTGTGGAAAGTAGTCGGAAATTGGCATAAACGCTGAACCGATGATGCCGAAAGCGTGTTCGATACCGTGTTTTTGAAGGACTTTGATAAAAGCTTCTTCTGTCGTCATTTTCATAAGCTATTCTCCTTGTCTTTTTTTTTGGTATAAATGCGGTTTTCAAATTATAACCCATAAAAATCCTACTTTCCGCAAAATAAGTCTAGTGTATTTTTTCCAAAATCAAGGTTCACAAAATTATTCCGCACATAAAGCATTCTACAGCAAATTATGCTGTAGAATTACAGTCATACAGAAATATAAACAAATCTTGTATTCTTTGCATATCTGGAAAATATTTCCATTCAGTGAGACCCCAGGTCTCGCNAATTGACATTAACAAAAGTTTTNTACGTCAAAAACTAATTCAAGTCAACATTTATTATCTCCTTTGAAAAGTATAAACCACTATCAGTAAAGAGAATAGAATTTTCTTGAGTTATAAAGCATTGAAAATATCATTGAATTAAACTTGCCTAATTTGGTGAATTCATGAAAATATGCTGACTTGTCTTTAATCTAGATATTTATGATATAATTATAATTTTTTGTATATAGCCCAATTGAGTGGAATACAAAATTTTTATATTATGGATTTATTATGTTACTTGACNGTTGATAGATAAAAGTCTTGATTACCAGACTATTTACCNNACATCAATCAANACTAAGGTCGATTATGTTTTTAAANCTGCAACTTGCGGATAGNATTTAGTCGTGTACAATTCCATTCATGCATATAGCTTTAACTTGTCGTTAAACAACTAACTGAGAGTCCTCAGCCTAGTAATANAAACACTTAGGAGCAGCAAAATTGCTCCAATTTGATTTCAATAATTAAGATATAACCACATAAACTTTCTTAAATATTAAACGGAGCAGGTCATGGTCATTAATCATTTTATCAATGTTACTTTAGAAATTCTGATNTATTTTTTGGTTAGCATAGTTTGTTTGTTCATTGGCAGGAAAGTTCTTGATTGGATAACGCCTTATAATTTAGACAAGCAGACTTCTGAGGAAAAGAACCTTGCTGCTGGTATTACAGAAGCCGGATTTTATATCTCAATGGCTATTATTGTCCACGCTTCAGTATCAGGAGTTGTTAACTATGAAATGTTCAGCTTCATCAATCCGGAAGATCCTCAACGTTTCGCGCTGCTAGGAGCAGAGTTGATTACAACGGCAGTATATTTATTGATCGGCTTGATTTGCCTGAGTCTTGGTCGCCGCTCACTTGACTGGGTCACAAAATTTGATTTGAATAAGGAAATTCANTTAGAACGCAATGTTGGAGTAGGAGCGATTGAAGCATCCATGTACATATCGATTGCGATCATCATTCACGGAATTATGGTNTGATAAAATTNATACCTCTAGTTTTTTTGATANNATATTTTAAGGTNTNATCTGTAATGAATTAAATTAGTTTGTTACAACCTTCCAGTNCTCCTCAGAAAATAATCATTTTAACAATTTNTTCTCAAGAATAATTAATGCAGTTTGAAAAACGACTTTGGTCCTTCACTCAAGGTGTNAGAGGNCGTATTGCCTTTTCAGTTTTTATCGGCATTNTTGCGGCTGCACTGGGCGTGATCCGGCTTGCTTTACTGGGATGGTTGATCGGCCTGATTCTTCTCGGTCATACTATAGACGAGTTGATCATGCCAATATTTTTTGCTGCTTTCGTGATACTGATGCGGGGGTTGTTTGAACATTGGCGTACAATGACAGCACATAAAACATCGGCCATAATTCAGAAGAAACTGCGTCGCCACCTATTTGACCAAATAATAAATCTCGGTCCTGGATATGCAGGTCGTCAAAGATCAGGAGAGCTAGTATTGACATTAGTCGATGGAGTGGAACAACTGGAAACCTATTTTGGAGAATACCTACCACAATTATTGATCTCGGCAATGACACCACTGATGATTTTTGCTTTTGTAGCCTTTCTCGACTTCCCGGTTGCCATTATCCTTTTAATTGCCGCTTTTGTGTCGCTGTTAGCACCATCAGCATGGCACAAATTTGATACCAAAATATCACTTGAAAGGGAACAGGCCTATGCTGCATTTGCATCAGATTTTTTAGATGGAATCCAGGGTCTTGCTACACTCAAATCATTTGGTCAAAGCAAATCCCGTATAGACTTACTAAAAAAACGTTCTATTGAGCTTTTTCGAAGCACCATGTGGGTGCTTGCCACAAATTCCCTATCAAGAGGGATCACAGATACAGCTATCGCTGTCGGTGCTGCTGCAGGATTGGGTTATGGAGCCTTCCGGGTGTTAGACGGCGAAATGGAACTTACTACTTTGCTTATAATTTTAATGATGGGGGTTGAAATTTTCAGACCAATGCGGGACCTACGTACTGTTCTGCATGAGGGTATGGTTGGTCTTTCAGCTGCTCAAGGAGTCTACAAGATTTTCAATGCTGAACCGNTTGTTTTGGAGAAGCATTCCGGAAACCGTGAACCNAATCTAGAGCCCTCTATTGACTTCGATTCAGTCAGCTTCAGTTACCCTGAACACANCCACATTGTCCATGATTGTTTGAATTTCAGNATCAAAAAGGGAGAACGAGTAGGGGTCGTTGGTTCAAGCGGGTGCGGCAAATCTTCGATTGTTAAGCTTCTTCTTCGTTTCCATGATCCTGTACAGGGATCAATCACCATTGGTGGAAAGGACTTAAAAAACATCTCTCTCGATCAGATACGAAATGAAATTTCTGTTGTTCATCAGGACACATTCCTTTTTCATGGAACAATTGAAGAGAATATACAAATGGGGCGTCAGAATGCAAGTGAACGTGAAATTACTGATGCCGCAATAGATGCAAACATTCATGAGTTTGTAACAACTCTACCGGACGGATATAAAACTATAATTGGTGAAAAAGGTATCAAGCTTTCAGGTGGACAACGACAACGTATAGCAATTGCACGTGCTCTTTTGAAAGATTCACCTATTTTAATNTTAGATGAGGCGCTTTCNGCCGTTGACGCAGAAAACGAATATGTCATTCAGCAGGCTCTTGATCGTTTAATGAAAGACCGCACAACCCTCATTTTGGCCCATCGACTTTCAAGTGTAATCAAATGTGANCGCATACTTGTATTAGATAAGGGGCGCGTTGTAGAGTCTGGTTCTCATGCAGAGCTGATCAATAAAACTAGTATTTATACGGCTTTGATGACTGAGCAGGTTCACGAGGCAGAATTAAAAGAACTAGTAAATGGTGAAGAAGAATCAATATTTGTAAATAACGAGACTGTAGAACAAATAGATGAATCTTTANGGGCCTCACCTACAGAGGGCATTATTAAAGCAGAGGGTCTCAACTGGAAGCAGTTAATTTTAGAATTAATGCGCCACATAATGCCCTGGAAGGGAAGGCTAATACTTAGCTTCTGTTTCGGCGTATTACGAGTGCTGGCTTTTATAGGTGTGGGTGTATTCAGTGCACTNATTGTACTTGCTCTTAAAAACGGCTCTGATTTTAATTTGCAGCTCACAGCACTTATTGTTGTCGCATCNCTATCGGGAGTGCTGCACTGGNTTGAGTCATGGGTGGCCCATGACATGGCCTTCAGATTACTGGCTGAGATGCGGATTAATGTTTTTAGGAAACTAGATAAACTAGCCCCNGCATATCTNGTNAGACGCAGAACCGGAGATTTGATGGGAATTGCCACCCAGGATGTTGAACTGGTTGAATACTTTTTTGCACATACAGTAGCCCCTGTTTTTGTTTCAATACTTGTCCCAGTTACTGTAATTACTGTCCTGGCAACAGTGAGCTTCTGGATGGCATTGGCNCTATTGCCCTTTCTGCTTGCAGTAGGGTTAAGCCCATTTTTAATGCGTGACAAAGTAGATCTGCTTGGTTCAAAAGCCAGAGAAGCTGCCGGCGAGCTATCTGCCCATGCAATTGACACAATACAGGGTATTGCAGAAATAGTTGCTTTTCAGCAGGCAGNACATAGAGCTAAAGACTTTGACNATCTTACGAATCAACATATNNNAATAAGGTTACCATTCTTCAAAGAGTTGACAATGCAAAAAACCCTTCTTGAGGTCTTAACCGGCTGGGGGGGGCTTGCTGTTGTATGTGCTGGAGCACTGCTCACAACTAATGGTTCCTTAGATGCGGGNGTGCTTCCTTTGCTTACAATTTTGGCCATGTCAGCATTTTTACCAGTTTCTGAAATCGCACAGATAGGACGACAATTAGCCGACACCATGGGTGCCACAAGGAGGATTTTTGCATTGGAAAATGAACCGGTGCTGATTAACGATGGAATAGATGAAACACCCGGCGATTTATCATTAGGCGTTTCCTTCCGAAATGTCAGTTTTGCGTATCAAGGAAGATCAAAGAGTATCCTGCAGGACCTCAATTTCGAAATACCTGCAGGAAAAACGCTTGCGTTAGTAGGCCCATCAGGGGCTGGAAAAACAACCCTCGCTCAGTTGCTAATGCGTTTCTGGGATCCTGAAAAGGGTTCCATCAAATTGAATGGAATTGAACTCAGAGATTATAAATTGGAGGACTTGCGTTCCCGGGTAGCATTGGTTGCTCAGGACACATATCTCTTCAATAATTCACTGCAGGAAAACATCCTCGTTGCAAAACCGGATGCAACCGAGTTGGAATTGGGTGAGGCCGTTAAACTGTCAGCACTTTCTGAAGTTATCGAAAGTTTGCCAGATGGCATGGAAACTATAGTTGGTGAACGTGGCGCCAGCCTTTCGGGAGGTCAGAGGCAGCGTGTTGCAATTGCCAGAGCTTTTTTGAA
>NYXK01000041.1 GCA_002685535.1 Deltaproteobacteria bacterium
TCCAAAACTAGCAGCACCATCATCTCTCCAAATGCGCCATGCGAAACAAAAAGCTCTTTTACGAGCAAGAGCCAGAAGTGGCAGATCCAAACGCTCTCTATTTAAATCTTCGCTCGGAAGTTGTACTTGCTGCGAAAGACCTCTAATCGAAATTATCTACGTCTCGGGTTTTACTTCCTTTATAAATCTACTTCGAATTATATCAGGATTATCGTGTACCAAGTTGCCAGAAAATTAACAGTAGTGAGAAAGATATCTCCGAAGCAGAGATGCAAAAGGACAAAATTCCTAAGAAGCCTCCCATAGCCAGCTCTTATATCAATATGCTCTTGCACCTTGATAAGATACCTAGGTTGCATAACGCTCTTGCCAGCTTATTCACGTGGCTCCTTCTTGCAGGCTATGTTATCTTGCCTGGAGCGTTCACTTCTATCCGTAACTCTCGAGTACTTTCGGAAGAAGCTGGCGCGGCAGGTAAAGCAGTCGTGAAAGCAGCACAGACATGGCCGGTATTGACGGTTGCTTCGATATGCTGTGTTGGAGGAGCTTCAGGAATGTGCTGGCTTTGGTATAGATGGAAGAGTAATTACATATGGTTGTCACGAAAGATTATTGAGTAATCGAGCCACTAGTCTATCAAGACCACACTAATCGTTTACAGGCCAGCCATGTTAAACTCTCTCGCTGGGCTTATCACTACGATTGTCAATGTCTTTACTGCTCGAAACAAGTATTGGTCGCGTACAGCAATTATAACTGCGACTGTCATGGGAACATGTGCAAGCATATTCATGGTTTCATTCTTTATATACAATTTCTGGATGTTGGAGGATGTACGCAAAGAACACGACAGGCTGGAAGAAGAAGCTGAACGGACCAGCAAAAAGACGTAATCCTTTACCATATTTGAATTATCTTCTTCGGGCGTCTGATCAGCTCAGTCAATGAAACTCCAATTGTAGCTTGCAGCAGAGGGCAATGTGATTGATGATATTATAGAATTCCGTCTGGTGATATCACAAAACCAGCGTCAATCAATTCCCCGAACAAGTCAAAAATGAAGCTCCAAAAATGGCCTAGTAATCCTATGGGGAAGTACTTAAATATCTTTCTGGCCCAGCATCGTAGGGACTCTACCCTTAAGTTACTTCGGATCTAGTCAGCTGGTGTTAGGATGCCATCTATTTCGAGCCTCATCTTCGTCTTACTAATCTTCACCAGAGAATCGACTTGTGCGGATCAGAAATCCTTTGCTCTAGAAGATATCCACCTACAAAGTCTATATGAAACCGATCATGCAGTGCCGATATGTCCTGGTACCACAACCCAACTCGATAGAACTCAAACAAACTCACCAGATCTGACCGCGATCACTTCTTTTTCGGTCAAACTCTCCCTCGCGACCAAGCAGGCTACAAAAAGTTCCCTGACCCCAAAGCGAACATCTCCGACTTCACAGACAAGTCAAACCGAGTCAGCAAATCCAATCACCAATGTATTCTCTTTAGCTTCCACATCAAGGAAACGCGGGATTGCATATAATGATGCGGCACTCGTCTCAGCATTCATCAATTTTCCGAAAGTATCATGGGCTTATAATTGGGCGGACGTGACCGTCGACATACCCTCAAGCATTGAATATGTGCCTATGCTCTGGGGACTTGGGGAGCAAATCGAGGATTGGCACTCACATGCTGAGAACGCGATCATGGCGGGTGCGACCCACCTTCTCGGATTCAACGAGCCTGACCTTGCTTCTCAAGCAAATCTCAACGTTGATACTGCGGTGGCAGGTTACCTTGAGCACATGGAGCCCTTTGCCGGGAAAGTTAAGCTCGGCTCTCCAGCTGTCACGAATGGCGGCGGGCATATGGGCCTGAGCTGGCTCAAGAGCTTTATCTCGAGATGCACGTCCTGCACGATAGATTTCGTTGCTATACACTGGTACAACGGCGGAGATGTCGCGGGTTTCAAAGATTACATTATGCAGGCACATGAAGTCGGTGGATATAGACCAGTCTGGGTCACCGAGTTTCGCGGCCCCGGCTTAGGAGAGGACGAAATGATGTTTCTGAAAGAGGTGTTGCCCTGGCTGGACACCCAAGATTACGTACACAGATATGCATATTTCATGGCTTCTGAAGGAAGCCTCGTTTCAGGTGGTATTCGTTCTGCTCTTGGAGAGACTTTTGCCGCTTTTGCGTAGATAGTCCATAGTGTAAGGTAGAAAGCTCAAGTTGAGGCTCGGTAAACGACACTCGTTCAACTTAGTGTGGCGACTGTCAAGGACTTCCTAGAGTCTCGGTTGTAGTTGATGGTGTTCGGGTTCTAGTTAACTTATTAAACTTCCTTCACAGTGCATCTCCAAAGCGGCGTGCGGTCGGTGATTATGGTAATTGACGTACAGTCCACGTCCTAAAGTTTCCATCCCAAGTCTAGAAGTAAACCTCTAAGAACAATATCGCTTGGATGCCTTCTCAGGTCTTCCCAATCCAGCCAAGCGCCTCAAGCTAGTACAGTAGATCATTTTGCAGAAATCGGCGAACTTACTCTCTAATAATTGGGATGACAGAGAGGCGGTTTTGGTGAGACATGATAGTACTGAGGTCAGAATGCTCCCAATCCTAGTAAATGGGAAAATAAGCGTGATGCTACGCTCATGTCGAAGAGGTTGCGGACACAGAGACAGTCCCCATTTGTACAGTAGCGTGATTCCAAAACACATCAACGTCACTTTAGTATCTGCTCCGCCGAACTATATACCTCCGTAAGAACCGCGAAACCACACAAATAGCCATGGCTACTGCAAAACAGCCAAGCTTAATACAATCATGGAAGAATCTCCCCTCCTTCGCAATGATGCCCGATGGCAGATCTCTAGCCGTGGAATACAAAACCGAGAGAATGATTGTCGGGAGCATGAAAAATGTTACACAGATTAGATTCCCAATACTGCCCAGCACCAGCTCCAAAGGTAATCCCCAAAGCATACATGAGGAGATCGACTCCCCCTTCCAGAAAGAGTAATGAAAGAGAGCAACCAAGATCACGGTTGAGATGATCCCAATAATCAAAGGGCTTTCCATGGTTCCTCTAGAAACATACTTGAGATTTTGTGAAAAAGGAGACACATTTCGGATTGGAGTGGTGCTCGAAACAGTCAACGGTCGTGACAAGAGCTCAGAAAAGTTCAGGGGCAAGTCGTTACACGAGACACTACTGGCATATCCGATGCAAAAGTACTTGGTACCTAAGGTGCAATTTTTGATGCTAACGCTAGCAGTCCGTATATCGATCGGGGGTTGTTGAGGTGAACTTTTCAAGTCAAACTGTATGTGTCAAGGCGGCCAATTCAGGATGAGGGTGGAATAATTACAATGACAGTGAGTATTCCAGCATTTTTTGAGCCTGGCATACATAGCGCTACGATGCCATAGAGCACGATAACGATGCCTGACAAAGTGATAACAAGTAATTCAATGATAGATAGCCAGATGTGCAATACGATCGACATGTCTGAAAAATACGAGTTATTAGGTGATTACATGAAACTACAGGGATCAGGCTATGATGTGTTACACGGCTGGCGGGCAATTAATTCATAAAAGCTGCCACAAATGGAGGTTTAGACGATCTGTAAATTTCCGTCTTTAGTGGCTGCTGCGACCGGGAAACGACTTGGAAGCCAAAATNGACCTCAAGGNTAATGTCAAGTATTGGCTTCGACGTGAGAAGAAAGCAAAATTGTCAAAAGAAAANAAAGATTTAAANNTTTTTTTGAACACCACAGATCCGGTGAAGGGGTTGCAAACANGTATATACCCAGAATCAATTGGGTACGGTTAATCGGTATTCAGGATGTGATCTTGGGAACGAAGGGATCTCAGGCACATCATCTTATATTGATGCTCACCCCGATGGGGCGAAGCAGCTTTACTATACACAGGCACATGACCATCGGGTTCCTGCAGCAGAAGAAGCTGTTGATTTGAGTAAGGTCGCGTTAGGCTTACAGCGCAAATTTGAAAGCTTCACCCTCAAGTTCAATAATTTCAAGGCGAGGAGGCCGGGGGAACCTGGTCCAAGTAGAGCAAGTTAGAGACCAGTGACATCGATCGAGTAGCGAGCTCTCTGGTAAGTGCAGTGGAGACTACCAACTTCAAGGAAGAGATAATGGAGGATCTCGACATAGAAACACAGAGCGNCACCGTTGCAATACTTCAATGTTCGTCAGTATTCAACTCTCAATCACCTATCCCCAGGAAAATTTCTGACGAGATTCTCAATAACTTCTCTCCTTCCAATTAAGAGTAAGAAAGTTGCCAACTATTATGATGACGCACACCAAGCCGCTCTTCAACGGATGGATATGAACGGGAAAGACAACAGAGTTGCAACATCAGAACACAATAGTATTCTGCCAAAACTGCTACCAGTGCAGCCAATTTATTCTCAGACCGAGAATGAGAGGACTTTCAGGGACCAATGCAACGGTCCTTCCATTGAAAACAGTAGCTCCGACGGGGAGTCCTTCAANAATCCCAAGNGCACAAGCACCGCGATTAAGAACAATGGGCCTTCAACGACGTCCACACGTATCCTTTTCAAGGACCGAGGGCCATCGTCGGCGCATCTGTCCAGGCTCAGAGAGTCAGGGCCCAATTCGCCCAACTCACACGGCCAGCTGCAGGTACCATAAGCTGTGGGCATGCTTCTGTCCACTCCCTGCCAGCGGCAGACAGCAACCATGATCTTATCATGCAGCCTGAAACACGACCAATATCTCAAGAACAGCTGATCGCTGAGGTCAAGGGCATCTATGAAGGCTTGATGATCGTAGAAGCGAAGTGCTTTGAGGTAGACAACCAGCAAACGATTCTTGCACAAGCCGATCCGACTTCGCTACCTCGTCCAAACAACCAGCAATGGCAAGCAATCCTTGCCTTTCATGGTATGTTAATACTTTCCAAAGACATTGCTTTATCGGCTTGGAAAGACCACGCAGTGTTGACATTTCTTCGGAGAACGTTCAAGGTGAGTCAACCATGAAGCATCCTTGAAGAGATTATCCAAGCTCATGTTTTGTAGACATTGTTAAGTTACTTCGTCAATTCAGTTCAACCTGCACAAACCTCACAGTCTGACCCGGTCTGTCAGAAAAGCTTTACGTGAAAGTGTGATGGTGATGATGATGAAGTTTATTCGCCAGGTCNGAAACCTAAAGGGCCCTAGTCTATATTACATAATCCACTTCGTTCAGTGTTTCCATGGNCTCCTGAAGAAGTGTGAAGGTTCACGTCAGTTGCGTGTCGAATCTAATCGCATCACGTGCTCGCCTAGATTTGTTTACTTCGGGAGTAGGTATTACCGTTTCCGGTCCGATGGTAACTTGGTATCCACCCATACAAAGGAAAGAGTCCATAATGTTCCAGACTAGATCTGCAGGTATAGCTGAGAATAACGAGGAATTTGATGATATTGTCGGGAATAGGGACTCCAAGACGACGAATTTAGACCAGCAGCAACTCANTGTCGGCCTGACAGGGGCCGCGAATTGCTCAAATTAAGATAACACGTGCGGGGTAAATCCCTTATCAGTTCCACGCACAGGTCACTTGTATGTAAAAGGTTCAAAAGCGGGCTCGTAGTGTTTACACCAAATTTGGTTAGTAAGCGTTGGACTAAGCCGTGTAAGCGAATAGCCGGACGTGGAAGCAAGAGAAACGCCAGANTTCAACACAGTTTTCGACGTTTAACGGTAGAGCGGTCTCATATCTGGAATCCCTACCTGTTAATTTNATTGCGCACCCCATGCCTCGTTGGGGGCGGATACGTCGAAAGCGTGCTCTAAATCGTACGGAAGGTCGAACCTGATCCCGNAGTCTCGATATGATCATCCCGCGTCCAGATCGCNCTAATATCCTNCCCCCAGTCTCTGCCCCCTGTTCCTGTAGGTAGCTTACTGTTCTGCGGCCTCGCGGATATTTGGCTCCCTCGTTTCCCCGTCGGCTAACCTTGCGACACTCTTGCGATTGTTCTTTGGGATACTGGGACAAGTAAAGCGGGCAGATTGGAGGCTTTCATTGACTCTCTCCAAGGTGGAATATCGCCACAGCATATCGCAATGTCAAATTTACTAACCGGTCGGTTGAACGATGTACACAGATATTGTTTGTATACTTCACACAACTAAATTAAAGCCAAGTCACTATCCAACGGCATTCCAAACCGCAAAACTCTGTCTGACCGTTTTCAAAAAGTTATGCTAGCCGGGACCAAAATTCGAACTCGTTCTTCTCTCGAACTTCGTCCATGGGTCTTCCTTGAGGGTATTGCTGCTCCGGCGCTGGCTGCCTGTGTCCAGCAGTGGTTGACGCAACAAACTCCTGTGGATATGACGGTTGTAGGCATTGATCGATGAAACCAGAGGATTGTGGTTGGTTGATTATGCCTTGAGCTATTTGAGGACCATAGCCTTGCGATGATGGCTGGGACAGCTGGGCTACTGATATTTCTGGATGGGGCATCTCTTGCGAGATTCGAAGGGAAGGCCCGGGTGGTGTGAAAGATATGTTATTCGAGTGCCGCCCGCTGTTCGAAGTCGGGCCCATACCCTCAGCCTGCGTCCGTGCCTGCATATAATGAGGATTAGGCTCACTGAGGTTCGACCGCTGCATCTCGAGAGCGGGATGCAAACGAGACTCAGTGTGTTGCTTTTCCATGTTACTCCTCCACCAGTGCTCAAGCCTCTCCACCCTTTTGACCAACTCCTTCACGTATTCCGTAGATTGTCTAAAGATCGCAGATTAGATGTCGGTCGTTGTGAGGGTTGGAAGCACAGCACATTACGAGTTGAAGTATATTTTGGACCATTTGGTGTGTTTGATGAACCCTCTCAAAAATTAGCTTTGATTGAGAGGATATTTCGGATTGGGAGAGCACTCACACTTCCCACGTAGCGTCTGATCTATCATCAAGCTGCCCATTCAGTCTTGGTATATGGTTTCCAGTTCGTAACACACGCCGGCCGTAGGGGAGGCGGCGTTGATGTTGGGAACTCTCAGGGTGGAAGTGTTGTTCTGAAGGCTGTAGGGGTTGGTCTAAACCATACCCTGAAGTTTGAGGAGTTGGTTCTCCAGACGCTGAAAGATGAGNGTATGAGTAGGTAGACGTAACCTGCGCACTCTGGAGCTGCCTGATTTGTTCCTCCAACTGCNCAATTCGTTGGTTGTCCGACATCTTGTTCGATTATTGATACTGGGANACGAGAACNCAGCACTTCATCGTACCTTGGGTAACTTATTCTCAAGCTAGGNGTGGGATCAAGGAAGNNATCCGTGCCTCGTGTAACAAGGACTAATGCCCCTGGCCTGTTGATCTGTGCCATTGAGTAAGCGCCGACGGCGAGAGCAACCTGACTACCCTGGGCAATTGCCTAGGCCGCTGTTTCCACAACCATCATGAGCGACTATATAACCCGTCTCATTGCCTCTGTATCCCACTCCGCAGTTTCGATGAATATTCCCTCTTCAATAACGTATATTCCACAGCATTTTTGCAAAATGCCGAACGTAAATGCTGGTATGGTCGGCCATCAAACCAACCCTGGTCCCGTTCTGGATCCACAAGAGGTCAGATATGTCGTGACGTTCCCGTGCAACATGTACTAATGTCAACTAGGGTATCCTCCCCGTGACAAATCCTCACCTCTCGGTGCACGACCTTCAGGCATTGTTGCAAGTAGCCTTGCTGGAGCGTGACGACGCTCGAATGCGAGCAGATCATACTCAGACCTGGGGCTATGCAGAGGCAGAGAGAGCAAGGACTCTAGCAATAGGTCTTGACAAGATGAGGAAGGGGTTTTCCGATATGAAGGAGATCTACGCAAAGTCTTTGGGGGAGCAAAACGAGGTGGCATCTGCACTTCGAAGAAAGCTCCACGAGCGCGAGGCCTACATCGACAACCTGCACCAGCGACTTCGTCTGTTTGAGCAGACAGGGATCCAGCCAGTGGATGAGTTTTCTGGTCCAGGTCCGGCCCTAGTCGCGAATCCGTTTTCACGGCCATCAGTCGTACGCTATCCTGGGGAGATCCCCGGGGCGGTCCAGGGTCAGGACGTGGTCCATTTTCAGGCCCCTGAACAGCACGAGGCGTCGACTTCTACACAGAAGTGTGGTGGTACAGGAAGTGAAAGGGACAAGGATGTTGGCGGAANAGATGTGCCCATGTGATGGGCGTTCCAACATGATGGGGTTTGGTGGGGGAGGGGGAGGGGAATACGTACTTATCATGGCACTAACCTGACAATCTTTTTACACTTGCTGCCTTCCCGTTGAGGAGTGCATGGCTATGCATAGTGACCATTGCCAATGTTCTCGCCTTCTCCAGCTGTGACATGTTCATGGGTATACCCAAACATCCCTGTGTCTGACCAGGAACTAGTATTCCCAACCACGACTGTCCAGCAGCTATGAAAGTCTGTCACTTTACGGCAGAGGGGGGCATTGAGCGTATTGGGATTATTTCTACAGACTTGGTAAAGTCAGCGGCAAGTAGAGCGAGAAGGCTCACAAAGGAGTTGGAGACGGAGTGCTTGGTAAACCGACCGATGGAATGTGCCTGATACGTAGTCGAAAAGGGAATGGATCTCTCCTTCAGGTCACTGCCACCGATTNTCCACAGGTGTAGCGTGGTTNAAAGTTTAAATTCTGCCTGTTGCANCACTGATGGNCAGAAGAGGCCTCGATCATCAGTNATACCAACATTTAGAAACCAACATTTTAGACTGCCAAGGTTTTCCAACAGNCAGGCCTCGGAGTTGACCACTTTGTTAGTGGAAATTCTGGGAGCAGATGGANAGAGCCGATNCGTGTGACGTTTTTAGGATCTGAGACCTTCTAGCCAGACAGAGCAGACGACATATTTGTGTATGCCCTTTTGTCTGTTGGAACAGGGCTGCGATAGTCGTCATGCTAATTCCTGCGACCATCATCGTTTGAGTGGACGGGACTCGCGCACCCCGTACACGGTACTGAGTATCGAATCCGTTGAGTCTGGCGACGTCACCGGTATTTGAGGGCTACACCCGAGGAGNTCCTGTTCAACCGTTCTAGAATCTATCAGACTTGCGATGGCCTGAANTGGGCATATCCCAATTACCTGCAGGTGGTGAGACCAACAACGCCGCTTCCGTTTGAGGAACTTGCGNAAACGAGTGAAGGACTCAGGCAGGTTACTTNCCAAGCTCGCNTGTANTCAAAATCAGNGTGATCANCATGTCCTGCNGCCGTCAATGCAACCTCTGCGGCCGGAGTGGAGACTTNTTCTGTGCCTCAACAAAGTGAGGTTTNATTGGGATCTTTCTGAAGGCAGANTTTTTCGACCCAGGCCNCTGCACCATGGCCCCCGTTGGNCCTTTTCCAACATCCTTCGGACATCGGCAATGCATCGACGAAGTGCTGGGAAGTCATTCGTGGCGGCAAGNTGCTGTNGAAGATAATCATACAGCATAGCAAATCCTTTGTTGGTAACGATATTCTGAGGAGGTCTTGACCGGCTTTCNGGAGGATGTGATTGCTCGTGCAGCGGAAGAGAGGGGGGGCTGACCGTGCCTATGCTCGCTTATTCGCTAAGCAACCAGCGTTCGCACTGGTGCAGATCTAACAGGGTTCCCCGGATGTCGTGGGATATCTGATTCGTGCTCTTCGCGCCGACCTAAGCAAACGCGCTGAGGAGGCGTAGATCGCGGCTGCAGAATGCTAGCCAATTTACGAGGCCGTCTTGCTCACGTAGCCTGTAGACCGAGAGATTCTTATATTTCCTTCCTCTCGCTGCCATAGATGTGCACACTCAATGAACATCACTTCCTATCTTCATCCCAACATGGATTCATTTACATTACTATATNTACTTTACTTTGCCAAACTGGGCTCTCAGTCCAGCACATGGTTCATTTGGCGAGCGCATTCAACATCAACGTCAATCCCATACATTGCAGCTGTGGTCACACCCTTGGCTGTGGTACCTCTATTCCATGTGATTGTTCACATATCTATGTCGAAACCTCTCTCATCCCCATCCCTTGTGGCCTATTTTTGCTTCAGGTAAATACCTATTCGTGCTGCAAAGGCCCCATGCTGACCGCTTTCAAGTAGTGTTCTGGCATTTCTCTGGTACGAGCCAATGAGACAATCGGGCAGCATTTTGCTGTTCGCGCTTGTGACATGCTGCGATCTCACTGCGCTCCTAATTTTCTTACTGCCGAAAGCCATGAAGCGGTCTGTTCCAGAGAAAGAGCAGAATCAGCATCACCGCGGTCGGCTCTTGACTATGGAAGCCGGTCAGGCACCTCCCCTTCATGCTAGACTCAGCTCCTTCGCTCCCCGGGCTCCACCTCCATCCGAATATTCGCACCCACACATATCGCACGAGAGACCGAGAGATCAGGATCCCGAATTGGCCTGGGGCGCCTTTGNCAATGCCACCGAAAGAGTGGCAGAGCCAGTGTCTGGCTTCTCAGCATCATCGACGAGCCCAACTGGTGCTGTGCGCGACGTTGATTCAATCACCGCACCCAGTCCACAAGACATGGGCCTAGGTCCAAGAACCAGAAAAACTCCTCATTTAGACATTGGGTCGGCTCTTGGAGACGAGGGAAATTACGACACTCGAAATATTGAGGAGATACGTTTTGCCGATAGACAGATCCGTCAGCCTGAGGCTCCTGGTAGACAGGGACACCTCCACAGTNAGCTCCCAGAGGANCANGTTGCTGNAACCCATCCATACTTTCGCCCTCCTGAACAAGGCATNCNNCATCTGGACACCTCTCACTTNCCCTCACCAGCCNATCAAGCGCCCCGTCGCGGCACCCCTTTCGACCCTCGCGCGGTGACAGCTAGTATGGGTGGAAATGTCATTTAACTTGAGTGTTTTCTTTGGCTATTTTGGTAATTTGTCTTTCTACAAAGGCTACTGTCGTAATCTAACAACGGCGTCGGATCTGGTGTCTGGCATTGATGATGTGCATATTGAAAGAGGCGATTAACGAACCTATTCTGAATTTGCTCTTGCAAGCCCACAAGGCATATGATCCAAAAACGACCGCACAAAAGACTGCTGAAAGCCTTGTAGTTCTGGTGAGTCTGCAGGAAATCCGGGGTTCAAATCCTCGGTCCAGGCATTCCCGGGGCCAGAGCCCTGAGAAGTGTCACCAAACTCTTCATCTCGTGCCCACGAAGACTTGCAGTACTTCGGTAGATGTCTCCAGGCGCAGCTGAAAGAGTATAGAGCATGAAAACGGCCAATAGTAGTGAACGCGATCTGTTCCACAAAAAGATGGGCAACTAGCCAAGGCCCAAGTCCGACTGCGACTATATCTTGTACATCTGAAGCCTCTCGGGCTTTTCCAGTGCCGCCAGCAATGTGATCAGCCCCTAGGACTTTACACCTGTACCCCCCAAGACCCCCCCAACAAGTAAACGACAACGTCAATGAGTGATCGTTTTCTCTGAAGAAAGAGGCGGGACTCGGTACCCTTAAGTTCTGTTCCCCTGGATCTCCAATAATCTCCCCCGCACAATGGAGTATGATGTCCTGCTGGAGGAATCCGATCCCACCAGGTTGAATCTGATATTCTCTCAGCGATCGGTAAAAATGCGTAGCATATTTCCACAGCTCCGTTCGATTTCCTGGTCTCTCATCGGACGCGTATCTCACAATCAGGCCTAGATTCTGTGGCATCGTTGCATCGACATCTGAGTCGAGGCTTCCGAAGGTGGACCCGACGAGAATCAGATGCAAATTAAAGTTCTCGGAAATCAGGTCGGCCCAGGAGTCGTCCCGAAATATTGTTGACCATACCCTGGCATGCTTTGCTCTTTCTTCAGTAATGTCGAATCCGAATGACTTCGCTGCGGCCAAGAGTGAAATCGGCGACAAATATTGCCCAATTTGGTCCCAGATCTCTGGAGGCATCGTGGGTAGGGCGACATCCATTCTCGAGTGCTTTTTCTTGCCGTGGCTGTCGCGAGAACACCCAGAACCGACTCTTATAGCAGACACATATTGCTTAGGACATAATCAGATCCCCTAGAGAAGCAAAAATGGCTGTTGATTATACTCGAGTGTTGAGGAATCTGGAAACAGCCGCAATCGGTTGTTCTGATCGGCGCCACTTCCGGACAAAGTATAGCAAGCGGGCTGGACTGTATAGTGCAGCGATATCATGGTGATCCGCAATCATTCGTCAAGTCTTCACTTTCAAATATACGCTTTAGGCCTTGACAAGGCCCAAGTTGGATGTTGATTGACTCACAAAACTTCAATATTTCAGTCTTGCTGACATTCCAATCAATCGAGATCAGCATTTGGAAAATTTCTTCTCGAAAAATTTAAACGTCTCTAATAACGTCATGGCCTATCCCGAAAGCCCTTCGAGTCTCTCTGCCATCTCGTCTCTCGAGCTGCCCAGTCCTGAACGAACGCAGATCTATGTAGTTGACTCTTCTTCGCCACTGATAAGGAGCACTGAGACGACAGCGGCTCCGGGCGCTCCGAGCTCGTATCAGGAACGGCCCGTGCACCTGACGCCATGGCTGGAGATGAAGATAACATCGCCAACACCTCCTTCGAGTAATGTGCTCGCACTTGTTTTCGGCTGTCTTCTCCTTACCACCTTCGTAGTCCTACCGAACTCTGTTCGTAAGGAGGAGGCGCTTATCGATCTTCATGGGCCGAGGCACACCACCACCCTGTTCATCTGGCTTGCGGCTTCTTGCTACGCCGCAGGACTAGCCGGCTTTTGTTGGCTTGGGTACCAAAATCGCTATTGTCAAGTCTAAACACGTCCAGGCCTGTCACGCTCAATTCTGGGCTCGGCTTGGCTCTGACACTGATGCACGTCTACACAGCGGAAAAGGGGTTTTGGGTTTATACATCTATTGCCAATGCGGCCTTCCCCATGT
>NYXK01000042.1 GCA_002685535.1 Deltaproteobacteria bacterium
ATGGATTTTTACTTATGGTGACTTGGTAACTCTCCTGCTTTGCTTCTTCATTTTACTCTTTTCAATGTGCAGGACAGATGTAGAAAAAAGCAAGCAAATTTCAGATAGTTTTAAGAGCATGCCGCCGGGGAGCCCTTTTATTTTCAGTGGGCAGAGTTCTACTTTGGATAAAGCGTCCAGAGAGCTGGAGCAACTGGAAGTTCCGGATGATGTGTCAATCAATGCTTCAAAAGCAGGTGTTGAGGTTAGTTTCAGCAAGACGGTAGCATTTGAACAGGGTTCAGTTACCTTGAGCGAGAAAGCAAAAGGGGCCGTGATCAAAATGCTGCCTATTATCGGACAACTGCAGAACAATATTGAAATATCCGGACACACCGATGAGTCAGACTCAAATCAAAAATATCCGTCAAACTGGGAACTTTCAGTTGCACGCGCAAGTGTGATTGCAGCATTTCTGGAATCAAAACTGATTCCCGCGGATCGTATCCAAGTCGCTGGTTATGGAGATTCACGCCCCAGGTTTAATCCCGATACAGCTTACAAACGCAGTCTGAACCGTCGTGTACAAATTGTGCTCATGCCTGAAGACCAAACCCGCTGAACTGCTGCTCACAAACTAAAAAATTAGCAACTGTAACTTTAAAACATACAGCCTGTTTTTCAGGCTGTACAGACAAGCACAACCTTAAAATAAACGTTAAAAACCAGGCAGAATATGGGTGAACTCATTGATGAGGAAGATTGTGAAGTTTGTGTGGTTTTCGACCAGGAGTGGATTTTTACTTATGGAGATTTGGTAACCCTTCTGCTTTGTTTTTTTATTTTGCTTTTTTCTTCATGCAAATATGAAACTATGAAATTCAAAAGTTTGGCCGCGAGTTTTAAACCACTTCCGGCAGGGACACCTTATATGAATGAGGGCAAAGATTCTATCGTCGAGCAAATGGCTCAGCAGTTGGAAGAGAGTGAATTAGGCGACGACGCGAGTATTAATATTGAAGAAAAAGGTGTTGTCGTTTCTTTTAAAGCCAGTGCTTATTTTAAAGCAGACTCTGCTAAAATGAACCAGAAGGCAGTTAAAGAAATGACACGCTTTTCCAAACTTATTTTCCTGTTGCCCAACAAAATCCAAATTGAAGGTCATACAGAAAAAACACCGCCGGAAAATTGGGATTCAACTTGGGAGCTCGCAGGAGCACGTGCCTCAAAGGTGGCTCGCTTTTTTATTGAAAATGGTCTTGATCCAACAAAAATTTCAGTCAAGAGTTTTGGCTCAACGCGTCCCCTTTTCCGCGAAGCATCTCCTACTCAACGCAGCTTAAATAACCGTGTAGAAGTCGTAGTCCTGCCGGAATAATAATTTATCTCAATTTATTTTACGACCATAAACAATCGATTCCTGAAAGTCGTAGTTCTTTCTTTTTTCTTCCGGAAGTTCCTCCGGACTGATAGCACGGAAACCGCATTGAGTAAAAACATGTGAAGAAGCAGTACTTAAAGCAAAGGCTAATTTACAGGTGCCGGAACGGATTTTTTCAGTTGCGGCCTGAATCAGCTCACTACCGATTCCCTGGTTTCGATAAGCTTTATCAACAGCCAAACTGGCAATTTCCGCGGCGGAACCTTCCGGAAAATTTATAATTTCACAACAACCAACAACGTCTTCATCCACACAGAATACCAGATAATTTTCAATCTGCTGCTCGATATAGGTCTCGGAACGTAACACAACCGCTGCATGCTGAACCGGTGAATTGAGGATTTCCAGAATTGACTGCAAATCGCTCAGCCTGGCGGGACGTGTACGCTTGTATGAACTGTTGGTAATCATCACTCCCGCGCCTTTCGGGGTGAGAAGCTCTGCGAGCAAAGCTCCTTCTACTCTGCCGTCCAGCAAATGACAACGCTCTACACCTCTCACACAAGCTTCGGTGAGTGAGCTTAACTGTAAGCGCTGTGATTGAGGCAGGTCAGGATTTTTATTCAGCCACTGCTGAACGTGGTCAGTAGTCATTTCGAAAGAATCATTTTTTGCAAAATGCGGTAATGCAGTGGTGTCCAGCACAATCAGTTTTTTGGCACGTAAACGTGTTGCTACTTCGAATGCAAGTTGATTTGGGTCAAGAATCCACAATCGTCCCTTTTCTCCTAGTGAAAAAGGTGGTAAAATAACTAACTTTGAATCTGCAATTGCCTGACGCAGTGTTTCCAGTTCAACACCGCAAACATTTCCGGTGCAGTGTGAAGTAAAATCTCCTGCCAGATTTTTTTTCTCTGCAGACAAAAAATGTCCGGTAACAGTTTGAAGTTGCTTTCCGCAACTGCGGAGCTTTGAAAGCAGTTTCCAGTTGGCAGAAGCAATTGCCTGTTCAATCAGTGCTAAGTGTTTTTTTTCTGCAACCAGGATGCCGTTTTTAGTCTGATAATCGTGACCTTCCGCGGCAAGCAGTTTACTGATCTGGGTTTCTGCTCCATGAACTAAAACGATTCTAACACCAACCTGCTGCAGGAGTGCCAGATCTTCAATGATTCTGGAATTATGAATTTCCAGCAAATCGCCGCTGAGTTGAATCACGAAAGTTTGCTGATGAAACTCTTCCAGATAAGGCAGTGCGGTNCGCAAATTGTGAATAAAACCGGACAGTTCCGGATCAAGAGAANGNTGAGGCATGAGTAANANAGATAAAAATGTTGTACCGGANNCAACTCCGGNAAGTAATNCAAANGCGGATATTTTTTCAATNGTAATTCCNGCNTACAACAGCGCAAAGNTNCTGTCNCGCTGNCTTGAAGCNTTNGAAAAACAATCNGCNCCAAANGNNGAATTTGANGTAANTGTCGCGGATGACGGTTCCACAGACGAAACTCTGGAAATGCTGTCTCAGTTTAAAGCCCGGACTGAGCTAAATCTGCAATGGACATCAATTTCGAATTCCGGTCCAGGCNATGCCCGCAACGCCGGAGTTGCAAAGTCTGCNGGTTCATGGATCGGCTTTATTGACGCAGACGTGATTCCGGATNCNGACTGGGTNAAAAACGCNATTCANCTGATTCNGCAAAAACCGGATGCCGGNGCGTTTGAGGGACGCACCGAAGTNACTCAGCGCAANCTTGCCACACCNTTCACTCATCAAACNGAAAATACNGACGGCGGACGTTACCCAACCTGTAATNTTCTTGTNCGCNGAAATTTNGCAAANTTTCATCCNGCNTATCAGGNGCCTNTACNTTTCCGTGAAGACACAGATTTNGCTTTCAGTATTTTAGCNTCAGGCTATTCGATNATTTTTGCNCCAGCAANTGATNGTGGANCATCCNCCNCTTTCTTCNAGNTATTCCCGACCNNTNGTTTTGGCCCGTCGNTACTACTANGACGGNTTACTNGCNCGCAGATTNCCTTCACGNTATCAANNTGAATTGGACGCGCATCAAATATTTGGACTGAAAATTCCGCATTTAAAGAGAAAATTATACNCTNTCTTTGTGCTTTCTCAAATTGTTTTTCTTGCTGCACTGTTGTTTGGTTCTTCCGCAAGTGGCATGCTTTTGCCTCTGANCGCNTACCTCGCAGGATTATGCNTGACTGCGGGGGCAAGTTTGCGTTACGCNAATTTAAGGGATCTATCACTGCAGGATTGGCTGGTGTTTGTCTCCCAGTTGCATGTTCTGCCATGGGTGATGGGTTACTCACTCTTTCGCGGATGGNTTGATTTTCGCGGTGTACCTGAATTTAACGCCGGATAATTATGGGAACCTCCAAAAACTCGCTTATCTAAAAAAAGAAATTAACTAAACCTTTCTTAATCTGTAGAATAAGCGGAGTTGCAAGTTGTTTCAAGTCTGAAAAATCTCTTCGACTATCCTTCGACTCAGCTCAGGGCAGCATTTCAAAGGACGGTATTTAGAGTTGCTCTCATTAAAGAACACATACGAAAATTTGACTATTTTCGCTGATCAAGTCAAAATGTAAGCTTAACTTTTTCAACATAGAGACAAGCGAGTCAACGAAAAACTTTCAAGCCGCCGCTAATAAACTGACTGCTTAAACACAACAAAAAAGTCGATAACTAATCAATTATTGCAATTTAATATGTTTGTAACCTACAAACTTTCAGACAAATCATTTAACAAACTTCAGAAAAAAGGTCTCAGCGAAGCTGCATTGAACGATCTTGCTGAATTAAAAAGCAGGGTTTTTCCAAGTCCTGAAACATTTTTGAACCGAGTGCGTAAACTTCCTCAAGCAGAAGAAATTATGAAAAAAGAGGAAGATCTTTTGAAAATCGCCAAGGGATTTTTGCGTCTGGATTATGTGATTCCGAACCGTACAATCAGGGAATGGGTCGAGGCATTGATTTTTGCTGTTNTAGTTGCGACCGTCGTACGGACCTATATGTTCGCGCCTTTCCAAATTCCTTCCGGTTCAATGCTGCCGACAATTCAGATTGGGGATCACATTTTTGCCAGCATGTATTCCTATGGCTCGCCTGTTCCATTCACAGACATCAAGCTGTTTAAGAAACCTGTTCTCAGGGGTGACATCGTCATTTTTCCATATCCGCGTGAACCTTCGATTGATTACATAAAACGCGCGGTGGGGCTTCCGGGAGAAACGCTGGAAATCCGCAATGACCAGGTATACATTAATGGAGAACCGCTGGATGAACCTTACGCGTATTTTGAACCAAATGAAAAGAGGTCACGTCAGGCCCAGGGNTTATCATCTGCATCTCCGGTCAGCAGTTTTGGACCGGTATCTATTCCGGAGGGGAAAATTTTCGCAATGGGCGACAACCGCTATAACAGTGCAGACAGCCGTTACTGGGGTTTTGTGGAGATGAATACTATTTCCGGAAAAGGACAGATAATTTACTGGTCACATGATCCGGGACAAAGTTTAGTCAGTGGTTACCAGTTGGGCCGTGTTTTTGATTTTTTGAAATGACGATATGTAGGGCAGTTTTGAGAGTAAAATCATGAAGATAGCAGCAAATATAATTTCCCGTAATGCACCGTGCAGGTGTGGAAGTGGGAAAAAATATAAAAAATGTCACCTGTTGATTGATCAAAAAGAGGTTTCAACTTCTGCGGAAAAACCAAAACCAAAACGCAAAGATCGCAGTATTATCATCAAAACGGAAGAGCAAATAGACGGTATCCGCAAAAGTTGTCAAATGACGAAAGATCTGNTGGACATGGTAGAGGANCGAATCAGCGTGGGNGTGANAACCAACGAGATTGATGAGTGGGTTCATCNTGAAACTCTAGCCAGGGGAGCAGTTNCGGCACCGCTTAATTATGGACGTGGNCNGGGCAGGCAGGGGATGCCTTTTCCTAAAAGTATTTGNACTTCGCCGAATGAAGTTATCTGCCACGGCATACCAAACAGTCAGCCATTACAGAACGGTGATATTCTGAATGTCGATGTTACCTGCAATTATCTTGGGTATTTTGGCGATGCCAGCAGAATGTTTATCATTGGGGAAGTTCCGGACAGGACGAGAGAGTTGGTTGAAGTTACTCGTGAATGTTTAAATCTTGGAATTGAACAGGTGCGTCCAAACAACAAACTTGGAGACATTGGACATGCCATTCAACAGCATGCAGAAAATCACNGATTTTCTGTAGTGAGAGATTTTGCAGGACATGGTGTAGGTATCGAATTTCACGAAGCGCCTCAGGTGTTGCATTATGGNGAACCTGGAATAGGTGAGGNTTTGCGGGAGAATATGATCTTTACTATCGAACCAATGATCAACAGTGGTGGTTATGAATGTAAAGTATTAGGCGACGGCTGGACTGCCGTCACTCAGGACGGNAGCTTGTCGGCACAGTGGGAACACACTTTGCTGGTTACCTCGAGTGGTGCGGAAGTTCTGACTGCATAAGTAATCCTGTACAGAATCAAGCGCAGACTTAAATTCTTTTCACTCAGACAACAAAAAAATTTCTGTATCGTCGAGTGCACAACCCTATTAGCACTTGTATTATTATGATCTTTCAAATANCATACAGACTGAACTTTTACACCTTATATTTAACGGATTAACATGGGTACTTGGAACAAACCACCAAATAAATCNCCTTGGGAAAAAGGTCAGCAACCTCCGGATATTGATGAGNTGCTCAGCAACCTTCAGNATAAATTTAAGATTGGTTTACCGAAAAAAGGAGGAATGTCTTTCNTCATAATTGTTGCAATTTTGATCTGGTTTTCGACAGGTATTTTCATAGTTGATCCGGAAGAGCAGGCAGTAATCAAGCGTTTTGGTGAGGTAACGGATGTGGTTGGACCAGGTCCGCATTATCATTTGCCTTCTCCAATCGAAACCGTTCAGATTGCTCCTGTAACATCAGTGCGCAGACTTGAGATTGGATTCCGGACAATCCAGATTGGNCCTCCGGCAAAATATAGACGAGTCTTAAAAGAGTCATTAATGCTGACCGGCGATGAGAATATTATTGATGTGCAGTTCATCGTTCAGTACCGTATTTCTGAATTAGAAAATTATCTNTATAGTCTNACTAATCCGGATGAAACAGTGAAATCNGCTGCGGAATCNGCAATGCGTGAAGTCGTTGGAGATACAACTGTCACCAAAGCACTGACTGNCGGTAAGGGGATTATTGAAGATACGACAGCTCAGCTTCTTCAACAGACTGTGAACAGTTACAAAGCNGGAATAAAAATTGAGAATGTGAANCTNCAGGACGTTCATCCTCCGGATGCAGTAAAAGAAGCNTTTAAAGATGTTGTCAGTGCGCGTGANGATCGNGAAAAAATGATCAATGANGCAGAAGGTTACAGNAATAATCTCGTTCCAAAGTCCAGAGGAGAAGCTGCACAGATTATAAACAATGCCAAGGCNTATTCCAAAGAAAAGGTGCTGGTTGCTATAGGTGAATCAGAACGCTTTAACCTGATCTATGAAGAGTACAGGAAGGCCAAAGATATTACGCGTGAGCGTATTCTGCTTGAGACGATGGCTAGCATTTTACCCAAGGTTAATAAGGTGATTGCNGATAAAGAAGTCGGTGGGAATGTTTTACCTTTTTTACCACTCGGACAAACAATGAATCAACTAAGTAAGTAATTTCAGCCGAAAGAATTGTCGACTGTCAAACATCGTAGTTTTTTTGGTAGTTTGCAATGTGCTCATTGACTCTGAATTAATTTTGTTTACGGACTCTTATTTTACAACTCATAGAAGGTATAAATGATAGAAGTAGGTACGGAAGCTCCTGACTTCAAACTAGACAGCCAATTTGGAACAGAGTATTCCTTGGGCCAGTTCAAGGGAAACAAAAACGTAATGCTGGTATTTTATCCACTGGACTGGACACCTACTTGAAGCAAAGAGATACCTAAAATTGAGTCGATGATAGATCGATTCAATGCGGTAGACACTCAAGTTTTGGGTGTAAGTGTTGACAGCAAACATTCACATAAAAATTGGGCAGAGTCCCTTGGTGGTGTGTCTTATCCGCTCCTGCAGGATTTTCACCCTAAAGGCTCAATGGCGACTTCTTATGGGACATATTTGGAGGATAAAGGATTTACAACTCGATCAACAGTTATAGTAGACAAACAAGGCTTGGTTCAATATTCAGTTTTGGCAAATGGAGAGCGTGTAATTTCTGAGCTGCTAGCTGAGTGCAAAAAAGTAAATGGATAAAAGAATACAAAATTGATCTGTTGTTTTTGACGGCGGTTTCTTCGGGGACCGCCTTTTTTTTGTAAAAAACTGGCGTTGTTACTCAAATGATGGAACTTTATTTCTACGAAGACTGTGAATATTCGCAGATTGTTCTGAATACGATTTATAAGCTAAAAATACAGGATAAATTCTCCTTTAAGGATATCCGCCTGAATCCGGACTATGCTGAAGAACTGGAAGATCTGACAGGGGATATTACAGTTCCCTGCCTGGTAAATGCAGAGGGTTCCATGAAAGAAGCAAAAGACATCCGCAAATACCTTGTTTCATATTTCACGTAAAAACTTCTCAAGTAACCTCGATTCACATCATCCCAACTTCAAGCTCAATCTAGTTTAAGTTCCAAGAGTAGGATTGAAATATTACAAATCATCTGAAAGTGCTTTTTTTTGTTCAAATGTGAGAGAAGTTTCTTCTATAAACAAAGGATGATCTGAGCCAATTGCTGCAGGTACTTTACCCTTCGTATTAAATTTAATGTACTGAACAGAAGACAGTCGACCATCACCAATTTGTCTTTCGTCAAAAGTTGCCATTATACGCGTTTCATCTTCTAATTTTAGATAAAGATGCATTGGTAAATCAATCCACTTGGTAAGTTTAGAATCTCTTTCCACAGGATCATCAATTTCTATCAAAAGCGTACACCCCAACTCTCCGGATTTACCAAGAATTTCATTGTAGGTTTTTATTTCATGCTGGATATCTGTCTCTTTTACAATACGTTCCACCCGAATCATTTCCTGAATTTGGTAACGAACAGTATCTTTGTTTTCAAACAGGAATGACAAAATACCTCCAACATTAATTCTACGGACTTCCTTAATTTTCATGATTTTTTCACGAACTTCATCTCGCTGCTCTTCGTAAGTCACATAGTCCAGGATCTCTTCCCGGTTGACATTATTCATTCCGACTCTCCTTATTATTGTGAGGAATGGTTAATTGGTATAATTATATGATTTATTTTCTGTATCAACAGAACGATAAGCCTCTGCAAGGATTGACATGGGATGTTTTGGTTTCACTCCAGCATGTTGTTTAAACTGTAGTGCCGCCAGGGGACAGTCGGTAACCCATACTTCAGTTTCTTCGGTTTTCATTCCATCAAATGATTTTTGACCAATTCGTTTGGAAGCATCAAAGCTCTCAACTTTCATGGCATAAGTCCCATCGTGTCCGCAACATTCCATGACAGTTTTCATTTTTGATCCTGTCACTTTTTTAATTAAGTCCCGCCCCTTAAAGCCAATTCCTTGAGCCCTTAAATGGCAAGGAGCATGGTAACTAATGGCTTCTGTTTGTAAATTATGCTTGGCTGTGCTAAACCTTTCCTCATTACGAATGTTCCACAAAAATTCTGAAGGATCGTTTGTTGCTTCAGACAATTTTTTGGCTCTTTTACGATCCTCTCCTTCGAGGAGTTCCGGATACTCTCTTCTCATCATCATTGCACAGGTTGGGTTGATCGCTAGGACTCTGCTGCCCTGTTCCACAAACGGCATAAGAATATCCAGATTGTGTTTTGCATTAGTACGTAATGTTTTCAAATCTCCCTGCTCCCATGCCGGCATCCCGCAACACTTTAATCCTTTTACACAAGCACAGTCTACTTCGTTTCTTTCCAGGACTTCTATAGTATCTTTCCCAATTTGCGGTTCATTGTGCTGGACATAACATGTTTGAAATAAAACGGTTTCAGCTTTATTATTATTACGAATCAGGCCCTTTTTTGTTGCCCATTTTTCAAATGTCGAAAAACTGAAATCAGGCAGTAATTTTTCTCGATGAATGCCGAGCAATTTTTCCATAAACCATCGATGGGCTCCGACCCGGTTCATAACATTTGCAATTCCGAAACTTGCACGGGCCATCCCGGCAGATTTATCGGGGTTTCCTAAAATTTGATCACGCAAACTCCTGGGTTTGTCTATGGAGTGGATTGCTTTATGACGATGAACCAGTTTGGGGAAATCGAGTTTAAACTCGTGTCCATCTCGAACAGTATAAGGACACTGAACTTCACACAATTTGCACTGAAAACATTCATCCATGATCTGTTGTGTTTCCTGTGGTTTAATCTTTTTTACATCACCTTCATATTGTTTATCAAGAAAATTAAATAGCGTAGGAAAGGAGTCACAATACTTAAAACACATTCTGCAGCCATGGCAAATTTCAAATGTCCTTTCAATTTCTTTCTTTAACTCATTTTCATTCCAATACCTTGGATCACTAGGATTATAAGTTAAACCGTCGGTCGGCATATAAGAAATTCTAGATTGATTTGCTTCCATAAGTTTAATGGGTGAGATTCTAGAAATAGGTAGTAAACGCCTCAAAGATATTCGATCTGAGGCGTTTTAAGGATTAATCAAGAAACGCTATCCGCCATTTGTTGAAATCGACCGGCATGAGATTTTTCTGCTTTTGCCAGTGTTTCAAACCAATCAGCAATTTCAGCAAAACCGTCCTCTCGTGCTGTTTTGGCCATGCCGGGATACATATCTGTGTATTCATGTGTTTCACCAGCTACTGCGGCTTTTAAATTATCCAGAGTATCTCCAATAGGTAAGCCTGTTGCTGGATCACCGACTTCTTTCAAATAATCTAAATGTCCGTGAGCGTGCCCAGTTTCTCCTTCTGCGGTTTCGCGAAAATTGCTTGCTATCTCAGGATACCCTTCAATGTCAGCAACTTTTGCAAAATACAAATAGCGTCTATTTGCTTGAGATTCACCAGCGAATGCTGCTTTGAGGTTTTCGTGAGTTTTTGTTCCATTCAAATTACTCATACTGCTCTCCTGTTTTGTAGATTGAAATACTAGGTTTGTTTAATAACTCCCCCTTGAGTCCAGAATGAACTCAGCTCAATTATTAAATATTTTAATTGATTTGTCTAATCGTTTGTTGTTATTATTTTAATAGGTATTAACTATTAATTATGCTTAACTCATTATTTAAAGGAGTCTGTAGATGAATTTGAGAGATTTGGAATATCTTGCAGCAGTGGGGGAATTAAAACATTTTCGGAAAGCCGCGGAAAAATGTTTTGTAAGCCAACCTACTTTGAGTGGGCAACTGAAAAAATTAGAAATCTATCTAGGAGTTCAACTGGTAGAACGAAACACCAGGAGTGTATTTTTAACGCCCATTGGTGAAGAAATTGTAAAAACAGCACGGACAATATTGGCAGATGCTGCTTCAATAGAAAATATGGCTGCAACATTTTCAGATCCGATGTGCGGTACACTCAATATTGGATTAATTCCAACAATAGCCCCTTATTTATTGCCCATGATAGTGCAGCCAATCAACGAGGCATATCCTCAATTAGAAATTATCTTACATGAAGTTCAAACAGATGTTATGTTGGAAAAACTGAATGAAGGAATATTGGATGCCGGAATTTTAGCTGTTCCAATAGAAATGAAAGGTCTTGGTGAAATAATTCTATATACGGAACCTTTTTATGTGGCAGCAAACAATCAACACCTGTTTGCTACCAAATCATCAATCAAAATAGAGGATTTGAAGGATGAAACTTTATTATTACTGGAAGAAGGTCATTGTTTGAGAGGGCAAGTTATGGATGTTTGCTCACAAACCATGACAAAAGAAAGAAAAGATTTTCAAGGAACAAGTCTGGAAACAATCAGGCACATGGTTTCCACAGGTATTGGCATTACTCTAATTCCACAAACTGCAATTGATTATAAAAATTTAATTCAAAATTCTTCAATCAAGTATATTCCGTTTAAAAAGCCTGCTCCGGCCAGAAGAGTCGGATTATTATTTCGAAAAACTTCCAATAGAAAAGTGTGTTTTGAAAAAATAGCGGCTTCGATTCAAAGCATTATTGAAAAAGAATTTTCAGTTGATGAAGTTGTAGAGGTTCTTTCAGTAAAAATGAAGAGATAGATCATCCCCAAATGAATGTATGGCATACAGTGTTATGGTTCTCAAGTTTCTTCTATTCCACGCTTCATAATCAACTTTCCGGAACGTACCATTTCCGATAGTCCCATTGGCCCTAGCAGTTTCTCAAGAGCATCAATTTTTGATGAGTCGCCGGTTGTTTCAATAACTAGTGACTGATCTGTGATATCTACTGTTTTAGCACGAAAAACTTCAACTATCTGAAAAATTTCGGCACGTTTTTTAGGATCCATCTTTACTTTAAATAATGCCATTTCCCGATCCACAACGTCAGCCGATTCGTGACTGGCAGCGTGCACCACATCAACTAATTTATTCAACTGGCGAAGAATTTGGTCGTAGGTACTGGGCTCACCCTGCACAACTACTGTAATGCGAGAAAATGCTGTATTGTGTGCTGGTGAAACGACCAGCGAATCTATGTTGTAACCGCGACGGGCAAAAGTTTGTGTTAGCCGTACAAGCACACCGGGCTTGTTGCATACATAAATACTAATGGCGAATTTTTCTTCCATAAAGGCCTGATTGTGGAAAATTATGATCTGCTCTTTGACAGAGCATCAAATATATATTTAGGATAATTAAGACTGCAAAATACTGTGTTTCCAGTTTATTCCTGGTCAAGTGCTGCCTACTGGTTTTTTCAGTTTCCTAGTTGCAGGTGGTTCGTCAATTAACATTTCGCTTACAGCAGCGCCTGCAGGAATCATCGGGAAAACATTGTCCCCCTTTGTCACTTCTGCTTCGATAATGCAGGGCCCATCGCTATAGGCAAGAGCTTTTTTTAAGACTTTTGTTACATCACCTGCACGGCGCAGGTGGAATCCCTTGATGCCGTATGCTTCACCGATTTTGACAAAATCTGGATTACCTTCCATGTTTACACCGCTTTCACGGTTATCAAAAAACAACTGTTGCCATTGCCGAACCATTCCTAGATAACGGTTATTGATTATCAAAATTTTTAATGGCAACTTATGAATTGCCGCAGTTGCCAGTTCGGACATTGTCATTTGAAAACCACCGTCACCAACTACGGCTACAACAAGTTCTTTGGGTTTTCCCAACTGCGCACCGATTGCCGCAGGAAATCCGTAACCCATTGTTCCTGCACCTCCGCTGGAAAGCCATTGACGTTCTCTGGTTGATTTACAAAATTGCGCTGCCCACATCTGATGTTGGCCAACATCAGTTGAAATAACTGCCTTGGAATTTGTTAAACGATCTAGTTCAGCCAAAACATGCTGAGCACGCAAACCTCCGCGCTTTGGATATTTTAAGGGGTGTTTCTTTTTCCAGATCTCAATCTTCTTCAGCCAATCTTTGGAATTTAATTTTTTGACTTGAGGAATAAGCTCATCCAGAACAGCAGCGACATCGCCGTTTACGCTGACGTCAGGATGAATGATTTTTCCAAATTCTGCAGGATCGATGTCTATATGTATTTTTGTCGCGTTCGTACAGAATTCACTGACTTTACCGGTAATCCGGTCGTCCCAACGTGCACCAATGGACATGATGAGATCACAGTCAACAACCGTTTTGTTGGCGTAAGCTGTACCGTGCATGCCGAGCATTCCTACAGAAAGCGGATGTCTTTCTGAAAAACCACCTTTGCCGAGTAGAGTTGTGGTTACAGGAGCTTGAAGTTTTTCAGCCAGTTTTAAAACTTGCTTTGCTGCTCCAGAAATTACTGTCCCGGCACCTACATAAAGTAAGGGGCGTTTGGATTTTGCGAGCAGTTCCGCCACTTTTTTAATATTCGCGGAATCTCCATTCGATTGGACCTGATAACCCGGCAGCTCTATTTTTGCACTGAAATCCTCATTCCATTCCTCGGAAACCACATCTTTGGGCAAATCAACCAGAACCGGTCCCGGTCGACCTGATGAGGCGAGGTGGAATGCTTCCTTAATAATTCTTGATAAATCTTTAACATCTCTTACCAGATAGCTGTGTTTAACTACCGGCATGGTTACGCCAAATACATCTGCTTCCTGAAATGCATCTTTTCCGAGGTTGGGCGTGATTGTCTGACCTGTCAAAACCACCAGCGGAACTGAGTCCATATGAGCTGTCAGTATTCCGGTTACTGTGTTGGTTGCTCCCGGTCCTGAAGTCACCAGGACAACCCCTGTCTTTCCAGTTGCCCGCGCATAGCCGTCTGCCATGTGTGTCGCGCCCTGTTCATGACGTACCAAAATCATTTTTAACTCAGGTGCATCTACAAGTGCATCAAAAATCGGCATACATGCACCTCCGGGATAGCCGAAAATGTACTCAACACCTTGGTTTTTTATAACTTCAACTACGATTTGAGCGCCGTTCATTCGCTTTTTTATGTTCATTGGTTAATATAATGTCTTATTTTGCTTAAAATATAACAGTATTTGGCTGACTGCACAAGTTTTAATGTAAACATTGTGTAAATCATTTAAATAATTTTAATCTTCCACAAAAATACATGTCAATTATTGTTGTTAAATGCGGTTAATGGAACATCACATGTGAAAAATGAGTTAACATTAAGTGTATAATACAAATTTCAGTCGCTATTTAGCACTGTAAATAATGCTTCACACCAGAAAGCACAAAACATTTACACAACAAAAACGCCTCTGAAAGACGAATTTTATTGATTTTTTGGCAGTATTTGGTAGAACTAAAGTTCGAATTATTTAGACTGCTCATCATAAAAAGAGGTTAAATTTGTTTTCTAAAGACATTCAGACTCAGGTGGACAAACTACTGAGCCGTTATCCCATCAGGCAAAATGCATTAATTCCGATTTTACATCTGGCCCAGAATGAGAACGAAGGGTGGTTATCAGAGGTCTGGATGCAGCACGTCGCGGACATTTGCGAGGTACCGCTGACACACGTAGAAGGTGTGGTAACGTTTTACACCATGTTCCGTTTGAAGCCCCCAGGAAAATTTCATCTGCAGGTCTGCACGTGTGTTCCCTGCTGTCTAGTCGGAGGTACGGAGTTGCTCGAGCATACTGAAAAGAAATTGGACATCCACGCGGGTCATACGACCGATGACGGTGTTTTCAGTATTGAAGAAATGGAGTGCATAGGAGCCTGCAGCTTCGCGCCGGCAGTCATAGTCAATGAGAACTATCATGAACAGGTAACTCCGGAAGAAATGGATAAAATGATTGATGAGCTGAGACAGTAAAAAATGGCAGAAGAAACTCTAGTTCTTTTTAAAAATATTCGGAATCCAAAATACGACAAGTCTCTGGCCGCTTATAAAAAATCCGGTGGGTTCAAGTCTTTGAAAAAAGTGTTCGGTATGAAACCGGAGGAAGTAGTTCAGGAAGTCAAAGAATCTGGTATACGTGGAAGAGGCGGTGCAGGTTTTCCCACAGGACTTAAGTGGAGCTTCATGGCCAAAGGCACCGGAAAGCCGAGTTATCTGGTCGCCAATGCAGATGAATCAGAGCCGGGAACCTGCAAGGATCGTGAGCTTATGCTCAAAGATCCGCACATGTTTTTAGAAGGTTTGATGATCGGCTGTTATGCGATCGGTTGTCATCATGGCTATGTCTATGTTCGTGGAGAGTATTTTCCTTCCATCAAATCCCTGAATGCGGCTGTTGATGAATTATACGCAGACGGTCTGCTTGGTCCGGATCCCCTGGGTAGCGGTTTTAATTTAGACATCACAATTCATACCGGAGCAGGCGCATATATTTGCGGAGAAGAATCCGCGCTGCTGGATTCGCTGGAAGGCAAACGCGGTCATCCACGAGTAAAACCGCCTTTTCCAGCGGTTTCAGGTTTTAACGGTTGTCCGACTAGTGTGAACAATGTTGAAACACTGGCCTGTATGCCTTTTATTCTTGGGGATAACGGTGCGGAATCTTTCAAAAGTTTTGGTCCGCAAAATAATTCGGGTACGCATTTAGTCAGCTTGAGCGGGCACGTAAATCGTCCAGGAGTTTATGAATTGAGGATGGACGTAAATATGAAAGATATTATTTACGAGTACGGCGGAGGTATCCGCAACGGAAAGAAGCTCAAAGGAGTTATTCCCGGAGGCTCGTCTTCACCGGTCATGACTGCAGACGAAGTGGATGTGCTGTATAATTTTGATGAATTGGCAAAAAAAGGAACCATGATGGGCTCCGCCGCAATGATGGTTTTTGATGAAGACACTGATGTAGTAAAATTACTTCATCGCATAACACGTTTCTACGCGCACGAATCCTGTGGTCAATGCACTCCCTGCCGCGAGGGTACTCACTGGTCACGTCAAATTGTGCGTGACTTTCTCAGCGGAAACGGAAGTGACGAAAAATTAAAGCTTCTCAACAGGGTCGGCGGAAACATGATGGGTACTACTCTATGCGCTTTAGGAGATGCTGCCGCGTTGCCGATTCAAAGTTTTATTAAAAAATTTCCGCTAGAATTCCGGAAATATTATGCCACTGTATAACGAGTTTTCCATGCCTGTTTTTCATATTGATGGTGAACCGGTTGAGTATGAACCGGGTGAAAAAGTTCTTTCCGCCGCTTTGCGTTGCGGAAAAATAATTCCTCATTATTGCTACCATCCCGGAATGTCTGTAGTTGCCACCTGCCGGATGTGCCTGGTTGACGTGGTCGATCTGGGTAATGGACGACCCGCGCCAAAACTGCAAACCGCCTGTTCTATGGATGCCGCTGAAGGCATGAAGGTCGAAACGCTCAATCCAAAAGTCGAAGAGGGCCGCAAATTAGTCAACGAGTTTTTACTGGTGAATCACCCACTGGATTGTCCAATTTGCGATCAGTCCGGAGAATGTACTCTGCAGGATTACGCCTTTGAATATGGTTCCGGTAAATCCGAAATGGATTATTCCAAAAGGGTTAACGGCTGGCGTGACATTGGGACTTTTGTCGCACTGGAACGTAACCGCTGTATTCAGTGTTCACGCTGTGACCGGTTTACACGGGAAATAACCGGTACCAATGAATTCGGAATGTTTAACCGCGGGCATGAATTGACTGTGGACACCTATGCTGACAGGCCGATGACTAATAAATTTCAGGGTAATATGGCGGATATCTGTCCGGTGGGGGCCATTACGGAGAAGGAATTCCGCTTCAAGCGGCGTGTCTGGAAATTGAAAAAAAATCGTTCAATTTGTACAGGTTGTTCTACAGGCTGCAATGTTACGATTGAGCATGACCGCAATGAGGTTTTCCGCCTCAAACCGCATGAAAATAACAACGTTAATAAATGGTGGCTCTGCGATGAAGGCCGTTTAACTTACCGTTTGATGAACGAACGTAAAACCAGGATTCATCAGCCATTAGGCCGTGTTGAGGGGGAACTAGAAGGTGTTTCCTGGGAAGAAGCCTACACAGCAATTGCTGAACGCGTTGGTGATATGTCACCATTGCCGGAGGAAGTACTTGCACTGACGGATACGCACGCGAGCAACGAAGAATTGTTTTTACTGCAGAAACTGCTCAAAGATGTTTTTTCCGCCGAGAACACTTTTTGCCCTTTGCCGAAATGGGAACAAAGTGAAAGCGAATTTTTCATCAATACTCTGATAACGACCGACAAAACACCAAACCGTGCAGGTGCTCTTGCGCTTAAAATAAAAGGTGATGCAAAATCCGCGAAACTTAAAAAAGCTGTTGAAGCTGAGCTGAAAGTCGTTTTTGTGCTGGGGAATCCTTTTGAAGCGGAAGTGGAAGTTCAGCAAAAACTTAAAAAAGCGCAGTTGGTAGTGCATCTTGGCACATTCCACAACTCATGGAGTGAAATTGCGGACGTTGTACTTCCAGGACAGTATTATTCTGAAAAAGAAGGTACTTTTACCAATAAGGATCAACGTGTTCAGGCAACTGAAGTTGCTGTTCATGCACTGCGCAGGACACGTCCGGAGTGGCGGATACTTGCGGACTTGTCTGCAGCACTCGGACAGCAAAGTTCATATGGAAGTTCTGCAGATGTTTTTAATGCAATGTCGGAACAGGAAAAAGCATTTTCAGGACTCAGTTATGCTGAGATCTGCGGATTTGGCAAAGAACTTAGACAGCAGACAAAAGACTCAGGAATGAAAGTAGTCAAGGCACAGACATAGTTTGTGTGAACTCATAATTTTTTTGTAAACGAAAGATGTTAATAATATTCTACATTTTTGCGGCTCTGAGCATTTTGGGTGGATTAGGAGTACTTTTCCTGAGAAATCCAATTCATTGTGCACTTTCACTGGTGGGCACATTTTTTTGTTTAGGCGCCATCTATGTGATGCTGAATGCAGAATTTGTCGCAGTCATACAGGTTCTGGTTTATGCCGGTGCGATTATGGTGCTTTTCCTTTTTGTGCTGATGCTTCTCTCCTCAAAGGATATAGAGCAGTATGCTAACAAATGGCCGACTGGAAAGATTTTGGCAGGACTTCTCTCTCTCGGCATTTTTGTGCAAATTGCGAGTCTCTTCACTGCAGGAGAATTACAGCTTGGACCAAAGGGGGCATATCCGCTAGATGTTTTAGAAGAAGTTGGTTCGATCGCCCTGATAGGCCGTTTACTTTTTACCGATTACATTCTGTCATTTGAAATTATTGCAGTTCTCCTGCTCGTTGCCGTAATTGGTGCGGTAGTGATTGCAAAGCGACGTTTTCAGTAAGGATTTTTTATGATTCCCATTGAACATATTTTGTTGTTGAGCGCAGTGCTTTTTACCATCGGCGTGCTGGGTGTAATGCTGAGGCGAAACGTGATTGTGATTTTCATGAGCATCGAGCTGATGCTCAACGCGGTTAACTTATCATTCGTGACTTTTTCGCGAGGTATGGATTCCATGACAGGTGTGATCTTCATTTTCTTCATCATTGTTGTTGCCGCGGCGGAAGCGGTGGTAGGGCTTTCGATAATTCTTTCTATTTTCCGGACTCGCAAAACGTTGAACATTGACGAATTTAATATTTTAAAGTGGTAGCTATGTCGCAAATTTGGCTTGTACCCGCATTCCCTTTGTTGGGATTTTTTCTGAATGGTTTTTTAGGCAAACGTTTCGGAACCCGTTTCGTAACTTTTGTAGGACCGTTGGCAATTGCTCTTTCCTTTGCTCAGTCGCTGGCACTTTTTTTTCAGATGCTTGAAGCAGAAGGGAATGTGCTCAAGGAACACCTTTACACATGGATTTCGAGCGGAAATTTTGAAGCAGGAATTAATTTCCAGGTTGACCAGCTTTCCGGACTTTATTTGCTGGTAATCACCGGAGTCGGCTTTTTGATTCATGTTTATTCTGTGGGCTACATGGATGGTGAATCAGGCTACTACCGCTTCTTTGCCTATTTGAATTTGTTTGTGTTTTTCATGCTGATTCTGGTATTGGGCGACAGTTTCCTCTTGATGTTCGTAGGCTGGGAAGGTGTAGGTCTCTGTTCATATCTTTTGATCGGTTACTATTTTGAAAAAGATTCTGCGGCAGAAGCAGCTAAAAAAGCTTTTCTTTTTAATCGTATAGGTGACTTTGGCGTACTCTCAGCTGTTATGTTGATTTTCCTAGCATTTGGTTCAATTGAATTCGCTACAATCAATGCTGAAGCAGCAACACAATTTGAATATGGCGGTGCTCTGGTAACGGCAATAACCTTGCTGCTTTTTCTGGGCGCTACAGGAAAATCCGCGCAAATTCCACTTTATGTCTGGCTGCCGGATGCAATGGAAGGTCCGACACCTGTTTCGGCCTTGATCCATGCAGCCACGATGGTAACTGCGGGGTTATACATGGTTGCTCGCTTGAGTCACTTGTTTGTCCTGGCGCCTTTCACGATGAATGTCATTGCAGTAGTTGGTACAGCGACTGCCCTTTTAGCGGCAACTATCGCGGTCACGCAGACTGATATAAAACGGGTTCTGGCATATTCAACCGTTAGCCAACTGGGCTACATGTTTTTGGCTATGGGCGTCGGTGCTTTCGGCGCAGGTGTTTTCCATGTTATGACACACGCATTTTTTAAGGCACTGCTCTTTTTAGGTTCAGGATCAGTCATTCTGGCTGTTCATCATGAGCAGGATATGCGCAAAATGGGTGCACTCAAAAACAAACTTCCAATCACCTACATGACCATGCTGCTTGGTACCTTTGCGATTTCCGGGATTCCTTTTTTCTCAGGGTTTTTCAGTAAAGACGAAATTCTCTGGAAAGCATACAGTTCTCCTTTAGGTAGTCCGTGGCTTTGGGGAGTTGGTTTCCTGACTGCAGGTTTAACCGCATTTTACATGTTCAGGATGATTTATTTGACATTTCACGGAGAGTCACGGGTAGATTCGCATACCGCTGAGCATGTACATGAGTCACCTTTTTCGATGACCATTCCTCTGATGATTCTGGCTGCACTTGCAGTTACAGGCGGATTTTTTGGGGTACCGCATGTTTTCCATGTAATTCCTAATGGAATGGAAAATTACTTCCAGGGTTTCTTTGCGGAAATTCCAAGTGGTCACGGTACAGTTTCAGCAGAATGGACATTAATGGCGTTTTCTGTAGCTTTCGCTTTGTTAGCTTGGTTTTTTGCAAGCAGGCTTTATCACTCCGGATTTGACCTTGCGGCGGGCTTACGCAGTAAATGGGAATCACTCTATCAGCTTTCGCTTAATAAATGGTATGTAGATGAACTCTATAACACGCTAATTATTCAACCGGGACGTCTCTTTTCAACCCATGTACTCTGGCGTTTATTTGATCAAAATGTAATTGACCGTGCGGTCAACACAACAGCGGATGTTGCGCGTATGGTCGGAAATTCGATCCGTCCTTTACAGAACGGGCTAACCCAGAATTATGCCCTCATCTTCACTCTTGGAACTTTCCTCATTCTCTGGTTCGTGACCTAAAGCTGAATTCTTGGGTTTTAGCTCTTCGGAGGGAAAGATAAATTAAACCAAAAAAAAGCCATGAAACATTTTTTGCCTCTGTTGCTGACAGCATTTATTTACCTGAGCTCTCCTGTGTTTGCATTGGAGATTGGTGTAGTTGATTTGAATGAAGCACTCAATCAGTCAGAAGCAGGTATTCGATCAAAAAATATTCTCGAACGTCGAGGCCGTCGAAAACAGCAGGAGTTTAAACTGGAAGAGTCGGAACTGCGTAAACTGGCTGACGATTTGCGCAACAATCCTTTGTTGACTGCAAAAGCAAAAGCCTCCAAAGAGCAGGAATTAATCGCACGGCAGCAGCAGTTGAGGGAACAGGTTCGAAAAGTTGAACAGGAAATGAGGCTGGAGGAACGGCGTCTTACAGAAGTTATTTTTCAGGAACTAAAAACTGTGATCCGTAGTATTTCCATCAAGGAAAAACTCGATCTCGTACTTGAGAAAAATGCCGCACAAATTATTTTGTATATGAAAGAGGATACAACTGACATGACACAAAAAGTTATCGATGCCTATAATTCACTCAAACAATCAGGAGGAGGTTGATGTTGAATTTAGAGGAAATAAAAAAAATACTGCCGCACCGCTACCCTTTTTTGCTGCTGGACCGTGTACTGGAGGTACGTCCCGGTGAATACTGTCAGGCCTTAAAAAACATTTCTGGAAATGAAGCAGTGTTTCAGGGGCATTTCCCTCAGCAGGCTGTGTTTCCAGGGGTGATGATTATCGAAGCATTAGCCCAAACGGCGGGAATTGTAATTGACTCTGGAAAGGGTGATGCAGAATCCGGAAGTATTGTTTTCTTTGCCGGAATCAATAATGCCAAATTCCGGGTGCCGGTTGTTCCCGGAGATCAACTGATTCTGGAAACTACCTTGAGTAATCAGCGTCGTAATTTTTGGGTGTTTGAAGGCAAAGCAAGTGTTGACGGAAAACTGGCTGCTCAGGCAGAAATCAAATTAATGTTGCAGCCGTCATGACAAGCAGCTTCAGCACAGATGAAGTTCGTAAGATAGCACGGCTTTCATCATTGGAATTAACTGACAAAGAAACGGAAGTTTTTGCGGAACAGTTTTCGGGCATTCTGGATTATTTTGAATTGTTGAAAACAGCGAATATTCCGGAAAGCGCAGCAGATGCGGATGAAAGCCATTTGCTCGGAGACCGTGAGGATAAGATGGAGGAATCTCCAGTTGCTCCGGAACAGTTTAGTGCGTATCTGGAAAATGGATTTTTCAAAGTACCGCGGGTGATTGATCAAGGAAATTGAAAATGACTGGAAGACAAAAAAAATATTTACGTGCTTTAGCGCATTCTCTTAAGCCTCTGGTCAATCTCGGAAAACAAGGTCTTTCTCCGGAAACCAGACGTGAGCTTGAAACCCAGCTGCTGGATCATGAGTTAATCAAATGCAAGGTGCTGGACAGTTGTCCTTTGTCAAAAAAAGAATGTGCGGAAGAAATTTCCAAACAGACTGAGATTGAGGTTGTTCAGGTTATTGGAAAAACGCTCGTGCTTTTCAGCCAGCATCCTGAAGATCCAAGAATTAAATTTCCCAGTGCTTGACCCACCTCTGAAGGCGTAAAGTACACATGCACGGAAGTAGAAAAAACAGCAGTTGTTTTAGATTTATTTTTGATAAGTTACTAGAAACTCAACCAGAATGAGTGATACATTTTACATTAGCACCCCGATTTATTACGTCAACAGCCATCCACACATCGGACATGCTTACACGACGATTGCTACAGATGTGTTAACACGCTATCGGAAACTCTTTGGGGCAGATACGTATTTCTTAACCGGAACAGATGAGCATGGACAAAAAATTGTAGAATCCGCGCTAAAATCCGGAATTGAACCACAGGAATTTGTGGATAAGATCAGCCAGGAATTTCGTGATATGTGGCCGCATCTGCATGTTGAAAATGATCAGTTTATACGTACAACTGATCCTCAACACAAAGCTTGTGTTCAGAAGATTTTACAAAAAATTTACGATCAAGGTGAGATTTATCTAAAAGAATATGAAGGACTTTATTGCGTTGGCTGTGAACGTTTTATGGATGAAAGTGAGTTGGTGGACGGTAATTGTCCGGATCATCAAAATCCACCGCAACTCTATAAAGAGCAGAATTATTTTTTCCGCATGAGTGATTATCAGGGCTGGCTGGAAAAAGAATTAGCGCAAAATGAAAACTGGGTTTATCCCGGACGTTATCGGAATGAATTGACTCAGTTTCTAAAAGCACCTCTTCAGGACTTGTGTATTTCACGTCCTAAAAGCCGTCTGAAATGGGGCATTGAACTGCCTTTTGATAAAAATTTTGTGACCTATGTCTGGTTTGATGCACTTTTGAATTACGCGAGTGCGCTTGGCTGGCCCGATGGTGAAAAATTTAAAAAGTATTGGCCGCACGTAAACCACATGATTGGCAAGGATATTCTGAAAACACATGGAATATACTGGCCGTGCATGCTCAAAGCTGCTGGATTGCCTGTTTTTAAAAAACTGGTGGTACACGGTCACTGGGTGGTGGGAGGCAGCAAAATGAGCAAGTCTCTCGGAAATGTGGTTGATCCATTAGCCATGAAAGATCAGCTTGGTGTTGATGCTTTACGATACTTTTTGTTGCGGGACATGAGTTTCGGGGAGGACGCGAATTTTACTGAGGAGTTGGCAGTTACCCGTTACAATGGAGATTTAGCCAATAATTTTGGTAACCTGCTCAACCGCTCAATCAGTATGAGCCGTAATAACTTTGATGGTTGTGTACCGCCTTTAGCTGATGTAGGCGAAGCTGAAGAAAATCTGCGTAATTCCTTCATCGAAGCTGTAAAAACTTTCCGGGAATATATTCTTGCTTTTCAGCCGCACCGTGCACTTGAGCAAGTAGCGTGGCTCAGTAGTCAGGTTAATAAATATATAGACAGTTGCAAACCTTGGAGCCTGGCCAAGCAGCCGGAAGATCGGGAGCGTCTGGGAACAGTACTTTACACTGCTCTCGATATGACAAGAATTCTGGTAGGTCTACTCGATCCTGTGATGCCAGAAAAAATGAGTGAGGCACGTAAAGCTCTTGGACTTGGAACAGAGAAGATAGCATTTGAACGACTCACTCCTGGCTTATTGAAATCAGGTACTGAAATGCCTGAACCAAAACCGTTGTTTCCTAAGATGAAGTTTTCGGCTGAGGAAAAAACCGCTTCTGAAGTAACCCAGACTGAAAAAAAAGTAAGCACAACTGCTGATGAGAAGAAAGAATGGTTTGCCTTTGATGATTTTCAGAAAATGGAATTGAAGGTTGGCCATATCAAAACTTGTCGGAAAGTTGAAAAGTCGGCTAAGCTGCTCTGTTCTGAGGTGGATTTAGGCGAAGGACGTTTACGTTCCATTGTTTCCGGAGCAGCGGAATTTTATACAGCAGAGGAACTGGCTGACCGGCGTGTGCTGGTTGTGGCAAACCTCAAACCGATTAAATTGATGGGCGAAGTTTCTGAAGGTATGATTCTTTTTTCAGATGATAAAGGAAAACTGGTTTTGATAGAGGCCCCGGATCAGGTAAATCCGGGGGTGACGGTACGTTGAAAATACCTGAAATGAATTGACAAACTGCGCTTTGAGTGGAATAATTTTTTAAGAAGCACAGTGTTTTTTTAGATAACAGAAAGACTTTTTAGCAATAAAATAATTATGACAATTGCATCCGGTTACCTGCCTATTTTGATCATGATTGTTCTGGGTGTTATTCTGGTTGGAGCCTTCAGTTGCATCGGACTATTTTTGGGGCCGAAATTGAGAGGTGAGACCAAGATGACTCCTTTCGAATCAGGATTCCTGAGGGACGGGATGGAAGGGCATCGATATGACGTCAAATTCTATATGACAGCATTGGTCTTCCTCATTTTTGATGTTGAAGTTGTTTTTCTCTATCCTTGGGCAGTACAGGTACGGGAATTAGGCTGGTTCGGTTTCGTGGCCGCCTCAGTCTTTCTGGGCATACTGGTTTTGGGTTTGGCTTACGATTGGAAAAAAGGAGCACTTGAGTGGGAATAATTATGAGTGAAGCAAAAAAACCTGCAATTCCAACAGTTCAACTGGAGAATGATCGGGTAATCTTTACCGAATGGCGCTTTGCTCCGGGCGCAGAAACAACCTGGCATTGACACGAGTATGTTTATGTAGTTGTGCCTCAGACTACAGGTAAACTGTATATTGAAACAGAAACTGAGGAATTTGTTGTTGAATTAGTTTCGGGAGTTTCTTATACACGTACAAAAGGCGTAAAGCACAATGTGGTCAACCAGAATGATCACGAGTTTGTCTTTGTGGAAATTGAATTGAAATTAATATCACACAAGCATT
>NYXK01000043.1 GCA_002685535.1 Deltaproteobacteria bacterium
CACACTTCTGATCTGCACGGTAGTGAATATAATGAACACAATATTCTGACGGAGTTTGAGATGTTATTCAAGTCGAAGGGCAATCCGCCAATTGGGTTTCTGCGTGCGGAAGTCATATAGACAATTTTCACGCATGATCCATTCGCAAATATTTGTCATCCCATAAAAAGCAATAATCAAGGAACTAGTATGTGTTTTTCAATGAGAGACGGCTTGGAGAATATAACTTTGTATGTTAGTATCAATCTTGGTTAAATTGCTTTTTTTGCCTTGCTAAAAAAGGGCGGATTTTCCTACTTTCTGGGATCATTCCTGCTGGCATCGGCATTATTTCTACATTCAGTTTAGATAAAATTGTTATGACTTCTCGTGTGATGGTATTGGGNGTNGGTGCTTTTGCACATGCGGTACAGTCCATCCTGCAGGAAGATGGAGCAGAAACCGCNTGTTATCTGACACGTCCTTATGGCCACTACGGNCCCTCNNCTCTCGGTCAGACATGGAGTGCTGAAGATCATCCATCNCCTTTGCCTTTGTTTGAAAAATTTAAACCGGATTTGATAATTCCGCAGGCAGTGGCCTGGGCAGAACAACCATGGGCTGCAGATTTAGTCCAGCAGGGTTGGCCGATTTTTAGTCCTGTTAATGATGCAATGCGCATAGAAATCTCACGGCAGGAATCTTCCGAATTGTGTAGACAATACGGAATCCCGGTACCCGCTTTTCACCATGTGCAGAATCGACTGGAAGCCCGCAAAATTATGCNGGATGATCCCCGGCCTTATGTTTTNAAAAATCCGATCTGTTCTCCATTCAGTCCAATCCACGCCATAATCTGCGAAAGTGTGGCTGATACACTAGGCTGGATTGAACGGGTGGATTATGCGGAAGGATTGTTTCTGCAGGAATATCTCGGAAAAGAAGAAGCAGGACATTTTGTGTTTATCAGTGGTGGTGAAATCAGCAGTTTAGTTACAAATCAGGAATTCAAACGTGCTTTTACAGGCGATATGGGGCCGCTGGCCGGTGCTCCGCTGGCCGGAATTGTTGAACAGGATCCGGAGGATAAATATGGACTGGCACGAGAACTGATTCATCCACTAAAACCATGGTTTGAAAAAACCGGCTATACCGGCCCTTTACAAGTCACCGCGATTCGAAAAAACGGTGTCTGGCATGCGATTGAATATAACATTCGTCTCGGAGTTACGACTACCGCTCTCCTGTTGAAAATGCTAAAAAACCCTCTTCAAACTCTGTTGAATGTCGTACGTAATCAAACTCCTGTGCTAGAATGGCGTCCCGAAAAATATTTTGGCTGCTCATTAACTTTGGCAGGCTACGGTTATCCATACGTGGTGCCTTCTGTACCAAAATTACCGGTTGAAGTTTTAACTCCGCTGGAATGTGATTTATGGTGGAATGAAGTTGATGAAGATAGCGGTCAGCTTTATATGGCGAATCATCANAATTATGAAATGGGTCACCGAATTGCNGACGTAAATGCCTGCGCACCTGACATGTATTCCGCTGTTAAGTTAATTGNAAATGAAATTCGTAAGCTACGTTGTTTAGCGAGTTATTACCGGCTTGATCTCAAAGAACTTGCGGATAAAAATCTGTCTCTCTTTTCCTCTGTTAAAAATAATCTTTAATAATTAATGACATATACACTTCCAACNACTGAAGACAAATCAAACTACGTTGAAGAAAAGTTTGATGAAATCGCTCAAAAATATGATCGATTTAATGATGTCATCACCTTTGGTATGCACCGTTACTGGAAAAAGTTCGTTGTGCGCCAAACCGGACTCCGGCCTGATGAAGAATGTCTGGATTTATGTTGCGGAACAGGAGATATTTCCCGTGAAATATTACGTCAACATCCGGACTGTAAAGTAACCGGTCTCGANTTCTCCGCAGAAATGCTTAAAATCGCTGAATCCAAAAGTAGCGCTAATTCCGGAATTCAGTATTTGCAGGGTGACGCNATGAATATTCCGTTTCCGGATGGAAATTTTGATGCAGTGACAATAGGTTATGGTCTGCGCAATGTCCCGGAGCTCAACGGTTGCCTAAAGGAAATATTACGTGTACTCAAACCCGGCGGAGTTATGGTNAGCCTGGANGTAGGGAAAGTTNGGTTGCCAATTATCGCAGAATTAAATAATTTATATTTTTTCAGTATCGTCCCTTTGATTGGAAATATGTTGATGCCNGGACAGGAAATGTTTCAGTANTTNCCACACTCTTCGCTTAAATATCCAAATCAGGAATTACTAAAACGTATGATGCTTGAGATCGGCTTCCAGCAAGCTGGATTCCATGATTTCATTTTTGGGGCTTCCACTGTTCATGTTGCATACAAACCTGNTAATAATTGATCTGACCTGTAACTGTGAAAGCCAAAATATACCAATCACTTGAAGAAGCTCGTTATGCGTTATTAAAAAAACTCAATACGTGGGCTGCCTCAAATGAGAAACCCGGCGCAGGTAATTCTAAAATTGTACGGCTGGAAGTAGCAGTGGGNAATGCACACCCGCTGGAATGGCTGACNCTGCAGGATTGTGAACGTAANGTNTTTTGGGAAAATCGCAGTCAAACAGAACAGTTTGCCGGAATTGGTTCTGCACTTGAAGTTAAAGACGGCAAAGATGGTTACGAAAAAATATTATTGACNGTGAGTGATTATNTGCAGAATTCTCCAAAAGNTNTCCGTTTTTTTGGTGGAATGCGTTTTGATTCAAAGGCTTCAACATCAACAGAATGGCAAGATTGGGGGACAGCACATTTTACTTTGCCGATGGTCGAATTAAGCATTGTTGCTGAAAAAGCAATCCTGGCCTGTCATATCTATTACGAAGAGGATATTCACGAAAAGCTGCTGCTTTTGCAAAAAATGCTGGAGTCCATTCGTGTGGAAGAAATCTCAATTCCGGATAGTCCTTTGATCCGGCTGGANCGTCATGACCTGCCTGAATATCGNCAGTGGTGTNACCTGGTTGAACANGGTCTTGAAAACATTTCTTCAGGGAANTTAGCTAAAGTAGTNCTNGCACGTGCNGCAGTTTTTAGTTTGGCGCGTGACTATGATCCGACTGAACTCCTGCTTCAACTGCGACGTCAAGCGCCGCAAGCTTTTCATTTTTGCTTTCAGCTTGCTCCGCATCAATCATTTTTGGGCATCACGCCTGAGTTACTTTACAGACGAACAGGAAATAAAATTGAAAGTGAAGCAATCGCCAGTACACGTCCTCGTGGACAAACCTTGGAAGAAGATGAACGATTGGCTGTAGAACTTCGTGAAAGTGAAAAAGAGCAGCGCGAACATTTGATGGTTCTGGAACGTATGGAAGGTTTGCTCCATCAGTTTTGCCGGAAAACTGAACGCTTAAGTTATTTGGAACGTCTCCCGCTGAGGCATGTTCAACACCTGCAAAGCAAGGTGCAGGGGGTCTTGCGTGAGGAGATCAATGATTCAGATCTGCTGCCTGCTTTTCACCCGACCCCTGCTGTTTCAGGAGCACCTGATAAAGAGGCACGAGCACTGATCCGAAAACTGGAACCATTTGACCGTGGATGGTATGCAGGACCTGTTGGCTGGATCAGCAGCAGTCAGGCGGAATTTGCTGTGGGAATTAGATCTGGTTTATTATGCGGGCGCACATTGAGAATTTTTACCGGAGCAGGAATTGTTAAAGGCTCGGTTCCGGAAGAAGAGTGGAGGGAGATTGAGGACAAACTCCAAAGTTGGCAACATTTACTAGGACGATCGTGAACTGGAATGAACATTGGGGTGAACTGATTATTGAAGAATTGGTACGGCACGATACGGAATGTTTTTGTATTTCCCCGGGATCGCGCTCCGCGCCTTTAACAGTCGCTGTCGCAAAAAATCCGCGTGCAAAATCTGTGATTTTCTATGATGAGCGTGCCGCCGCTTATTATGCCCTCGGTCATGCCCGTGCGAGTGGGCGTCCTGCAGTGCTGATTTGTACATCCGGAACTGCTGCAGCAAATTATTTACCGGCGGTTATCGAAGCAGCTGTTGAGCAAATACCACTGCTCGTGTTGACCTCTGACCGTCCCCCTGAACTCCGTGACACCGGCGCCAATCAAGCCATCAACCAAACTTTTCTTTTTGGAACACACGTCCGCTGGTTTTTTGACCCTGGTTGCCCTTGTTCGGAATTCACGACTGAAGCATTACTTTCCACGATTGACCATGCAGTTTCCAAAACACTGCAACCATTGTCCGGACCGGTACACTTGAATTTCCCATTCCGCGAACCTTTTTTTGAAAATGCTGAAAAGCAAACAAACAGCAAAGGTGAGACGATTACGGCACAAAAAGTATATGTCCGGAATACCGCTTTCAGCAAAGTTCTACCANANTCAGAAATAAAAGAATTGTTAAAAAACCGTCCTGAGTCCGGAATTCTCAGCATAGGACGAGTACCTGCTGACTCCCTCGTTTCTCTCAAGAAACTTGCGNAAGAGTTGGCCTGGCCGGTATTTGCGGATGTCACTTCCGGTCTACGATTGGGAGAGAATTGTCCGAACAGGATTACGTATTATGATCAATTGTTAATCGAGGATCTGGATTCAGTAAACTGGGAAATTGAAGCAGTTTGGCACATTGGTTTTCCTCCCACATCGAAACGCTGGCTCACGCATTGGGGGAAAAATCCGGCAACACAAATGGTCTGGATCGCGGATCATGCTGAACGNCACGATCAATCTCATAATTTCCGCTGGAAAATTGAATGCGGAATCGCAGANTTTTGTGAGCAGCTTGTGAGTGAATTAAAACTNGCAGAGAGAGCAGAAGTCATTCCCCTAAAAACACAACAGTGGCTGCAGGCTTCTGCAAAAGTTGAAGCTGTAATGGAGCAGCATTTTCCTTTAAATTCTGAAAAAAAGGAGATTGATGATTTTGCATTATCACGCAGGCTGACTGAAATAATTCCTGAAACTCATGGTTTTTTCATCGGCAACAGCATTCCTGTCCGAGCNGTTGATATGCTTGGATCCGGAAAAGGAGCGGAAATTCCAGCGGCCCTCAACCGTGGTGCAAGTGGAATTGACGGACTCATCGCTTCCGCCTGCGGTTACTCCTCAGGTCTTCAACGTCCGGTAAGCCTGTTGATAGGGGATTTGTCCGCTATGCACGATCTAAATTCTTTCAANCTGCTTGCGGATTCTCCTGAGCCGGTTTTCGTGGTTTTGCTCAATAACCACGGTGGAGGTATTTTTTCATTCCTGCCTGTAGCNATGCAAACAGACATTTTCGAAACTTTTTTCGGCACACCCCACTCCAATGACTTCCTGTCAGTTGCTGAAATGTTTGGTTTGAATTATTTTCGACCTAATTCGATCAGTGCCTTTGTAAAAGATTATCGACAAGCTGTTATTCAAAACAAATCCGCAGTTATCGAAATATTTACGGAACGTGATAAAAATCCGCAGCAACTTGAGGCTTTAGCTCAAAAACTCATGAAATGTGCATTTGAATCTTCTTAAGATCAACGATATACTTTATTNTTNGTAAATTAATCGGTCTGGTCAGTCTTTCAACTAATTTTCACTGTATAAATTTTTACTATGTTCTGTACAGAACACACACTCGTTTCCCTGCTAAAATATGCATACCCGTTATGACTTACCGCTGATAGGAGCAACCTTGTTTTTGCTGTCCTGGGGTACAGTAATGATTTACAGCACAGGTGGAGTTTATGCTGATCTTCAATACAATGATGGTCAATATTTTTTGTATAAACACCTGATTCACATGCTCGTTGGACTTGCCATGATGGGAGTCGCNCTGATCGTTAACTATCANAAATGGCAGCAGTATTCTATCTGGTTTATGCTNGCCATGCTGGTATTGCTGATCCTTGTTTTGATACCTGAAATAGGACACGAGGTTAAAGGTGGACGACGCTGGTTGCGCATAGGTTCATTCAGCCTACAGCCTGCTGAATTGCTGAAAGTGGTGTTGATTATTTACGTAGCTTCTTATCTNGAACGNAAACAGGAANTACTGGCTTCATTCTTCCGCGGTNTAACACCAAACTTCATTGTCACTGGNATTTANCTTTTCNTNGTCCTGNTNCAACCGGANTTTGGCACAGTGGTNTTGATCGCAACTACTNTTTTGCTGATGCTCTACGTCGGCGGAGGTCGCCCTNTTCATATTGCCACCAGCCTCATAGGTGTAGGANTTATCGGCGGGCTCCTGATTGCTTCACACACNTATCGGGTAAGGCGGATGCTGGCTTTTTTGAATCCCTGGGATGATCCACAAAATTCCGGATTCCAAATTATTCAATCCTTCATTGCACTTGGAACAGGAGGCTGGCTTGGAAGAGGACTTGGTGAGAGCCTGCAGAAACGACTTTTTCTTCCGGATGCTCACACCGATTTTATTTTTGCCATCATTGGAGAAGAATTGGGATTTTTATGGATTTGTGTCCTGATAATTCTGTTTGTTGTTTTTATTTGGCGTGGTTACTGGATTGCGTGGAATGCCCAGGATGCATTTGGAAAACACCTGGCTTTTGGAGCAACTACAATTCTCAGCCTGCAAATAATCCTTAACCTCTTTGTTGTAGTAGGCCTGCTTCCGACTAAGGGTTTACCGCTTCCTTTCATTAGTTACGGTGGTACTTCTCTAGTGGTTGCCATGTTTTTAACAGGTCTTTTACTCAACATCAGCGGTTGTCTGCATTCAAAAGAAACTAAGCTTGAAAATGGTTTGTCCTCTCCTGCCACAACACCAAACAATGAGTAAAGTTTCCTCATTCAGGATGTTCCGGAAGTCACAAACTTTTTGGCTCCGTGCCTCCTCATTGGCATCTTCAGTCCGGAAGTTGATGCTTTTTTCTCTTTTTTCTCTTGTAACCTCAGCTTTACTCCAAACTCACTCTGCAAATTATTTTTCCTCTCAGGCTTTTGCGCAAAGCTCTGCAGAACAAATTACGCCTAAGGAAAGTCACCGCCTGGAAAATTTTTTAATCAGTATAAAAGGACGTGATGACTGGACCCGCCTGATGTTGGCCATACTTAACAGCGTGTCTGCAGTAGAAAGTGTTTTGTCCAATGGTGTCAGCGTAAACATTCGCGGAACTGAGGAATTTCACGGAGTAACTCCTCTTATGTTTGCATCTGGAATTGGAGCGCAGGTAATTGTAAAACTTCTTGTCGAAAAAGGAGCTCGCCTGAATGATACTGATACCCTCGGTAAAACAGCCTTAATTCAGGCAGCATATAAAGGACATCCTGATACCGTCAGCTTCTTACTCCAGCAAGGTGCAAATCCAAATGCAGAAACGAATCAGCAGTGGACTGCTTTAATGTTTGCCGCAGAACAAGGTGAACTTAAAATTCTCAAAACATTGTTGAGGCACGGTGCTAGAGCTGACTTTCAGAATAAATTGTCTATGTCATCCGCGATGTATGCAGCACAGAACGGTCATTTTGAGATTGTGCAGTTCTTACTTAAACGTGGAATTAAAGTAGATTTAACTTCGCTCAATGGATCAACTGCTTTAATCTGGGCAATTAGATCAGGACATGAAAAAATTGCTGAATTACTGCTGAATGCTGGAGCAAAAACAGATACTCTTGAAGACGAATTCCAAAGAACCCCGCTGCTTCTCGCAGCAATGTACGGTCTGGATTCAACAGTGCAAAAATTATTATCTTCCGGAGCCGATTTGGTGGCAGTTGACAAACAGGGAAAAAATGCTCTGTTACTGGCCTTAACCAACAAACATTTGAAAACAGCGAGCTTGTTGATTAAATCCGGAATTCCAGTCAATACGCCTGACCTTAAAAAAAACACACCGCTGATGTCAGCAACTGCTCAGGGGAATTTGGAATTGACCAGGTTTCTGCTCAAAAAAGGTGCTGACGTAAATGCCAGAAATTTCTTTGAAAAAACAGCTTTAATGGCCGCAGCCAGTGAAGGCCATATTAAAATTGCCAAACTGCTGCTTCGAGAGCAAAGTCGACTGGATTTTCGTGACCGCTATGGTTGGACCGCATGGATTTATGCAGCAGAAAAGAAGCAGTTATCCATGGTTAAATTTCTCAGTAATAAAGAATTTGATAATGAGAGAAACCTATTTTATGCCGTCTCACACGGGCATCTTAAGGTAGTAAATATATTGCTCGATTTAAGGGTAAATACAGAAATTCATGATCCTCAAGGATGGACTCCTTTGATGTGGGCAGCAAATAACGGTCATTCGGAAATTGTGGAACTGCTGCTAAAAGGTGGAGCAAACATAAACGGCAGTCCTGAAAAAAATCGTAATGATTCCGGTTGGACCCCGCTTATGCTGGCAGCAGGAGGCAGACATATTGACACAGTAAAAACTCTCATCAACAAAGGCGCCGATCTCGGAGCCCAGGATAAGGACAAATGGACAGCACTGACCTGGGCTGCTCTCAAGGGTCATCCTGATATTGTAAGCCTGTTAGCAGATAAAGGAGCCCGTATTGACGTACGCGGTTCTGATGGGGCAACACCACTTATTTGGGCAGCCTCTCAAGGACACGATAATGTTGTACAAGCCCTGTTAATAAAAGATTCAAATGTGAAATTAAAAGATCTACACGGAAAAACTGCTTTGGCACATGCAATACTGCAGGGTCATTTTTCTACTGCAAAGACATTGATCAAACACGGTGCTGATATAAATCAGGATTTACTCTATGCATCCCAGCGTGGTTACAGCAAAATGGTTGTCTTTCTACTTGAAGAAAATGCGGAAATTGATCAGCTCACTGCACAGAATGAAACACCATTAGCCCTTGCTTCACAAGGAAAACATTGGGAAACCGCCAGGATTTTGATGGAACATGGTGCAGACCCAGCCTTAAAAAATTCACAGGGACAGACCCCTCTAATGTCAGCGGTTATGACCGGAGAAGTAAGATTAGTAAATATAATGCTGCATCACCCGACATTTGGACGTCAGACTTCTGAACTGAATACTACTGATTTTATAGGAAATACACCTTTAATGATTTCCGCAGTTCACGGTTATCTGGAGATAGTGAAACTGCTGCTAGAGCTTGGAGCAAAAGTTGAAAAGAGAAACCGCTGGAAAGAATCCGCATTGATACTTGCCGCTTCCAAAGGCTTTCGTGAAATTGCGGAACTGCTGATACAATACGGAGCAGATATAAGCGCAGAAGATGCTAATAAAAAAACGGCTCTGCTGAGAGCAGCTCAAAATGGACATCTTTTTGTGGTTGAAATGCTACTTTCACAAGGTGCTAATCTTCATGCCAATGCATTTGACATGAGTGGAGAAGGCGGGACTCCCTTGATTCAGGCGGCCAGAAATGGGCACGCTGAGGTTTTGCTGGGATTGTTGAGTGCAGGCGCCGTAATTAACGATTTAGATTTGATGTTTCATCATTCAGCTCTGATGGTTGCAGCTTTGAATGGTCATGGAAAAAGTGCAGGTCTTTTGTTGAACGCTGGTGCTGACCCAATGTTAAAAGACTCCTCCGGAAGATCGGCCTTATTGCTTGCTGCAACCAACAATCATCTGTCGGTTATAATTCAGCTTTTGAACGCTGGACAAAAAGGGGATCAAAAAGATTCCAACGGTAACGGCATCTGGCACTTGATGGCGATGAGTGATGTAGAAAAAGAAGACAACGAATCCATTTACGGGTCCGGACAAAAAGAAGAAAGTGCTTCAAGGATAATGCATGAACTAGTCTCTCGGGGAGTTCTGCTGGATACATTAAACAGCGCCGGGGAAACAGCACTGATGATTGCAGTAAAACGTGGAAAAGTGAAAATCCTCAAAAATCTGCTGGAACTTGGAGCCTCACCCGACGTCCAGACACCTGACGGTGAGAGTGCTTTAACGCTGGCGGAAGCAAGTGGTAACAATGAACTGGTTAAACTACTTCGCTGATCAAATCCCGCTTTTAAGACTATAACTGAGAAAGAATCTTTGTTGTCAACTTCCTCTGTTCCAGTAACCGACAACCATCTTTTCTTCCCGTTCATGGAAATCACCATCAGCAATTTTTCCCTGAGCAAATCCTTCACGGAGATAATGCAGTTTTGCTAGACACTCTTCTTTTGAATCGCAATGGCTCCAGCCTTTTTCATTCATATGAACCAGCTTTTCATACTCTTCCTGGGATATTTTTACAGGATTTTCACGAGAATATGGTGTTAAACTAATCATCAGCTATCCTAAATTTTCCACAAATGTGCGGAATGTTTCTGTCAATGTAAATCAGTGATAACCATTTTAAGCACTAACGTCAAAAGCTTGCAAGTCGGTCACTACAAATCATGAACAAAAACGCCAAAAACAAAAACGTCCGCCAAAATTTACAAAAACTCATTTGGACAGGAAGTTTAATTTCAGGTGTGATGCTTGGCCTGAATGCACCGGGATTCGGCACACACTGGCTGGGATTAATTTCCTTGTTTCCTTTGATCTTCACTTTGGAGAAACTCCATGCGGAAGATGATCTATTTTTCCGGAAACGGGCCTTGCTTTTTTTTGGAATTTGTTGGCTCTCCGGAGGAATTGCCGCATCAATTGGAGGCTATTGGATAACCAACAGCACCCACGTTTTTGGGCACNTCCCNTGGCCGGNNGCTTTAATTATAACAGCAGTCGGTTACGGACTTGAAGTAGGTTTTCAGCTTTTTGTCTATTTCGGAATTCCGCTGCTTTTAATCCCTAAACTCAATAACTGGGACTTACCGCTTCGACTCGCNTTTGTACTCGCACTNGATCCCTGGTATCCTCGCNTAATTCATTGGAATTACGGAGCATTAACCTTCTCCGAATTTCCATGGATTGAACAACTTGCGGATATAATCGGATCTTCCGGACTCCTTCTTTACAGCGCAGGTTTGACTTTCCTGCTGATCGGCTGGCTGCGTTGGAAATCCGGAAAACTAAGTCACAAAAAAATTCTGCAGGCCTCATCTCTATATNTACTTTTATGGATCATCGGTTTAAGTTACGGTGCGTGGCGAACTAACAACCTCGAAACAAAATTTACGGAACCCAACGGAAAAAGCTCAAACTTGACCGTAATCATAATTCAGCCTAATTTTTCACTTCAGGATCTNGCTTCTAATCCGGAACTTGCTCATTCAAAACGGCAGCAGAATTTGGAAAGCCTCCTGACTGATTCGAGGAAAGCGCTCGCAGAACTTCCTCAAAACACAAGCACAGAACAATTGCTGGTCTGGCCGGAATCCGTCTTTCCGGATGCTTTTTTCAAGTCTAACAACTCTCGTCTTAAAGTTTCAGCTTTCGCACAGGAACATCAAACCAANATCTTATTTACGACTGTGGACTGGGAACAGACTCAAACCGGTNANAAATTTTATGGAGTCTCAGTGCTGGTCGGCAAAAAAGGTAAAGTTCTGGGACGCTACAACAAAATTTTCCNGATACCGTTTGGAGAGATGATTCCTTTTTCAGACTGGTTTCCAGGCATCGCCGCATGGCTCCGGAAGAACATTGCCAATATGTCTGAGTTTGANCGAGGAACGGAATACACAGTTTTCCCTTTGGAGAAAAATATTCAGCTTTCTGCACCTATTTGTTTCGATATTTTTAATCCTGCAGTCATGCGAGGTATGGTGCTTAATGGCTCNAACCTGGTGCTGAACCTCAGTAATTTAGCCTGGTTTGGACGCACAGCCGCATCTGACAACATGGTCGCGATTTTGCGTTGGCGGGCTATCGAAAATCGGGTGCCGGTTGTCTTTGCTTCCAANAATGGAGAAAGCCTCTTCATTGCTGCAAACGGTAAAAACATGAGCCAACAGCTTGGACTTTTTGAAGAAGGNACACTAAACTCTACAGTANAGCTTCAATCCCANTTTTCGTTTTACCGTGAATATGCAGAATGGGTTTGGGCAGGATTTATCTTTTTATTTTTGCTGTTGTTGCTTCCGGCACTCCGTCGAGGTAAAACATTTCAATAAGTATTTACACTCATTATTTTTATTCACCTTAAAAGGAGAAAAAATGGATTTAAAACTNAAAGGGAAAGTCGCCATGGTGGCGGCTTCAAGTAAAGGACTGGGTTNTGGTATCGCTCAAGNACTGGCCCAGGAAGGTGCTTCACTATCAATTGGCAGCCGTACTGAAAAGGATATTGAAGCAGCAGCCGAAAAACTCCGGAACGAAACCGGAGTACAGGTTTTAGCAAATGTTCTGGACTCGTCAAATCCTCAATCTATCCAAAACTGGACTGATTCCACNCTTAAAGAATTTGGAGGAATCGACAAACTTGTAGTCAATGCCGGAGGCCCACCCACAGGGAAATTTGAGGATTTTTCTGATGAGGACTGGCANGCGGCATTTGAACTAAACCTTTTCAGTGCTGTGCGCATGATCCGGGCTGCTTTACCATCAATGCGTGAACGCGGCGGTGGTTCTGTTTTAACGGTTACCTCAATGTCTGTCAAAGAACCGATTGACGTGCTGATTCTCTCGAACGTCATGCGTTCCGGAGTTACCAGTTTGATTAAAAGCCTCTCCAAGCAACTTGCTGCGGATAACATTCGTCTCAATAATCTGATGCCCGGACGTATCAACACGGATCGGGTGAGAAGCTTGGACGCTTTGAATTCTGAAAAGCAGGGGGTTTCAATTGAACAAATACAAGAGGTAAACCACACCAATATTCCGCTGGGACGTTACGGTACCATTGAAGAATTTGGACGATGCGGAGCATTTTTGCTCTCTGATGCTGCAAGTTATGTCACCGGTTCTAGTCTTGCCGTTGATGGTGGTGTGCTTAAAACAGTCTGGTAATTAACGTTCAAGTTTTTTGCATTTCTGACGATATTAATGATCAAGAGGAATAGGCCGTTTCGTGGCCTGGCTTTCTGTTTTCCGAAAGTCTGGTTTTTAACGGCGATAATCCCCATTTTAAATAATGATCAATCTCAGAGGTGCAAATGCCTGTCAATTATCTTAACTTATATCTTCTTGCCGTCTTCGGCGGACTTGCGGCAACAGTAGGCGGAATTCTAATCTGCTATAGCGGTATCTCGGAAACAAGTTATGTTGTTTATCGGGGTATGGAGCTGACAACCTATTATCTTGATAAAAATCGCCACGACCTGTATGTAAATGGGTTGGTTTATAGTATTACTTTCGGCATTGCATTTTTGCTGTTGCTGGCAGTAATTGTGGTTCCAAGTCCAGCACAAATTCAAAAGCGCATGTCCACATCTCAGTTTGCGGGTGCAGCCGGCGNGGGTTATCTCGGACCTTCAGGAGNGTCTGCTCCTGTTGAAGAAACTCCAGCNGCAGCNGNAGAAATGCCTGCAGAGGAAGAGGAATCCCTTGAAATAGAGCTTGAACCGGANATAGAATCCTATGATGTGGAAGAAGAGGAAGAGGAGGAAGAGGAGGAGGAAGAAGATTCAGCACTTTCGAGTTTGGCTGATGATGATGATTCTGATGTAGTCTACGGTACAGGACGCATCACTGACAAGGCACACAGATCATTTATCCTCACCAGTCCAGACAGTGCGGTCAAGTTTCTAATGCGTAAAGAACTTGACGGACGTCCACTGAAATCATCGCAGGATGAAATATACGAAGGCTGGCAAAAACGAGGACTTTCNAGAGGGAAATTGCGTAAACACTTTCTCAAGNTTATGGAATGGGACAGCGTGCCTGAAATGGAAGTTAATGAAATCTATAATAAATTGAAAGATAAGGCATACGAAGTAAAACACTCTGGCTAACATAACTATCAACCAATCACCAATTAATTAAAACATATGAATTCAAAGCTTTTCAAAGGAACACCTACTTACTTACTGGATTCAAAATTAAGTGAAGCTTTCCACATTGCACGCCTNCTGGAAAAACCTCTGTTGCTCGAAGGTGAGCCCGGAACCGGTAAAACAAAACTTGCGCAGGAATTTGCTAAAAAAGAAAACCGACCCTTATTTGAAGTACCGATAACTTCAGAAAGCAAAGTTTCGCTCCTCGTTTCGCGTTTCGATGAAGTTCAACGCCTGATGGACACACAGGCTGCTGTTGCCAACGCTCAGATGATACAAGCCGGAATTGACATGCAAATCGATACCGGCGGACGTAAAGTGGACAACTTGGATGAATACGTGCATTTGGGGCCTCTCGCAGAAGCCTTCTCTACACCAGNCTCGGTTCTGTTACTGGATGAAATTGACAANGCTCCCCGTGAACTACCCAATAATCTTTTGTTTTTACTCTCTGAACGACGTATCGTTGTCCCGGAAACACAACAAACAATTGCCTGTGAACCAGGTAAAATGCCGATCATAGTGATCACATCCAACCATGAACAGGATTTACCTGCTCCTTTTATTCGGCGTTGTATTTATATGTATATCGAGTTTCCGCCCCCGGAAAGAATGCGTGAAATTGTCCGTATGCATCATCCTGGAGCAAATNAAAAAATTGTCGCAGCAGCAATTGAGATTTTCTATCAACTGCGTGAACTTGACTTGACACGGAAACCCTCTACCAGTGANATTTTAGATTGGATTTCATACCTCGTTCAGACAGGTGTCNTTGATGCAAAAGTCGTTGAAAGACTTAAAGGCGCACAAACTCTGGTCAAACATCGTGATGACCGAGAACTATTACGGGTAATTCAGGAAAAAGGTATTGAGTCTGCAACNAGTCGAAAGACACCAAACTGGTAAATTCTTTCTCACTCATGAACTAAAACGTGTTTCAAATTGGCTTCTTCATTTTTATTTTTTTACTTGGAAGCATTCCTTTCGGTTTGTTGATCAGCCGTTACTGGTTAAAAATAGACATTCGCCAACAGGGAAGCGGAAACATCGGTATGACAAATGTCATGCGGGTCGGTGGCAAATTGCCTGGCATTATGACTTTTGTGCTGGATTTTGGAAAAGGCAGTCTCGCCGTTTTGCTGGCCCAAACAGCTTTTCCTGTAACCGAAACCGCACCAGAAGCTCAGTTGTTATACCTCAGTCTCGCTGGAGTAGTTGTTGTTTGCGGACATGTCTTTTCAGTTTTTCTGCGTTTTAAAGGTGGGAAAGGTATTTCGACTTTATTTGGAGTCTTAGCAGTGTTGCATTTCAGNATCGGTCTCAGTGCAGCCTTGGTTTGGGCAGGTATGTTTTTATGGAAAAAAATCTCAAGCCTTTCNGCAATCACCATGCTGATAGTCCTTCCATGGTTTTTTATACTATTTCCATGGCTNCAGAATGAACCCCCTTTTTGGACTGTGTTTTTTCTTTTTCTTCTGTTATCATCANTGCTGATCTATAAGCATCGCGAGAATATTCAGCGTCTACTCAAAAATCAGGAATCCCAACTCCACTCCAACAAAAAAGACTAAAACCATTTATTAAAATAACCTTAAATGAATCCACTCGCTCCATTCTTATTTTTTTTCGGTAAAGATATGTTCCGGCACACGGTCCTGTTATCCGGAATTGCAATCATTGCCTGGTTCTTGACACTAAACGGAATTGGCTGGGGAAGTTATCTGTTGTGGATTTCACTAATCATGATCTCCACCATAATTATTTGGCGGGCAGGTGATTTTTTCTCTCCGGCAGCGACTTATATCCAGAACAAGCACGATATTCCACAGTCAATTAAAGCCGCGGTCATTGATGCAATTGCGAGTTCATTTCCGGAGTTTTGTGTAGCTGTCATTGCGGTAATCATGATCGGACGTGCAGAAGTTGGCATCGCCAGCATAGTAGGATCAGCACTTTATAATGTNCTNGTGATTCCNGCGGCTGCAGGATTAGTTGCNGCAAGTCCAATGGTCATCAGCAAAGAAGTCGTCTGGCGTGACAATATATATTATCTTGGCGTAACACTTTTGCTCGGGGCAATGCTCTGGTTGTTTCCAAATGAGTGGGGTGCCGGTGTCGCTGTCCTGTTTTTACTGGCCTACTTAGGTTATGTTTTCCTGCTTCATAAAGACTTCAAGAAAGCAAAAAAACAANATCCTGATTCTCAGGAACATGATATATTGGAAATAAAGACTGAAGATGAAGATGAACTGGAATTAACATCCGAAAAAAAGGCGTGGATGTGGATTGCCGGCATGATGATTGTGATGGGAGGAGCATCACATCTGCTGGTTGAATCTTCACTTGCTCTCGGTGACTTGTTGGGAATTGACGGNGTTATNATGGGATTTGTCGTGATTGCAGCAGGAACATCGGTACCGGATACTGCACTCTCTGTAATAAGCGCTAAAAAAGGACAATACGACGCCGCNATTTCAAACGTCTTCGGCAGTAACATTTTCGACATATGTATTTGTTTGAGTATACCAATTTTGCTGGCACTCGCCATGAGTGGAGAACAAACAGCTATTGACCTGCCACAGTTGGGGTTAATCTGGAGCCTGATTGGAGCAACTTTTCTGGCNGTATATTTATTCTGGAGTAATAACTACACTCTCACCAAAGCCAAAGCAGGCATGATGGGGATGCTATACCTNCTCATCATTTTANTATCCTTTTCACTCTAATTAGTAAAGAACNGTTCCTGGAGTGAACCCGCAAACACTTCTTCATTAAGAGCTTTGCGAGTGCAGTGATGTTGTAAAGTACATTACTCCGACCCCCCCCCCGCTAATTCTTCACAGTCAAACACACTCCAAGTAAAATCCACATCACTTATAAAATAATCCTCAACACTATTGTCACCAGAGGACTACGCAAATCTACTAATTGACAGAGCTTTGAAAGTACTGTCACATGTAGNAATTGAATAATCTATAGAACTAGGCCGTTGGGAAGCCATCCCTACTCAAAGAAGAGCAGGCTATCAATTCAACATAAAGTTCAGGGGGAAAAATGCAGATGACACCAAGGGAACGAGTATTGACAACCCTCAATCACGAAGAACCGGACCGCGTCCCTCTTGTGATTGGAGTCAGCAACGCTACCGGGGTTAAGATGAAACCCTATCAGGAGATTAAAAAGATCCTAAAGGTTCAGGCCCCTGACCGATATCTTTACGACTGGCCTGAATTAGGAACCGCTGAAATCGATGAAGAAACACTTTGCCGGCTGCATGGAGATGTTCGTGGTGTGCTTGATCTGGAACCGGAAAGGGTGCGACTTCAACACGTTGAACGCGAACCACATTCCGAATGTATCGATTCCTGGGGCAGTGGTCAGGTGGAAATTGAACCCGGTCACTGGTATCCGGGAGTCCACCCCCTCAAACAGGCAAGCAATAAAGATGACCTCGAACTTTACCCCGGTTGGCCGGACATGAATGACCCTACCCGTATCGCACACGTGCGTGAGCAAGCCACGCGTCTGACCGAGGAGAACCGTTATGCGATCCTGGCAACCCCCTGGCTTCTGTTTCCATTCGAAAGAGCTCATGCGATGCAGGGAATGGAAACCTACCTCCTCAATATGGCCATGGATCCGGAGTTCGCCCGCGCCATGTTGGTCAAAATTGCAGGATACTGTAAAGAGTTGATGGGACGGTTCCTTGAGGAACTCGGAGAAAATGTCGACATGATTAAAATCGGGGATGACCTAGGGACCCAGAAAAGCCTGATGATTTCACCTAAAATGTACCGTGAAATTCTCAAACCAGTCCATGCGGATTTCATACAATTCATCAGGGAACGAACCAAGGCCAAGATCTTTTTCCATTCCTGCGGCGATGTGGAACCTTTGATCGAGGATTTCATTGAAATCGGAGTCGATATCTTAAATCCTGTTCAGACTTCATCCGGAAAAATGTCGGACCTGCCGGCTCTCAAGAAAAGTTATGGGGACAAAATAGTCTTCTGTGGTGGGATCGACTCCCACAGGATTCTTCCTTTTGGAACCGTGAAGGAGGTCCGCGAGGAAGTGCGACGTGTAATAGAGATCCTCGGCCCGGGAGGAGGGTGCATGATCAGTTCAGTTCATACTGTGATGAACGATGTTCCACCAGAAAACGTCATCGCCATGGCGGAGGCGGTCGAGGAATTCGGCCACTACCCGATTTAATGAAACACCCATCCCGCCGCGGACTCTGGCTTTGCCTCCTCTCCAACCATATCTTTCAAATGATCCCTGCCATTTCACGAGAAAGGCGCCCCAGGTGAATCAGGAGTCCGGATCGCACAAATAATGAAACTGACACTGGAGATACTGGTAAGTATGATTATTCTTCCACTATTTCTTCACAGTCAGGCAGTATTATTTTTGCCTCCTTCCATGACATAGTAAGAAATGCTTTGGGAAANAATAATGAACTTTGCCTTATTTCAAATGGCAAAGTTAGATGCCAGGCCAAGATAAAAAACAACTTCACTCAACTGCTGAGTTGCACCCAGACAGTCACCGGTTACACCACCAAGTTTTCTTTTGAAATACATCCGCAAGAACCACCAGACAATCGCGACTGCCAGTAATGCCACCCAGACTTGATTACCGATAAAAAGCAGCGGCAACAATCCAAAAACCGCATTCACTATCAGATCAACTCCAGAAAACTCTGTCATTGGCCCGGATTTACTTTTTGCTGCATCCTGTACATAAGCTAAAATTCGGAGCTGTGATATTGAGACAAATCGACTTAAAGTATTACCTGCAAACCAGACCCAGGGCAAGATTGCTGTCTCAATTTGCAAAAGCGCAAAAAATTTCAACAACAGCAAGAATACTAAACCAAGTGCCCCGTATGTTCCAATCCGGGAATCTTTCATGATCCGTAGCCGCTCTTCCGGAGACCATCCTCCACCAAATCCATCGCATGTGTCTGCAAATCCGTCTTCGTGTAAAGCTCCAGTAAGCAAAACCGCTGCAATCATTCCCAGCAAAATCGCGATCGGTAAGCTAACTTCCGATAATGTGCCCGACGAATCCGAAAACATCATTTGAGCCAGCAGCCAAATTCCTACAGACACACCTCCCACAAGCCAGCCCACAAGAGAAAAATATCGAGAACAATGAGAAGTCTTTGCTGAAAACCAACTAGAAGGCAGTGGNATTCTACTGTAAAAAATAAACGCTCCAGCAATTCTCCGCATTTCGTGGCTTAGTTTATTCTCCATCAGAACGATCACTCACACCGGCNGATTCAAAGGATGCCATTTCATTTAGAAACGCGACTGCCGACTGCAGAAGCGGATANGCGATTGCCGCTCCCGTTCCCTCACCCANACGCATTCCTAAAGAAAGCAATGGTTCTGCCTGTAAAAATTTCAACATTTCTCCATGTCCAAGTTCATCAGACTGATGAGTAAAAACTGCATATTGCATTATTTCCGGAACTATCCTGNAAGCTGCAAGAAAAGCAGATCCAGCGATAAAACCGTCAATCAGTAAGGTTCGTCCCAAAACNGCTGATTCCAGCATTGCGCCTGTCATCATCGTAATTTCAAAACCTCCAAAAGTTGCCAGCACTTCTTTGGGTTCCTGAATTTCAGCGTGNAGGTCGAGTGCTTTCTGCAGGATTTCCCGTTTGTGGGCNAGTCCAGAATCATCAAGTCCGGTTCCTTTNCCAACACAGTTTTCAAGAGGCAACCCCGTATAACGCTGCATCAGTACTGCTGCAGATGATGTATTGCCGATTCCCATTTCACCAAAACCAATCACATTGCATTCTGTNTCTGGAAGCATTCTGCTCAGTTCAGCGCCTTTTTTCAANGCTTNCTCACATTCGGTTTTAGTCATTGCCGGAATTTGAGCAAAGTTTTTAGTTCCCCGNCCAATTTTTGCCGAAATCAAGTCCGGATGTTCCGGAAAATCTCCTTTTACACCGGCATCCACCACATGCAAATTAATACTGTTTTGCCTGCAAAAAACATTGATCGCCGCACCGCCGTGAAGAAAATTTANCACCATTTGTTCGGTTACTTCCTGAGGATACGGACTCACACCTTCTTCCGTAATTCCGTGGTCTCCTGCAAAAACTAAAATGCTCGGATTCCTAAGTTCCGGAGAAAGTGTGTTTTGAATTCTNCCCAGTTGTAAAGACAGTGCTTCCAGTTTTCCAAGTGAACCCGGAGGCTTTGTCTTAGTGTCAATCTTTTGCTGTAATTCGGTATCAAGTGTAGTAGAAAATGAAGGAATAGAAAAAGATGNCATTATTTTTTTTCTCCTAATGTTATTGATAAAGAGGGGACTCTTGATTAGAAGTATTCAGTATATATTTATTGTAAAATCAATCAATCTCATTCTTGAGACCAACACGCGGTGAGGTGATTTTCCTAGATTTTGTACTCAAATTACGAGTGTAAAACTTGAAAATTTGAAAATAAAATCTATGCTGAATTCGTTGATTAAATTCAGACAGAAGCAAACATTTTATTGGAAAAAATAATGGATGGCTTGAAATGAAAACTTGGCTCAAAAATCCCCTCTGTATTCTTGCGGAAAACGCTGGAGGTGGGATCCTGCTGGAAGGTNCATGCATCATAGAATTGGTCCCTGCAGGGAAACAACCCTCATCTGAATATGATTCTGTTTTTGATGCCGGTAGACACGTGATCATTCCAGGTTTAATTAACCTGCATCATCATTTTTACCAAACCCTCACCCGTGTTTATCCTCAGGCACTGAATAAGGAATTATTCCCATGGCTCAAAACGCTCTATCCGATTTGGGCTGGNTTGANNCCCGAAGCANTACGAATATCAACACGCCTTGCNCTGGCNGAATTGCTNCTTTCTGGCTGTACAACCGCTTCCGATCAACANTATGTTTTTCCTGANGGACTGGAAAACGCCATTGATCTGCAGGTGGAAGAATCAAAAGATTTAGGAATCCGAGTTGTACTATGTCGCGGATCCATGGACCGCTCGCAAAAAAACGGAGGCTTACCACCGGATTCTGTCGTGCAGACATGTGATGAAATTTTGNCTGACAGCGAACGTCTTATTCAGCAATATCATAACCCAACGGAAGGGGCAATGACCCAAATCGCGCTCGCTCCCTGTTCTCCATTTTCAGTTTCNGAAGAGGTAATGCTGAAAAGCGCAAGCCTTGCGGAAAAGCATAACGTCCTGTTGCATACCCATCTTGCAGAAACGGAGGATGAAAACNGTTTCTGTCTGGAAAAATTCGGNTGTCGTCCTGTGGATTATCTGGAGAAGGTAGGCTGGTTAAATAAAAGAACCTGGCTGGCACACGGTATTCATTTTACCGCTGAAGAAATTCAAAAACTCTCTGTGACAAAAACCGGAATCTCACATTGTCCTTCTTCAAACATGGTGCTTGCATCTGGAGTCTGCCGTGTTCCGGAATTGGAGAAAGCTGGAGTCGCGGTTGGACTTGGGGTAGACGGTTCTGCGTCAAACGATTGTTCCAATTTAATGCAGGAAGTCCGGCAGGCTTTTATGATGCAAAGGCTATATTACGGTTCACAAATCACTCATCTGGACGCCTTGCGTTGGGCAACTTCAGGCGGAGCAAATGTTTTAAGACGTCCGGAATTGGGGTGTATTGCAGAGGGAACACAGGCTGATTTGGCTATGTTCAAACTGGATGAATTACGATTTTCCGGCCATGGAGACCCGATGGCCGCACTCGTTATCTGCGGTGCCCATCAAGCTGACAGGGTTATGGTTGCAGGAAGGTGGGTTGTTATAGACGGCCAAATTCCAGGACTTGATTTAGAGCAGTTAAAGATAGATCATCAACGGGAAGCTAAACGTCTGCAGGAAAAGTGACTTATTACCTCTAAAAGCCCAATAAAAAGCTAACCGAGAAATTCATAATAAATTATCTTTCCGGGCGAAGCGTAACAAAGAACCGGAATCCAGGTTCGATTTTTCAAATATTGATCTTTGATCTGACACTTTAACATTTATTCAAACAGAGACAGAACATTTTCCGGGGGACGCCCGATAATCGCGCCTTTATCAGAAATAACAATCGGTCTTTCAATTAGAATCGGATTCTCTGTCAGAATTGAGATCCACTCTTCAAGAGTCAAATCATCGGTGGCGGAAATCCCCAACTCTTTGGCTTTTTCCTCTTTGAAGCGTATCAACTCTGTCGGCTGAATATTCAATTTCTGAATAATCTCCTCCAACTCTTCCTTAGAAGGCGGATTCTTCAAATACTCAACAATTGTCGGTTCGACACCTTTGTTGTTAAGAATTCCCAGTGTCGCCCTGCATTTGCTGCACTTTGGGTTGTGGTAGATGGTGTAAGTCATATATTTGTTTTATTGCTTTGTGATAAATACGATATGGTTAAGTAAAATAAATCGGAAAGTGCTGTATTTGGTAAAATTTTTTTAATTTATTATATTATTAAGTTTATTCAACCTCCCCCTGAATCTCCAATATTGCGGATTCAAGTGCTTCCAAAGTTCCCGGATCCGCGTTTTCCCACATTTCTCTTTCATTGGCTTCGAGCAGACGTTGAGAGGCATCTTTCAAAGCAAGTGGGTTGTGTTCCCGGAAGAATTTTTGCTGCTCAGGATCCAGCAGAAGTTTGTTAGCAACCTCTTCATATTGATAATCGGCAACAATATCACAAGTTGCATCGTAGCCAAAAAGATAATCAACCGTTGCCGACATTTCAAAAGCACCTTTGTAACCATGTTCACGCATGCCTTCAATCCATTTTGGATTGAGAACACGGCTGCGGAAAACACGGTTGAATTCTTCCTTGAGTGTGCGNATTTTTATTTTTTCCGGATTACTTGAATCNCCNTGATAAGTNGCNGGAGCGGAACCTTTNATTTCCGTAATCGCTGCCTGCAGTCCGCCTTGAAATTGGAAATAATCGTCGGAGTCTAAAATGTCATGTTCGCGGTTATCCTGATTTTGATGCACAATNTCCACGGAACTCAGTCTTTGCCGCAGCAAGTTGATTTCCTCGGAGCTTGTACCATNGGAGTCATAGGCATGGCTGCCCCATTTTAAAAATACTTCTGTCAAATCACCACGGGTTTCCCAGTTNCCCGCATCAATCAGGGGTAAAAGTCCGGCCCCATATGCCCCAGGTCCGGAGCTAAAAACCCGTAGTTCCGCCAGCCGTTGAGCNTTTTCNGCAGAAGCTCCGGANTCTTTTAAACGCTGTTGATCCGCCAGCCATGCGGCACGTACCGGGTTCATTNCTTCTGGTTCATCGAGTTCCGCCAAACGTTTTGGTACAGTCGAAAGCAAACGCATCACGTCACCAAAGGAGTCCCTGAACATTCCGGAAACACGTAAAACCACATCCACTCTTGGCCGCCCTAAAACTGAAAGCGGCAAAATTTCNAAATCAACCACACGTCCGGAAACTGGCTCCCAAANNGGCTCACAACCCCAAAGAGCCAAAGCCTGAGCTATGTCATCACCACCAGTACGCATGTTAGAAGTTCCCCAAATCACGAGTGCCGTCGTTTTCGGAAATTCACCGTGATCCGCNCGGTAGCGCTCAATCAATTCCTCGGCCAGTGCCTGTCCGCAACGCCAGGCAGTCTGTGTTGGAATCACTCGCGGATCGACTGAATAAAAATTNCGTCCGGTCGGTAAAACATCTATCCGCCCCCGTGTAGGTGCACCGGATGGCCCCGGACTGACAAATCTTCCCTCCAATGCCAATGCCAAACTGCGGGTTTCCTCTGCGCAACGCATGAAACGCGGTAATAGAATTGCNTTGAGCCAGCGGCTTATTTCCGATATACCTTCAACTCCGCTCAGGGAACTATTTTGTGACTTACTGATTTTTGCATGAGCTAATTCATCTTTGATCCACTGTCGGGCNCGCTCCTCAATTTCGTCACGTCCCCGAATGGAGAGCGTGTCNAGGTCAAAATCCGATGCTTTTCCCAAAAGTGCCTGCAACAATCCCGGACGNTCCACAGAAGGCATTCGCAGCAGACTCAGCAGAAAATCAATTTTTTTCTCACCTTGGGGAAGCTGTCCAAANATGTGCAAACCGGAACGGATTTGGCTTTCTTTGAGTTCACAGAGATGGTTGCTGAGAGCATTGAGCTGGTCTTCATCTTCGGGCAATTCTGCACTCCANTCTGCGTGTTCCAGCAGATGTTCAATTTCATGTTCGAGTTCGTGGGCACGTTCCGGATACAGCGTTTCACAATGGGCATGNTCTTCAAGCAAACGCTCGGCTTTGTCCAATTCTTCATAAAGCCCGGCACGAGTCAAAGGGGGAGTCAGGTGATCAACGATCACGGCGGACGCACGNCGTTTGGCCTGCGTTCCTTCTCCNGGATCATTGACAATGAAGGGGTACAAATTCGGTAAAGTCTTCAGCGCAATTTGCGGAAAATCATCCGACCCCAGAGCAACACTTCGTCCAGGCAGCCATTCCAAATTTCCGTGTTTGCCAAAATGAATAACCGCATGTGCGTCAAAGTCTTCCTGAATCCACTGATAAAACGCCAGATATTCCGGAGGGGGCGACAAAGCCGGATCGTGATAAATCGCCTGAGTCTGCAAACCAAATCCGCGCTGCGGCTGAATTCCAATGAAAATGTTGCCAAAACGTTTTCCGGCAATCGGTATATAATCCGCAACTTCATGCGTCCATTGTTTAGCCAAAGTCGCCTGACTTGACTCAAGAAGCTCGCCGATCATTTCAAATAAGCGTTCACGGGAAATACCTTGATCCGGAGTTTTCCCATAACTCAAGTCCGAGTCATTAGTGATTCCCGCCTGTAAAATCTGAATTAACTCATCACCATTTTCCGGTATGTTATCNACTGAATAACCTCGTTTTCCCAAATCTTTCAAAAAAGCAATTACACTNGCCGGTGTATCCAGTCCAACTCCGTTTCCGAGGCGACTGTCTTTATTTGGATAATTGGCCAAAATAATGGCGACCCGTTTTTCGGTATTTGCGGTTCGNCGCAAGCGTACCCAATTCGCGGTAAGTTCCGCCACATGCGCAATTTGATTTGAATCCGGAGCTAAACGTTTTGAACGAAACTGCAAATCCGGATCATACGTCTCTTCGGATTTGAAACCAACAACTGTACTAAAAAGCCGTCCGTCGGTTTCCGGAAGAACCACTGACATTGCTGCGTTGGTAGCCGAAAGACCCCGAGGATTTTTTAGCCATTCCTCTCNATCCTCNGTGGACGTCGGTACCTGAATCACAGGACANTTCAGCCTTTCCAAAAACGAAATGCGGGTCTCTTCCCGCTCATCGATATTCCCCCCGCAAGGTCCNGTGCCGATCGAAAAACTCTGCATGGTTAAAATTGCGTCCGGGGGTTCTTCCTCTGCTTTCNNCAGCATCTCTTGCTGCGCTTCTGGTTCNCGCAACGAGTAGGCATAAAANCCGGAAACTTCAAGCCCNTGTTTTATTAANGCCTCAGTCAATGCCTCNACCACAGCCATATCACCGGTTTGCTGCAAGGCACGATAAAAGGTTATCCAAACTCTGCCANTTTCTTTATCCTGACATGAAGTAGGNGAAATTATTAGCTTTNTGTCCTTCTCACTCTTAGCNGNTGAATTATTTTTTNCTACGGATTTTTTTGCCAGCCAACCAAAGGTCGGTATTTTAAGTGCTTCCGGAAAGCCCTCAATCTTATTTTCCAGCAATAATTCCACCGCCTCAGCCGCACGTTCCATGTTGTCAATTCCACCTTCNCGAAAATAGGCAAAAATTTTACGCACCACCGGTTCAGCATAATCATTGAATTTCATCANCTCCGGATCCCACTCATCCGTTCCNGGAAGTACTAGAATACGTGTTTTGGCACCGTGACTTTTAATGTGGATGATTTCGTCCAGCAGATGCGGAAAATAACCGTAACCGCCGTGCAACCGNAAAATNGCCAGTTTTGCTTCACACAAAACATGATCCGCGTAATGCTCTGCTGCGTCCGGATGCTGTAGCGGAATGGCCTGCATTAAACTCAGGGTTTGCTCCGCTTTTTTCCCGAATCGTTTACCCCAAACCTGTGCCAGCCCGGAAAGTTCGGTATCGGCGGTNCTGATAAATAAAATNTCGGCAGGANNTTGGCAGACTCCCTCAAGCTTNCGCTCGGAGTCCANATCCCCNGGTTTGGTGGCAATTCGATGCATCTATTTCCAACTCCAGTCCGGACTGCTCTTTCCCGGCTGCCACAAAGTTTCTGTTTCACCTAAAGTTTCTGTGACCCAGCGTCCGGNNACAAAAAGGAAATCGGAAAGACGGTTAATGTACTTGATGATTTCAGGATTTACCAAATCTATTTGATTAAGTTTGAGAATATCACGCTCNGCTCTTCGACAAACAGTACGTGCCTGATGCAAAAAAGCATTGAGCGAAGTTCCTCCAGGCAGGATAAAACTTTTCAGGGGTTGAAGTTCTTCATTCATCGCATCAATTATTTCCTCCAGCCATTCCACGTTTTCCGCCTGTAAAGTGATTTGCCCTTCGTACTCATCGCCTGGAAGTGTCGCCAGTTCTGAGCCTGCGTCAAAAAGTTTTTGCTGGATTGCTTCCAAAATCAATCCCAGTTTTTCTCGTCTTTTAGAGGCTTCCTTCTTAGCAAGAAAACTCAACGCAAGCCCTATTACACTATTTAGCTCATCGACGCTTCCGTAAGCTTCAATACGCGGATGATCTTTGGGAAGCCGCTTTCCTCCAACAAGTCCGGTCTGCCCNGCGTCTCCTGTACGTGTATAAACTTTTGTTATTTTTACCATGTTTTTCTGTAGTTAAGCTAATTATTTCATTTGCTGTGCGAGAAACTGGTATGCAGGATCAGCCGATTTTTCCTAATTTCTTTTGAGACTGGCCTGATCTTCTACAGATTTATTTTGACCAATTTTCTTTTTTCCTTCCCAGCGTTCAACCTTCATTTCAAACTAATCCATCCATTTTAAAAATTCTCTTAGTGACACCACTTCGCCTACNACTATAATNGCTGGCGGTTNAATTTCGTATTTTTCNACATCCATTGCGCAGGACCCGAGAGTGGTTTCTAAAACATGCTGTTCGGGCAAGCTGGCCTGAGTGATCACTGCAACCGGTTCATCCTGTGAGCGGCCGTTTTGCATAAGACGTTCTGAAATCTTTGAGAGATATTTCATTGCCATATACATTACGATCACCGGTGAGCCCTGAGCTATGGCATCCCAGTTGTGCCTTTCAGGAACATCTCCGGCNATTCCGTGTCCTGTCAAAAAAGTGACTGCCGAATTAAAATCACGATGAGTTACCGGGATACCTGCATAAGCCAATCCTCCTACACCTACAGAAATTCCAGGAATAATCCGAAAAGGAATATCAGCCTTAACTAAACACAAAGCTTCTTCACCCCCTCTGCCGAAAACAAATGGATCGCCACCCTTGAGTCTTAAAACTCGCTTACCTTGCTCAGCTAATTCTACCAGCCTCAGCGAAATATCTTTTTGTTTTGCCGAAGGCTTACCTCCGCGTTTCCCAGCGTATTCGAGCTCACAATCTGTTGAGACCAATTCAAGTATTCCTTTCCCAACTAAGGCATCATAAACCAGCACATCAGCCTGCCGAAGTGCATTTAAAGCATGAAGTGTGAGTAATCCTACGTCTCCGGGACCTGCTCCGGCCAGCCAAACCCAACCCGGTTCAAACTTAGGTAAATCAAAAGGAAGTGACTGCATTACTTTTTTTGCTCTGAAAAANTTTGAAAATGCGTTAAAGTCATCATTTTATATCTTTTTCTCTTGTGTAAGAATAACAGGATAAACAAGATTTTTACAGCAAAGTTTCGAATGCATTATGATTGACAAACCCTCCGGAACTCTCAGACGTGGCTGGACGACCGGTGCCTGTGCAACTGCTGCAGCAAAAGCTGCTTTTGAAGCACTAATTACAGGAAAATTTGCTCCTTCTGTCAGCATTGTTTTACCCAAAGGTGAGCAGCCGGAGTTTGTCCTGCACCACACAGAAAACGGNATCGATTTTTCAACCGCCAGTATAATCAAAGACGCTGGTGACGATCCGGACGTAACGCATGGAGCAGAAATCAGCGTCACTGTCAGGCCTGGAATTCCCGGGGAAGGTGTTGTCTTCAAGGCAGGTTCCGGAGTTGGAACAGTTACAAAAGCAGGGCTTGCGCTGGAAATTGGAGAACCTGCGATCAATCCTGTTCCACGTCAAATGATGTGCGCGGTGATTTCAGAAATCGCGGAAAAATTTAACCATTCCGGAAATGTGNNCTTGACGGTTGCCGTTTCCNGAGGGGAAGAGTTAGCAAAAAAAACTTGGAATCCGCGCCTCGGAATTTTAGGGGGGATTTCGATTTTAGGCACAACCGGCATTGTCATCCCGTATTCATGTTCTGCCTGGATTCATTCGATTCATCGAGGCATTGACGTTGCGTGTGCTAACGGTTTGCAGCAAGTAGCAGGATGTACCGGTTCCACCAGCGAAAAATTTGTGCAAAACTACTACCAGCTTCCGGACGAAGCTATGCTGGATATGGGAGATTTTGCCGGTGGCTTACTAAAATATTTCCGCAAAAATCCCTTGCCGAAACTAACGATCGGTGGAGGATTCGGAAAACTTACCAAGCTGGCACAGGGACATCTCGATTTACATTCGGGACGTAGCCAGGTCGATTTTAAACTGTTAGCAGTGCTGCTAAAAAAATTAGGTGCAAATCAGGAATTATGTGAGCAGGCCAAATCCGCCAACACTGCCAATGAAGTACTTATACTGGCACAAAAAGCCGGACTCCCCCTGGCGGACGTTATAGCACAAAAAGCCGGGCTCGTTGCCCGAAAAGCGTTACGGAATACAGAAACTATATTAAATATCATGGTAATTTCCGGAACGTCTGGTNCAGACCGTCAAGGTGANCTCGTCGGAGAGGCTGAAAATAATGCCTGAAAAACTTTTAATTCTGGGTGGAACCCNTGAAGCCTATGAACTTGCGGAATGTCTGGTTGAGCAATATCCTCCAAGACAATTAACTGTCATCAGTTCGCTAGCTGGAATCACTGGGAATCCAAAAGTTCCCGCCGGCCAAGTCCGGATCGGTGGCTTTGCAGACACTNACGATGAGGGNGNTAAGNCNGGCCAGAACAGTATTTTGGGATTACGGAAATATCTGNTGCAGGAAAAAATTNCATTGTTGGTCAACGCAACCCACCCNTATGCGACTCGAATCAGNGAAAACGCACNTGCGGTGGCAACGGAACTTGGTTTGCCGTATCTACGTTTGACTCGTCCAGCATGGCAAAAACATACCGGAGATCAATGGATTGAGGTTCCAGATTTGGCAGCCGCAGCTGATTATTTAAAATCNGAATCCATAGACACAAACTCCCGGCTATCAAAGCAAATCGTTTTCCTAACCACGGGNAACCGGGGCTTAGANCTTTTTCAGCGATGCAGGAAATGTCATTTTGTCGTACGCAGCGTGGANCTTCCNGAAAGTGTTGGGTCGGTAACCGGAACTTTCGTTTGGGAAAAGGNTGANTTTTTACAAGCGCGTGGACCTTTTTCTCTGAGAAACGAACTCAGCTTGTTCCGGCAGTATGGTGTGACAATGCTGGTTAGTAAAAACAGCGGTGGTGACTCTACCTACGCAAAAATTGAAGCAGCCCGAAAGTTAAAAATACCGGTGCTGATNGTTGACAGACCGTTAGTGAATTCCGCTGATATATGCCTGCAAGTAAATCAAGTGTTGGACTGGATAGATCAACACAAATCGGCGTGAATGCTCATTATCGACTTTACTAAACTCGTATCTGCAAAACACGGCAAAGTGCCGGAAGCAAAAACAGGTCTGCGAGAAGAGCAGAAAAGACAGCGATGACGGCAAGGATGCTGAAGTGTGAAACACCAACATGACTGACCGNTATGAAGAAGAGAAAAACNGACATCAGGATCAATGTTGTGAAAATGATTGCCTGNCCTACNTCGTGGAGGGTGTCATGGATCGCCTCGGTAATACTTGCTCCTTTGACCAGNGACAGCCGATAGTGTGTGATAAAATGGATCGTGTCGTCCACTGCGATTCCGATGATGATCGGTGCTGTCATCAGCGTAGTAATATCAAGATTAAATTCAAGCCAGCCCATCAGCCCAAACACCGTCAGCATTGGAAAAGTATTAGGCAGAATTGCCACAAGGCCTAGTTTCAATGACCCAAANATGCCAAACATGATCAGCGAGATAATGAGGAATGCCAGTCCGAAACTGTATATCTGGGACCAGCTTATCGCGTCAAATACTCTGGCCCAGCTTGCAACTCCGCCGGTTANTGTTACCTTCAGTTCCGGATAACGCACCTTAAGTGGTGAGAGAATTTTTTCAACTCCCGGTTGAANAACCTTTAGCAATTCCACGGCCTTTTTTGAGCCGATCGTTTTTAAAGAGATACTCATCCGNGCATTTGCATAGTCCANCGAAACCAGTCGTTCAAGGTTTTCATAATCTCCTCCTTCGATTAGTACCAGTAACTGAGACACCAGATCAGTACTGTCAGGCACAGTATAGTATTCTTCACGGTTTTCCTTCAGTTTGCGGTGAGTCTGTTTTAGTTGATTATTCAGCGTCCAGTTATGAGTAACCAGTTCCGGATATTTTGTCTCAATCCACTGCTTGACCTCTTCCAGTGCAAGAAGCACTTCNGGGTCTCGAAAGACACCTTCGGTTTCAGTTTCTAGCAGGATTTCCATATTTCCTGTGCCTAGGAAATGCTCGTCCATCAGAATTATCGAACGACGNACTGGGGAATCAGGCGGATAATATTCAGAATAGACCGTGTCGATTTCAATTCTGGCTATGCCAAGAATCAACAGTATTCCTACAGCAGCAAACAAGACAATAACACTCCTAGGATAACCCATACTCATCCTTTCAATCCCATTAAGCAAATGCTTAACAACCCGGAGAAGCATAGAAACTTCAGGCTTTTCTTTGCTTCTCAGAGGGCGCGGTGGAAACCAGTTCAACAGAACGGGGAGCAGAAAGACGGTCAGCACAAAAGCAAATATCACTCCAATACCCCCTAAAAGACCCATCGTCTGTATTACGCTCAATTTAATGAAATAAAGGGAAAAAATACCGATGGCGGTGGTTAGGCTTGTAAGTAGACAGGCCAGCGCAGTTTTACTGAANACGGAACGTAGCACTTCTCTGTGGTGTTGTCCCTGATGATGAAAAAACAGGTATCCAGACATTACATGNACCACGTCGGCAATCGCGGCAACGCTGACCAGTGCGAAAGCAATGTAGAGCGAAAGGTCGATGGNCCAACCCGTCCAGCCTGCAAGGCCAAGAACTCCAACAATACTTGAAACGAAAATCATGATCGGCCAAATCACCGCGCGTAATGATCCCAATAGCAGGAAGGTCAGAAGAAGACCGAAGAAGAGTGATATTACAAGCGCCCGCTGATATTCTACTGCCCAGACGTCGTTCTCATAGAATGCACCCCAACTGGGATGCATGAACACAAGATCCTTTTTGAACCGTTCTTCACTCAGCAGGTTCCAGACTTGTTTTTCAAAATTCGCATAATCCTTGAGGCCATGCTGGACAAATTGCGGCTCCTGTTCGTCCTGTCCTTCAAGCTCGTTTTCATCAAAACCTTCCAACACGTCGAGTTCCTCANCTACAAGAGGAATAGCATCAAGGTTCGNTCTCAGAACCAGCATTCCTAACTCCAAATTATCAGAAACCAGGATACGAGGATACTCAGGTTCATCGATGGCCTGTTCGCGCAACAACCGGCTCTGTTCCGGACTTTGTGGCAGTTCCTCACCGATGAAGTCGCGAAACTGGATGCTGTCCCCATCTACTTCNGTAAAGCTGGTATTGATCAGTGATTCAACTTTAGACAGAAGCTGCAGCGAATTTTCTGGATCATTTGTGCCAAGAGTGGATTTCTCGTCAAGTTCCTTATGAATGTTCTTCAAAGCCCCCAGACTTCTTGCTGAAAATAAATCCCCGTCGACTGGTCGGTAAACCATGCCGAGAGTCACAGTGCCCCCGAAGAGGTCCTTGATCCGGTCCAGCGATATTTGAACAGGATCATCTTTGCCNAACATATCATCATTTGCCCAGGTNAAGGCGAATCGAGGAATTCCTGCAGCAAGAAAGGACATAAGGATGATGTACAATAGCAACACCCACCAACGCCACGGACGCAGCTTTTCAGGCAAATTTTCAAAGAAAAGATTTAGACGTTGAATCATGGATTTACTGTATTAAAGTTTTATGTCGGTTTGACAAAAGGTGTGATACGGGAAGTTTTTCAATTAAGTTTGTAGANNGAAAATATCTACACACCTAAACATGAACACCAGCATTTCNCTTTATTTATTTATTGATTTCTTCTTTGGCCGAAGTACATGCACATGCTGCGGATCGTAGAGAGCACTGTCACGGAAATCATGTTCATCAAAAACTCTTCCGACCATAATTAAAGCGGTTCGGCTGATTTTAGATTTTCGCACTTTTTCACGTATGTCAGCCAGTGTTCCGTGAATGAACTGTTGATCTGGCCAAGTCACCCGANAAGCCACCACGACTGGACAATCCTCNCCGTAATGCGGAATCAGTTCNTCCTGCACAAACTTGAGATTTNGCACCGATAAATGAATCGCCAGAGTTGCGCCAATCGCCGCCAGTTTTGCGAGTTCTTCACCTTCCGGCATGGCGGAGGCGTGCGTGGTGGTCCGGGTGGCAATGATGGTCTGGCTGATTTCCGGCAGCGTCAATTCCTGTTTTAATTCCGCCGCTGCCGCCGCGAATGCCGGGACTCCGGGAGTAACGTCATACGGAATTCCAAGCTCATCCAGCCGGCGCATTTGTTCGGCAGTCGCTCCGTAAATTGAAGGGTCTCCAGAATGCACACGCGCTACATCTTTACCCGCGTCATGCGCAGTTATAATTTCCGCAATTATTTCATCCAAATTCAACGGCGCTGTGTCCCGCACCAACGCCCCCTGCGGTGCAAAAGCCACCAGTTCCTGAGGAACTAGAGAACCCGCGTAAAGGCAAACCTGACATTTTGCGATTAAGTCACGTCCTCGAATTGTGATTAAATCGGACGCCCCGGGACCTGCTCCTATAAAATGTACTGTCATTTGATTTCTGATTTTTGAATTTAGCCACTAAGTATGCGAAGAGCGCAANGGATAATCCTTGGTATTCTTTGTGTACTAAGCAGCAAGTTTTTATGTTAGTTCTTCATCATGAAACTTATGTTTTCTTATCATAACCGCGTGGAGTATAAACCCTGACCTCGCCATTTGGCAGTTGCAGTCGTCGTGTTTGGCTTGAGCCTACCAGAACTACCGTCAGCATATCAACCTGTGCTGGATCCATGTTTTCCAACGAAACAACCTTAACTTTTTCTTCATCACGACCAAGNTTCCTGGCAATAATAACCGGTGTTTCCGCAGGTCGATGTTTCAACAAAATCTCCTGTGCCTGGACAAGTTGCGTAGTGCGGCGGCGTGAAACTGGATTATAAAAAGCAATTACAAAATCACCTTCGGCTGCTGCACGAATTCTGCGTTCGATCGTTTCCCACGGCGTGAGTAAATCTGAGAGNGAAATTGTGCAGAAATCATGTCCGAGCGGAGCACCGATCCGAGAGCTTGCTGCCTGCAAAGCAGAAATTCCGGGAGTGGCCTCAACATGAATCCTTTGCCATTCGGCGACAAAATTATNCTTGGCACAGGNCTTTGCGAAGACACCAGAATTTCCGGTTTCAAGCAATTCAAAAACCAGCGTCGCCATTGCGTAAATTCCTGGATCTCCAGATGAAACGAGGGCGACCGTTTTTCCTTGAGCCGCTAATTCCAANGCATGCCGCACCCGTACTTCTTCCTGGCCCAAGTCGAAACGGTGCTGTTTTTGACCGTTGTGCAAATCAGCAATCAAGTCCAGATAGAGTCCATAACCAACCCAGTCAGTTGCCTTCCGGAGCATTTTTTCACTCTCCGGTAGACGCCACTGTGGTGTTCCCGGGCCTGTACCAACAATGAACAAAGTTCCCTGCGCCCGTCCAATCATTTGCGGATCCAAGAACTCAGCCGACTCTGCAATAGCACAAGTTGCTCTGGAAGACTTTATTTTTGGCACCCGCAAGGTTCCGGAATCTCCAACAGCCGCAAGNGCTGAACCTTCCGCCACTCCGTGACATCCAACTTCCTGAAAAACAATTTCTGAAGGATTCTTTAATTTCGGAGTTNGNGCTTCCAAAGTAGCCGCGTCAAAAAAACGAGCGAAACATTCTAAATTTTTTGCTACAGCATGGACCGCCGGTTCATCTGCTTTGAGATCAAGCGAAACTACGACCGCCA
>NYXK01000044.1 GCA_002685535.1 Deltaproteobacteria bacterium
CCCAAAAAGACGCGCCTGCTCTCTGACATTCTCCCTAATTTTCAGATTTACAGCCTCTTCAGGCAAGGTACTCAAGATCCGCCATTTGATGAAAGCAAGGCTCCTGGGATGTTCAACCTGAAGGTACGTATATGCTGTGGGTAGTAAGGGATATATAATATGAGCTGAATGTTGTGTCTCAATAGGAAAAAATCAAGCGTGAAGCATGGCAAAAGATTCATGAACAGGGAGTCAACTTCGAGGAGGCACAGAAGAGATATGTGGAGGCTGTGAATAAGTTGAAGGAGAAGTATGGGCTTAAGGATTGAGTGGAGGAGGGAGGGAGGGGAGGTTGTAATCGAAGGGAGAACTAGATAGGAAATACTTTATAGCGATTGCCTAGCATGACTGCTTGACGATTCATGTTTCCTGGATCCCACCGTATTGGCTACTTGAGCAAATGACAATTAATTACTGGTTTCTGTGAGAAATGGTTTGGATAAATTCCAAATGTCTCGCCCTAGTTGAAAACAACACATGGACGTTCTCTGCTACTGGAGATTAAGAAAAGGCTCCCCTACAATGAAATTTTAGAATACACAAAGGTAGACATTCTAGAGTATGGTGCTGCTGTGCTGGGTTTTCCGGCAGCTGACAACACTTCCCCTTTTTACCCCGGGCTTTTGCGAAGTAGTGCTTGTCAAACCACTTCACAGAAGTGAACCCCATCGGCACCCGCTATTCAGCCTATTCATGTGCCCTCCTAGTGAGGCCTACCTTCGCTCCCCCCAAATTGACACACATCAACGTCAGCATCTCAGTCCAAGGTCTCGAATCTCGACTTTCAATCTTGTCAAACGCTTGACACATTCTCACAATTGTATAGCTCGCCTCCGTAAGTGCAAACTGCTGGCCAAGACAAATACGAGCACCCCCATTAAATGGTAGATACTCCCAGGTCGGCCTAATTCCATTCCGATCATTCTGTGGCTCGTCAAGCCAACGATCCGGATTGAATTCTTCCGCATCTTCACCAAAGTAATCCTTTCGACGATGCATAGTGTACACAGACCACATCACCACACTTCCCTTGGGAACAAAGATGGGTGCATTGCCGTTTGGGCCACCTCCTAAAGGTAAAATTGTGTCTTCGAGAGCTTCGCGGCCGTTTACTGGTACAACTGGATATAGACGAAGAGATTCATTCAGCAGTGCACGTAGATACTTCATCTCCTTGAGCTGCTCAAAGCTTGGTGGACTTCCATAGAGCTCGAAGTGGGCTATTTCGACCTGGAGCTTGGCCCAGACATCTGGTCTATTGGATAAGATGAACCAGACATTTGTCAATAGCGACGCAGTGGTGTCGCGGCCCGCGAGGAGGACATTGAGTGCCTCACTTCGAATACGCACGCGGTCTGTCGTCTGCCGAACTAACTCGTCAATAAAGACATAACGAGCGGTATCCTTAGGAAGTGACTCCTTCAACTGCGTACTCTTCGCAAGAGCTTTTTCGACATAGGAATCCGTAAAATCGTGAATGAATTTCCGGTCTCTTTCGTACTGTGCATTAGGTGGCAAAAGTTTGATCAGCGTCTCTAGGCCTACACCTCGCCAACGAGATGCCTTGACTGCATGGTCTTGGCTTCGAGAGAACGCTTCAGCAAACCCATCACCGGTGCCTTTAGTGAGGGACTCGGTGGACTCTCCGAATAAATGCTCGGTGGCTGTATCCATTGTGAGTCGGAAAAATAGATTTGATAGATCGATCGTGGAGCCATCATGCGGGATTGTAGAGATCAAATTTGTTACATGTCTCTCGAATACGCCCAAGTCTGCGACCTGAGTGCGAACAAAGCTAGGTCGTAACATTTGACGAGAATGCTGCCAGTCGGCCCCATCAGAAGTGAAAATGCCTGTTTGTTGTCAGTTCATATTTTATTTCAATGGTGTTGTCTAATAGTAATCGCCCACCTTTTCCAAGAAGCGGCGCAAGTCCAAGTATTCTCCTGGAACCCACACTCCATTTCTTGAAATCAACAGCCAGCATGTGCTTGAGATTCTCAGCCTCGATAGTGTAGTGAATACAACGACCCAGAAGGACGAGCCGGAAAGTATTTGCGTTCATTTCTCGAAATCGTGTGTGTTGTTGATCCAAAACACGATGCTCCTGTCGAACTTTGGTATTTTTAACGAGAAGGTCGACTCCAAACCAGTGGTCCCAAAAGGGGTACCAAGGAGCAGGAAGGACTCCCTTGTCTCGGCATGTCACTTGTCGTTTGTGAGCAAGAAGCAATGCTCTGGAAAGCCGATAAAATATTAAGATGCTTGCGAGTACAAGGGCTGTCGCTAAGTGTGTATATTCCATGGTCTCAAATCTCTCGATACAAGGCCAAGTATCAGGCTGAGAGGATGTGCAGGACAAATGAAGCTTGTCATATATCTTGTCATCGTCGAATTCATAAAGTAATACAAGCCACCGGTCTCCAGGGCCAAAACTTGGCCCGTGCCCGTACAAGCAGGTCAGAGCCGGATGTTCGGAGAATGTTACTCATCATAACTGGTGGATGCCTGGATTGCAGGATTGCAGGAAGACATAAACCGACATGCACATCGAAGCGCATGTGGTACATCGCGAAGAAGAAGATGAGCCGGAGATATGAAGGATGATAGGAATGCAGATACATTGCGACGAATAGAAATGGCCGATACCTGGGCTCCAAGACTGACTAGGCTTAGCCAGGCTTAGTACGTGAATTAGCAGCCCAGGGCCTAGCCGCTAGGCATCCGAGGCTCGTCCGTACCCATTATCGCAGCTAGTGGTCTCCGTTTTGATACCTATGTTTAAGTCTGATATGACATTGCACCTTACAACTAAACAGCTTGCGGGATTTGTAGCCTTCAAACCCGCCCGATCCGTCCATGTCTTTTGGCTAGGGGCCTCAGTCTTTCGCGGCTAAAGCTGAGAAAAGCATGCCTGTTGCCTGTTGCTCTAAAAGATGTGGTTCTGTAAAGACTGAATGGAAATATCCTCCTTTATAATTAGATACTCTCTTTCTACCAAGAATTGTCGACCTGCAGATTTCGCCGCCATTTTTGTAAAGCCTCTTTACTTCAATTTCCTTCTGCGTGGTCTTTTCTTCGCTCAAAGAAGAACCGCAATTTACTAAAAATGCCACTACCCACCCAACCCGTCCTCCATCAACAAGAAAACCACCTTCCCCGACGCCAAGTAATAATCGTAGTCCTCATCCTCGGCGCCGTCCTCTTCGTGGTCAACATGGACGCTAACGGCGTTTCAACCATGCTCCCCACTATGGCCACCGACTTGAATGGAGAGAAAACAATCAGTTGGGCAGGCAGTTCGTCTTTGATCGCAACTACTGTCTTCACCGTACTATATGGAAGATTTTCAGACATCTTTGGTCGGACTGCGCTTTTCGTCAGTGCATTAGTAGTCTTTGCTGCTGCTGACTTATGTTGTGGCTTTGCTGTGGATCCTCCTATGCTTTACGTCTTCCGGGCTATCACTGGCGCCTCTGGTGGAGGGGTTGGAAACCTGGCAATGATTGTTGCAAGCGACATTGTACCGCTCCGGCAAAGAGGAAGATATCAGGGTATTGCGGGCAGTTTCATGGCTTTGGGAAATGTGCTTGGGCCTTTTATTGGAGCGGCGTTCGCAGCCAGGTATGTGTTTGATGGCATTTCCGACACAACAATGCAATCTTGCATAACTGACAATCGGCTCGCGAATAGGTCAACATGGCGAGGTTTCTTTTGGCTGCTTTCACCTTTGGGACTCATGTGCGCCGCACTAGCAGCGTATCTGCTTCCCACAACAAAACCGACCTAGTCTTTCTGGACTAACGTCAAGAAGATCGATGGCTGGGGATCGCTCACTTCCACGATAGCCATCATATTCTTCATGATTCCAATTACTGGAGGTGGTTCGTACTACAAATGGGATTCGCCCATGGTCATCAGCATGCTAGCGATCAGCGTGGTTTCCTTTGTGACTTTCCTGTTCGTGGAGTGGAAGGTGGCAAGACTCCCGATTATACCTTGTACATTGCCTCCTCTGTCTAATGCTATAAGTACTGACAAAATCCGCAGTATCCCTCTTCCGCACTCGCGACATATGTGCACTAGCCCTGCAAACATTCAGTCTGGGCTGGGTCAACCAGTCTAACCTCTACTTCCTGCCCCTGTATTACCAGAATCTTCGCCGCTGGTCCTCTTTCGCCTCAGCTGCACTTCTGCTCCCTATTATCGGAATCCAGATCATAGTCTCTGCGCTCGCAGGTCGGATCATGACAAAAAGAGAACATTATGGGGGCGTCATCCGCTCCGGATCTATCTTCCTTTTCGTTGGCTCCTGTTTAGAGATTATTTTCGACCGCAGCACCAGCCCTGTTGCCATTATCTTCATTCTCTTACTTGTGGGTATCGGTATCGGCGCTGCGAATCAGCCTATGGTAGTTGCGATGCAAGCGAAAACCAAGAAGAGCGAACGGGCCGTGGTAACTTCCTGTCGAAACTTTGCCCGCTTTTTTGGGGCCGCATGCGGTCTGGGCGTTTCTTCGGCTGTCCTTCAGTCAAGTCTGAAGTCTGGACTCTCTCTGCAAGATCAGGAACTTGCCTCTTCGGCCTATTCTCTCGCTAGTCTCGGATTCGAAGACCGTGCTATTATAGATCCAGTCTATGCAAAAGCTATGCGGTATGTTTTCATTACTAATGCTGCTGTTGGAACGGTCTGCCTCTTATGTAGCTTTGCGTGGAGAGACCACGGATATAATTCACGACCAAAAGACCGCGATGAAGAGAGAGGCGAGTCAAAAAGTCAGTCAACCACTATGATGGAAGGGGTCCGATCAGGTGCAAACGAGGAGCCAGTCGCAGAACGGGTCATTGTTGCTCAGCCAGATTCTATTCCAGAGCCAGCGAGCTCTAAAACTAGCGAGAAAGTGCTGTTATGAGATACAGGAGGCTTTGTTGTGAGACAATGTAGGTACAACAGCATAACTAAGTTGATAGAACAAGTAGTTGTATCGAATACTGCCTATACTTCTATAAAAACATCATGTTCCGCAAAAAAGACCTTAAAAGTAGACATTCCCCTCAAAAAGAAAGGGGCTTAAGCGAGGCAATCTCTCGGCACTTGCTGAGCTTTCGGACAACAGGAACTCTAAGACGACGCATTTTCCCGGTTTGAGGTTAAGCTTTCAGGTAAGTAAGGCTACTTAGCTGTCACAAGAACACTAAGTGAAGAGCAGCAAGCCGTTAAGCAGAACCTTATATCACGGTCCGAGGTAATACAGGAAGAGGAAAGCGCGACTGCTTGGTCAGGAAAATGGTTTGCAATGATTTCCCACGAAAGCTTCAATTGATTATAGATATTCCTCACCTTGTGACGGATTCAACCCCTTCATGGATCTTCGAAAAACACCCAAATGCGAACTTCAATTGACCATCTTGTACGCGCGTCAACCTCTGTGCTCTGATCCCAAAAAGCACTATGCGGAATAGCAAACTTAGGTTCCGAATGAAAAGCATAGAAAAGCCACGCTTCATTCGGCGCCATCTCGCCGGCATAATGGTAGACATAACCCGGGTCAAATTTAAGCACCGTCTCATGACTCTTCGTTCCCCGCGCCCCGACCCTCTTCTGATCATTGCTGAAGTGCACTCGCCCCATGTGTGTGCTGTAATCCCAGTTTGCAACGGATTGGTGGTTGACGAGTAGCAACGGCCATTTCTGAACCTTGGTCCCGATGGGTCGCCACACATTAATCGATGCATAACGTTTGTACCTAGCTAGTAGAGAATTTGCTCGGTCGGCTCCTAGGCTGTAACGTAGCCTGTCAGGTGCGGTTTCGGAATCTCGGTCCACATGCACAATTGGTGCGGAGTCCTTGTGGAAATCGATATCAGCGAGCCGGGTCACGTCCGCAGACTGGTTCCGAATCCGATATACATACGGGAAGGCCTCAACCGCTCCTGTGAAGTCTTGAACCAAGCCTCGACACTCATCGTAATATACCTCTTCAATGAGCCGCTTGTTCTCCGGAGAGTAGGCATCGAGGAAACAGGACGATGGGAGAGATGATGTGAATTTCACTAGCTGGTATCCATGACTCGAGACTTTGGGGGGTTCGGTAAGATTGCGAACGTCCTCAACCTCTACTGTGACCTCCATTGATGGTTTGACATTTGTTGAGCCGTCCACCGTGTTGATATACCCATCGTCTTGGTTGTCTGTGGTACCATTCCACATGTACACCAGACCGGTTGTAGAAACATGAGGCGTCATTTCCGTAAATGACAAGTTTTGGTTGACAAAATGCGTGAAGTGTGCAACAGTGTAAGGAATGATGCAGTGAGGGCTATGAAGACCAACAGGACTTTCTTGTGCGGTCGTTGTGTATCTACCCAATTTCGAGGCTTGGAGACAAAGAATGGTTCTGGGGTGGTGGTGAAGCAGTTGAAGGAAGTCGACATTTTCCGACTAAGAAGACAGCTTCGAGGTGCATCGGCAGCGGTATGAACTCTCATAGTCCGTCCGCTGCTGAGTCGATACAACATTTCAACCGGCACTACAACATCCCGTGTTGTACCTGGTTCTGTGTCGCCACTACTCCAGTCCTGCATTCCGGCCATCCGTGCTTCTAGCCCATCCTGCAATCCTACAAACACCGCAGTTCTCAAATCCTGTCTTCTAGCAATCCTGCAATCCTACGTTCTAAGAAACTCACTAATTGAGTTGCCGCGATTCTTGACAGCTGTCCTCCTCGGTCCAGAGCTGTGTGAATATCACTGCCCCCGACTCTTGCACCTCCCAAGACCCGGCGAAAAGTCAAAAAATGGCCCCGACGCCGTTCATCGGTGGTCTATATATTGACCCATCAACGTTCATCGCAACGATGTCATCAATCTTCTCAGACATAAACCGATGTGCAACCTCCTTCAGTAATCTTAAAATATTCATACAGTATTCAACTCTTCTCCCCCTTATTATATCATGGCTGCAACTGTGCTTCAATCCCGCACAACTAGCGGGACCCTTGGTGTTTGGGGTGGAACCAAAGATGACCAGCCTGGCTATATTGATTACACCAGTGGAGCAACGAACGTCAAGTCGCCCCGTGACATCAAGATAGTTGCGCATGACATGAGGTCCATGGAAAGGGCACCAACTCTGTTGAAGAACGGGTACCAGCTCGTGAATATCCCAACAACCGTGACCACTGAGCAGTTCCTCGATGGCAACACTCCGGAGGGGAAGGAATACATCCAGGATGTTTATTTCAAGGAGTGCGAGAAGATCATCCAGGATGTCAGCCAAGGGCCAGCAGTCATCATCCCGGCCTCGTTCAGAATTCGTCAAGAGAGCGAGCAGCAGAAGAAGCTGGGGGAAGCCTCTAGCAGATACTCTCCCAGGCCTGTTGCGCATCTGGACAGGGACGCGACCACTTTCATCACAGTCTTGAAGGAGACCGTGGGGGACGAGCGGGCCGCTGAGCTACTCTCGAAGTATAAACACTGGGCTCAGGTGAATGTCTGGCGTCCGATCGGTACGAAGGCCACAAAATGGCCCCTGTGTTTCATGAATCACGACCGAATTCCAGACTGGGATTTCAACACCCATACTGGCCGCATCTACTCTCGCAACGACCCGCGCGTTGCCGATCGAGGCGAGAAAGTGTATGATTGTGTGGCCAAGCTTGACTCTCGATACGATTACCACTATGTCAGCAACCTTGCGCCAGAGGAATGCTTGGTTTTCTGCTCTTTTGACTCTGATCCAAAGCTGGCCGTCCCACATTCAGTACGTCCTCATTTTTCTCCAGCGGTTTTGCCTCCTTTAGCAGCTTTAGGAGGAAACTGTCTGAGAGAAATGAGGGATTCCAACTTGAATAGCTCATGACTCTTGAGACACCCATCTCTCTCCTGCACCTCCGCTTTTTTCCCCCCATATTAGGGCAATGCTGACTTCGAGACTCTGACTTTAGGCTTTTTGGGACCACAACACCCCCGAAGACGCTCCTATCCGACGATCGATTGAGGTACGATCGCTCGTGTTCTTCTAAATCAGGCACTATATCCCTCCAAAATCGGCGCTCCAACCCAAGTTGTTATCTGGCCATCGTACTAGTTGAAAACATCCAAGATCTAGCCTTACGAGTCTTTCAGTTTGGAATTTGGAGCAGGTGCGACAGATATGGGGCGAGTGGTACCTCGATATTTTGGCGGATGCAGAAGACTTTGGAGAACGATGGCAACATTTGATGAATTGACACGCCTCTTTGGACAAGGTTTTGCTTACCTCGCTAGCTGTCAGCATTGAATGAATGATATTTGTGCTTCGCAGGCAAGCTGGTTTACTCGACCAATTGTGATATGCCTTCCGCATGTATAGTTATATCTGACTTTGAATTTGTGTCAGGTGGCACTGTGTACAGTCTAAAAACAAATTTGTTCAAGTATTTGCAGATCCTATATAGAGAAGTTTATGCTTGCTCTCCTCGGCTAATCCTTCCAGGTGCAATTCGATGATTCACGTGACATCCATGCACAGCCGTTCATGAGTAAGTTTGCCAAGGGGAGCATCGAAGGCGCTAGAGCTTTGCTGCTAGGCTTGCACGCCAGCTTCTCCGAGGAAAAGATTAGCTGTTTGTACGTAAGGGGGTTTCCAGTGGGTCTCGTCACCCCTTGTACGGCAGTAAGGTAATTCTTCCAATCAACAATCTGAAATTCTAGAATTTTCTCCACCAGTTTTCTTATATGTTAAGGCAGAAACTGGGGGGGGGGTGATGAGAACCACTGGAAACCCCCTTTCGTACGCCGTTAACCCAGCTAACAAAGAACTAGCGCCACCGAGCCGATATATTGATTGAGTATGCTAAATACAGGGAGGTTGGTGGGGAAAACTTCTATCTAATTTGTCATCGAAGAATGAATGATAAGGAATAGGAAGAAGAGGAAAAGGAATTGCAAAGCCAGTTGGGTGTGGTTTGCCAGACAATTCCGCTTTTATGCGACTCTACTTGGTCTAGCATGAAATTGGATGATAGGCATTTCGAATTATTGAGAGACTACACAGTTGCACCCAAAACCCTAATTTAGTAGCAAATACATCTGATAAGACAATCAACAAACGACTCTCGGACAACGCCTTTCTCTACCATTAGAATAGCGGCGTATTCTATTGCAACTTCTCTTAGCGACGTGCTGGTTCCTGGCTGACGTTCGACTGAAGACTGCTCCGCAACTAGGGCATTTGAGACTTGGCCGTGCCTGAGACTTCTCCATTTGATGGCGGATTAGGTTGCTGCGTGTTGAAAATACACGACTGGGAGATCCGAGAAATTAGTCGCTGCTTAACGAGGGATGTTTTCTGAAGAGAACGGGGTTCACATTGATCTACTGCCTGCAATCCGTAGATGGGAAATGGGAGACCGGATGTCGTACCCGTTACATCCGTGCTCCCAGCAGCGAGGCTTGGGCTCACTAATTTCGTCCTCGTCACCAATCTCCTGGGATTCGTTTGCTAACCACGAGTAGTTGGCATTATCTTGCTCGCTATCCTTCGAATTGTCTGAATCGCCCATCTCCGAGGCTCCGTTGATTGTCCAGGGGTCCTCCGCATATGCTACTGGATCTCTGCGAGAAGCATCGCTCGACGGTGGAAACAGATCAAAGCTCTCGATCGGGCTTATCGGACCCAGGAGCTGGGAGCTTGGAATTGGCGGTGTCGCCTGCATGACTTGCGGCATCTGCTGGTATCTACTGATGGCCACGTTAATTTCGAACACGGCCCTAGGGTTCACGGATGTATACGTACTGCTCTCCAGCTCCTAGGAACCCTGACATGTCAAACGTCGGCAGACTCGGTCGATGGGAACGGAGTAATGAGGCCGAATCTAGCGAGGGAAAGGCGGTCTGCGGCTGTGTCTCGTCAAAGCCTGCGACCATTGCGGGCCAAAAGGAAGGCATGGGCGTGGAGGGCACGGACATGGAAAGGTTCGACAACGGATCTGTCGTCAACCGGTTAGTAGCCAAGGCCAGCAACTGCGGAAAGTAGTGGTGGTGGTGCTGGTCTAGCACATACTTTATTAGACATATGTTCCTTTCTGGGGGGCCAAGAGACGACGTCGTCCTACCTCCTATTGCCACGGGATCACAGAAGGGGTCATCATCAAAGACGGGGTTTGGCACTGGCTGTCCTTGGGTTGTGGATCCCGCGCATCTATGGCAAACGACCTCATCTAGCGATGACAGCGACAATGGCAACAATGGCAAGAATGGCTGCTCCTGGGTCGACCAACGCCGGTGGAGTGCTTCTTCCGGACCGAAAGCTTGCGACACGGGACTTCTTTTGGTAAGTTTTTTTTTTCATACTCTGAAACAAGACGTGAATCGAAGCTTACTCCATATCAGCAGTGACTGCGAGGGAAGCAGGCGAAACGGGATGACTTAGACGTTGATGACATCCACAAGCGGTGAAGTTTCCAGCTAAGCTTTGGCGGCGAGGGCTTGGCCGGCAAGCTAAGCTTTTATGGACAGTACTGCTCGACGCTGGGATGACGCGATGTATAAAGCCACGCCACGGATAGAGTTCAGCACGCTCACATCAATCACGGTTCGCTGAGAGACCAACTTTCACATGGGATGGATGGCTTCCCGACTGAGCGATACGAAAGTACAGTCTCGACCCCGCAGATGCACGATTGGGTTCGAGAGCATGTAATCTTCCCTTCCGGACTGACTGATAAGGCAATGGGAAGGGGGCGTTCCTCGTTACTTTCTTGGTATTGACTATGGCTACAACGCCTTGAACAGCTCTTTGGCTGACCTAGGTGGGGGTGGTGGTGGTGGTGGTGGGTATGATCAGCGGGATCGCGGATCGATCGGCCCTGTCCTGCCCCGTTCCCACAAGCGAGGGATATAGTGAGGGACCATTTGCTGACGTGGGTGGGTCGGTGGGAGAGGGGTGGGGGGCTGCCGAGTTGGTATACGAATACCATACCATACCGTACCAGCATCTCCAGTACAGTACTGGTGTTATTCGGCTTCCTCCTTGTCGCTTGACCTCCTAGGGATGCGTCTTCGACTGCTGTAATACTGTACTCCTGTACTCCTGTAATCCTGTGATCCTGTAATCCTTCGGATTGATTATCCCGATTGATTATCCGCTTAATTATAATGCAGGTTGTTTTGAATCCGGGTTCTCGTGTAACTCACAACGCGTCTTCCCTCTTTTTGACTTCACCTCCACCTCCACCTTTACCTTCACCTTCACCTTTACCCTCCATCCCCTCATACCAACATGGTTTCTCATTTGAAACTGTCCCGCGAAGCGAAAGCGAAAACTAAAACGACGCACTCCACACATACAACCACGCCACAATCCACGGAGTCACCATCGCCATCACCCCCATCGCCCCTATCACCACCAATAATAGCAGAGGCAAAGGCAAACGGACCTTCTCGACTCCAAAGTGCCGTCTCCGACGCGTACCGACGGGAGAAGACGCAGCTACGGCCACACCCGCGCCCCGAAGGAAAACAGATGCGGAATATAACAGACCTAGAGCAACAGAAAGAAGATGTCTTGCCAGAAGATTCCCCCGAAGAACTTCTCCCGCCGCAGAGTGTCCCAAGTGCACACATTGACGCCCCATATTGTGCACTGGCGGAGCAGGTGAGGATCGCCGTGATTCTCACTGCATCCATTGCCTCTATCATCTCACCCTTCTCCACGGGGGTCTACTATCCCGCAGTCACTGCCCTCTCCAAGGACCTTGGAGTTTCCGTATCGCTCATCAACTTGACCATCAGTACCTACCAGGTAAGAGAGAGATAAAGCACCCAGAACACACAGCTGTCCAACAAGCCGGCTCCCGCTGACCTGCCTTGCAGATTTTCCAGGGCATCGCACCCTCCTTCGTAGCTGCCTTATCTGAGAAATACGGCCGACGCCCAGCTTACATGCTATGCTTTATCATCTATTTTGGCGCCAATCTCGGTCTGGCACTCCAGGACAACTACGCCGCTCTACTCGTTCTTCGATGCGTGCAAAGCACTGGTGGCAGCGGGACACAAGCGTTGGGAAGTGCCATTGTTGCAGACATAGCAACCCGGGCTGATCGTGGCAAATATACTGCATATGCCACCATTGGTTCTACTTTAGGCCCGGCTCTGGGCCCGGTTATCGGTGGATTACTGTCTCAATTCCTTGGCTGGCGCTCTATTTTCTGGTTTCTTCTGATCTTTTGCGCTGTCCTAGCACTGTTGATGGGTGTAGTCTTCCCCGAAACAAACCGCTCCATCGTGGGAAATGGATCTATCAAGCCTCCCATGTGGAATCGATCGCTCTACCAGGTCTTACACAAATATTCGACCCCCGAAGAGGTCCACACACTCACGAAACGGAAGCGCACCGTAAACCCTTTTACATCACTTCGGCTTCTTGGCAACAAGGAGAACTTCATCCTCGCCACATACACAGGCATCTTATATGCTGGATATGCCGCTGTCTCGAGTATTCTTGCTTCACAGCTTGTGCGTCGTTATCATTTCAACGAAGTCCAATCAGGTCTTTGCTATATTCCCTTAGGAATCGGCGCGTTGACTTCTCGCTGGACAATGGCAGTTTTGATAGATTGGAATTTCAAACGGGAGGCTGAGAAGCAAGGTCTGTCAATAGTGAAAAACAAACAACAGGACATCTCACGATTCAACATTGAAGTCGCACGTCTAGCTCTGTCACTATACGTTGTTCTTGGTTGCTGCTGTTGTATTATCGCGTATGGGTGGGCTATGGAGTATTATGTACCCCTGGCTGTTATTCTGGTGCGTACTCTGAATGACAGAATGCCTCGAAGGGACAATACTAACACCCCTCGTTTCTTCTTCTAGGTGATCCTTTTCTTCACCGGCAACATCTTGACCAGCGCGATGATCCCTATGGCCGCACTTCTGCTAGATATCAATGCCAACAACCCGGCATCCGCTTCAGCTGCCGTCAATTTGGTTAGGATGTTACTGAGTGCCGGTCTGATAGCGGCGTACACGCCGTTAATCAATGCTATTGGAATTGGCTGGACGTCCACGATGACAGCCGGCATTTACCTTGCGTTTGCACCGTCCATATGGATTGTATACCGGTTTGGGCATGGCTGGAGAATACAAGAAGCGGAGAAACAGAAGAGGGATCGGGAGAAGCAAACCGCTACGAGTGGAACTTAGAGCCGCTATTTCTCGGATATTGTTTGTTCGTTTGATTATTTCTTTTGGCGAACTCGTGGTAGATATAGAGATAGAATGTTATACAGAGGTGTACTTAGCACTCACAGATCTAGATTACATTCCCACGCCTAATAGAATGCGTCATGGTTGAGCTTCCGGTCTTTTCATGTATAATCAGTTTTAGATTATCTCAGGTCTATTAATACCACTACGATTGACCATCTCTGCTCAGTTAACCTTTATATCTTGAAGTTTCGAAATGAGAAGAAGGTCGCAATTTCGCAATCCAGTTTTAAAGATGAAGCCAGGTGTTTGGAGAGAAATAAGATGGATGATAGGATGGGAGTAGAGTCCAATCCACATCTCCTCACATCCTTTCATCCTTCTATCCTTACATCCTTCAATCCTCAAATTCACAAAGACTCAAAAAAAAAATTTAGTTGTGGTTTCTTGGTATTCTTTGGATATGTATATCCCCTCTCGCATTGAAAATTGTGAGAATTTTCTTTTCCAAGCGTATTTTTTTTTTGGGAATTCGAATTGTTCGAAATCGAGATCATTCCCTAATCACAACCTTAGCGTGTTGGGGAGTCATTTGAGAACTCTTTTCGTACAATTTATCACCACTCAAACTCATGCAATTTTTAGTCTGTTAGATAACAATGGCAACAGACACAACTCAAAAGCAGGAAGCAAGACTCCGTGGAGCGGCCAAAGTAGACTTCACAACTCCTCTGCACACCTCCGTCCTCGAAAACAAGACCGCCATAATCACCGGCGGCGCATCAGGAATTGGGTTAGGCATCGCTGCCGCGTTGTCGCAATACGGAGTACGCGTCGGTATCCTAGATATAAACGAAGAAGCCGGCTTACGAGCACAAAGAGACCTCAGCATAGCAGGGGGTGGGACCGTCAAATACTTCCACACAGATGTCACGTCTTGGGATTCGCAGCTTGCTGCTTTCAAGGAAGTCCTCGCGTGGTCGGGGAATACTCTCGACATTGTAATTCCATCGGCTGGTGTGCGCTCCCATAACATGCGAGATCTCGTCTACGACCAACTAGCAGACCTCACCCGCGATCCGACGCGTCCCCCTACGACGACGTTCGACGTCAATCTACGGGGAACATACTACACCACTTACCTGGCGCTCACCTATCTCACGCGCTTCGCCTCGCAACCAAGCAGCATGGAACGCGAGTTCAAGCCCCAGCTCCTTTTCATGGCCTCGCTCGCCGGTTACGCGGAACAATCGCTCAGCGCCGACTACGCGGCTACGAAATACGGCGTGCGCGGGATGTGGAAGGCGATAAGGAGTCAGGGAAAACTCTTTGGGGGCTGCCAGGCGAATTTGTTGGCGCCGGGTTTTGTGCACACGGATGCCGGGGCAGGGAAGGAGGAAAGGGAGGAGAAACATGGGATCGTGGGGGTGAAGGCGGCGAAAACTGAGGATGTGGTTGAGGGCGCAGTGAGGTGTGTTTGTGACGGGGGCGTTGAAGGTATGTTTTTCTCCATTCTTTTGTTCTTTGGGCCGGGGGGGATTGGCCCGGACAAGAAAGGTATGGCTGACGGTGATTGATGGATAGCGAGAGCGGTTTGTTGTGTGCAAGGTGAGGAGGGAAGACCGGGGTGTAATAATTTTGATTTGTGTGATAATATGGAGGATTTTAATGGCGGGAAGGTGTTGTTGGATGCTATTAGGGGGGGAGTATTGGGGAGGTTTGGGGGGAAGGAGTGATTTGGCGATGGAGGATTTATATTGAGAGTTTACATACATTTTCCTCTCTTTTCAATTTGTTTTACTACAAGCTACATTCCCGAATACGAGTGCTTTAAAAGTCTACAAATATTCAACTTTTGAAGAGAAAAGCTTAGAACAGTAAAGACCAACTGTGCTCTGTAGCAAGATGAGCCGAGCCACCTCTCCCACGTCTGAAATAATATGACGACTTGTACTTTTGGGTTGTGTCTCAGGAACCAGGTACTCTCATCCTGCCTTCCTGTTCTTAAGCCATATGTATCACATTTTATCAATTGATCGAATTGCTCTATTGGTTACTGTGCATGGTAGTGAATGTAAAGTGGACAAAGCCCAACGTATCTCGGATCGAGTGGTAGGATTGAGGGATCGCGGGGTTGTGGGATTATAGGATTGTGGGATAGTAAGATTCTGGGATTGCTGGATGGAATTGGGAATGTGGGCTCTTGAGACTGGCAAAACGAAGTTGATACAGTCAAAAAGTCATCAAGTACTAATGCCATATTAGGGTCACTTGAATTGTCTACAGATGCTATAATTGCTAGAGCCCCGTGTCTAAGTTAAAGAACAGCGGCATAACTTCGAATCTTTCGGTTCAGTTTACTTCTTCATTTATATCAACCATCACCATCACCACACCACAGCGGAGATGCCCGCACCAGAGACAAACGAAGTAAACCACGACCACCAATGATATCAATATCAAAATGGGAACGAAAGCAAACCCCAAACCCGAGTCGACAACTTCTTTCGACTACCTCCACATCTTCGATTCCCGCACCAAACTCGGACATAACATCCCTATTCACAACAATTTCGTGCAAGCAGCTGACTTAAGTACCATCTCTGTCCCCGACGCTCACGATCCACAGAGAATGAGAAAATTGGGCGTCTTGGACGTAGGATTTCAACATACTGCGTGCAAGGAATCTGGTATTACACTTATGTATGTCTCATTTCTCCCCTCTGCCCTCCGCCCCCTCAAAAATACTTGAAATTTGAAAAGGGGGAAAGAAACTAACCTGTACTTAATAGTGATGGGGAGAAAGGCGAGCTACGATTCCGGAATGTCCCGATCCAGGATCTATTCCACGACCATAATTTTGATATCACAATGTATCTCCTGATCTGGGGATCTCTGCCTACTACCGAGCAATTGCGGGATTTCCGGAATGCTTTAGCTGCGGCCATGACTCCACCACAGGTAGTAGTCGATGCTATCCAAGCTCTGCCGTGCGTAACATAGATATCCGTTGTTGATGTTTCGTATTCCCTTTTCTTCTCTGACCTCTCTGACACCCTAAATAGCCGTGACGCAGATCTCTTCTCCGCATTCGCCGTTGGCATGGGCGCCTACATCGGCTGCGACCAGGAAATGGTTTCCTCGCGCCACCGTCCCGAGCTAACCTACCACAACAACATGTCCACCACCGACTCAGCTCTCATCCGCACAATCGGCTACATCGCCACCACGGTAGCCGTCACCTACTGCCATAAACGCGGCAAAGCCTTCACGCCAGCGTGCCCGGGCCTCTCACTCTTACAAAACGTGCTCCTCATGATGGGCATTGACGACAGGGACCTCAAAATCTCGACACATTTGGACAAACTATGGATTCTGTATGCCGACCATGAGCTCTCCTGCTCCACGGCCGCAAGCTTGCACGTGGCATCCACCCTCACGGACCCCATCTCCTGTTTCCTCGCCGCCGTGATCGCGGGTTCGGGCCCACTGCACGCTGGAGCTATCGAGTTATGCTATGACGGCCTGGGCATGTTAGGCACGGTCGACAACGTTCCCGCTTACATCGATGCCGTGAAAGCCAAGCAATTCCGGCTTTTCGGGTACGGACATCGAGTGTATAAAGCGCGGGATCCGAGGGTGGGCTTGATTGAGGAGTTGATGGAGGCGAATAGGGAGGCTATTGATGAAAATCCTCTGTTGCAGGTTGCCATGGAGATTGATCGAGTGGCTAATACAGATCCGTATTTTGTGGAGAGGGAATTGAAAGTTAATGTGGATCTTTATGGCTGTTTTATTTACACTGCTATGTAAGTGATTCCAATTTGAGTTTCCTCTTCTAAGGAAAGGGTGACCAAGCTGATATTTTTCACAATCATAGGGGGATTGACAGGGATATCATTCCGGGAGTGATGCTAATTTCGAGAGCTGGTGGTGTAATGGCTCATTGGCGCGAAGCTATGAGTAGGTTTTTTAATTTTCTCCATTTCCCCCCCTTTGATCTGAATTGGCAGAGGATATAGTAACGCTGATACTGGGGACAATAGGTCAGCCGATCAAAATCTGGAGGCCGATGCAAAAGTATAAGTTGTGAATTAACCTTATAAGTTGAAAAGTTTGCCATGATAGAGATTGTTTGATTGTGGCAGATTCAATCGTCTCTCCTATATGCATGCAAGCAAATGTCAACTTTAAGGGTAGAAGAGACTGGAATCTCTAGAATTTTAATTGTTTTGTAATGTACTAAATAATTTCATACTTACTTTTAAATTAATGCGTAGAAATTAGAGAGGCATATGTATTCTTACATTTCCAATAACGTGGGTGCATAGCGAAAGCTACACTTTGATACGTGAGGCAGGCCGAAGATCTACAGAAACTGGTTTTTGTGGATGAGCTTGATAGAGAGCCTTTCCCAAGCAACTCGAAAGGGTTTCTGTACTTGATAGATTTCGGATCTCTAGGGTTTATCAGAGGATCTAAAATAGGCTCCTACAACGAGTCATACTTTTCAGAGGACGTTTGGATCACACTCCGTGAAGGTCACGAGAACGAAAGATTTGAGGAAAAAAAGACGGGAGATGTCGCTCGAAAACATAGCATGGGTGAGAAAACTCAATGAGATCGGGGAGAGATACTGTCTGCTGCTTCCAATCACCATGAAGCGTATTCGGAGAGCTGGATGTTAGCATGTGATGTATGACTAATGGTCAGGTGTTCATCACATGATTGTTGAGTCAATCATGGTGCATTTCTACCTATTGTATGGTATTGGTGCCTACCGTTGCCTATCGTTGCCTATCCTTTAACGGTTTATATAAACACCCATTTAGTTGTAGTCTTAATGGGATAACTTTGCATCAATTCATCACCTGGTGTCTATGTGCCCAAATTCCGCTTATCCACCCAATAAGAACCTGAGTTGCTAATAGAAAGGGACGCCTCCCAGTGGTCAGATGAGAGGGGGACCGCATTCTGTACAGTGGTTGAGTTCGCAGTGTTGGACAGTGAAGCGAACAGTTTGGTGGCCAACTGAGTCAACTGAGTCAGTTGCCAGTTGAGCCAGTCCAGTTGGCCTTTTTCCCAACTCGTTCACTCAACTGGTTAGGACCAACTGGACTGGTTATAGCGTCAACTGGCTCAGTTGGACTCAGTTGAACTGGGTCCTGATTAAATAATAATGAAGCTAGGAGTTAAGAGAAACGTGGCCTCAACAAATTTAGATCAGGACATGTTCCTTAATTATTGGAAAACCTGTACTTACAACTTACACTCTTTTTCATCTCAATATCATTATTCACTTCATTGATTGTGGCATCCCAGGCGAGCTCTGTTTTATCTTCTACACCAGACCAAAATTGGAGTGATATTGACCCTCGCTTTCGTCCTCCACCATCATCCTCGCCGGTGTCATCATCACAAGCTGGCGGCAATACTAGCGAAGCTGCTGAAGGCAATGATACTCCTGAGAAGATTGCCCAGAAACGTACGTCTGAAATTTGGGAACACTCTTTTTACTCACGGCATAAGATCACCCTTGACAAGCAAGGCCGCAGTATCTGGAGGTGTAAATACTGCACCCAAGTCTACGTTGATACTGGAGGGACTGGAAACGCTCTAAGGCACCTCAAAAAGCACCATGGTCGTCAAATCCAAAGCCAAAATGAGAAGAGAATCGACAGATACCAAGGCCATATTGATATGGCTGAATTCAGGGCTCAGTCTGCCGTGGCTAATAACAAGCGCCGTCGATATGATGGTGGCTACGTTGAGGGCGAGGAGGAAGATGATGGGAGAGGCCCAGGTCGTGAGCTTGATCCGGCTGTATTAGAACAGTTGTATGTTGAGTGAATTAGTACTTGTGGAGTTGCCTTTGAGATGGTAGAGAAAAACGAATTTAGAGCGTAAGTCATATTTGAGTAAAACCATACTGTTAATAACTAACAAACCGTATCTAGTTTTACTCGATATTTTGAATAAGAACGTCGACAAGCACCTTCCTGCTAGTGCTGATACAATTCGTGGATGGACGATGCGGACGTACGAGGCACAGAAGAAGAGAATTCAACAAGACCTGCAAGAAGGTCTCTCAAAAATCCATATCACTGCTGATCTCTGGACGTCAGGGAACAAAAAGTCAATCCTTGGTGTCATCGGACACTATATTGGAAGAGAAGGAACGCTAAAACATAACGTCCTTGCTGTACGCGAGTTGCAAGGTGACCATGGCGGCGAGAACCAAGCAAGAGTAGTTGCAGATGTTCTTGTGGACTACGAGATTGAGTACAAATTGGGGTTTTTTGTAGGGGATAATGCGCAGTCAAATGATGTTCTTTGCGAGAAGTTATCAAGCTGTGAGTAACTCGTTATGTTTATTGTTAAACATGCTAACTTTCATTAAGGGTTAGAGTTGAACAAGTCAGTTTTCTGGGATCCAGTATTTCGAAGAGTTCGATGTAACGGACATATTATCAACCTCTCTGCACAAAGCTTCCTATTTCCCAATCTCCCTGACAAGCACAATATCGTTATCCTTGATGCCCAGATCAATGGACAGCTCCCGAAAGAATTCAACAATGCGCAGATGAAAATATGGAGAAAGAAAGGACCTCTTGGCAAGCTGAACAATGTCTCGGTTTATATTACAATGAGTACACAACGTGTAGATGCATTCAAATTAATCTCTGGCAACAAGAAAGCGATTGTTCGACCTTGGACGAAATACGGGCTTGCGAAGAGTCGTTCTCACTTCCAGCGGCTGAAGAGGGACTTCCAAATCTACCCTTTGAGCAGTCTTTGTCGATCATTCTGTGAGCTAGCAAGCGGAGGAGGAGTGTACAGTAGATGGTCGAAGAGCCAGGTAGTTGCAAGAAATAGTGGACATCGATGGAACTTTGTATTCAACTCAAACGACCACGTTCCATATAATCTTCGTCTAAACAGTACTATTCCCTTCTACTCCAGCCTCCCGTCTGCCCGGTCATCCCCATGCCGGGTATCCATCTTTAGCGATCTTCTGTCCTGCCGTTCTCTCCAATGCTCTGTCTGTCTGGATATCATATCCCTCCCTCAATCTTTCACCCTCTTCATGTCCATGTCCCCTCTCCATCGTCCCTCCCACTGGCCTTCCACTTCTTTCCTTTGAAGGCCGGGTCTTGAAAATAATGCTAGATTGAGGAGAGCGCGTTGAGAAGTTAAGGGACAACGGGGAGGGCGTTTGTGAAGCCCACATTGCGTTCCGAAAGTCGATAGGTAGACTTTTCTCACACAATCAGTTGATACTCTCAAGCTGTGACTTCCTAAGTTGCTTCTGATCGAGTGAACACACTGAATGCGTCTCGAAACTACCGTCTCTCTGCTCGGTTGGGATGGAAGGCCATGAGCCCTTCAGATGTGTATCCATAGCTTCCGATGCATCAAGTAGCCCGCGCATGCTATCTCGTACGAGCAAGTGATTAAACAGAATGTCGAAGGCAGAGAGCATAAAATCAGATCTCGTTCCTTCCCAGACAAACGGACCGTACAGTGGTGCATTTAAGCAAAACATGCTTGGCCTCCTTTCTTGGGTCTCTTCCACAGCTCCTTTGGTTGTGATTTACCCTTTGCCAACTCATAACGATAACAAGCGTTACACACTTGAGCAACTGTACTCAAGGACCATCGCCAGCGGGATGTGCTCTCTGTGTGACAAGTGGCGCATTTAGTAGGCACAACAGGCCTGGCCTTTCTTTTTGGCCTGCTCCACAGCTTCTCTGGTCGTGATTCACCACCATGTCCCTTTTTATATCGATGACACGCTTCACACAATTTAGCATTTTCCCTCGAGGACCGTCGCAAGCCGGATGCGCTCTCTGCGTGACAGTTGGTGCAGCTATGCGAAACATACTCCAATGGTGTAGAAGAAGAACCAAGGTCGGCGTTCGATCGACTGTAACGCGTGATTGAGTATTTTGGAAGCTCTTGCGTCTACTTGGTCGAAGGTTGTACCGGCTTGCAGTCCTAACTGTGGTTGCTAACGTTGATTTCCTCTTGTGTCTTGAGGCAGAAAATCGGGTGGCTTCGATGGTGCCGTCCGGCTGAGGCGTGGTGTGAGATGACGAACTCGGCTCTGATGTATGGTCAGACCGTGTTGATTCTTCCCTTCGAGAAGTACTGCGAGGGGTGGTGGCAGAGGTGTCCACAAGTGATGCACGATAGGAGCGCTCTTTAACGCGGAAACGCTTAAAACGTGCATGCGCCAAAAACACTGCCCTCTGTGTGAGTGACGAGAAATGTGTCTTTTGGATTCGATCAAAAGTCCAGTGATGAGCACGACAGCGCGCGAGGAGGTTAAATTCGTCGTCTGTCCAATAGTGGCGGACCGGCCGCGGAGCTAACATAGTCTCTTGAAACTGGTAGCTAAGGTAACAATGGTAAAGGTCGATACTCTTTTAATTTGTCCCTTACGCGGCCATCAGATCAAATTTAAACTTGAGCGTTCACTCTCGTGGTAATTCTTAATCTTTCCATTATAGGAGGTGTCACTGTAACAAGTTGTGTCGCTGCAACATTGCTGTAACATCTGTGATACTGTTGTGGTTGTGGTATTCATGATTTTCAACGAATAGAAGTTCTTGACTCCAAATTTCAGTATCATCGCAGAGCTACTAAAACGTGATCAGTTTCTATATCTGACAAATTATCACCTAGTGCGGAAGCTTAGCTGTAGGCATTGTTTCAAGGATTGCAGGATGCGTCTCGGGGCTCATAACCTGTTATGAGTAGGTGATAGATGTACTGCTTGATTGATATTCTAATACAAGAAGGAGTCCTATATATATATATATACATGTGTTTCAAACCCCTGTCATGGCTGATCAAAGCCTTGACAAGTAAGGCGTCACCATGATATTTCAACAGCAGTCTCTCTCCTGGGGCTGATGATCTCCCTTGTCACGGGATGACGTAATCTCGCTTAGATTATTTAACAGCGCGAGGAGCTCCAAGCTTCTTTCTGATTCCTCGCGGCTACGTCTTGTATCTAGAATCAATGCATACCTCGACCCGAACCCTCACATCCCTAGAGATGTCTCCCAGCAAATTATGCGCTCAGGACTTATGTCGCTTATAGAAAATTGCAGTTCCATCAAAGTGAGCTTTGGTGATCGGGCGTGATTTACGCGATACCTCCTCTGATGCAATGCCAATAATTGAGTCGGTACACGCCGTATCTTGAGCACGACTTGAAATAGTACATTGGTCCCTTGAAATATGGTAGGATATGAATTTGAAGCCTAGATAAGTAAGAAGGTTAGATCTTGGGATCACATTGGTTGCGTCGAGAACATTACACGTGACTCTTCACGAATTGTACATGCAAGACTTAGTTCCAAGGAGAAAATGGCTCTCCGACCTATACATCGGCGCGGTAAATGTGGTGCAGTTGTGGGACAGGGAGTCTATTGTGTGTGGCTTGGACTTCTTCTCCCCACAAATTCGCAGACCTAGACAATTTCTAATCAATGGTGATCTTGGCCTCTACACGTCCAAGTCACACCCATCACATCGTGCCAGTACGGGAGGTACGTGATGCTCGGACTGGGACTAGATAAGGCTCAGTTTTTATGCACAACTGACTTTAAAGAAGACCTTCATGGCAGTAACTGCCCATCATCTACCACACCGATCTTGTGTAGACGACCTTCAAGAAAATGAAAGGAAAAAGTTATTTTGTCAACTGAAAATGTCGTTATTAAACTTGAGGATCTCAAAATCGCATAGCAAGGAACTAAGTCGCCATATTATAGATGCAATTTATAACAAAGATCAGTAAGCAAAGGAAAGAAAAGGTTGTATTTGGAATTATGCTTTTCAGCGGGAATCGCTGAGACCCTATAAAACGGCCTAATAATGTAGCATATGTCTAAATAAGCATAAATCAAGCGATAAATTAGGGGCATTTTTGGGTTTGAGAGTGGGCTGTTGAAGTGAAGTAATATACTAAGAGGCGCAACAATTGTTATTAATATTTCTCATCCGCATAATCGCCCCTTGCAAGCGCTTATTTTTGCTAATCGCTCATTGTGGCGTAATGCTGTTTGTGGCTCTTTACCAGAATTCCATTTTGTTAAGATAATGCACCTTGCTAACCTAACCAGCCTTACGAATGCTTATTTTGGTAGCCTCAAGGGACTATTAGAATAGGGCTATTTTGGGAGAGCCAAAGACTAAACTGGAGGGTAGCTTGAATTAGGTAGTCATATGCCTATAAGATATCATAGCAGTATCTTTACCTGGTGCGTGTACTAGGATATTCCCATGCTTGCCTTGTCATAGTATAGTACGCCTGTAATGAAGCGCAAAAGCATAATAGGCATCCTTCCAAATTACGTTCTAGTCTATAAACTAACCGCCAAATACAGTATCGCCCGTGACAAAGATTTGAAGGGGTAAAAAGAGGCTTATCTCCAATTCAGGTGGCCTGTCGAAAAGGGCTTGTCTTGGACTCCGAAATGGGGCGGACAAGTTCATGAAAAGGCCAGATCTTTATAATAACTACAACCTCAACCCGCCAATTCATACTGTGTTAGTCCTTGTAACTTTTCCACGTCAAGGCGACATTGAGCTTGGTTCCTATTCTTGACCTTATACAGCTAAGCTTACTAATAATCTTAAAAAAATCCAACCACAAATTAGGATCAGGTCCTTGGATAGCTTCATTAGAGCGGCCGGCTTCTGACGTATACTGTAGTTGACCTGACATGACCCCAAAAAAGTCCCCTAGCTGTATGAGGATAACTAGGCACGGAGCCACGATTATTCTCAAGACAAGGGTCTTATCGATCTTTTGCTTTCCATTTGGAGGGCCCTCAAATGATATGAAGCATATATAAATAGTATTGTTGCGCTCTAATTGACTGTTAACGCCATCTCGAAGTACTTTGGTAGTGATTTGCAAAGACAGCTTTTTCGACTGTAATATACTGTTAAAATTCGCCAGGTACAATTGCTATTCTTCTTCGTTTAATACTTGTGTTCCATTTACCCAATTGATTTCAGAACATTTCATTATCTTCTTAATAGCCTTTTGATGCAAATCAGCATTATCAGATAAATCGCCGGTTCATTTAGCAAGCACTCTCATCTGTACTTCCTTTATATAAGGGTAATACACTTGATTTCACCTCCTTACCGTTTGAAATGAGTCTTTTGTTTTGTTAAAGAAACGCTTGTTAAACCCTCTCATCTTGAAAACAAGAATATGCAGCAAACCATCTTTCAGCATACGAGTTTCGATGTCTTCTAACTCAGTAGGATCACCTTCCACATGAAGGTCACGAAGGTACTTCCAAAAGCGATGGTGTTTCCGGTAATTCTTCATACTCCTGCCTCTTGAGACAACGTCGACGAGTTCCCTTACGGCCTCTGCCTCTGCCTGACTAGCGTCTGCGGATGATTCAGGGTTGTCTATAACCCATGCTCGAGTATTGGCCTCTGCTAACTTCACGATGTAGTCATATCGAAAAGTCTCCTTCTACAAGTTGATCGCTTGAAGACTTTCAAGACCTGCTTGCTCTTTCTTTATTTCCAATTTAATCTTGTTTCGCCTTACAAGATCAAAGTAGGCAGTTAGGTTTGAAGAAGGCTTTATGATCTCGCTCATACCTTTAAGCACCTTTGAGGTCAAGCAATCTCCGTCTTAAAAGTTAATGGTCTTCTCATGATATTTCACAAACGCTTGAAGTATGCTCAACATGATCAGTATAGCATTCTAATCTCGGTATAGGTTCTTTATCTCATCCGAAACCGTCGTAAATTCCTCCTGCGAAGATGCGATTGAGGGTGGTTTTATCGAAGAAGCGTGCGAAGAATTGCGATGAGTTGTTACTGCTTGTGCTAGCTGATTTAGTATATCATCTAACCGTCGCTGCCATTATATGCCTCGCCTCATAGCTGTTTCAAGGCCGCTTCGCGATACCTTGCCGAATTTCTCTTTTCCATCAGGGCCAACTATATCTCGTAAGAGTTTCTATATTAGAACCCAAGCCTACGGCTTCAGCATAATGTTTTCCTCCTATTAACCAAAGTGCATGCTTGTTTTTCTTGATATACTTAATTTGCTAGCTTATTGTTGGCAACGCTTATGCCCCAGCCTTCACTAAAGTTTTAACCTTCTTGCTATGTATGTTGTGAGCTTGCGTTTTGTGATAGGTATGTAGGGTATTTTTGCAGGTTCGTCCTCGAGCTTGCCTTTGCATAGTTTTCTTGAGCCAACTGTTGTTGTGCCATCTAATTATTTCCTTTGATCATGTGCCTTTTATTGCCATAACCTTCTTTAGGCTTGCCCACCCCTGCAGTGCTTCAAAGTTTGGCTTCCTCTTTCTTTAACAGTTGCCTTGCTTTTCTCTTATATCAAGCCCTTTCAATTACGTTTGCTTTTTATTAAATGTTGCTATCGAAACGAGGGCATATATTTTTTAAGCCCCGGCCGGTTAGTGAAAACGCTGCAACTTCACTTCAGAAGTATCCTATCCATCTAATGCAAGCATTGTTCCTTAAGTTACCATTAGCATAAATCTAAGTAGCGCACCTGCTTGCGAGGCAGGAATTGAATAATCAGATGATTTTGATACCCATTTGTTGGTAGTCCTTTGTTTTGCATAAGATAGCGCGATGGCATCGCAAGCCAAGCCTCGACGCTACACCACCACCTCACCAGCTCCAGCCGAATGCGCTTGTTCCCCGTTGGCTTTACATCATACCTAGGTAAATACAGGTTTATAGCCAGCACCACGGACAGGTGGGAGTTTGACTTTGCTAGCCTTACCTTGCCATCACTGTCTTGGGGCATTATTGCGCTTATATCACGTGATCCAGCGTGAAGACGCAGGCTGCGCCACCACCCCAAGAATAAGTCGGCTGGTTTTAGCGCCAGCAACCATAAGCTAAATGGCTTCTTCTATCGTAGCGGTATCTTCATCTTCTCCCGCATCTGTAACTAATATCTCTCTTGACATGTCTCAAACCGAGCCCATATTGATTACTAAGGATTTATACAAAACTTATCGTAACAAATAAGACAATAATATTCGCAAGGCATTTAAATAGCAAGCGTCCCTTATTAAAGACGGAAATAAGCAACTCACGGCTACGTTCAATAGCAAGCTCTTAAACGTCAACGGTACACTAAGTGGTAGAATTGAAGAGTTAAGCCATGAAGTACAACAGCTGAAGAGCGAGGTCAGCCAGGTGAAGAGCTGACTTCACCAAATAAAGGGTGATATGAGAAAGATGAAAGCCAGATTTAATTAGATGGAAGGGCGTTCATTTAACAAGTCGAGAATCCTATCACGTCATACTCTTTTTAGGGACCTTTAAGCCTGATGTCGGCTTTACGCTCCCTAATTACTTTCCGCCTACGATTAATAACTTTTAGAAGTTGCAATTTCCATTCCAAAGTATATTACCAATAGGCACTTATAAAGTATATATTAACCTTTTGAACTGAAAAGAAATTAATTTACTTTCTTCGATTTTACCAGATTCAAGGCTATGAGCAATGGGGCCAAATAGTTAACGGATTCGATCAAAATCTAGCAGGCAATACACAAGATCTTTCAACTAGCGGGTCCAATTCTTACTCGCAATCCGATGATTTTGACGATTCATCATCAGACGATTTATTGCTCAAGGAGGCAGCTCGGAAATATCCTCGCGTTACGATTGAAGAGCTTGGACTTATCTTAGGCATAATATTCGAAAATATCCGTAATTTTTTCGACAGGGCAGCCTTTCTGAAGAAGCAATTTTAGCAGCTTACAGTCAAGAGACACGCTACTGAAGTTGATACGCCAAAGTTAGCACTTGCAAAACGACCAAGGAATACGCCGCCACAAGTGCCAGTAATAAACATGCCTCTGCACTCAAGTCCTAACTCGAGTTTAAAGTCATTGTCAAAGAAGTTGCATTGGAAAAAGTCCGAAGACATGCGGAATCTTACGGAGGTAGTGGTCAAGTTCAGAACTGCGCAGTCTGAAGCATCGCCGCAGGATTTAGCAACGGGCATTGTCCCTTCGCAAGAGCATCAGGACCTTGGCCGTAGTAGGGAGGAATAAGTCAAGGCACTCGATGAATCAGTATCACCTAGCAGGTGAGGTGGCTATCGAGCGGAAGCGGAAAGAACCCCTCAAGGACATCAAGGAACAGTACAAGTTAAAGCAATCGGTGAAAGATAGCGAACGGCAGCTGTTAGATATGGTAATCGATAAGAACACACGAGATGCCTTGGTTTGGGTAGATATGTCGCCAAAACAACTTGGCTTAATAAACGCGATCCTCACCTTGCTTGGGAAGTTACCCGAACAGGAATTGCAACGCAAAATCACGGTTATCAACGCGGTTACGTTGTATTCCGGCGTAAAAGAGAGGGTACCGTCTTGCTATATTTAGCGTAATCCTTCTGGCACAATTGTCAAGCCCTCATGCAAGCTGCTAAGCTAGATGATGCACTTTGCAAAGCAATATCTTTTATCAGAATTGATAAGAGGCCTAAAGTATGTTTTATTTGTATTAGAAGTCCGCACCTGATAATAAGCGAAAGAATCGCCGAGTACGCGAACTTAGGTTTCCTGAGTCGACACTTTCTGAGGAAGCATGTAAGCAAATTAAAAGACGGGCAATTTGTTGATTATATGGACTGTGGTGTGAGGCTCAAAACCAGGAAAGAATTACTGATCCACGCAGAGAGGTTTCACGGAATAGTTTCACAAGTTCCGATTGAGTGCCCGAGAATTTAATAAGATGCCTTATGCCTAGCTCACGCAACGAAGAAAAACCATAGCCGTACCAAGTCACTAAAGGTTTGACCACGTTTTGTGTAGAATATAAAATCAATAAATCATGTTACATACCTGTGGACGACGCGGAACCCATTCCTTTGCAAGTAAATGAGTAAAGCGTTCGGATGCGAGTCTTTAAGGCTTTCACTACTATGTAGACCACCCGTAACCAACTTGAAGCGGCAAAGGAAATTCCTAATGCAGCCCAACTACCTTACTTCAATCCACTACTGTGCCAAGTCGAAAAAGCCCACCTCATAACCATTTGTAAGCTTTCTCCCTCGCTACTGTAGCATTCTTCTTAAATTGACTCCTGATGTGTTGTTATTGTGGATGATTAATAATTGTTAATCGGGCCGTTTCGTGTTGATACCTTTGCATATATAGCAAGGAAAGTCCCAACCATGTAGGACAACTTCCTCTCAAATATCGATTTCGACATCTGACGGCAAATCAAACATCAATCCATCAACTCGTCAGTCCAACAACAACACTAATACCAAGACTAAAGTTCATTGAGCGTTTAGCGATTGAATTTGACATAGCTCTTGCTATGTATGTTTACCTAAGCTTCGTCACCGTTATGTGCTTGTGTAGCAACAAGGCAAGCTATTATGGAATTTAGAAGTAGCGGAAATACTCGAATTGAATTGCTATTTGGGAGGAATATCACTGACTTTCGATTAAGACTCATTATTGGCGCAACAGGCAACACCGAACGCAGCGTTGTGTCAACTCTTTCAGAATTGATCCAAGCTCCCAACAACCCGATTGCCTTTTACTAGATCATTACTCAAACAAAGTCTGCCTCCAGCGATGTTGCAAAGCAATTAGCCTCTCTTTTAACGGTTACGATCCTGGAGCAGAACTGTTTAAACATCACTAGTAAGTGGCTCCGCAAGAACGAGGTCACCAAAGTCTTTATCGCAGCCCATACGGCACCGTTGGCCTTTGCTAAGGAATCTCACTTTCACGTCGTTGCGCTGAATGCAGGCGTTAAGCATGTCGTACGCATATCCATTACAACAGCGAATGTGCATCCAAACTTCCCGGCCTACTATCCTCGTACTCACTGGGCCATCGAGAGCATGTTGGCTACCAAGGAATTTAAGGAGATGGCGTGGACCAGCTTGCAACCCAATATATTTTTCAGCTTTGTCTTCCAAAGCGCCGTAGCTCTCGTAAAAGAGTATCGCAAGATCGGAAAACAGCAGCCACTAAGCACAATAATGTCCAAGGATGCTGCTGTTGGTGTGATCGATCCCAATGATATCAGGGCATTCGCAGCTACTCTCTTAGCTAGCGATCTAGAGTTGTATAACGGAAAGCGTTATGTCTTGAACGGGCTAAAGAACATTAATAGTCAAATACTTATTGATCTGGTCAAGAAGGCAATCGGAGCCACAGTTGAGATTATGAAGTATAATGATTTATCGTTCCTTAAGCAAGTTGCCTAGGGGCCTTTAGTAGTGCTCACTTTATCAATTAAGCATGCGATGAAGATATCGTATGAAGGGAAATATGAAGTAGATATTACAAGCAAAAAAGTGTTCAACATCCGGGCACCCAAAATCACAATAGCTTATGCCTTTAAGAAAGCTTTAAAGGGTTAGAGGGGTATAGCTACACAAAGTTTCAAGCACCGGACACATTTGGAAATAGAGATGCTAGTGCTGACTTGTACATATGCATGCATGTGTAGATTTTTCCGTACCACAATTAGCATTGTCTCATTCAACATCCTAAATCTTTGGAGAATTCTTAGATGTTCGAAAGTGATTATTGTGATACCCTGAATAGTGAGAATGCGCTAGCCATCATAATTGCCGCTGTCGCTAATTACTCCCACAGCCATTTCTACAACCTTTCGGACCTCAACTCTGCGCGCAACAATTTTCTTAAGTTAATTGGCCCAAAGCTTGTTTAGTCTTTAAAGACTTCTTCATCGCCAACAGCATGGATAGTACTTTCGGGTTAGCCATGCCGCATCGCTACTTCGATATTTTCTCTAGGCAGATGATAGTCAGTTACAATAGTGAATGCCTTTAAGCAGGAAATAGCTTGAAGATAAGATAAAGTAGATGCAACTGATGCATATAATCAATTGCATTTTGTAAGTAAAGTGAGGTTGTAATACCATCGGAAGATCGGGATGCAAAAAAGCTTTTCCTTAAGAGGTGAGACGGCTTAACGGAATTCATTAAAGTAGCTACAATACAAGTAGAAAAGACAAGGAGAGGAAGAGGATTGTAAGGAGCTTTAAGCTTAAGTAGGAGGAAGGCAGCCGCTAGTTGGTTATAAATCTTTATTATAATATTATGTGATGCGCGCGGGTTGCATGTGGTAAGATAAGCGTATGCGTGTTATTACATTACTTTCTTTTTTGGAAAAGGCTTGTCCTCAAGCTAAGTAAAAAATCGTCTTTATTTTTTAGCTGTTATTATAATATTATTTTTTAAGTTCTCGTAGGCATTATTTTCCTTTAATACTTAAGTAGCAATTTATTAGTCCAAAAGTTTTAGTGATTTAAGTAAAGATGAATAGGCGAGATGAAAATCATGGAATTTGTAAGGGCAAATGCGAAAATTTATAGCAAGATAAAATTCCGAGTTAAAATTAAGTTTTTTTTAATAAACTTGGTAATGTAAGGTATTATCTTGTTTTAGTTAAGCGTTTAAAATATCTTATACTTTTAATTTTTATTTTGCGTTTATAATAAGCTTGTCTTATAGTAATTAGATTTATTTAAGTAAAAGATTATTTGCATATTAGCAAAGCTTGTTTGCTAAAAATATGAGATGGATTTTAATAGTGTTTGGTAGTTTTAGTTGATAGGAGTATCTTTCTTTAGTTAGAACTTGATATAATTTAACTTATTGGTTATCAAATTTCTTTTTTAAGCGACGTGTTTTCTAGTTTTTAGTTGTTATTTAAATTATGTTATTTACGTTTTAGTTGACTTCTTATTAGGATTTATTAATATTATGTTGCTTCTTAGCTTATTAATTTTAAAGGAATTACTTTGCCTTTGCTTAAATTGCCTTGTAGCGTTTAGTAAAAACGTGCGTATTAGCTTGGTTTAGCTTTTTAGTTATTATTAATTCTTTAAAAAATAATAAGATGTTTTAATCTTAATTAATTTGTGATTCATACTTATATTTGAATTGATATGGCAATATCTTTAATGATTTATGTAGCAAGGTGAGTTGGGCATAATCTATTATCGGGAGGAATTTGGATTAGTTATCTTAATAATAATTAATATGTAGCCGAAGTTTTTGATTTAGGTACTGATTTATGATCTTAGTTTGGTTGTTGGTTTAAACGTGGTAAGTAGTGGAAAGTTTTATCTTAATGCTAAGGATATAGCAAAACTTTTTTTAAAATGAGGAAATGAATTGCGGGCCTTGGTCTAACATAATGAACTTTAATGAGTTATTAAATCTTTAGCAATTTAAAATAAAGAGTCAAGCTAAGTCTTATGCAATGCAAGTAAAGTAATAAAAGATGGAAGTTGCTTTCTTAAAAAAGTAATTCATTATAACAAAAATTAAATTAAAGTTGAATTTATTTTTTGGCGTACTTTTAAAGTTTATTATTAAGTATTGCTAAAGCCAATTAGAGATAAGTAACAGGTGTAAGTATTTAAGTGTCTTCTCTTGCCAATAGTTTGCTTTGTTATAAGCTAAATAATTGGAAATAAATTTAGCGATGTTTTTTAACATTTTTAATTAATAATATTTTATTTGTAATAATTTAAAAGTCTTAAACTTTTCTTAAATAAATTGTTAATATTTGGTTATGCATATGTTGAATTAATCAAGCTTGAAAGGAATTCACATTAGGCATTCAAAGTCTTCCCTTATATAAAAGTAATTCGTTTTTATGCAAAGTATATTATAAATCTAATTTTTATAATTCCCGGCGTTAAGTTATAAAGGCGTCATGAATTTTATTAACGTAAACTAACTTGATAATAAGGTTTGTTTCATTGTTTACGTTAATTTGGATAAAAGCTAAAGTGCAAATGTTAGGTAGCTATTTTAATTTTTGAAGGATGCGAGGGTTAATTTGATTCGGGTGAATTAAAATGCGAGTTTATAACTTGTCCTTAAATTTGATCTGCTTTTTAACATCTTATTCTTAGCAAGATAACGCATTTGCTATTACGTTTTAATTTCCTAATTAATACATAATTATAAAGTAGAAATTAAATAAGATTTTAAATTATTTTGCTTATTAACTTGTTAGCTTTTTAATAATTTTAAAGTACTTTAATGTTTTATAATTTAAAAAGACTTGAAAGCGTTGGTAGCCTTCTTGCAAAATTAATTCTATGTGCTAATAAGTTAGCAATTTCATAATTGCTAGTATCTTTTTATTATAAATGTTATAATTTAATTTTGCTAAGGCTATAACTTTAGATAAGAAAGTAATTAAGTATTAATATTTTTTATGCTTTTAAAAGAGGATCCTTAAAATAATTCCATTAGATGTGTTAATCTTTATATAAGTTTTTAAGGCAGCGTTATAATGCTTAAGATATGCTGGGGCGAGAATAGTTATTTTAAGCTCCTCGAAGGCTTTCATATGAGGGGGGGTCATATCGAAAGGGATAGACGGCTTGATAAGTTTAACGAGGGGCTTAAAGATCTTCTCATAATTAAAAATAAATTTCCGATAAAAATTGTAAAAGCTTAAGAAGAATTGAATTCCCTTTATTATCGATAGGGGTTTCTAATTGCAAATACATTTGATAACCGTAAGATTAATCTTAATCCCTTTTATTATAATAAAAAACCTTAAGAATTTGATTTTCTTAATATGAAACTTACTTTTGCAAATATTTGTAAGGAGGTTATATTCTTGTAAGCATGCTAATGCTTTTTTAACATAAACTTTGTGTTTTAAAAAGTTATTAAAATACATGATAATATTGTTTAAGTAAGTTATATAAAATACATTTAAGTAATCAAATAACATGTTATTCATATGCTATTAAAAGGTAATTAGGTTATTAGTAAATTCAAAAGGTATCACTTTGCACTTGTAATTGCTGTATTAGGTGCAAAATATTATGTATTCCTTTAAAGCAAGATTTATGCGAATGCAATGAAATGTATTTTAGATATTAATTTTTGTAAAGACCTTAACTTATTTTAGCTATGCAAATAACTCGTTAATTAAGGGAAGCGAATATTGGTCCTTTCAAGTAATCTCATTTAACTTTTAGTAATTGATGTAAAAACGGAAGCCACCATTTGCCTTTTTAATAAACAAGGTAAGGCATACAAAAGAAGCATAACTTAATATAATAAACCCCTTGTTAAAGTTTTCTTTTAAGTACTTCTTTATAACCTAAAGCTTTACTTTATTTTATTAATATAAAAGTTTGTAGTTATAATTGATATCTTTTTTTAACTTAATTTTATGATTTAATTTAAATATTAAGTTTAAAA
>NYXK01000045.1 GCA_002685535.1 Deltaproteobacteria bacterium
GCCGGGGAAGAACCCCTCGAAGTCTTCCGCACTTACATGGCCCAGTATGCCTACGAACAGGCTTTCTGCCACCTCAGCCCGCAACTGGTGCAAAACCTCGAATTCCACTGGAAATCCCGTGAATCCAAGAACCAGAAGATGCCCATTTGAAAAAGGGCGCCCTCGTAGAATAGAGCATAAATTAACGAAGATGCCCAAGATGCCTATTTTAATTGACTATTATATAGATTAAATAGTGATATTATTGACTATTGTGTGGTGGCCAGAGGTGGAATTGAACCACCGACACACGGATTTTCAGTCCGATTTAAGCCATTACTACTGAATTATATTGGGTAATATGAATTGCTGTTAGCTGTATAATTTCAGTCAATTCAGGAAAAATCAACTGTTATTGAGTGATACCAGTTTATAGGGAATAATACCGCTTATAGACACCTATATGGACACCTTTGAACAGTCAAAAAAAGACAATCCCTGTATGCAACTGAAATTATGGTGGGCCAGGCTGGACTTGAACCAGCGACCGGACGATTATGAGTCGTCAGCTCTAACCAACTGAGCTACTGGCCCGAACCATACCTTTATTTTAGCTGTCATACGGGAGTTAAAACAAGACTTTTCGGAAACAATTTACCGAAGAAGATGCTGAATCTACGATAATTTAGGTATTAATTTGGTAAAAGGGAGAAACGCATCATAGGAGGGTGCCTCGTAAAAAAGGGTTCCGATGTTTTGGCCATCCTCAGCAAAAATGATTCTTCCCACGGACGTCCCATTAACTGCATCCCCACCGGCAGTCCCTTTGCGTCATAACCGACAGGAAAAGAAATCGCGGGAAAACCTCCTATAGTTGCTTGCGGGGCATAACGCATCAATTCCGTTAATGTACTGAGATCTGATTCGCCGTTTATCAGTGCATCAGGTAGAATAGGGGGGGCTGTACAGGCAGTTGTAGGAGTTACAATCGCGTCAACCTGTTGATAAATTTGTGTTAAATTTCTGATCAGTTCTGCACGTATCCGCTGGGCTTTAACGTAATCGCCGCCGCTAAACTCTTTCACGAGGGTTAGATTTAGCAATGCATCCAAACCAAAAGGTTGTCTAAACGTTTTAAAATGGGGCTGCAGTGAAGTCAGCATTTCTGTTCCAATCGTAACAATTTGCGCTACACGTGCTTCATTCAATTCAGGAATTTCAATTTCCTCTATGCTTGCTCCTTGCGCTTTAAAAGCATCCAGCATTCGTTCACAGTTTTGCACAATATCCGTTGATGCATGTTTAAACCATGGTGAAAATACACCCAGTTTAACTCCTGCTAAATTTGCGTTATTAAAATCCTGCAAATCAACAGGAGGTTGATTTTGCGTACGCAGTTGTCTTGGATCAGCTCCAGCAAGAAAGGAATAGGCCAGGGCGGCATCATCAGCAGTAGAAGTGATTGGACCAACTGTTGAGACACTCCATGAAAGTGGAGCAGCACCGGCAGAACTGATCCGGCCCCAGGTTGTTTTAAGACCGACAACACCACATAAACTGGCTGGGATTCTGATTGAACCACCACCGTCAAGTCCGAGCGCAATCGGTGACAAACCTGCTGCTACAGCGGCGGCGGAACCACTTGATGAACCTCCTGGATAATGATCTAAATGATGAGGATTTCTCGTTGTTCCATAAGGGACGTTGAGCCCTGTTACACCAATACCTATTTCATGCATATTAGTTTTTCCAACCATCAATGCACCTGCTGAACGTAAACGTGAAACGGTGGTTGCATCCTCGGCAGGNGGCTGAGTATTGTAAAATTTGGTCCCGACCATAGTTGGAAACGGCTGCATATCCAATTCATCTTTCACAGAAATCGGTACACCATCCAAAATCCCAAGTGACTCTCCGCGTTCATAACGTTCCGTTGAAGCTCTAGCCTGTTGCATCAGTTCACGCTCTTCCCAGGCGATAAACGGCCGTAGTGGTACTGCGCTTTCTTCAATACTGCGTACAATGTCCAACAGTCTCATGGCAACATCGACCGGTGTTGTTTTTTCCTCAAGATAGGCCCGATGAAAATCCGCGGCAGTTTCCGGTTGAAAAAGACTTTGCTTTGCGGAACTTCCGGATTTTTCATCCGTCGGTGTTTGCCGCTTATTTTGAGTTGAATCGATAAACTCTTTGATAGATTTTTTTGCGGCAGCAGAAGTTATTTTACTTTCTACGGGATGGATTGGTTCCATCACGGGNAAATCTTTAACTTTGCTTTTTCGTAAACTNGGCAGCCCTGCCTGTTTTAACAGTAGCGGGATCAACAGCAAGCGAATTCCAGGGGTTCGCAACAGGCTCACTAAAATTTTAAGTGTACGCCCGCTTGTCCTTGGAATGCTAACGCTTTTAAGGTTATAAACAGGTTTTTCTTTTTTAGAAAAAGGCCACAAGTTAAGCATCATCTTTTTNGCTTTTTCTGCAGTCACTTTATTTTTGCTGTCCCTATTTTCCATGTATATCTCAATTATTCACTGACTGATGAGGCAGTTCACAAACAAAACACGCTCCGTCGGTGATGTCCGGATTGATCCAAATTTTTCCACCGTGTGCTTCTACAATTTTTTTAACTGTTGCCAATCCAAATCCGTAACCTTCTACATCGTAATTCAAGCGCGCATTTGTTTCAAACACTTTATCTTGATGCTCGGCTAATATTCCTGGCCCATTATCACGTATCCAATATTTTAACGCACCTTCACTTTCGTCACCACCAAATTCAATCTCAACCGGATTTTTTGAACCTCTGTATTTGATAGANTTCGCAATCAGGTTTTGCCAAACTTTCAACATCCGTATTGGATCACAGCACACTTGCGGCATTTCCGGCAGCTTAACAAAACTTACCATTCCTTCACGTTCTGCGTAATCAAAATTTTCAATCACTGTGCTGATCAGCTTATACATTGAAACTGACTCCATTTCCCCGATCACCTGTCCTGCTTCCGCATAATCCAGTTGAGTATTGATGAAGTCCAGCATTTTATGAAAAGTCAGTGGAATACGATCCAGAATATCTTTAAGGCTTTCATCCTCAATTAATTGTGGATATTCATTTTTAATCCTGTACAGAAATAAATCATAAAGACTTGCAGCCCCGACAATCGGCGATTTCAGATCATGGCTGACTGTGTGTGAAAAATTACTCAGTTCCTGTTTTTTCTGCAGCAACTCCTGATTCAGTTCTTTGATTCGGTCAAGATCTTCTTTGCTGCGTAAGGCTGATTTTACACGGGCCACTAAAGTGGTACGGTCGAGGGGCTTGTAAATATAATCCACTGCTCCTGCGTCAAAAGCCTCTTCGAAGGAATCCATTTCCTGTTTGGCGGTAACCATCAACACAGGGATATCGTGACATTCTGGAATTGCTTTCAGACGCCTCGTCGCTTCAATACCGTCCATTTCCGGCATCATAATATCCATCAGGATGCAGTCCGGACGCCAATTTTCGAGAATCTTTAATGCCGCTTTTCCAGATGATGCTTCACGAAACTCACACTTGATCTGATGGCGCAGATGATCTTCAATCAGCAGACAGTTGTCCTCAATATCATCAACAATCAAAATCTTTCTGACAACTCGGTGCTGGTCATTGATCGACATTACAATTTTGTCAACTACATGTGATGGCTTCGTTAAAATGCTGAAACCGATAATTTGTCATTTCGACCGTAGTGATAAATCTTAATGATATTTGTGCTTAACAAAAAATAGATTTTCGCTTTGTAAGCAATGACACGTTTTAGTGAATTTTTACGAAAGACTCACATGTGTATGGATCGTTTTTCTGTTGCATCCAGCATGGCTTCCTTGATCGCTTCCGCATATGTCGGATGCGCGTGTGACATCCTGGCAATATCTTCAGCACTGGCCCGATATTCCAGTGCTACTACTGCTTCCGCAATCAAATCCGCGGCACGTGCTCCGACCATATGAATCCCTAAAATTTCGTCTGTCTCCCTGTCTGCCAGTACTTTCACGAAACCATCTGTGTCCATTGAAGCACGGGCACGTCCAAGTGCCTTAAAAGGGAAACTGCCTGCTTTGTAGTTGTATTTTTCTGCTTTTAATTCATCCTCCGTAAAACCAACACCTGCTGCTTCCGGCCAGGTGTAAAGCACTCCCGGAATTGCTTTGTAATTAATATGCGGTTTTTGGCCTGCCATCTTTTCTGCAACAAAAGTTCCTTCTTCTTCTGCTTTATGTGCCAGCATTGAACCTGCTACCACATCACCTATTGCATAAATTCCCGGCACTGCGGTTTCCAAATTTTCATTCACTGGAATCCGTCCCTGCTTGTCCGGAGTAACGCCAATGTTCTCTAAACCAAGATTTTCCGTGTAAGGCTTGCGCCCGACTGCGACCAGACAGTAATCTCCGTTGAATTCCACATCTACACCTTTATTGTTGACTGCTGAAACCTTAACTTTTTTAGCGGATACAGTTGCGCTTTGAACAGCGTGACTGAGGAAAAACTTCATGCCCTGTTTTTTTAAAATCCGCTGAACTTCTTTGGCCAGTGAGAAATCCATCCCGGGAATCAAACGGTCCAGAAATTCAACCACCTGCACCTCAGTACCAAGTCTGGCATAAACTGAACCCAGTTCCAAACCAATCACACCTCCTCCGATCACAATTAATTTTTCCGGAACGCTTTCCAGGCTAAGTGCTTCGGTGGAAGTTATGATGCGTTTTTTATCACAAACCACACCGGGAATACTGGAAGGTTTCGAACCGGTCGCAATGATAACACGCTCGGTGTTCACAGTTTGCTGTGTGCGGTCCGCAACAGTCACCGAAATCGTCTCTTTGTCCTTAAAAGAGGCATGTCCACTGATCACCGTGATTTTATTTTTTTTTCATCAGATACTCAATCCCCGCACAAGTCTGCGTAACCACATCATCCTTACGTTGACGCATTCTTGGCCAATCGAGTTTGATCTTTTCCGCTTTAATTCCATGTGCCTCAAAATGCTTGCTGGCATTTTCGAAATGCTCACTTGAATCCAGCAAAGCTTTTGAAGGAATGCAGCCCACATTAAGGCATGTTCCTCCAAGGGTGGAATAGCGTTCAATGAGTGCGGTTTTCATCCCCAGTTGCGCACAGCGGATTGCGGCAACATAACCGCCTGGACCGGAACCGATGATTGTTGTGTCGAATTTAGTCATTATTGAGTTTCAAAGTTTCACTTAAAAAAGCATCCTTGTTGGATTTTCCAGATTTTCTTTTACACGTACGAGGAAACTCACCGATTGCTGCCCGTCGACGATCCGATGATCGTAAGACAANGCTAAGTACATTATTGGACGAATCTCAACTTTTCCGTTCACCGCCATCGGCCNTTCAACNATATTGTGCATTCCCAGAATTGCGCTTTGCGGCGGGTTTAAAATTGGAGTTGAAAGCATCGATCCGAAAACACCACCATTTGTGATGGAAAATGTACCACCTTCCATTTCTTCTATGCTGATTTTGTTGTCGCGGGCACGTTTAGCAAGTCTGCCAATTTCAGTTTCAATTTGGGCAAGTGTCAATGATTCCGCATTCCTCACAACCGGAACCATCAAACCTTTGGGTGCGCTAACGGCGATTCCCATATCTACATAATCGTGAAAAACTATTTCGTCCCCATCAAGCTGTGCNTTGACTGCCGGAAAGTCCTTTAATGCTTCCGTACAGGCTTTCGTGAAGAGTCCCATGAAACCCAGCTTCACTTTGTACTTTTCCAGAAAAACGTCCTTGCTCTGACTGCGTAAATCTAAAATGGCCTGCATATCAACTTCATTAAAAGTCGTCAACATCGCCGTTTCGTTTTTTACTGCTACCAGACGTTCCGCCAGCTTTCTACGCAAACGTGACAAACGTTCCCTTTTTTTGTTTCTTGAACCGGAAGCTTCAGCTGCCTCCATCTGCAGTACTGATTCCGCTGCAGCGACACCATCTGGAACTTGACGCCCCTGCTCTTGCACATCCGCTTTAGTAATACGTCCGCCTGGACCTCCTCCGGAAACATTGGCTATTCCCTGCTCTGCCATCATTTTTCGTGCAGCGGGAGAAGGATGCCCTGCCGAATAAGAATCAGCAGTTGAGACTGATTTTTCCTTAACCTCTGCAGTTTCGGATGATGCTGAGGGTGTTTCTGCCGCAGTTTTTTCCGGTTGTATCGCGTCTATATCAATTGAACAGGCCACATCACCAATTCCCGCTGTTTCGCCTTCCTGCAGAATAATTTTCAGAACGCCGGAACTTTCCGCAATCAAAGGCAAAGTCGCTTTGTCTGTTTCAATTTCACAAATAGTTTCATCAAGCTTAACATAATCACCATCCGCCTTGAGCCAACTGCCAATTTCAACTTCAGTGATCGATTCTCCGGGGCTCGGAATTTTTATTTCCACAATAGACATGAAAGAAACCTTGTAAATGAGTTAAGTAATTTATGAGACATTCGTAATAATTTACAAAAACGAGTCCTTNCGAGGAAAGTAAGAAAGTTATTTTATTATTCCTCAAAGGCCCTTTGTACCAGATTTTCCTGTTGAACTGAGTGAACTTGCGGGAAGCCTACCGCTGGTGAGCTGTCAGCGTCACGTGCAACNAATTCAAGACTGTTTCCGGTTTTAGGGAATGTGCGTAAAACAAAACCCCACGCACCCATATTCTCCGGCTCTTCCTGAACCCAGCACCATTGTCGGGCATTTGGATAACGTTTAAGTAGCGCCTGAAATTGTTTTTCCGGAAAAGGATAAAGCTGTTCCAGGCGCACAATTGCAATGTCCTTAACATCCTTTGCCTGCTGTCTTTCAANTAAATCATAATACACTTTACCGCTGCAAAACAAAATCTTACGCACAGCTTTTGCTTCCACGAAATCATCATCAATTACTTCAAGAAAACGGGTTCCTTCCAGAAAATCAGCCAGCGGGCTCACACACTTGGGATGACGCAACAAACTTTTTGGGGTAAATATCACCAGAGGCTTACGAAATGGAAATGCCATTTGACGCAGTAAAATATGAAAGATATTCGCAGGAGTAGTGCAGTTGATAATCTGCATATTATTACCCGCGCAAAGTGTAAGAAAACGTTCGATACGCGCAGATGAATGTTCCGGCCCCTGTCCCTCGTGTCCGTGCGGAAGCAAAAGNACNACACCGTTCATCCTGTGCCATTTTGTTTCAGAGGAGGCNACAAACTGATCAATTATTATTTGTGCGCCGTTGGCAAAATCNCCAAACTGTGCTTCCCAAATTGTTAAGCTGGTAGGAGCCGCATAGGCATATCCGTATTCAAATCCCAGAACTCCATATTCTGAAAGAAAAGAATTGTATACTTCAAAAGGCGCCTGTTCCGCGGAAAGGTGATTCAGGGGAACGTGTTTGGTGTTGTCCTCCGCAGTTATAATCGCGTGCCTGTGCGCGAATGTGCCCCGCCCGCTGTCCTGTCCGCTGAGCCGAACCTGAGTACCGTTTGTCACTAAAACAGCATAGGCCATCGTTTCCGCCATACCCCAGTCAAGCANCTTATGTTCAGCAACCATTTTACGGCGNTTTTCATAAAGCTTCTGGATNTTTGCAAAGAATTTCAAATTTGAGCCCGAAGCTCCGTTTCTTGACAAATCTGTCACCTGCTCGCTGATTTCAACAAATTTCTTTTGAGCAACACCTGTTTCAGGAGATATTTCAAAATCATTATTTTTCGCTCGCCGTACACCGGACCAGACTCCTTCCAGAAAAGAAGTCACAGAGGCGGTTTCCTGTTGTTTCGATTCTTCGAGTCGATTGTTGAGAAACAGCTTAAATTCATCCTCCATTTGTTTAGTATCTTTTTCAGTCAAACTACCGGAATCAACGAGCTTCTTCCTGTAAACCTCACGCACCCGCGGATGCTTGGCAATACGCCGGTACAAATCAGGTTGTGTAAATCTGGGTTCATCCGCTTCATTGTGACCGTGACGTCGATAGCCTAAAATATCTACAAACACATCGCGATGAAATTTTTGTCTAAATTCAAGAGCCAGTTTTATCACATAGACCACAGCTTCAATATCATCGGCATTTACGTGAAATACCGGAGAAAGTGTAGTTTTTGCCACATCAGTACAATATGTACTGGAACGTCCCTCTCCATAATCNGCGGTAAAACCAACCTGATTATTAATCACCAGATGCAGTGTACCTCCTGTACCATATCCCTGCAGTTGTGACATTTGCAAAACTTCATAAACGATACCCTGACCTGCCATGGAATGATCNCCATGAATCAGGATCGGCACCAGTTTCTTTACATTACCTTCGTGATACTGGTCAATTTTCGCACGTGAAATTCCTTCCACCACCGGATTTACCGCTTCCAGATGCGAGGGGTTAGGTGTCAGNCTTAAGTGCACTTTTTTTCCGCTGCGTGCTGTTTTATCACTAGAATACCCCATGTGATATTTTACATCACCGGCAAATCCGTCTGAACTAAATGCTTTTCCCTCAAACTCCGTAAAAATGTCGTTGTAGGTTTTTCCAAGTACATTGGCCAACACATTCAGCCTCCCGCGATGTGCCATACCGATGACAAATTCCTCAACTCCTAGTTCTGCTCCATATTCAACAACTGTGTCCAGCGCAGGAATGATTGATTCNCCGCCTTCCAGTGAAAACCTTTTCTGCCCNACAAATTTTGTATGCAGAAAACTTTCAAAAGCAACTGCTTCATTGGTTTTGCGTAAAAGTTCAATTTTTTCTTCATAAGAAAAATCTGGAGTATTNCGGCAGGATTCCATTTTTTNCTCCAGCCAGTCGATAATCTCCAAGGTCCGTACAAATTTATATTCAACTCCGATTGAACCGCAATAAGTCTGTTCCAACAATAGATGAATTTCCCTTAAAGTCGCTGTGCCAAGTCCAATTCTGGAACCTGCGTGAAATTCCGTATCCATATCTGCTTCGCTCAAACCAAAGTTCTCCANATCAATTGGNCCGTCATGTTTTCGACGTGGNCGTACAGGATTGGTTTTTGCGAACATGTGGCCACGCTGGCGATAAGCGCCGATCAGGTTACTGACTGCAAGTTCTTTTTGGAATTGTTCCGGTGCGAAATCTTCCGCTAGAATTTCTGTGGTTTTTTTTGAGGCAGACTGTGTATAATCTGCCTTTGAAAATTCAAAACCTTCAAAAAAATTACGCCACTCAGGATCCACAGATTGAGCGTCTTGCAGGTATTGTTGATAAAGCCCCTCAAATGCGCCGATATCAGAGTTGTTTAAATAAGAAAGTGGGTTCATTATAGTAGTCAGATAATTACTAATACAAAATNGTTTGCAGAAATTTTTGTGTGATGAAACTCTATCTTATAGTAAAATTAGCGAAGATTGAAGTTTCATTTTATTGACATTTCAGACACTGTCAGGCTACTACAATAATATCATTAAGATTTCAGACTATTTACTAAACAATCAAAGCTGATTAAGCATCAAGGCTTCAGGTATACTGGTNATTGGCGGAGGAGTTATTGGAACGGCAGTGGGCTATGGTCTTGCTGAACTGGGGGCACAGGTCAACCTGCTGGATCAGGGTGGAAGTACGCCGAATGCTTNACGGGGAAATTTCGGACTTGTCTGGGTGCAGAGCAAAGGACTTGGTATGCTGCGTTATGAGGAATGGGGCTGTGTCAGGGACGAATGTGCGCGTTGACAGTTGCGGATATTATCGCTGATACTCATGGGAAATCATCGCAGGGAATCGGCTCTTTTTGTGGCCGTCCACCTCTCATACCGGTCACTCTGGGAGAGTTGGCGGAAAGTGCAGACTGATGAGGCTCGTGTCCGCCTCCGCAGATTATTATTTTCTGCTCATCTTCTTTTTGCGGCCTGTTTTTGGAGCAGAAAAACTTTTCTTTCCACCTTTTCCTTTACTTCCTGCTCTTTCACGGGGACTTGATTTTCTGGACTTCCTTTCATTTTTTAACAGCGAAATATTTAACTGCTTGCCCGCCACCCAAACTTTTTTCAAGTCACTGAAAACGTCTTTTGGCATACCTTCAGGCAAATCAATTACGCTGTAGTTATCATAAATATTGATGCGTCCTATGTGCTGACTGTCGAGTCCGGCTTCATTGGCAATCGCGCCTACAATGTTGTTTGGTTTTACTTCGTGGTTGTGACCGACTTCAAGACGGAAACGTTCCATGCCCTCTTCCAGAGGGAGTTCCTTTCTAGGGGCTCTATCCTGATCTTTTCCACGTCCTTTGTCATGCTCCCTGCCGCGCTCTTTCCCCCTATCAGCACCACGACTTTTACGTGGTTTCGCATCATCGTCCTGCCAACTTTCAACTTCTTTACGTCGATTAGCTTTTGCCTGTAGCATAAAAGGCGAGTCTCCCTGTAAAAGTTTGGCCAGTGAGGCGGCGATTTCCAGGGCGGGCACATTGTGTTCCTGTTGATACTGTTCAATCATCTGATAAAACTGACCCAGTTCTTCCGTAGCCAAAGTATCAGTAATGCGTTGTTTGAATTTTACAATACGCTGATCGTTAATCAGTTCGGTTGAAGGAAGTTCCATTAATTCAATCTTCTGGTTTGTAGATCTTTCAATAGCATGCAACATCCGTTTTTCACGTGGNGCAACAAATAAAATAGCATCACCCTGACGACCAGCACGACCAGTACGGCCGATTCGATGTACATATCCTTCCGTATCGTGAGGAATATCGTAATTGACTACATGACTAATGCGCTCAACATCGAGTCCGCGTGCGGCAACATCTGTGGCAACCAGAATATCCAGTTTGCCTTTCTTCAACTGCTCGATCGTGCGTTCGCGCTGATTTTGTTTTATATCACCATTTAATGGTGTGGAAGCATATCCGCGTGCCTCAAGTTTTGCGGATAACTCTACAGTAGCCGTTTTTGTGCGCACAAAAATAAGCATCGCCTCAAAGGGTTCTGCTTCCAGAATGCGCGTCAATGCATCCAGCTTGTGCATCCCGCTCACGGGCCAGAAACGTTGACGAATAGTAGTGGCAGTGGTGGTTTTATCTTTGATGGTAATTTGTACAGGATCTTTCAAATATCTTGTGGCTATGCGTCTGATCTGCTGCGGCATAGTTGCCGAAAAAAGCGCAATCTGTCTTTNCCCAGGTGTTTGCTCAAGAATCCACTCTACGTCATCAATAAAGCCCATCCGCAGCATTTCATCTGCTTCATCCAGAACNAGTGTNGTGAGATTNCCAAGTTTCAAAGTGCCCCGGCGCATGTGATCCATAACNCGTCCTGGAGTACCAACCACTACATGTACTCCACGCTGCAAGCCCCGTATTTGTCCACGATATTCCTGACCTCCATAAATTGGCAGCACATGAAAACTTTTCATTTCAGATGCATATTTTTTAAAGGCTTCTGCCACCTGAATCGCCAATTCTCGTGTAGGTGTTAAGACTAAAACCTGAGGGTCTTTCTGCCGTAAATTTAAGTTGGAAAGCAAAGGCAGGGCAAAAGCTGCTGTTTTACCCGTGCCGGTCTGGGCCTGTCCTAAAACGTCTTTCTTTTCCAGCAACAACGCAATTGTCTGCTCCTGAATTGGGGTGGGTGTTTCATAACCAACTTGGTCTAATGCTTTGTGTAGAGCCGGTTTGAGTTCAAATTGACTAAAAGTGCTGATTGTTTTTGCTTTGGAATCTTCCATTTAAATATTTTCTGTTTGTTGTGTCCGAAAAAAATGTCATTTCGACCATAGGGAAAAAACNGCAGGTTATAGGAATTATAACTTTGCTAAGATTTCTCGCTCCGTTCGAAATGACACGGTTTTTTTGAAATGTCTTTTTATGANAACCGTTTATTATCTCATATTATGGCAACAGATAAAAGACACAAAGCTATAATTACAATTATAAATGGTAGTGTCGGAAAACTTGTCATTCCAGCGGATACGGGAATCCAGGGGAGTTTATGCTATACTTGTCTCAACTTGGTAATATTTAACACGTGGTTGTCATTCCAGCGGAAGCAGGTATTCAGGGGCGTTACTACAAAATTTTCTCATCAGTTTTGTGTCGTGAGAAACGGTTGAGGAAACTTGCGTCAATTTTTAAAAAATGAAAAACCACGTAAGCGCAGAGAATTCATCACCACGGAAACAGAACTGAAGGCCATCGCACCTGCNGCGAACATCGGATTCAATGCGGGACCNCCGAAAGCTACCAGCAATCCGGCCGCAATCGGGATTCCGATTACATTGTATCCAAATGCCCAAAACAAATTTTGACGAATGTTCCGTAAAGTCGCGCGGCTGAGTCGTAACGCATCGGCAACATGCCGCAAATCATTTTTCATCAGTACCACATCCGAGGTTTCCATCGCCACATCCGTACCGGAACCCATCGCGATTCCTACATCAGCCTGCGCCAAAGCAGGAGCGTCATTGATTCCGTCTCCGATCATACCCACACGTGCACCTTGAGCCTGATACTGTTTCACCATTTCAGCTTTCTCTTCAGGTAGAACTCCTGCATGAATCTTTATGATTCCCGCTTTTGAGGCAACTTCCTGCGCCGAACTCTGCTGATCTCCTGTCAACATCACCACTTCCATACCTAATTCCTGAAATTTACGTATTGCTTCCGCACTTTCCGGACGGGCTTCATCTGCTAAACAAATCACGCCTTTCAATTTTTCTGCAACACAAACGAAAATCGGAGTGCTTCCAGAAATAATCTGTTTTGCCAAATTTTCCGGTACTTCGGAAAAAACATTTTCTGCACGCATCAAAGCCGGATTGCCAACTAAAACTAAATTTCCATTGCAAACAGCTTTAACACCGAATCCGGATTTTGCTTCAAAGCCGGAAATTTCAGGTAAAGTAAAGTTCGCTTCCATATTCCGCTTTTTCGCTTCTGCAACCACGGCTCTGCCAAGCGGATGTTCCGAACCCTGCTCTACCGCGGCGGCAAAACGCAACACCTCTGCTTCATCAAACTTGGAACTATCAGCTTCAACACCAACTGTCAGAATTTGTGTAACTTTGGGTCGACCTTCGGTGAGAGTTCCGGTTTTGTCCATAATGATTGTATCCAGTCCATGCGCGGCTTCAAGTGCCAGAGCGTTCCGGAAGAGAATTCCGTGTTGCGCTCCTGTTCCGGTACCAACCATTATCGCAATCGGCGTCGCCAATCCCAAAGCACAGGGGCAGGCAATCACCAGAACGGCGACAGTGTAACTTAAAATTTCATTTGCGGATGCACCGGAATACCACCAGAATAATCCGGTCAAAGCCGCAATTACTAAAACCACAGGAACAAAGATTCCTGCGACTTGATCTGCCAAACGAGCGACCGGTGCCTTGGCGAGCTGTGCGTTTTCAACCAGTCGAATAATACTGGCCAGCGTGGTTTCTCCGCCAACTCGTTTCACTCGAATTGTGAGAAGACCGTTTGTATTAAGTGTCGCTCCGGTAACTTCTGAACCACCTGCACCTGACTTTCCGGCAGTTTTTACAACCGGAACTGGTTCGCCGGTCAGCATCGATTCATCCACATAACTCGAGCCTTCGACAACAATGCCATCCGCGGGTATAATACTTCCGGGGAGTACTCGCAAAATATCTCCGGGATGCACCAAATCTATTGAAATGTTCGATTCTTTACCCTCATGCACGAGAATTGCTTCTTTTGGACGAAGCTTTAACAACGAACTGATAGCCGCGGAAGCACGACTTTTGCTTTTGGCTTCCAGTGATTTTCCCAACAAAATGAGTGCTATAATTACACCGGCGGTTTCAAAAAAAAACCCTTCCGCGTTCAACTCAGTACCAAACATATTCCACAAACTAAAACCGACTGCCGCAGCGGTTCCCATCGCAACGAGAGTGTCCATGTTCGGATTGCGGTGCACAAAAGTGGAAAAACCTTTAATGTAAAAATCACGCCCGGCCCAGAGAACCGGCAAGGTCAGCAGCAATTGAATCAGTCCAGAACGTAGCGGATTCGTTTCCGGAGCAATCCAGACTGGAAACGAAAATCCCAGCATCGGCCCCATCGCCAGCAAAACCAGTGGTACACTGAACACAATTGCTAACCACATTTTTCCGCGGAATTTCAAATACTCCTGTTCCGACTTCTCCGAGGGTTCCGGAATATCATCCGAGTCTTTCAGACGATGAGCTTCAAAACCCGCAGCTTCAACCGCTGATTCCAATTTGGCTGGATTAGCGATTTCCGGATCATAGTGGACGGATGCTCTGTTCAAGGGAAAATTTACTTCCGCCAATTCCACACCATCCACGCCCCCCAAGGCCTTTTCTACAGAACTTACGCAACCGGCGCAGGTCATGCCCTGAAGATCTAAATTGATTACCTCTATTTCAGGTTGCATTTTTCTCGGCATCACATTTGTAACAGTTTTTGATAACTTTAATATACTATATAGGGGTATAAAGTTAAAATCAAGTTCAAGAATTCGTCTGGAGAAAAACTATAGGTGAGGGACCTCTATATAATCTACCTTCCCATAATCATTTCGTTCATATTTCTTGTCACATTGAAAGACTGTATCATTTTTGATCGCATGAACAAAGATCTGCCGTTAGAGCTTCCATATACACCTAGTTTAATGTATCCTGAGCATTTGTTCTCGTAAGCATTTTCCCATGAAAAACAGCAGAATATCAAATACACCGGCTCAATTGAATACTATTCCATTGGATTTTCAAGAATATCCAGTCGAAGAAGTACAGCAACGTGCGCTGGAGTACTTCGAAAATATGAAACGGCGTCGAACAGTTCGTGACTTCTCATCACGTCATGTACCACTTGATATTATCCAAAATTGTATACGCACGGCAGACACTGCGCCGAATGGAGCAAATCAACATCCATGGCATTTTGTGGTGGTTTCTGATCCGGAAATCAAGAGTCAAATCAGGCAGGCTGCGGAAAAAGAGGAACAGGACTTTTATGAGAGCCGCGCAACCAGTGAATGGCTTGAAGCACTTGCTCCGCTGGGAACGGATGANCACAAACCTTTTTTAGAAACNGCNCCTTATTTAATTGCCATCTTTGCGAAAGTACATGCTATCGATGAGCAGGGTAAACGCGTGAAACACTATTATGTGAATGAGTCCGTGGGAATTGCCACCGGAATATTGATCAGTGCAATTCACCAATCAGGATTGGCTTCACTGACTCATACTCCAAGTCCGATGCGTTTTCTCAATAAAATCCTGCAGCGTCCGGAACAGGAACGTCCCTTCTTGTTACTGGTTGTAGGTTATCCAGAAAAAAACGCAAAAGTCCCGGATATTCAGCGAAAANCTCTCCCGGAAATCACAACCTATTTTTAAGCGAAAAGCTTCACTCAAACGCTTGAACACCATTTTGATGGACGTGAAGNCCAACTTTTTCTTCCACAAAATAAGTCNCGCATCGGCTCGTACTATTCGTTATATTTCTTGATACATCATATGCGTGCAGAACGTACCCACAGTTACAGACAATTTTGCAAAACCACAACATTTGGCTATTGAACAAACAAAACTAAGCTAAAATATCAACAGTTTTACAGGAGACATGCTCCTGAGGACATTTCAAATTCAATAGTCGAGTGCATCAACATCTCCTGATTGATAATGCCCCTGTTCATGGTGATTGTTAACGTTTACGCTTTCCATTTTTTTGTAGTTTTTTTATTATTAATTTCTACTCAAAAAGTGAAAGTCTTAAAAGCTGGTATAAATAACATGTCTGAAGAATACAACATTTCACGATTAAATTTTTCTATCTTAAAGATTCCTTATCTTTCAGCTTCCAGCAATAAAAACTCAAGCNGTACTGGTGGAAGANTAGTATGAAAACACAATCCCCTCAAACAATTTATCTCAAGGATTACAGGCCTCCACAGTTTTTAATCGAGACTGTTGACTTGCATATTGATTTAGCGGAAGAATGGACTTCAGTGAAAGCACAGTTGAACTTCTGTAGAAATCCTGCTTCCAATGAAAACAGTAAAACATTGGTGCTAAATGGACAGAAGATGGAACTTTTGGCTGTCAGCCTGGATACTGTAGAATTGACTCAGGATCAGTATCAAGTAGATGAATCTCATCTGACAATAACTGATGTTCCCGATAATTTTGTCCTGTCAACGGAGGTCCGGATTCAACCGCAAAACAATACCGAGCTTGAGGGACTTTACAAATCCAGCAAACTTTTCTGTACTCAATGCGAATCAGAAGGTTTCCGTAAAATAACTTATTTCCTGGATCGCCCTGATGTGATGTCCCTATACAGCACGACGATATCCGCCGATCCGCAACTCTATCCGGTGATGCTTTCAAATGGCAATCTGCGNGACAGTGGAAAACTNACTGACGGCCGACACTGGGTAAAATGGGAAGATCCTTTCCCAAAACCGGCTTATCTTTTCGCACTTGTAGCCGGAGATTTACTGCACATTGAGGACTCATTCCGTACGTCTTCCGGACGTAAGGTGAAATTACAAATTTACGTTGAAGCGGAAAATATTGAATTTTGCGATCACGCCATGCACTCGCTCAAAGAGTCGATGCGNTGGGATGAAGAACGTTTCGGGCGGGAATATGACCTCGATTTGTTCATGATTGTCGCGGTCAATGATTTCAACATGGGAGCCATGGAAAACAAAGGACTCAATATTTTTAATTCGAAATTGATCCTTGCTTCTCAGGAAACCGCGACTGACACGGATTTTTACAATATTCAGGGTGTGGTTGGACACGAATATTTTCACAATTGGTCTGGGAATCGTGTAACCTGCCGTGACTGGTTTCAACTAAGTCTCAAGGAAGGTTTCACCGTTTTCCGTGATCAGGAATTTTCCTCTGACCTGAATTCAAGAGCAGTACAGCGTATCGCGGACGCAGACCGATTACGTGTACATCAGTTTCCTGAAGACGCAGGCCCGATGAGCCATCCGATTCGTCCGGATTCCTACATGGAAATCAACAACTTCTACACCTTGACGGTTTATGAAAAAGGTGCGGAAGTTGTACGCATGATCTTTACTCTGCTGGGCAGAGATAATTTTCGTAAAGGCACTGATCTTTATTTCGAGCGACACGATGGACAAGCAGTGACCTGTGACAATTTTGTCGCAGCAATGGAAGATGCAAACGGAGTGGATTTGCAGCAATTCAGACACTGGTACTCTCAGTCCGGAACTCCGGAACTCCACATCAGTGGTTCACATGATCCTTTGTCTAAAACATATTCCCTGACAGTTCAGCAATCGTGTCCCGATACGGCTGGTCAAAAAGGATTCGGTACTGAATTTTCCCTCGATGACGGGCATGAAAAGGAAACAACGCCGGTTGAAATTCAAAAATCTACACAGANTGCNCATCANNNNTTNCAAAANCAANCGTTTCATATTCCTTTAGCANTGGGTTTGCTTGCTGAAGACGGTGAAGCTCTGCCTTTAAAATTAACGGACGGTACTGCTGAAAATTTTTCTGACACAATCATCCTGGAACTTCGTAAGCAAACTGAAACTTTTGTCTTTGAGGACGTTTCTTCAGCGCCAGTCCCATCACTTTTAAGAGGATTTTCTGCACCGGTCAAACTGCATTTTAATTACAGCAACGCTGACTTAGCTTTTTTACTGGCCAACGACACTGACGAATTTAACCGCTGGGAAGCAGGTCAACAATTGATGATCCGGATTGCATTGGAACAAATTCTGCGTTTTCAAAATAATGAGCCGTTTAACTTGTCACCTGAATTGGAAAATGCATTCCGGAGTCTCCTCAACCAGACAGCAGAAGGTGATTCAGCACTTTTGGCACTCACCCTTAGTTTTCCAAATGAACCATATCTGGGCGAATTTTTGGACATCATTGATGTGGAAGCAATTCATGAGACACGTAAATTCTTACGTACTGAACTCGCACAAAAACTTCAGCCTGAATTTGAAAAAACTTATCTGGAATTTCAGCAGGAAGGTACATTCAAAATAGATCAGCAGTCGATGGGACGTCGTAGTTTGAAAAATGTCTGTCTCAG
>NYXK01000046.1 GCA_002685535.1 Deltaproteobacteria bacterium
CGCCTTTGACTTTGTTGCTGGACCCGGCAATCCTGGGCGCTGATGGACAGAAACACCATGCTTCTTGACGATAACCATGAGCTCGCCCCTGTCCAGCCCAACACCGATGCCAGCAGCCTCGGCGTCGCGCGGCAGTGCGACAAGCTGTGCGATAGCCTCTGCTCACGAGCAAAATCCAGCACTACGAGAAAGCTGAGGATGCACCGGTGCTCAGTTTGAGTGTTACATACGCATCCCCTAGGCTTGCATTTGGTTGGTTCCCTCGCAGCAGATTGCGCGATGCGGAGGTCCGTGGTGCAAATCTTCATCCCAATATCTGCTATCTCCTTTCCTGGTATCCCGCAAGGTAGAATGGGAAGATCCCATCTTCAAAAGGTTTTAGGGTTGAGAACCAATATTTAAGTTCTGTCCCTAAGTTCTTGCATGACTTCATCCGATTTTGAAACCGCCATCTGAAGTCAACCTTTTTTATCTGCAACTATATGGGGATTTGCCTCCACATGTACCTTTTGATAGGACAAAAACGAGATCAGGTCGATGGATAGATGCAGTCCGTTCGTCTGGTGTGATATCTGGCCACCTGTGCGGCTCCCGGTATCATTGGCGTCTTTAGTGCGCGGGAAAACCCAGTCTGCCGCAGATCGTTATACCTGTTCTGGGAATAGTGCAGCACATAGTTTAAGCTTGTGTGCGCTTTTGATGTCGCTATCAGGATCGTTTCATGATCGACAGGAGACAGGGCACTTTCGGTATGCATCTGCCGGATTTGTTTGTTGAGATTGGCTATTTCAACCACTCAATGAACATCGTTCTCCGGAACAAGGCATGTGAAAAGCAAGAAGCCGACGAAAATTGAAGGCTTCGATAAGATTATGGATCAAGTCCGAGGCTGCATGAACAAGAATTCGGATAATGATGTACGATAAGGTTTTTCTTGTGCAAATCATATCAGTACTTGCGTTGCGGACCATAAGAACCCCCAAGATCCCCATCTCTTCTGCTTCTCTTCCCTCCCTCCCTGCATTGACCAGCATCTCTGCAATTTTCTCTCCTTCGTCCTCGAGAGATTCTCCACTCATACAGTCATGTATCTTCCGGTCTTTATTCTCGGTTTCCTCGGAGCCAGTACACTCGCTAGTCCTATCATTGCAGAGACAGGAGAACTCACAGATTCCCCTGCGGTCCTCCTGTAAGTGAGATTCAGCGTTTATTCAAAGCAATACTAGGAGTGAGATGTCAAGCACTGACAATTGATGCAGCGGTCGGGAACCAAACCTCCCCAAATGGCCACACAACCCTCCCACCTGTAAAACCAAGACAGTTTACGGTCCTTACACACTCAAGGCCCCTGTCTTCGGTTTCGGTCAATCTGAGGAGTACTATGCCGAGAAGATCGAAGACTTGTTGGTAGTCACTGGTCACGGCAAGGATGGCAAGCCTCTCGACAGTGATAATAAGGATGGAGAGGGTCGCGACTACGTCGTCACTAAATGCATCACCTTCAGCTGGACGACGTCGACTTGGTACCATACCATTCCCGGCCACCACCACCCAACGTAAGTTCACCTTCTTTCGCTCTAAATCATCTGGGTCGGTCGCATACTTGTGTTATGGATACAACGGGTACAAACCGGATCACATCGCGTTCGCGTTGCCGCTGTCTCCTCGTTCGCCGGTTAGATGCCGAAGTTTGCGGCGTCCATGTCAGACCGATCTCCATCACCCAACCAGCTCTGAAGAACCATTCCACATTCCTCGTAGCAGCGTTCAATAACAACATTTGAACGACGTATCATGACAGCGACTAACATCAATGTAGGAGCTGTGCCACAACCACCACTGTGCACCGTGGTCACCATGGCTTCCCAACGGGGCTTCCTATCCTCCCTAAGCCAATTCCACACTTGGGATGGCCGGGCCTTCCCATCCCAACGAAGAAGAAGGGGTGGTAAGAGTTGACGTAACTTCCCAATAGACAATATACTAGGCATTGGAGTATCGGTTGGTATAATTAGACGGGAAAGGGTCTCTTCTTGATTTCAAGAACCATTCTTTTCGTTTCGCTTTCTGTTCTTTTCTGAGACTCTCATTATGGAGATCGAGGTCTGATATCGTCAGCGTTGGTCTGGTGGCTTCTTGACCGTTGCCCCTCTATCAGCTTACACAGCTGGCGGAAGGCGTTAGAAGAAATCATCGTTCATGAACACAGCCTCCCCGGCGTCTATTTTTCAATCTCACGAGTGAGTTGCCATGCGTGTAAAGACGTGTCGCCATTCATGCGCTGTCATTTGCCTGTTCGGGTTCTCTGCGGAGTCAGGCTAGCCTATCTCCGTCTGTGCATCCGCTCTGTGGAAGGAGGCTTCTGCCAAGAAATTGTTTTATTTACTAGCGAGGATTTCAGCGTATTGCTGGAACTCAACACTGTCCATCTTCTAGAAGAGGATAGCAGTTCTGGAATCATGTTTCATATTATATGACAGCTAAGAGACGGTTAAACAGCTGTCAAGCAGGCACATCCAAGTTGTTGGCGACTGCTGACAGATCGGATTTCAACAATCTCCGCTTGTTCGGCTCGCGGATATGGCGTTGTAACCGAAAAGGGGCAAGACCGTAAGCACAGCAATTGTAACGGGGCCGCACGCGGCTTTCGATTCATGGAATCAGAGTGAAGAGAACATGGGATCGGTTTCCTGAGTTCTGGACTCGATCCAGCACAACGGTCAAGTGTCAGACATCATGTTATTCATGTCAAAGTCACTTACTGGACGGCTCCCCCAAACTCTCGGTAACAATTTTTTCTGAACCACAAATCAGATCTACATAAGGGTTCCGTCGATTTGAAAAGAAGAGAATGATGTCTGATTACCTATTATTTATGCCGTTTGAAAGAGATGACGCTGACATTCAGGGGGTACAGATTGGTCCACGGACGACGAATTCCATGCGCACCATCTTCCATGCTCGGTAGGCGCTTACTCCCAAGGCCTGGCTCTCACCCAGTACCCTAAATCATACAAAGGGAGCTCAATGCCAAGGCGGCTACGCCCTGCAAGGCGACAGTTGGTTGGAACTCATAAGGCTTTTACTTGGACTCCTGGAATCTTCTTTCGGAACCACAGAACATCAACCTTATCGCCCCCACTGACTTCAAACCAACACCAAAATCGCGCCAGTTCACAATCACCATGGCTTCGGATGAAGAGAAGGGTCTGAAAGGAAGAGCTGGAAAGCCGAAGGTACGCACAGGATGTAAAACATGCAAGTACGTTACGTTGCTCCAAGCCATGATTGCCCCTTAAACTTCTCCATCGGGGCAAAAGACCGTACCAAGCCATCCACATATCCAGTCACCATCGATCGCTTGCTACTACCAACTAAAAATTACGTATAAACAACTGACAAGCTCTTCCAACAGAAGACGAAAGGTCAAGTGCGACGAGGGCAAGCCGGGATGCTTGAGATGCCTGAAGTTCGGAACCGAATGTGAAGGGTACCGACCCAAACGGTTGGATCAACTAACAAAAGCAACAAAGAGTACGACGGCGCATAGAGAACGTCTCCTTCTACCCAATGACTCTCAACTGATACTTCGACGAGCATCAGAGCCCATCCCTCGTCCCTCACGGTCTCTCGCTGCACCTCAACTGAAAGGCGGTCTGGAGGATCAACAGTACCTCCGTATCAGGAACATCGAGGGAGACAACGGATTTTTAGGACTTGGCGAAGAAGACTTCCAATTTACGCCATGGGATCACAGACCGTACACTTCTTCCGATACAGAGCCCACGATTCAACAACTCAAAGACTCCATCGCCGCCCTTAGCAGAGCCAAGAACTCGGAACGATCAGGAGACTCCTCGGGCCTCGCGGCCGCTCACTTCAACTATGCATTTCGACAGTATGGCCGAGCACTTGAAGGCATTCGAGAGATCGCGTCATCGACGGAAATCCATCCCACCAAACTCCTTCTGCACTCGTCCGTCTTGATCTTCATCTTTGAGAGTATACAAGGCAACTCTATGACGGCGATTACGCACCTCAAGAGTGCATACAGTGCTTTGGTCACTCGCGATCCATCACTCAAGGACTTTGCACTTGCTAAAATCATCGAGAGCATCAACGAGCAATCTTCATTGAACGAGGTGAGTCGCAATCACGGAAGAGTGACGACATGGCTAATAATATCAAGATCTTCTTGCAACTCAAGAATCTGCAGATTCAAAGCCCTGGTCTTCCTACATTGTCATCGGGCGCTGTGCCTTCAAGCTTTGGATGAGGCCAGTATGATGTTTTCTTGTCACTACCGCCCAAGGACCTAAATCCATTCGATTGATACCGCTTCCAAACATCGCTACTGGTCAGATCACATACTGCAGCTTCAAGCTTATCGATCATGACAATCTGGAACGATGAATACATTCCTGCACCAACATCGTTGGAACTATCTCTCAATGACTGCCGTCCCCTTGACCGGTGTAGCATGCGATTGCCGCCATCTTATCAGCACAAGATCACCTTCAGCGACGTCAACTTTATGTGCTCTCAATCTCTCCGAGCTAAATTGGCCGACGCCGTCTCGCATCAAAGCTGAACTGCGCCAAACATGGAGTTGGGAAGAAAAGTGACATTCCTCGACATCGAAGTATGGTTTGACTGCAACGGAATGATGCGGACCATCAATATCGCGACCCCTCATGATCTGCAACGAAGGGGAATTAAAGAGGAGAAGGTTTGCAGGAAGCACGAGAACGGAAGAGACAGAGTCGATGGACTGATCTGCTAGGCATGCGTGGCTAAACAATGGACAGGGTCCCAGCCTTATTTTAAAGCTCTTTGCTGTCTCTCATTTTGGTCTTCATCGGACTGAGAGTTCTTCCCGTGCTCGGCATGTCGGCACCGAGCGAGCCCAAAACATCTTGCCCTAGACTCGCATCACCTCGTCATGATTCAGAGAGCAGGAATCTTTTACTTTCGCAAAAGCCTTCGGCCATCGTCTGATTCTTTCTCTACATAGTATCCACAACTGCCTCGTGACCCAATCAAGAGGCTCGAGGTATGGGAGGTCGAGACTGATTCTTCTGCATCCGAGTTGGGCTCAAGACAAGTTTTGGTAACGAAGATTGGGTACACCGTAAAGCGGCTGTTTATCCAGACTTGGCTTGGAGCTGATAGTTCGAGATACCCAGGTATGATTGGACCTCCATGCGATAGCGAGGAGGTCTATCCAGGGATGTATGTCAGCACAAACAGTACCAACATTCGCACCAGGCTCCCATACATTCACATTGACAGAGCTGGCACAACCTCAACCCTTCACCCAAATGGAATCTAAATTCTGAAGCAGTATATCACCAGTGCGTCAAAGCTTGACACGCTCAGAGAAATAATATAAGCGACCCTCACGTGAATATCTTCCATTTCCGACGATGTCATTCTTCATGTTCAAGGCTATTGACAGGGGAGAGCAGTGACCCCAGCTGACAGGTCGCCAATGGGCCCGGTACGAATGATAGGGGCATTGAAAGCGAAAGAGACAACAACTCGCCCTGAAGATACAAGTTTGATATCGCTAGATAAGGGTCCTGTGAGCTCGATTGTCACTAAACGTTCGAGAGCACGAATGCCAAAGTCGAAAACAGGATGTCGAACCTGCAAGTACGTTGAAGCAATCTTACATCCATTTATCTACAAAATCTGCCGCATAGTGACTGACGTCGCTGAAGATACCGGAGAGTCAAATGTGACGAAGCTCGACCAATTTGTTTGAGATGTATCAAATTTGGAGTGGAGTGCAATGGGTACGATAGGTCACTGAGCAACAAACCTCCTAGCCAGCCGCGTCAAATAATGCCACAGTCTTCAACAAGACTACCTGACAACATCACTCCCGCAACAGCAATGTTCAAAAATCAATCGGAGTACCAGTATTTCCAACATTTCCGCAACGAGATCACCCTCGATTTATCAGGCGCGATTTCGCAGCCAATGTGGAGCTTTGTCATCCTTCGAGCTTGCAACGACTCGCTCCCTTTACGAGACCTTGCCTGCTCTGTAGCAGCGCTGAGCATGGGCAGAGACTCAGCATTGATGGGCAGCGGAAACGACCATCATGTATTCGCCGCGTGATATTATGGTCGAGCACTTCGAGGAATTCAGATAATGATCAATACTGCAAACGAGGCAGACGCATCTCGTCTCACGCTCTCCGCCTCGCTTCTCATTTCCTGCTTTGAAAGCCTTCAAGGCGAAAGCGTGAATGCCCTTGAACATATCAAGGTCGCAATGAGTATGATGCGAAATCGTTTTGCAACTGCGCGACGCCTTTACTCACCGATCCGAAGAATCGAATCGATCCCAGGCCTCGAAGACGAATTACTCGACATCTTCGTCAGGATCGACAACACGCTTACGACGAGAGTGAGCTCTCCCGGAGATCGTGGCCTGTTGGAGATGAGATAAGAGATTGAAGAGGAACCTAGGCCAGATAGATTTCGCCATTTGACCGAGGCAAGGGGTTATCTCAACCATCATATGTACTGCGCTATGCCTTATCTCGCACGTCTTCCCCAGATCTTTATGCAAGGGTCGTCAAATACTTCTAACGAGGAAGATCTGGTAGGCCCTCAGCTCCTGGACCAGCTATGACACTGGCATGCAGCATTCGCTCCATTGCTAAGCTCGACGTGGGAGCGTCCTACAAGCAAAGAGTTTATTGCTGCTGCTACCCTGCGATCTCTTGCCTTAGTAGCGGAAATTTCGGTTCGAAAGATATCTGCTCCTGCAGGGACGATGGACCTCTTTGTGAAGGACGCCTGCGAGATTGTCGACTTGTCTCGACGGATAGTCACGGACAGCAGCTTTAGAAAGACGTTCGTTTTTGAATGTGGAATTCTTCCAGCTCTATTCATCACTGTGATGCTATGCCCAGAGAGAAATATTCGGGAGGAGATCGTCCAAGTGCTGAAACTTGCTGAGGGGAGAATTGAGGTTACTTGGAATGCTGTCGAGGTCGTTAGAATCGCGGAATCCTTCGTCAGCTGTTAATCATGGTGGATTTGAATTATCTATGCATCGCTCCTCAGCATCCGAAATCAACATGCGAGACAGTAGCTCCTATGGAAGGGTCAAATCTGACACAGCAGTGCCGAGGTTCGTGGGCTGCGCAGACTTGGATATCACACAAGGAGGTGATGTTTATCTGAGCGGAGAGGAATCAACGAAGTTCAAAGTCAGTTTCTATCGTCTCGACCAACAGAATTCCCAGATTCCGTTCCGAGATCGAGCTAATGCCTTGTGCTTTCCAAGGCCGAGGTCTCGCAGTGCAGGTCAGCTATCTTGACTGACGCCACTGTCAGCATCCGCACTTGAAATCTTCATGCGCATTTCAAAACTTCATGAATAGTGCTTCTTAATCCCTGATTAATTAATGGACGAACTTGATCATATGTTTGACTTCAAGGTTCTCATTGATGCTACGGCCAGAGATAAGTCCAAATATTTCTTTCTCGTGTTGACAAAACAGGCGAGACGCTCCGCTCAAGTTCATGTTGACCTCGAAAGCCAAACAAAGGGACGATGACAAGTCGTATTTCCCAGCCTGAATATCTCCAATCTGATCAATATCCGGACATACCAAGGACAGGAAGTAAGGTGATGACTTTCAAATCAGCCCTACATCACGTGGAAAGGCTTACAGCTGAAGCTGCGGTCAGCAACGAAAATAGACACAGGCTGAAATTACGGGAGTTTGCTAATGCCAACTGCAAGATTACCCGACATTTAGTATCTTCTGACAATCATTTGTTCGGTCATCCATCTCACACAACAACTGCATCCAAGTGATCTGCTGAGCTTTTCGGCCTTAAATTCGTGTCACGCGAAAGCGCAGCACAGCTTAATCCTTCCCTCGACTTTTTTTTCCCTTTTCGTTTAAGCCGCAACCTCGAAATAGAAACACAAGCCCTCTCGTATTCTGGTGCAGCTGAGCTCTATCTACTGTGCCTAGCCTCCGGATTCTTGCAGGTGTTGTAGGGAGCGGAGCTAGGAAAGTCAGCTGACTGAAGTAAGGAATGTCGATGAGGTGATGCACAGCCCCACCACTTCCTCTCCTCAGCCTTACGGAACCCCGCGCCCCATCCTATTTTCTGAACTTCGTGATCGTGGCGGGCTGCTGCTGTGATCCTCGGGGCTTACATCGCCCTTCTTGGCGAGTAATCCGCTGAGTCTGCTGTGGAAGCTGTAAACACGAGAGTAAGTCAACACGAGATGGATATATAAACCTCGTGGTCCTCAACACAGAATCGAATATCATCAACATCAGCAATCATCACAGTCTTCTACTACCAATAACAACAATCAAACACTTCCACTTCACTTCACATCACTTCAATTCACTTCACTTCCACTACATCTTCTTCTCAAGATCAACCAATCACCCAAATCCATCAAAATGCAATCCGTCATCGCCCTCACCGTTGCCTTCCTCGCCGCTGCCGTCTCAGCAACTCCCTACACAGCAACCACCACCGTCCAATTCACCAACGATCAATCCGGACGCTCCGCAAACGTCCCCGTCGCGCTCGACGGCGCCAAGAAGAGCGTTGCTACCCTCCTCGACAACACCCCTCTCGACAACAACTACAGCTTCCTCGCCACCTCTTTCTTCCTGCAGTCCAACTTCCAGGGTGTTGAGTGCGATCTCTACATCGACAACTATGTCGTCACCATCACTGAGCAACACACCTTTGCTGGTTTTGCTCCAGTCTCTGCTCCCAAGGACTTGGTCCATGCCGAGATCGCCTGCTTCAAGTACTAAGCGGGTCTCGACGGTGGAGAAGAAGGGTTGAGGAGTCTGAATATGTGCTTTTTGTTCTTCACTTTTGCATAGCATGGTCGGTTTGCATTTTTAGATTGGGCGGTGGAAAATTGGGGACAGCATGGGGTCACGGAGTTCTACATTTCCTGCATAGTCGGGTTGTAACTGGCGCTGCCCAGTGAGACAAAGGGTCTCTCACATTCCTTATTCAATATACCATATCAAGAACTTTCCTTCTATCCGCTGTGCTTCTGTCTAAGTTGGGGTGATATTTCGGTAAACACCACTCTCAACTCACGCCAAAGCCGCGCCCAAGCGAGAAAGTCCAGCCAGATCCAAACCATTGACATGCCTCAAGTAGGGTATCTGTGAAGCTACATGTTCTCCAAGCGTGTCCATAACCTCATACAATGAATGTTTCAACTGAGTCTCCGGCTTCTCTACTTCTTCCGTTGTTTTGGAATAGCCAGCTTGCGACCGGGTCGGTGACAGAGGATCTGAAAAATGGGTCAACATAATCTCGGACTCTGAGGCTTTTTGAGCGATGCAAATGTTCAGAGGCACTTACCATCTCACCAATAGTCTCTTTGCGTCCCTTTTGACAAGCAACTCCAAGCTTTCGAGAGCAAAACTCGGTTGCGGGCCGAGTAGAGATGAGCGAGTTTATTTGTCTGAAGGTAAGTTGCTTTCCTTCGGGAGCCGACAGTGTCTGCTTGAGCGGGACAGCATTTTCTACTACCGATTTCTTCTTCTTCGGACCTCTCATTCGCGTCCTAGGAGGTTCAACCTGGGATTGTTGCTAGTGTCACAATTTGACATGCCAAAAAGAGACATTCGCATGCGGTGGAATAGGAAACATGGGCAGTCAAAACTCACAACTGGAGGCGGCGCCTGGTAATCCTTGACCTTGACATTTGCCCGAGCAACATCTTCACAGTGCTTGCTGCACGCAAGCGCAATCAACGCCACCTCTTTCTTCGCCTCGCTCTTACTGTCGTCCAATTCCTCGCTCATGTACTTCTATCCCAAGAAAGTGACTCTCGCATACCATTTCATTGGAAACGGAGGACTCTCGCGAATATCGAAGACTGTGCGTTGACCATTCTTCATGCCAGCATTTACGATAGCATCTATGGGATCCTGATAGTTAAGAGCCGAATCAGTAAGCATATTCAGTATCGCAGAGCAGAGATAGCAGAAAATAGAGATTCCGTAAAGTCGTGAAGATACTCGTTATGATACTTACAGCTGAATCATGAGCTATCGCCCACCCAACATGCGAAGTGAGCAGAATATCCGAGCCACACTTTCCGACAAAAGTAACTTTCTTCTGGCTTGAACTTGACGTCTCAACGATACCATATCGAGGTCCATGTGAGAAATTCGGAGCAGTCTACCAAACACTCCCAATTAGCCCACCAAATCCTCGAATCCAAAAAAACAAACAATGATATCAACATACCTTTCCCCGCTTACCAGCTCCTTGCCCTTCTCAAAAGCAAGCTCCTTCATCATCTTCCCATGTACAGAATACCAGACCACGTGGTCAGCAACATCCTCTATCGCTTCCTCTTCAGTCTGAAACGCCAAATTCAGTTTTTAGTCCTCTGTTTCGTAGGTGACCATCACGCACGGAATACTATATGTCGGACCTTGATAGGACGGTACGTAGACCGAAGCTCATTTCTCTCGTAGATCTCCTGCAGCATGTTGGTAGCTGATTTAGGCGATCTTTGCGCGCGTTGGGTCTCGAGCATGCGCCGGTATTTGCGGGGTCGAAGGAGGTCGGATACAGGTCTTGAAGTCGCGCGTGAACTTTGCGACATTGGACTTCGGAGAGAGAGTGTCGGACGGCGTCTGATACTTTCTCATTCATCTTGATATTTCCCATGATGTTGCTTGATGTTTGATGTTGGGTTGCTGGAGTGTCGAGATGAAGTCGCGTTGCGTCGTCGTGAAGAAAAAGTTCGCTAAGGCGAAGGCGCGTTTGGCTTGTTGAGCTTTTGTGTGCGAGAGATTAGTTCGCGTCATTGCCTTGGCATGAGGGTATACTCATAATCGTAAATGAATTGGAGCCGAACTGTAATCAGCTACTCTCAATTGAGCTCGCCGGCCTGCCCCTTTGTTGTTGACCCACCTTTGTGGTCGGAACGACTAAGCGAGCTGTTCCGGGCGGTCCATTAGAATGACGGTCGTCTCACAGCAGAACTCGTAAAAGGCCAACAGGAAAGCAAAGTTTTCGTCCTGTACGAGATATATGATTGAGCACGCTCCCAGTTCCGTGGGAACCTGGTGCAGAATTGTAAATACTATACATACCTACCAGATCAAGACTTGAAAGGAGCTCCCGAATGCGTCATCTCACAACTTGACGTTGTTAAAAGCTTGTTTCTTATTTCAAGCTCGCATGGAAGGTTTAAACATTGGCGCCAGGGAGCTCTTCGATATGCTGTGTGGTGTCCTTTCATGCTTCATTTCATGTCTTCTGAAGAGTGCTTTTACTGGAGAGCTTTCCTGTCCCATCTGAACTCTCCACGTGCTGGAATTCCCAGCACCTGACAGCCCATGGCGATTGAAAACTTGCCTGCATACAAAAGTGATGTCAGTTGAGGCACTCGAAAGCATCGCAACTTATTCTTTCAAAAGAAGAATCAATGCACCGAATTCACCATCGATTGTGGACACGGCATCCTCGTTGTTGTGCTCCGGCCCGGCCGATAAGCGACATTCTTCCCTATACATAAACAAATCACGCTTTCTACCATTACGAGTGCTATGGCCTAGTGTTCATGACGAATCAGCTCAGACCGGAAGTTCAAGAGATTTTCAGATGTCCAACCAACATCAATCCTGCTCCGCCAAAAGCCGTGAAGTCGTGCCCGCAATGGCGGCGGATTACCACCCCTTCCCTCTCTGGTGCAGAAGACATCTAAATCTCCTGCCACTCCGGTGCAGAAACTTACAATGACCCTTACATGTTGACGGCCGAGCGCCGGTGATCTGATCCTGTCGCTTCGTGTCCTGATCCATGGTCTCCAACGGGTTTCACATTCCCCCAGAGTACCAAAATCCTCTATCCTGTGGAGTGAAATCCACATCAGGTTCGATTCCTGGTTTGAGGGCGGCAATTTCTGGCTGTGGCTTCCTTCAATAGAGGGTTGAAAAATCAATTTGGCGCCCAATGTTGATTCTTTTGGGGGCCTTGTTTACCAACATGTTTCTTTCTTCTTGCTTGCTGTCTTCTCGTGTTTGTACTTTTTGTTGTCGTCGCTGATGTCAAACAATTAAGCGAGCCCTGTACCCCTCCCCCAACCCATTTCCTCTCCCACCACCAAGTCAAGTCAATCCTCCCATCCCTCCTATCTACGACCCAGTCAGTCAGTCAGCCCCACGCCTAACCAGAATCGACAATCTTACTTACCATCCCAACAACAAAAGATGAATTTCCTTTCAATCCAAGAAAACCAACATACAACAATCAAAACGTGCTTCTCAAAATCTCTATCTGTAATTGCCTTTACTTACGCTCCAGCACACCCATCCTTCAATCCATCCTCTTCCAACCAACCCCATCGAACGCCCCGGGAGTAAGGTACAACAGACGATTGTCGCCTCCCGTCGACAGCTAGCTCTACAATTATTCCCTCACCCAATTCCGAATCTAACACCAACACTAACACCAACCCCGTACGCGACCACAGCCGGCCGCATCCGCATCCGCGTGCGGCAAAAAGCAAGCAAGCAAACGTACAACTCAACTCAACTCCTTACCGCAATTATCATACCGCTTGCTGTACCCACGATCTCTCCATTTCTCTTTGTCCATCTAGTCCCTGCTTCGCAGATGGTTAGATACGAGGCGAGTCAACAACTACTGAATTATAAGGAAGGTGTTTTTTACAGTGGCGGTAGGGAACAGGGAAACGAGGTGACTCAGGTGAGGGGGAGAGGCTAGTCAAGTATCATTGAGGATTGAGATTGTCCGTTCCGTATTTAGTCTTATCATCTATTCTAAAGTGTATTATAATGAGTTAGCGCTGTAAGACCTATGTCCATCCATCCATAGTCATTCACTCGATGGTTGAAACTTCAATGCAGATCAGAAGCCTCAATGCTGGGTGAGATCTCAAAGCCACAGACGCAAGGATCCGATTGCCATCCGATCTCGGCCCGTCTGTTCATCTCATCTCATCTCATGCCAACCCAGACCGACAGATAGATCCGATCCGAGAAAAAGCAATTCCATTTCTCCCCCACAACCATACATATCGCGCTAGTTGAACACAGTTCCGAGAAGCCGGGGCGGATATATCTTGTCTCGCCATGTCTTGTCTCGCGTCGTGTCGCCATCCTATCCAGTGCCGAAAAGCCAAGTGAGAAAAAGCAAAATACGTCGCGGAGCACGAAATGACTGCCGGTCTTACTTGTGGATTTTCGGCGCGGCGACACTGGCTCTTCGACGTGCCTGACTGTATGGAGGAGGTTATTTGTCTGGGAGGGGTAGTTCTAGGCCGGCGATGGGAACGCCCACTCAGCAGTATTCGACCTTCTTTCTTCATACACCGCCTCTCGACTTCCCAGCCGGAATGGCATCCCAAAACTCTCGTCGATTTCCTCCCAAGCCAGATGCGACACGTCTCATAGCCCCGCTCTCGTAGCCAGGTTGCCGGGCCTCAATAGCACCGCGATATAATCCCACTCGTCTCAACCCAGCCGAAATCCTCTTCGATCCCATATGAAGTCATTCCACTGCCAACGAACGTGTCCTCCGACAGTTTACATGGCTCCTGTTTCGCCTGGCTTGCTGGATGGCTGGCCTGGTCGGATCTGTAACACAACATTCGCTGCGCCTCTGCAATCACCCTCCTGATCACGTAACACCAACACCAACATCATATCATCCCCATCCTTGCGTTCCCGGCTTGCCGGTCAGTGTTCGTCAGCAGTCATCAAATCCCGAATCCAAGCATCAGAAGCCTCGCACAGAACCCAACGTCTAGCATCTTGCAATTCCAAAACTTTGTCAATTGTCACTCTTGTGCCAGGTCAGGTCTTGTTTCGTTTCTGCCAAGTTGGTTGGGCTTCCATTGGGCGGGGGGATTCGCTTCGCTTCGGTCCGGAGCGTCGTACAGGGATGTTTTTCCAACACAAAAAACCAACAGTGGGATTGAGGAACAGGGAAGAAGCTGGAAATGCCGATTGGGTGTTGGCTCGGCGCATTCCGTCATACGGTCCACTGAGCATCCATCAATTCAACCTCTATCCCAGCCCGACCCGAAACCTAATTCAAAGACGACCATTGATGCCACAAGTGGCCTGTAGCAAACTTCCTGAAATGACCATACGATGCGCCACCTTTGAAACACGGAGGATAGAAGCTGATCGGGGAAGGTGGTAGCTCGATCCGGGCAGCCGCCAGAAATTGCAGGTTGTTCGCATACAGATCGAATCTCGGCCTTAATTGTAGTGTGATGAGCCAGGTCAGGGAGAAGAGCGAGGAGGGGGCTAAAACTGCAGGCGCTTAGAGCTGCATATGCACCTAGCCCAGGATATCTGCGCGCGCGCATATTGTACCACAATGCGGTTAAGGAGGGGAGGGGAGCCCATCTCGTTTCTTTGGGGAGTCTGTCTTGCCCTGTTGTCAATGGCTCGCCTGTACCGCGTATTTCTCTTTCGTTTGGAAAAATTGAGAATAGATTGGATAATCATATTCCGACGAGTCCGGCGATGGAGCGAGAGCCGCGAGATGTCGTGCATATGGGCGTTTGAAGACTGGCTTGCTAATGCTTTGCGAGAAAGGACTCAAGCATTGGCTGGCCGGCGGGCAATCCAGATGTGCCTAATTAGAGAAGAAATGTTAGCTTACACGTCATAGAGGCAATTCTACAGTATAATTATTGCGAGAGTCATAGCCATGGATAGGCAGAACCAGAACTTACATATTGCAGTAGACGTGGAACTTTTTGGAGCAGACCTCCCTCTTGACATCTGCGATTAATCTGTCCACATCGGCTTTCGTCCATTGGCTCATTCGTGTCAGAGGTGCTGTAGTGAGTGCCTCTAAGCCTTGCGTAAGCCCGAGATTATACCAACGTCCAATATCCTTCTGATGAGGGTCGCTTTCCCACGGGTTCAGGGGAATCTTAATGACCTCCTCTTTGATGTCCACGAAACCTGCTCTCTGCAGCATAGGTCCCGTTTCGTGATTGTATGCCAGCGGCCTGTAAGCGCGTTCTGTCGCGTCAAACAATAATCTGCTCCATTGTATGATGCTGGAGTCTGCTGGGAGGGTGCCGTCGTCGCAACGCGGTTCCATATCAATTTCCACATGCTCCAGCCATCCGAACCCTGGTTTTAGATGCCTGTAATCATCAACCTCCGCTCTCTCCCTACAGAATTCTGGGTATCTCACCTGAATATTTGTGCATATGTGGCTGGCCAACTGACTATGCTTCCTGCCAGCATCCGCATATGGATCAAATCCCAAGAATCAACATCGCACCAAAACCACGGGGACTCGATATCTCGCTGGTGAAAAGCCAAATTCGGCGGGATTCTGCAGATAGTTAGCATTGCACCCCTCCACGGGGTCTCGATACTTACGTTGCAGGCTGGATCAGTGCAAGATCTATCCCTTGCACCTCGGCAGACTGATGATAGTATTTTCTGACAGAATTAGCCCAAATCTTCTTCCCTTTCCCAGTCCAGGCCCTTACTCTGCCATATCAATCGCCCATATGCCTGTTCCACAGCCCAAATCCAATATCCTAGGCCCCTTATCGTAGTTCGGAACGAAAGTTGTGGAGTGTAATGCTTCGTTTCTCGCGACCGAGAAGAATTTGTGGTAGATGTCCATGCGATCCATCTCAGACTGCCCCTCAGTTAGCCCACCATCCGCATTCCTACTCGCCATCTGCACTGCGCTGTATTGGAGAACACGCGGTACTAACCTCGTCGATCGGGAACATGTATTTGCCGTTTCTGAAGCCACAGTACGTGCGCCCATATTCTACGTAATTTGCTGGAGGAGGGAGGGAGGTTTGGTGTTCGGGGCGAACTGGGAGGGGCATTCTAGTGGGGTTCTCGTCAGTATCTGCTCGTCAGGAATGTGAATGCAGACTTGGAGTCGCAGATTGTCTGCAGTGCTGAAACTGTCTGCGAAGAATGTGAAAGATGCAGATTAGGGCGGGCGAGCATGCAGGAAGCTCGCAGAGTTCCAGTCTCCAACAGCATAAGAAAATCCTACATACCCATTGTTGGCCATGGCCACAACCATCGAGACAATAATGTAGGGAGATTTGTCGCAAAGGTCGCTGGAAGTCTTATAGTATCATCTGCTGCTCGTAGACAGTGGGCTTTCGGTGTATTCGTGAAGTCTTGTATTGGACTGGTCTGCAGAGTGAAGTGATGGTAGCTATGGCGTAGAAGTACTGTAAACGATCGTGGTGAATTGAAGTGGTGGTGCGTAGAAAGTGGAAGTGAGGTGGAAATAGCTGCAGGTGGGTTCTGGTAGTTGGTGGAGTGGCTTTCGGTGACGGTGAAGAAAGCTGCTGGCACTTCGCTGGCGTCTGGCGTCAGAGTCTTTGGTTCTGGGAACGACGAACGAGCGAATGGAGGGGAAGTAGTGCTATGTAAGTAATTGAACGGTGGGCATAGCGGGTCCCAGAGAAGGGTAGAAGGCACGGCTAGCTTGCGTCTAGTGAGATACCCAGAAGGGTTTGGGTTTGAGTTTGGGTTGGGGTTTGGTGGTAATCGTCTGGTCTCGGGGTCCACTGATACCCTGGCAATTGCACCTCTTGTCTCCTCCTGGTGCTCTGGTCTGGCTTGCTCACTCTCAGGCCTGTCCTGTTCTAAATATTCCCTGGTTCTTCCCTGACTGGCGGAGCTGTCTTCTTCTGGAAAAGCGCCTCACCCACTCGCTCAGTTCTCTCGGGCACGGGAGATGGCAGACCTGAACCCAGCAATTCAGCACAGGGCAGGGAATTGCAGGGCAGCAGGGCAAGACAGGGTCAGCAGCGGCGGTACAATCTGAAATCCAGCGAATAGTACAGCGCCTAGTACTAGCTTCGACGCCCCTAGCTCCCCCTCTAGGTTTCCCAGTCAGACTCGTCCCAGCGTGCAAACTCTTTGTCCTTGTCCTTGTCCTTGGGACGGGAATGGCACCGACGGCACCGTAGCGTTGAAATAGCGTAGTGCAACCTGTAAGTCCGACCGCTCCTAGCCTGTAGCCACGCTGTGCTGCCTGTAGCTGCCCGCGGAAGGCAATTAGACTTTGAGGGTCTGCTGGGTACTTGGTACAGGTGGCTGCAGCTGATGGCCACCGGCTGGTATTCTAGTGCTCGCTTGGAGAGTTTGGGGAAGGAGCATTTCTGGTGTTTGACTCGTGGACAAGGTGACCAGTGGACAGGAATGAGGTGGATAGACGAGAACAGGTTTTGCTTCGGAGATTTGTTGTTGATTAGATTTAGTGGTTGATCAATCCGATGGTCGATCTGTGAAGGTATTCGGGATTTGCACTCCTGGCTCTTTCTGCTGCTGGCAACCTCGGCAGTGAAGAGAAACGCAATTGGAAGCAGCCACGATCGATGTCGATATATCCAGGTCCAGCACAAGCCGACGTTTACAAAGAGCCCAATGCAGCTACGATTCTGCACTCAAGTTCCTTTCCAACAAGGTCTTGTCAAGAAATAGAAGTCCTGCAGGTACGCGCTAGAAGATTTAAAAAAGGCTCTGATGCGGCAAGTAGTTTCTCTCCACTCAGCGGCAACAAAATCTATGAAAAGCGACTTTTTGGCCTCGTCTCCACACCTTGAGAATGAAAATAAGAAGTAATTATAGCGGCGGGAGGCAGCGGATAAGGAATAAAGGGAGAAGGCCGTTTCGAATGTTCAGACCAGACAGGACGGGACCAGGCTGACGTCGAGATGGGGGCCGAATATCCCCTGTCTGTATCAGAATTTCTGGCGCTTGTTGAGATCTCAGATTATATATTTATGTGGTGTTTTCTGTGCCCCTTCCGAGCAGCTGTCGTTGTTGGTTTTTGGTCCTGGAATCGCGGTGTCGTTCCTATTCGTGTATCAGACGGACCAGAGAACCGTAGTTTGGGGACCCAATCAATTGGTTACAGCGCAAATTGACTTCGGCGCATCGATTGGACGAGGGTTTGTGAATGGTTGCGTGTATGGGAGATGGATGGAGGTCCACACGGAGATGAAACGAAACAATCGTATGCTGGGCCCACGGAGGAAGAAGGAGTGCTGACAGGAGATTGAGTCTGTTTGGTCTCTGTATCCGTGTTTTGATACTGTGGATCAGCTCGAGGAGATGAAGCGAGGCTGTGATGTGTTGGCGCTGGATGATGAGCTGAGGGCAACTTCAGGGAAAAGAAGAACGACTAGAACAAAGAAAATGCTGAAGTAGGCCTTTGATTTGACATACAAAGATGTATATTCTAGGGTTGCGGACACGGTAAGGAAGTACAGCCTCTTTTGTAAACGTCAGCAAATCAGGGTCGCCATGCGTAGCGATTCGTCCATCGTACTGAATCGTTGCAAGTCTCTGCAATGAGATCCCGATTTTTGCTCATCTCACCACGCCTTGTAAACATCTACTTCGAATCTCTTGACACGGTATATCTGCTTCGTACATATGAAGTCGAAGGCAGTTCAGTTATCAAATCGAGAGGGCTAAAAGTTAAAATTCAACGCTATTCCTTCTAGCTGTTCCTCCGCCTTTCTTACTTTCAGTACACAAGACCCAGCTTTCCGGTCAAGTCACACCGTCACACTTGCCTATCTGTGCCGCTCCACCAAAAAAAACAAAGTCTGACCAACAAGCAGGGCTCGGAAATATTCTTCTGCCACTACTACCCAAGAAACCAGCGTATCCTTGTCCTTGTTACCGTCACAAGGGGTCAAGACGTGGTAATTTTTGGTAAGACGAGAATGCTAGGATATGGGGGCTTGCCATTTTCCTGCTGATAGAGATTGTGCTACAAACTTGCGAAGTCAAGAGACCCAACATCTGCTTGGGCAGCCTACTCAGTTCCTACGCGTTACTTCCGAACTTCTCGGTCTCTAGACCTCGGAAGAGGAGGTGAAGTCACCAGCATTTCAATTTCTGTACTCATGAGTCAAATTAGAATCAGCGTTGCTTTCGGCCCTTCACTGTATGAAGATCATCGACCCCAGCGATACCGAGGTGAAATCCATAGCCCAGCGCCAGGGTAGATCATCCATTTGATTTATACGACGATTCATTTAATACCGAGACAACGGTACGCCCGACTGCATGCCCATCACAACCCATCACTATGAGAATCTTTCCATACAGCAAAACGGAATGACTTCTGATGAAATTTCTGCTGCGCCAGAATCTAAGGAGAAGTGAGACAAAACTACTCCTGCTTATGTACTTAGTCTTCCCACTTAATTGGAACGGTTGCTGCATCCTGATCCTGACTCTCGAACGAGACATATCCAGTCCGAGGGTAGCGTTGTCAGGCCCGACAGTTTGGTTCGCCAACCAGGACTCAGCGTTCTGCACAGGTGGGTTGAGTGAGGGGCCCGCACCCGCACCCGACCATCACTCTTCTTCTCACGATACAACACATCCAAGTCATCGGTACAGCTGAGCTAGAAGTGCACATCTCATATCCAACTATGTACTGCAGCTTCACGATATCGCCGCATGATCATTGCAACCACTCACCACTTGCCAATCTCTTCCTCCACCAACAAACTCATCCCAGATTATGCCACACACAACCTCGTGCTGACGCTGCGTTACCAACGCTTGTCTATTGTTACGCCGCATCAATACTTCCAAGACCAACCAGGCTACTTCCATCGTACAGTACAGTACCCAATCCCCGTGTCTACCACATCACCATCTTACGCACCTGGATCCAGTTCATGGTAACTGGGCCAAGTACATGCAACAAAACCAGACATCCAGTTAGTCAAAATGGCTCAGCCGATCCGAAGCCGAAGGATTCGGACGAACAAAGTCTGCTGACTTGTATACATCCTTCTCTTTGCTCTAAAGTGTCTCTCCGCACATGACTGGACAGTATACGGACCCAGCAATGATCTTCCAGAAGATCGCTACTGCATTCCAGCTGAACCGCAGATGCCCTGGAAAAGAACTCCTCATACGGACGTTACGGCTAGTACCGAACCAGCATCAAATCACAAGGGCTCACTCGAGTAGAAAACCAACAAAGCGACCCGACCCGACGAACAGGAGCAGAGCTGGAAACTCCGTGAACTTCACACCGAGCCGCACGACCAACCACAGGCATCACAGCTAGGCCGGCGAGCGTCACGCTTTCTTTCATCCCCACCCACACCTACTAATAAGCCAGCAGCCCTGTCCGACCCAGCAGAGAGGTCTACCTCTTGCATATGCAATCATACATGCATGATCACGGCCCATCAGACGGCCGGCCTCCAATCAGATGGTTGCGTATACCTGGCAGGCAGCTCTGCTTGGGAATGGGTGGGAGGGGAGCTAATTGCCAAGACAGATGAAGAGTCTAGAGTCTAGATTCTGCATCTGCATCTAATATATGACAACGGAAGCTATATGTGGGTGAAAGCAAGCTAAAGCTCACAATCTAGGCGACGGATACCTATCATGGTGGGCAACTGCCTGCGGGGTGGAAGAATTCCAAGGTGGGTATGTATTTGTTACACTTCCTCGCTTCTCCTTCGAACGGGATCCAGAGCCGAGGATCAAGTGAGTGCACATGTACGCCTCAAGCCACTCTTCCATCTGCTGGCAACGCACTGGACTGACAAAAATGGGACGCCACCACCTAACAGCGGGTAGTGGTACGAAAATACCTCCCTACCTACCTACCCACCCGCGGTGATGGTTCAAGTCGCCGGCACAGCACATCACACATCACACATCACATGGCGCTGGTTCCATCCAACTTCCCGGGTCTCATCTCACCCAAACTCCATCTCTCCCGAATGTCCATCCCGTTGAACCAAGGATTCAGTACCTTTGTACTTGTGCATGTACATGTACCTCTGTCACAGTCACAAACTTTACGTGTTAAAAGTACACGTACAGTCAAGCACCGAGGTACAAGGATACAATTCTATTTTTGCTTATTATGGATACCTTCGAGAAGCAGAGCTCTCTGTTCCATCGCAGTAAGCGCTGGCTAGGGCCTGTCTGAGATATTCCGTCGGTACCCAATGAAATCTGATGGCAGGATTGCAGGTGAAAATTATGTTACGCAACGCATAATACAGGATGGAAAAAATTGGGAGAAGGAAAGGGGAAGTCAACTTTATGCGTGATGCCGTGTACGATTTTCAGTGGTCTGGGTCAGTGATCCGGCTGATGTGATGATCCCATTCGACATGCAGCAACAATGAACGAGGACGATTCCAAACTTCGCTGTTTGATGATATGCACGCACGCTGGCCTCAAATCCTACTCACCGCAGTTCAGTTTTTCCGTCTGATCACTTCAAAGCGCTGTATCTTCTCATTTCATTTCTCGCTTGGTATCAAATGACAAAAGTACCCCCTCATCGAGATGATATCAGATAACCAATTTCTCTTATCCTTATCTCCTAGTCCAGCTCAGCCCAGCCTAGCAAATTCTATCCAAACTCAAACAGACCCAAATGACACCTCCCCCCCTGTTCTCCATCCCATCATCAATTTTCCTTTCATCCATCCATCCATCAATCCATCCAACCTCTTAGTACCTCTCATCGTCAAATACATGAAGAAAAACACTCTCTATCGCCGCTTCCCGCCAAAACCTTCCCTTCCCCTCCCCTCCCTGTCCTCTGCCCTAGACAGAAATCTCGTCCTCCTCTCATCCACCTCATCATCGTCATCCTCTCCTTCTTCCCTCCCCTTTCCCTTCAACTGCACAGACCTTCCTTCCTTCCTTTCAAAGTTCCGATCCAATCCAATCCAATCCAATCCAATCCATCCAACCTATCAACCAATCCACCACTTCCCCTCCCCTTTCACCAAGCCTCCATACAGCACACCAATCTCGCCTTCGCACAAGCTCAACCTCCCTTCCCCTTCCCTTCTCCAATCATTCCAAGTCTTCCAGGCTTCCCACCCACCCGACGGGCTGGGACGCACATTCCCTGCTCTGTGGCTTTTGGCAGGGATCTCCCTTGCCTAGCTTAGACATGGAAATGTCTCACTCAGCCCGACAGGGGTTGAGTCGCTCGTGAAGGTGATTGAGTTTGGTGCTGACTGAGAGCTTTGCAGGGATCGCCTGCTTGGTTGGTTGGAAGCCTGAGCCGAGGTGTGTGGTTAGGTTAGGGGAAAGAGCATGAGTGATTTTGAAAGGTAGTTAGTTTGGTGAGCGAGCGCTCCTCGTTAGTTCTCATCAGGGAATTGAGATTGAGATAGAGAAGAATCCAGTATTTCTGAGGCCAGTGAATTGTTTGTTACAGGCTATTTGCGTAACAGAGAAGCAGGAGAGGAGAGATGCTGCCGTACTTCCTGTGGAGAAGGGCAAGAGGAAGAACATGAGTCAAGTAGCTCTCTCGTCTATCTGCCACCTCCGTCAGATACCGTGTCTTGCTCCTCCGAATTGCTTCGTTCTTCCCGTTTCTCTTCTGTATGATCACGACTTTATCTCACACGTCTTGTTGAAAAACTTGTCTGCTTCTTCACCGGGCTACCTTTCTATTCAAAATCTTGCATTTGAGTTTCAAATCAGTCAACCATCAACTCTGCCCAAAATCACGGTCCCCGTCCCCTCCACCTCCAAACCGCACATTATTACTCAAAATATCCAACCGTACCGATACCATGGTCATTCGACTCATGATCTAGGTCAATCCTCCAATATTAAATTGTCAATTCGGCGAACGTCCACTTAGTCTGCACTGCACAATGCGAACTGCACATCAGCTCGCGGTGATCTGACCTGATCTGCAAGTCATGATATGGAATAGGCAGGAGGTTATGGTTGGGACTTCGACCTAGAGACGCCAGGAGGCAAGTGCCGTGATCGACGGCGAGAGCGGCTGCTCGTACCGACACTGTCAGTTATGGTGCAATGTTGTCTGGTCTGCCAGGTTTAGCTTGACATTTCGGCTTTCTCGGATTTCGTTTCGTTGGGTGAGGAGGTGTGTTGCGTTTTGATATTGATGGAGTTTCGGAGTGCGCTGGTGGTGGTTCTGGTGGGGGGAACTACCACGAATAATGTCTTGGTATGGTATTTATGAGCTCTTCTTTTGAAGAGGTTGAATCGAAACAGCTTATTGAATTTACTTCTGTTTATTTGGATTATTTGTTCCGAATCTCTGCTGCCTTTTCGTTGTTGACAATAATTGTTTTTGCGTGCTGGTGTCCAAACCGGGAAGGCTTCTTGTGTGTGGACGTGCCTGCCCGCTCATCACTGACCTCAAGTTCAGGAAAAAGGAAGAGAAAGTTCTCTCTTCTTTTGTATTCCAACATACTTCATCCTTTGATTTCCATTCTCATGTTCAAAATACTTTGGCCTCGCCTGCAGGTACTGCATGTCCTGCCGCTCACGACTTCAATGCTCTCCTACACCAGATATCCCAATTCATAGGCCAAGACACTTTATGGGCTCAAGGCCATACCGTTCAAAGATAATCTCAGAGTCCAACATCGCAATAATGTTTCAGCACACCTTTCTAGCGATGAACAAGATCACGCTTCAATCGCCGACCCAAGAACGCAGTCCTTGTGCGACTTCTCTCCCACGTACATCGCCGGGAATTATCAACGATCACAGTAACCACAAGTTCAGATCTCGATGCACATCTCCACCCCTCCACAAGCTCACACACCCAATATCCAGGTCTTTGGGACATCGTTCTGCGAGTTTCCGTGGGAACGGCGATTAGGTTTTGGCTGTACAAGTCTCGGGGATCTGGTACCCAGCACCGGAAAATAGCAGCGACGGGATCGTAGGCATTGACAGTCTACGAAATCTCGTGTCCCAGATTGATTTCAGGGTCAAGGGTCTGAAATGCATCTCTACGACTGTGTAACGGGGCACTTGGGCAGCTGCATATGATGATCGGATCGGTGTACGGGGTGCCAATAACTACGACCCCTTGTGTCTCAAGCAGGACACAAGACGATCAAATGACTGCTCTCGAATTGGAAGGTGCGAGAAATAATTTCTGGGATCTCGATACGGGCATCTTTCTGCGTCCTATCATCGCTCAATCGAACTATCACCAGATCTACATATCAAGCTATTGCTCACCTGCATCACCATCACCTTTCATGATCAAAAAATATCCGAAGCTGGATCACTTCCTATTCGTGAGTGTGTACCGTTCACTCGGATCCGACAGTCAACTGGTAAGGTTACAGGCCTCAATTCGACTGCCCGCATCTCTCTCGGCCTGCATGATCTTCCACCCTGACCCCGCAGACAGAGCCGGCAGCAACCAGTCGTTCCGACCGCCATTTCACATCCGAACGAACACTTCAGGATCCGAACACCATCTAATCACAGGAACAGATATATATGAACAAGACATATCATTTGCCGGTTCGCAAGGTCCACACACATCGAAGGAATTACCTGCATCTCAATCCCGATACTCTGGCTACCCAAAGTGTCTCACAGCTCTGAACGAATGCTTTACAATGAGAGGCCATCCAGCCACACACCGCCGTGTTGAGCAATATATTTGATTATGCCATCGATGCACATGTTGCAGTGTTGATCGCGTTGGCATGCATGATGTCTGGGATTTGTGTCACGCCTGGTGGAATCCATCTGGTACTCAGATTGCAGCACTTCAGAATCTGTTCTCCAACCAAACAGCCGCACTCCTTAAAACAACAAGTCTCACGATGGTAATGAACGACGAGACATGTTGCCCCGCAGTCCCCAAAGACATTAGGCTCCAGGCCCGGAGCGAAAGTCTTACCAAGTGCGTAAGGCAAGGAAGCAGACTTCTGCTCTTCAGCGGCATGGAATACGATCCATGCTTGTTCCGATCGTGCCGAAAGGAAACAACACGATGCAACCAGCATGAACGCCACCAATATTTCAGAATAGCATGTCACACTTCTCGTCATCTGAGGTTTCATGGCAAGCTTCCAATCGGTCCGCAAACTACCTCCATAACGCCACGACTCATTTAATTTTCGTATTGCTCAGCCACCGAAAACTGAACACATCAGCATCCATTTCGATTAGACCAGTCGATGCTACACATTTTGCAATTTTTGCGGCCGCGCCCTGTAAACCATATGACATGCCACAGTACCTCACTCACACCCCTGCATGACAATCGAGCGATGAACATCCAACTCGACACTCATATTAACATATTAGTCGCCACGATGATCAGATACGGGGGAATTCTCCTCGTTCTCGGGAGACGCAATCCGTACTTCTTTCAATTGCTACTCAGAGACCAAATAGCCAATGGAAGACTCCTGTAGAGATTGTAGCAATTGTATCAACTCGCGCTTGTACCGCGCTTCGATACAATTCAGCGGAATCGTACCGTTGGCCGGAATCTGCTGCCGAGGAACCCTAATGCAGCTCGAAGCACACCGCCGCCAAACACCTGAGATATCAAACCATGTCCCTATCTTCATCTCTACCCCTCCAACCATCAATCCAAACTCAACTGCCGAAACTTTCGTTCCCTGACGATCTAGGATACGGCGGTACTCGTACATCCCAGCGACAGACGGCCAACTCTCCCTCATCCTTGGATCCCTGAATCACATCCCCGCAACTCAACGGCGAAGAACGAAAACAAGGATAGTGACAAGGACAAGGTTGAGGCTCTTCCCCTCATGACTCGGAGAATTTCGCAATGCTTACTAAAGCTGACGCCCAACCAGACTGTCGGGTCCTCAAAACTTGATTTTTATCGACAGAAATAGGTTGGTGTGACTGCGCGTCGGCCAATTTAATCCTCTTCTTCGACATTTCTTTCTCCCTTTCTCTCAAGTTGAGCAAAACGTTCCTGTCTACTTTGCTGACCGCTCAGGAAAGCATTATTTATACGACAACTACTGGCCATCATCGTGTTCCCTCTTCTTACTCTTCAAAATGCCTCTCCTAATCCGGCTTTTGCCTCCAACAATCAGAACAAGCAAATCCCGAACCTTGTCAAAACCAACCCCTCTCCAAACTCTGTTATAGAAGCGGATGAAGTCATCCGCATCATTTCTCTTCTTATCCCACTCAATCCAGTTTCCGTTCCAATTTTTTGAGTTCCAAAACAACGTAAGCGAGTCTCCACCTCCAATTAAGGCCTTGAGCCTTGTTCGCCGTCCACTGTTCCCGTTCTCCAGGGGGGGCAATTATCTCCGAATGGTGACCTCTCGCTTCGCTTAGGGCATGCCAGTCGCCGGCCAGTGTGCCAGCTTCATGGATCGAGGAGTGGAGAGACGGGCCGAGGTTTGAATGGGTCCTGATCCAGGGGAAAGGGAGACTTGGGGGGGTTTGAATGATTTGGAAATTGATCCACTTTCCTGGTAACGTTTCATTGTTTTGTAATTTTTTCTTGGCGATGGTTTTTTGGTCGTATGGAGGTTCGCATTCCGCGAGGTCTTTTTCGATGTTTGTTTTCTAGGTTTGAGGAGCGGATCATGCGGAAGTTGCGGACTTTCGGTGATACTCGATTTGGGAGATTCCAGTCAGATGGAAGGAAGAGGGGTACTTTTTGTTCCTGTATCGCTGCGCTTTCTGATTTTTCGGAACAGTATTCTTCAAGATTCAGTGCTTTTATTGCACGTCTTTTAATTTGCTGCTTTGTACTTCCTTTGGTTCTCGTCTTATCCTGAATTTTGGAGCACAACTCCACATTCTCTGTTCTTTGAACCCGAGTCTATTATTTGCCTTGCAGCATTTCTCTCAACTTGCTACGGGCAGTAGGCAGCTTGCGAGCTAAGAGACTGGGAAGTCTCTCAGAACAGCAAAAGAGTCTTCCAAATACTGCTTTGATGTCTATCTGCTCATGATTTTTGAAATCTCTTTCAGCATTGTAAATCAATAATACTGCAGGGACCAGCTTGTTCTTCTAGTGGAAGGATATCAACAATGCATTACTGCCTCCATTATGACATCTAAAGATTCTAGACTCTGAGACTAGACAATCCACCATCTGCAAGCTCATCAATCTCCTCATCCGTCATCTTCTTCCTCTCCTCTCCATCATCCTCTGAATCTGATTTACCAGTATCGCCAGACTCGGAGTCGGATTCTCCCCCAGGATGTCGACGAGCTTGGCTAAAATCGGTGGAGATATCGGTATTAGCGGATGGGCTGGATCCTGCAACAGCTGACGATCCGGGGCCAGACGATGCTGCCGTTGAGGTGCTGGTGCTGGTGCTGGTGCTGATGCTGGTGCTGGTGGATGGGGGAGGAGCAGAATCGGCGCCCAACGAGAAAGTTTCCAATTGGCTGGTGATGCCATCTGCGTCGCTAGCAGTCGTGGTGGTTGGCGTTTGGGTAGGTGGTCAAGTCTCACGATCTTGGGCATCGTCCGAAACCTCGCCTCCCTCGTCCTCTTCACTCTCTTCGCCCTCTTCACCATATCCACCATATCCACCGTCTTCGCCCTCCTCACCCTCCTTTTCATCCGTACCCTCCTTACCCTCCTCCTCGAAGGGATTATGGTCTTCAAAGTCACTGGGTGGTTCCGAGACAGTATCCGAATTTCGATCTTCGATGTCATCACTCCCTCTCGTAACATCAGAGTCGGGGCTCGAACCCTCCTCGTCAACCGGGTGTTCGGGTTCCAATCTCAGGTCTTGATTCTCCGATTCATTTCTAGATGTATCTTCTTCTTGTTCTTCTCCACCGGCTCCAACGTCCATGGATGTCTCGGGAGCAGAGGATTTCGCGATCTCTGAGGTCCAGTTGCCGGGTGAGACCTCCCACGCTAAACTGGCTGGGTCCAATCCATCATCATCTTCCATTTCGATGTCGGTGTCGTTGTCTTCGATTTCTAGCTCAGATTCGTCGTCTACTTGCATGTCCGTAACTTCATAAATGTCCATATCTAAAGTCTGCGAAGGAGGATGGAAAATGCCAGGTCGATCTTGCGACATATACTGACCATTCTGTCCGACGAAGGGAATCTCTCCACCTCTGTTTGCAGTCTCGATGTATGTTGTCGACGATTGCTCGGTTTCCATGGCTTCGCATGTGGTAACGAAATCAGCAGATGATGTATGATCCTGTTGGGACCTTCCTGCGGGTGTTGCGGTGCTGAAAACTGCTTCCTCACAAGTATTGTCCCGATCGACAAATGTCGCAACCTCCTGTGGTGATATTTCAGCAGTTGTTGTAATGTCCAAACAGTTCTCAGCAACAGTCTCATCTTCAATTTTGACTTCGGCTAAAAATTCCAACTCGACGGTATCCTTCCGTACAACAGACTCGATCAGACGTTCTCTGACGCCACAAAGCATCTCGAGGCTCATCCTTGGGGTGTATTTGACGAGCTGCATATTTGGAGGGCATGGCGTGTAGACGTTCAGAAGTCGTTGTATCATTATCGGAATTTGTAGAACTTCCCAAAGCACGACAAGTCGTGGTCCCGGAGTGTATTTTACCAGCTGCATATCCGACGCGCATGGCGTGTATTTCTTTTGAGCCTGTGCGTCGGAGGTAGAAGACCAACTCTGGTGTGCTGTCGAGGAGGATGTATCGAGGACGCTAGACTTGGGACCCGAGGTAGCAGGGCGCTTCTTGTGGAATCTGAAAGCTGCGGGAACTCTGAGATAGTTTGGTAGAGTTGTGCTGTTCGTCGAAGAGGGAGGCTTTTGTGATTCAGCTAAACGGTACGGGAAGAACCAGGTGCATGATGGGAGGAGGATATTGGTGTCGGCTACCTTCGTGGACGTAGCGTCTTGTTTCATGGGCTCGCCCTAACATCCCCAGTTAACATATGCTACCTATCTATGAGTATTGTTTGGAGGAGAAGGAAACATACGAAGAATGCCAAGAATGGCTCTGATATCGGCGTCTTCCACTGAGGCAGTACGATCGGGATCTGTTGCCACATGTTAGCTTTTGGTCTCCAGCAATGTCGGTGGAAAATCTAGAAATGAGGATAGTAACGTACCGACTGTGTCTTCAGAGCCGTCCAATCCAACTCGAGTTCCCAAACACCATTGCCTTTTTGGCCTCGTGAGCTGGCAGGACACGGCTTTTCGGTGAGATAGCGGCAATTGTTACTGGATAGGTGAAGATCACAGGAATACAACCAAGAGAGTTCCCGCTCTGCTACTTTCCTCTTAGCCTCATGTCTCCCTATGTGGCTTTCGGCAGCCCAGTAGGACCCACGGAAAAGCAGGGATGCGATCCAAGGTCGCCCCTCGACGACGGGCTTCACGAGATTGAACCAATGGGAAGGGGCTTGAAAGTATGCCACTGGTGGAAACGAATCTTCCAGCGTTCGTGCTTTCTCATTGTTGTTTCCTGATTTCAACAACTAGACACCATGAAAGTCACTTTGTCAAGACTGGATCATTGAGCACTTATGATCCAGTCGCTGGTACTCGGGCGTTCTCCTGGATACAAAGTCAATCAAGGCTGCTCATGATGAATGTGCAATATAGCAAATCCGACAATGTACTTCTTTTATATCTCGATGATAGAATTTTGCAGATTCAAAGTTGCTGCGGTAATAAACAATCATTGCGGTGATATGCGAAACCAAGGCATGGCCTCTAGAGCCAAGAATAAGTGATTTCAATATCTTCATCATTTGCAATAAACGTTTCGGATGCACAGATAATCCCTTTAGACAATATCATCATTGTTTTGGTATTTTAGCCGGAGTAATGCCGGTTAAGCGATGATGCTGTCTACCACTACATACGACGAAATAATGAGCTTTTCGGCCGTTGCAAGTATGGCGGAGCGGGAGTGGCGAGCGTTCGATGCGGGAAACGTGATTGAGTTCTGCAGGCAGTTCAATCACCTACACCATGAAGAATTTTCTGCCACTCCTGTGAGGATACCATACTTGTCCTCCCGATCTTGCACCTTGGGTAGCTTCTCCTGGTGTCGGATCACAAGCTGTCTTCACGTGGATAGTCCTTTCGGTGTCCGGTTCCCGCTTTCTGAGTGGCCGACTTCCCACTGGGAAGTACTTACCCCGGGAGACAGTTCAAATCCTCTATGTTGTAGGTTCAATTCCTACGTTCGTTCTCAGTGCATTCTGAGAGAGGGGTGAAAAGAGTAAAATCTTTTTGCCATTCTCCACCTAAGTTCCTACTAAGCAAGACCACTATTGCCGCTTATCTCTTCTTTAATTTTTCACACCCTTTTTGATTGTAACCTCAAATTTCAACCTAAGTGAGGATTTGGATGTTCAAGGCTATGCAGTACTGGGAAGAGTCAAGGTGACTGGCGAGTCGAACCTTGAGTGAGAGGACTCAGCAGCCCCTTCCTCAACGAAGACAAAACGTCGCGTCGCTCTCTGTCCTTTCCATATGGAAGTGGGCTCAATGCTTAACCATTCAAAGTGCGATGCAGGTTCCATCGCCTCGCATCAACGTTCCGCTAACGCTTCTACCCCGCTTAGTACACAAGAACAGGACCAGGTTGGCAATATCCCTCTCGACTTCTACAGGGTATCCCCCTTTCTTTCTGCTTAACACATCAGCTCTACTCTCAAGTTCTGCAGTGTCTCAAAACCTTCTTACCGTTTGGCCGAATGTGCTTGCATGTGCTCCCCGATCGCAGCCTCGGTTTTGTAGTCTAGGATGGAGCTGGCCTTTGTGCCTGGCTCATTCCCTAAGTACAAATGAGTGTTCAAATAATCTATTTCTGGGTAGATGCAAACTTACCACCGGGAATGAGCAAGTTCCAACGCACACCCAAATTTCGTAGCTCCTTCGCTAGCTCTCGTATAGAATCAACCTATCCTAAATATCAAAAAACCTACATATGATACTTGAGATCGCGCACTTACAAGCTCCATATTAGCCTCACTGCCTGTATCCTTTACAGACGAAATAGTGAGCACTAGTCCATCACCTCTCTGTTTGAAAACTTGAAGGACCTCAGTTCTCAAGTCCGCTGTACCGCCCTCAATGGTTCCAGCCACATCAATGAAATAATTCACATCATCCTTCATGTACATTCTCGCCGCGTAGTCAAGCACATCCCTACCAACAAGAGGCTTTTCTGCCTCATACTGAAAGAACTGAAAATGCGACGCTCTGCTTGTCTCGGTGCTTTTGTGCGCAGGACGGCTGTCAACGCCAAGCACGAATGCATTGCTGTTGAGCAGTTCGCGACAAATTGCTGCACCTTGTTCGGATGCAGCCGAAGTTACAATGGCAACTGTTTGTGCTTATCAGCAATGATGTAAAAATTGGCAGATGTTCAAATAGAGTGTACTTTTCCCGACCAGGTTGAGCGGGTGGTCTCCGATGTAGTTCATTTTTGGAAATCGAAGGGGTATCAAGATATCAGTTTATGACTTTCAATGGAACATACAACTATCAGATACGTTGGATGAAGAACTGTCTTGCTTCTTATTGAGGAAAATATTAGTTGGTATAGCGAGGAAACGTTCCTACCGCTCGTCCGGAGCACGCCGCACATATTGCGGGGAAGCTGATGTTCATTAGCTCGAAAGAAGACGGACCGGTAGAACTAATTGCTGAATGGACATTACTCCGCGAAACCAAAATTATCTATGAAAAAATCAAGCGCGACGGTGTTTTCAAAGTGCCCAATGGGTTGGAAAAAATTGGCTGTGTGGGTATCGTCGCTGTGGTGAATACCCAGCCGAGGGAAAGAAAGCGCGCGCAGACGTTTGTTCGCTCTCTCATCCGTGCATATCCATGGCTACCATTGGGTTTCAATTCGTGTCAAAAGACCTGTAGGGACTCACCGATACTCATTTTCTATCATGAGCTGGAGCGTAGTCCCACTGCACAGCCGCTTCTCATCTGCTGAAATCTAGACACTAAAGCGAAGGCCGCCTGTCGGTAGAATATGAGCTTCAACAAGGGGCAAAGGACCGAAAACTCTCAGAAAACAGTCTTCGAAGTTTGAGACGAAGAAGTACATAGCTCGATCCGTTATCGAACAAACAATCACAATGACCTTTTTGTCAAAAATGAAAGTCCCACGTGACCTTCATTAGGAAGCGTTATTCTGACTACCAGGCCAGCGGACGGGATTCGACGACGGGAGGCTGATGCAACTCACTAGACCAGAAGTGGAGAACCGATACTCGAGGTCAAATTGCCGATTAACAGTTCCAGGCGGTCAGACTGGTATGAAGTATGCCCTGAAATGACGCTGTGGGATCTCTTTTCGCACAAGAATGAAGAGCTAGGGACCTGCATTGGCGATAGCGAGTCAAGTGACCTGTGAGACTTTTGAACCGAATGTTCAGTATCAGGTCATGAGATGAGTGAGGACGTCCCAACAGGTTCACGGGGGCAGGATCATGCGTACCTCAGATGATGTATTTGGACTCGACACTAGGTGGCTCTGCAAAGTCGCTAGTGGAGAAGATAGACTAGATACATGTCTGGAGCAGCTGTAAGTTTAGAAACTCAACAAGACGAGTTAATCAATAGCTGGAGAATACAGTATCAATTATGACGCTGGAAAAGCTGACACCAGACTAAGCCTCTTCGCAACACTATGGCATTCTTGGTGTAATTATAGACAGTTCGGATCTTGCTGATTAATATTTTGGCCGTACAAGTGCTCAAACACCGTCATTTTATGTTGCTCATGCTCATCCGAGGACATGATATTGGTTCCCTGACTGTAGGGAAGAAGTGCTCCAGCCACCAAGACGATCCCGAGCTCGGGTGGACGTCACGTTGAGGGCACTAGCTAGATCACAGAGACCCATCGAACAGAAGGGCTACCTCGAAAACTGCCTTCAGGGGTAGAGCTACTGCTCGAGAGTTCCTCGAAAATCTGTTGTGATGCCGGGAAAACCACGGTCCGGGCACGATGAGTCTAATTATTCAATGATTGGACATTTCCTCGGATTGCGTGGGCGCTCTATGGCAAATCGGAGCACTATGCTGAGCTGCCGAGACGTGATTCACGCCGAAGGAGATGCGACAAAATAAACAAAGCTAAGCGAGACGCTAATGAACATGCAATGTGAGAGGTGTTCAGTAGTATCAAGATCGTTCGAGAGAAAGAACCCTTCCCCCGTTAATGAACTCTGAGGCAAGATTGCCAGTAGCAGAAAAGTAAGCAATCTGCCAGTTGCAGATACGTGAAGTGTTTCCTCGGGCCACTCTATCGATTCTGCTCAGCCACAAGAGCTTCAGATGGAGACACTCAATAGAAAGCACGATAAGAGTGTCGTCAGAGATGAAGAGGCAATTAAGACCGGTGAGTGGAGGCAGAGTGCTAGAGTCAATTACGCAAGGTTCAGAGAATGTGATGGCCAAAAATATCATACACATGAAACTGTCGGCAGAACTACATCTTGCTTGGCATTCTCATACCACCATCAAGTCTCAATACAACACCATTCAACATGATATTCTCGATGCCCTGCGTGACAAGCTGTGCGAATTCGTGTGGTTGGCCAGGCCTCACTGTACGTCATTAGTCCCAAATTTCAAAAAAGGCTGCTGCCCAATGGAGGTAATTCTCAATCTTACGAGGGAACTCCATAACTCTGGTCAGACTCGCTCTGACCTTATCACTCATCATGCTAGTCATACGACTCTCAAATAGACTGGGCGCAATCGTCACGACACGAATACCATGTCTTGCAAGATCTCTCGTCAACGGCAGCGTAAGCGATGCAATCGCTCCTTTCGATGCAGAGTATGCGACTTGTCCTGGCTGGCCATCGAAGGCTGCGGAAGAAGAGACCATAATTATGACTCCTCGTTCGCCGTCGGCTCCGATGGGCGTGGTGGCTGCCATATGTGGGAGGACTTGGCGGATGAGATCGATGGTGCCGCGGACATTGACATTCATGACAAAGTCTAATGAGAACACGGATCAAGTTTAGCCAATCGACTCAGAAAGATCGAGATATGGGAGGCAAATCTGATATGACCGAAAGTGGAAATGTAACATACCAAAGTCGTCCAACGAGAAGGGCTTCAAATTGCGGTCGAGAATCTGCTTATTTCATTAGATCTGTTTAATCTCCAGGGAACTCAAACTTGTCCGAGGAACGGGATGCTACAAAACAGAGACAGCTTCAGGCATAGACTATAAGTCAAGCTGTACTGCGCGCAGATGGGCTGTACTGAGTGGATGAGAAGCCGTTTATCAACATGAGATCACGTGACGGCTCCCAAGCCCCCGACTCCGGTGGTCTTTCTCCCGCGGCTCGAGAAAGTGCACAACTCGTTTATGCAGAAGGGCATTAATCATGGGAAAATGATACAAGAATTGTAGAATGAGTGAAAAAACCGACCTTTGCCGGGGTAGAAACGCCCGCAGCAGCAATAACACCTCCAACTTCCTTGCCCGTCTCTTTGATCCATGCCAAAGCTCCCTTAACAGCAGCAGAAATGCTTTCGGTCTCCAATACATTCGCCTCAAAGAACTTAGTCTTCCCACCACCGATCTCTTCGACGACCTCCGCGGCAAGCTCCTCGTTCATATCGAGAATAGCTGCGAAGCCTCCTTTTTGGCAGATATCCTCAACACATGCTCGGCCAAGCCCGGATGCCCTGTTGTCTGTAAGCTTGATATGTCATTGGAATGTAGGGAAACGTACCCTCCGGACACGATGAATGTTCTGCCTTCAATCTTCATGATGATTTTTGTTTCGATTGATGATATCAAAGTAATGGACAAAAGAGAAGAATGATGTGAGATGAAGTTGACAGTCAAATAAACAACCTTGGCTCACAACTTGCCTGCCACTTTTCCCGAAACAGCCAAGCGTTGATCGGACATGGTACTCTCAAACGCCGACAGACGACGATAAGACAACGACATCGCGCATCAATCACACGCTTCAACAGCAGGGATCTGAGGCTTGAAATGACGACCGCGGAGTGAGTGAGGGAAGAAACAAGGAAGTGAGAAGACGATAACGACAGCGAGATACCAAACCCCCGCTGAGAGCGACGAAAGAGTATACAAGATGGTGCGCCCGAGGAGATCATCCGCTGCGAGCGACGAGTCGGGAGGGACGGCGCGCGATCAGGTTTGTTGACCTCTCTGCGCGGTTGCGAGAGAAGAATAAATGCTGATGGAATGATCAGGAACTGGGCAGCATGTACGATTATCTGGCGAAGATCATTCTGCTGGGGCCGAGTGGGAGTGGGAAGTACGTGCCATCTCAGTTATCCTTTGAAGAGGAGGCTGTATTGACAATGGGAATTAGATCTTGTCTCTTGCACCGCTTCGTCAAAAACGAATGGAGAATCGTATCTTCACAGACCATAGGCGTTGAGTTCGCAAGCAAGATAATACGAGTTGGGACAGGCGCGAGGAGGAAGCGGATAAAACTCCAGGTATATACAGATTTTCCCCTCCTCTGCTTCTTGGGAGCCCCTCCATTCCTCCAGCTAGAGCCCAGCTAATTTGTTCTTTTCCTTCCAGCTCTGGGACACAGCAGGCACCGAACGATTCCGCTCCGTCTCACGCTCCTACTACCGCGGCGCCGCTGGCGCAATTCTAGTCTACGACATAACCTCCCACAATACCTTCACAGCCCTCCCCTCCTTTATGAACGACGCACGAGCCCTCGCATCCCCAAACCTCACTCTTCTTCTCGCAGGTAACAAGGCGGACTTGGCAGATAGCGGGACATTGATCGATACAAGCTCGCCTCTACCGCCCGCTACACCATCGAGTGTAAGCAGTAAAGCCTCGTCATTTCCTTTCAATGCTGGAGGGTCCGTTCCATCTACGAATGGGTCTGCGTCTGGGGCTGGAACTCTTGGGCTAGGGACACAATTGCGGGCAAGTGTTGCGCCGGATGGAAGGGAGGTTAGTGCGGAGGAAGCATCAAAATGGGCAAGCAGCAATAACGTACCTGTGTCGGTCGAGGTATCAGCTCTCAGTGGAGATAATGTTGAAGAGGTCTTCAATCGTCTAGCGAGGATGATATTAACGAAGATCGAACTTGGGGAGATAGATCCTGATGATCCCATGAGCGGCATACAATATGGCGATGGGGGGTGGCAGGGAGATGGGGATGGCGCAAGTGTCAAGAGTGGGATGACTGTTGATGAGGGTGCCAGGAGAAGAAGGAAACCGAGGAGTAGGAATGGATGGGGACTGGGGGGTGGGACTTTAGGAGGTATGCGGGAGTGGGAAGAAGTTTTCACACTCAGCGGGAGTCGGAGGAGGAATAGAGGGTGCTGCTGATTCTGCCGAGGTTCAGAGCAAAGAGCAGTACGTCTCAGTTGTAAGAAGGCTTTTCTTGCTACGTATATACATTTCGTTTGTGTTCATAGCTGGGTGGGGCAGGACCTGGCAAGGCGTTTGGTGTTTCTTTGCCCAGTAGCAGTAGATGGGCATGCATGCCTCTTCTTTCGATTTCCTTCTTTCCGTGTCAATATTTTCAGCGAGATTGTTCCTTGGAAGGGAACAGATGATGGTACATTTGATATTGACATTGAGCTAGAAGTCGGTGTGGATATATTAGAGAATAATGCAATAATAATCCATTCATGTCAGGGCACAGCATTCGATATCTGCGAGAAGGAGTCTCCACGCACTGACACTCTATCTCGGCTTTTCGGTAGACTTTCTAGAGATTAGTATGAAGCTAGATTGACTTCGTTGTACAAGGTATGAAAGGATATCGCCAATATATTAGTTTATACTATGCATGTAAGACTCGCTGATTAGAAGCTAGGAACATGTCAGCAACCACTCGAGTCAAGATCCCATTGCATATCATCGAATTCAGCGCTATCAGCTTCACGGTCCCAACCGAAGCAGATCCCCCCAGTCCAGCCGCCATGTCCACACATCAGCATACCTTTCAAGGACCATCTTGCCCGTCTGCCGTCAAATGCCTGTCCTCTTCGCCTCATTCATGACCTTTCCAATTTCCTCTGATGCTCCCTGCAACAAACCCCACAACAACTTCGCATCTGTGATCATCCTTCCCCACGATGGGAGTTTCATCTCCTTCCTTTCTTTCTCCTCGACCACCATCCTCAGGTATTCTCCCATTCCCCTGGCCTTCCCATCACCACCAACACGCCATCCTTCGTTCTCATCTCGTTTCTGATTCGAACTTTTTCCGGCCTCAGCCTCCAACTCGTCGCAATAATGGACGAAGAACTCTGCGACATCTCTCACTAGATCGTACAGGCTTTCAGCCGTGATCGCGACATCCAGACAAGCATGAAGAATTTGTCTTCCGAGCACATGGCCGTACTTCTTGGCAGTTGAGATGTTTGGCTTGGGGTCCTTGGTCATCCAGGTGAAGAGGATACGGGCCAAATTAGTCACTTGGTTGGGTGAGGCTTCAGATTCGGGAATAGGTGGAAAGGGTATCTCGCTTTTCAAGTAGCCCTATTTGAGAGCAAATTAGCATGCGTCTCTCGCCTGATTTAAGAGCCGATCTTGGTAGTTTCTGAATCAAGAATCCATATTTGAAGTTACTTAGAAGTATACGACTCTCATAAGTCGCTGACATGGGGAGAATTGTTGAGATAAGAAACCTCGCACTAACCAAAGCATACCAGATGGCTATGAACTCATGGACTTGGCTCATTTGTATTTCTTGGGCCTCGATGCTATGATCGAGTGTTTCGCGATCAGACTTGGCAGCTGTGCTCGCAGCCGCAAGGGACATGATAGGAGGCTTGTTTGGTGGTGGACCTTTCGCCATCCTCTGTCTCCTTCCCTTGCGTGGCTCCGTCCTGACCTCAGCGGAACTCTCCACCTTGTCCTGTCTCTCTTGGCTTTCCTTCTCAAGAACATTTCTTTGCTCGCCTCTTTCTCCACCTCTCTCTCTGTACTGTTTCTGGGCCTTCTCTCTTTCCTTCTCATTTCCTCTCTTGTTTCTCCTTTTGTGGAGTCGGGGAGTACTTGATTGGCACCTCGATCGGGTGCGATTTTCGATCTCCGGATATGTAGAAGACGTCTTGTACGACAGCGTTCTTGAGAACTGCGAAAGGTTCGATATAATAGACTGTGCCGGTGAAGGCGACAAGCAGATGACCCGGCGAGACAGCAGTGTGACGTGGGATCTAGATCTGGATTGCCAAGGACTCTCCGTATGTAGATCCCTATATGTTGTCATTGCGGATATTTATTAATGACAGATTCGATTATTGGTGGAAGTGGTGAGAAGGTATATGTTGAGGTGTTGAAATGTTGCCGATGTTGGTGTTTGGTTTTGATGTCGCTTGATGATCGAAGAACCCGGCTAAGCTTATATTTAGATGTTGGAGACCCGAGCCCATGTAGTGAATCTTCCGATTCAATATTGGAACTTGCAATAGATCTGGTTATTAGTGACGTTGAAATAGGAGGCTCGTAAGGTGAAATGATAGCCTTGTCGATGTTCTAGCAAGTCTGAACTCGAAAATCAGCTTGTACGGTTGGAAATCAACTGCTTTGCCTTGTAGAATTTTAGGATAGAATTCACATTCTTACATTACACTTCGTAATCGCTTTGACGTGGTGTATCTTTGCTCGCTCTCAATGCTCAACATGGTGCGTGCAGCACCGAACCTCGTTACTAGTCCAGAGGTAATTTCGTACATAATTTCGACATCTCAATGTTATAGCCAGTGTCTCAAGTCTATAGTCTATCTCGTCACAAAATTAATTTCGATCCACGGAGTATGCGTCCTTGGAGTTCCCGTCTAACCCTGTAAGGCAGAAGGTGAGTGGAGGTGTCACATGATCGTCAAATCCTTGGGCGGGTCGAAGAAGTAAACAAATAACACAACACAAGAGTAAAAATTGATCTGAACAGCCTTCCTAGTGATATGAGCAAGACGTGTATGATATGGGAAAGCTAGAATACCTATGACCAGCAACTAAGCCTGCTATTTTCTGTGTACGTGGTGGAAGTTGGGATTTATCAATGAGAATTTGCAGCATCGAACAGTGTAAAGCTGCATCCTCGCATGTGAAGATCCTGTTGTTTGGGATGTTCAAAAGGTATTTTAGCCAAGTTTGGAGCCCCTACGTCTGTTCATAGTGGTTGGCTTTTCATTGTTTGTCAAAGTCTCTCGGTTTCTTACAGCCGTGCTGGTAGCCATCATCCACCCGTCCACCCGTCCAAACCCAATCCATCATCTGTGGGTTTCCCAGGCAAAAGCTAGAACTTGTACATATACCATATAACAATCAAAGCCCAAGAGACACTCCTCCAGTCTTAATGAAAACGAAGTCCATGTAATAGCTGACCTCAGCGACTTCCTTGTCCGTCATCAACCGACCCTGTCCATCGTTGTAGTCCTCTCCATGATCCTCATCATCACCAGTATCAACCACTCCACCAGCCGCAAGACCTTTTATTTTCTCCTCCATCTCCAAGAAGTGTGCCTTAAGCGACCTATTCGCAAACTCGAAGAAGAACTTCTCCCTGAGCTGAGCGTCCATCCAACTAGCAGGTCCCCATTCAGTATATGCGACGAAAGCTTCCTCGCCCATTGCTTTCAGAGCTTGCTCGGCTTTCAGTTGGCTGGTAATGAAGAAGTGGTTGATTGCTGGAACCATCCATTCTTGTTTGATCTGGAATGCGCGGCGGGTGATCATGCGACCGAGATCGAGTCCGTTCTGTGCGGCATGGCCGATAGGTGGAGAAACAGGATAGCGATTCGCGAAATCCATCTGAGTTTGGAACTTGGAGAGGACATCGTACATACGTTTTGCGGCTTCAGAATCGATATCAACTTTGAAAGCCTAGGGTATGTCAGTTCTTGTGATCGTCTGAAGTGGCAGGTGCTTCGATAGAGACGCGATAGGGTGCAGAGACTCACCCATTTTGCGAAAACGTTGAAAAATAGGTCCATGTCGTCTCTGTAGATCTTCTTCGATGGTGGTCTGAGCTCTTCGTGGCCCCGAGACACAACAAGATTGGGGTGACTGCACGTAACAGGCGGCAAGCATTCGCTTCTACGCTTCATTTCTGCCATCTGCACTGGCGTGGGGTTGTACTTCGATACTTGCTCTATGGGCTGCGGGCCAGGCAATGGAACCAAAGAATAGATTTCTGGGAGTGAGGGATTGCCGTTGGAGTGATGATTGGCTCGACTCAAGTGAGCGTCTCCAAAGTAATCATCTTCATTCACAGTCTTTCTTGGCAGATAAAGGTGGGTCGCGTGCGAAGGAGCTGGGGCTGTCTGAGTCGGCAAAGTGCTACCTTCCGCTGGGGATGTACTCAAGTCTAGAGCTTGGTTGGTCGAGAAAGCGGGCGGCATATTGGCAATTGACTCTGCCTGCTGACGTGACTTTGCGACATTCGGCATATGCTGGGATATTCGAGCATTGTCTGGCCCCTTCGAATCCATAGGAGAGCTTATCGAACCCAATAATGTCTGAAGATCCATGCTGAAGAGGTTGGTAAATGCAAGTCGAGGGTGCTGCTGCAGAATTGAAAGGCAGTCGAACGTCCTCAAAGTTTTGAGACCGGCTGTGGTTGATTGGTGAATGCCTAAGCGAGATTGTTGATTTGACGCTGCCCAAGTTTAGAAGCTCGAGTGGCACAAACAAGACCTGAAAACAATTCATTCTTGAAAATATGGCTTATGACATCAATGAAGTCTTTTGAATGCATTGGAAACAATTCTAGACAAATTTTCAGAAAATCTCAAGATATGCAGGATAAGAAGTTCCCACTAGTTTCCTAAACCTTGCAGGGCCATAACTTCAATTACTTGATTTCATCCAGCTGCCTTTCCATCTTAGACCTGTGTCTCTCGAAGTCAGTAGATATGCAGACTTGAATTTTTTTTCTCTCATAGTATTCAAAATGTCTGCATGCACAATAATGATTACACCTCTATTGCAGCTGGTTGTTTGATCCCTGAGCATTGTTTGGGTCCTAAGCTCGTTGCGTCAATCATCTCACACATTCTGATACGCAGCAACTCTTCTAATTCTTTGTTGGACACCTAATCATTGAGTGAGCTCTTCCGCATCTCTACACGATACTATTTGCAGCGAATGAGGGTCTTAGAATCACGTGACGAAATGGTCATATCAAAGCCAGTTTCCTACTCAATCAGCCTCATCCGTGGTCTTGACAGTGAAACACTGGGTTCTAATTGTAGAATTTGATAACCAAAATCAATCAAGAACTTCTCAGTGTGGCATTGAACTAGGTTCTATTCTTCCAACTTCTCGTTTGACCAACGGGCTAAGTGAGACTTTTATAACGTTGTATCATCGCTACAGTTTCCAGTCTACCAGCAAATTACTTGAGTCTGAAACAGGTAGCAATTGTACCACGGAACTGTCTTGAATTAATTTCCACGACCGTCCACTGCAGTCCGTCCGACATGCGTCGTCAGTCTATGAGCAACATCTTGACAAGAGATCTTGGCGGGCGCGCCTCATGATCTCCAGCAATAGGTATGTCAAACAGAAACTACCAATGGTGTCTTCCCATGAAGATCCTTGAAAATATCGTATTCTGTTCTTTGTTTTGGATTTTTACCGTTTCCGCTAGCTCCAGCTCGGCACTGTTGGCAGAGCTTGGATTCTGTCATACACAAAAAGTCGACCGCGCGTAACCCTTTCCCCATCGGAATGCTTGGGACCTTGGCCTTTTGGCTATGCTAGGGGATGGAAGATGTTATATGAGTCCATGGCTATGTTGCTTTTATAAATACGTCCGGTTGGCAGCACACTGGAACGTTTTCACTTCATTCCATGGGAAGCCTACATTTCACACCCAAACATGGCGAAGCTTTTTGTTACTCTTTCAGCGACTTGTCTTCTGCTTCTATTGTTTACAATCACTTTTCGATCGCACGCTTCGGAGTCTTGGGGTATCAATTCCCTTTCTGCTTCACCGGTTTCTGTAGACTACAACTTCAGTCATGACCCACATCTCCAGGCGAGGCTTGCACATGCTGAGAAGCTCTGGGAACAGTCAGTCAAAGATCGTCAACAAATGATTTCGGCATTCGGATCCCGAACGAGATTTCCTGATGGTTACATCTATCCTTATAACGTATGGGACTTTGCAAGACCCAGTTTCTTCTGTCCTCATGATCTCGAGCGAGTCGGCACCTTAGGAGATGGAGGCAAAGTTGTGTGCGGCATGTCTCGATACGAGAGAGAGTCCCCTGGTCCATCATCCGAAAGCAACCCTGCTTCGTCGCTCATTGTGTACTCTTTCGGTGTGAGCACCGACTCTTCATTCGAAGCTGCTTTGCTCAAACGTACCAACTGCGAAATCTGGGGTTACGACTACACTGTTGCTTCTTTCGCTGAAGACATTCCAGGACACCAGCTACCGCGAACTCATTTCAGCCAGATCGGTATCAGCGAGGTAACGGATGAGAAGCGAGACCCAAAATTCTTCACGGTCCAGGATCTGATGCGTAGAAACGGGCATGAATACATTGACATCGTGAAGATGGATATTGAAGGGGCAGAGTTTGGTGCTTTAACATCCGTGATAGGGTCGCTTCCTAAAGATGCCAATGGCAAGCACAAGCCTTTGCCCTTTGGTCAGCTTCTCATTGAGCTCCATTTTGATGAAGGTGGCTCCAATCAAGGAGGTCCCCGGGATTTGAAGACTTGGATGGCATGGTGGTCGGCATTGGAGGAGCATGGGCTGCGACCCGTCAATAATGAGGACAATTGGATTGGAGATGTGGGCTCCGGGAAACCGAGATTTATGGAGGTATGTCCATTTCTAAGAATCACGACAAAGAGCACTTACTAACTTCAAATGCTCGGTGTAGTACACGATGATCAATGTTTTGCAACGAGAGCAAAACAAACTACTGTGGGAGTAGAGTAGTATAATTGGAATTGGTGCTGACCTTTTGTTCCTGGTTGTTTACGTATGGACGATGTACGATTAGTCTAGACTCTGCCTGAGAGTTGTACTTCAATATGAGTCATTTCAACCAGTACTTCTCTCTGAGAATTCAGATACTGCCTTGACCATTCAGCCTTTTGAGCAATGAAGTTGGCGATTTTACATTCGAGAAGCCTGGGATAATTTGATCCTCAAGTGACGGACAAAATAGAAGATCGAACAGCCAATGCGGCTGCACGTCCGCTGAATAGAGTCGAGCGCCAGGACTCGGTAACGGCTCAACTCCACCAAAGACTTTTACTGCTAGATGCTTCTACTGCAGTTATGAAGATACAGATCTTGGCATCTTTGCATCCTGCCTGCCGCAGGTATGTCCGGAATCGAACCAAGACGCATATGCCATGGGATTTGTTTCGTTGACGGTAGTTGAGCATGGCATAAAGTAAGCAAGCCAAGAAAAGCTAATGGCCAGCTCCTTCTTAAGCGAGGCCAGCGACTTGTAGGCGCATTGGCAGTGACAGACCCATGATCGAACAATCCTCTCACGTCATTGAAGTATTTGCAACCAAACGACCAAGGAGACCAAGCATATCTGGTGATGGGTAGCTCAGGATACCCTGGAAGTGGTCGTCACTTGTATCACATCTCGCCTCGGAAGGGAACTTGGCTGTTACCCATGGCTATTAGCCAAGTATCAAGCGTCTTCTGCCCGGGCAGATTTTTCTTTCGTTTGTGAAGTCAATAATAATTTGAATCCATCTTGTTTACAAACCTCATCGCTTCCAAGGGGATCATGTTTTGGTCTATCGCAGCTGCAAATCTGACTTCCTTAGATCCAAAAACGACCATTCTTGATACTAATGAATGTAGGTATTCAAGCTTGACAGTTGATTAGGAGCTCCCACATTGGCATCTTCATGTTAGGGGCTAGACCCATGATTGTCAGTAAATTTGTCCAGAAATACTAAGTTTGATCCATAGAATGAGAGCCAGACAATCTTAGAACGGAAATGAGTATCCGAGACTTTCCGATCTCGGCATGCCAATGCCCTGAACCAAAAAAAAAACTAATGTAAGGGTAGCGGTACGACTGGAAGCCTAGTGGGCGCCGTGTGTACCAGAATTTTAGATGCCCTTACAGCTGATGGCCCAGAAAATGACCACTACTAAGGCATTAATAGTTACTGCAGCTTGCCAGTCCATTCAAAGGTGGGAATGTGTTAGCCGCAAAATCTTTGATTAAAAAGGTGTTTGTGAAATAGACAGGCCCAATCAATGACTTTAATTGCTCTTGTGTTTTGTTGTGTTGTATGCTCTGGTCACGCGAAATGGGCAATCACCCTGTGAAGCTTTGATTTCAGGTGGCCCGTGGGCTTGTAATCGCGTCGGTGTGCCAATGACCTCAACCAAGATATGGATCTGGGGGAATTTTCTGCAGAAGTCCATCAAGTGACAATTGTTGGGTGCATATGTTGGTACGCGCCAAGCTAGATGCTGCCCGGGCAGAATTCGAGTTTGGGCCTAAAGCCCTGCCTCGCCTATTCCCCCGCAGTTGATGTCTGATCGACAGGAAACAACCCGATGACTTCCCGGGGCTCATTGGCTCAGAGCCAGGACGGAGCCATCCACGAAATGTATGAGATCAAGTGGTCATGTGGTAATTTTGACTCTGAAGAGCACTTATCTTGCTTTCGAGTTGGCGCTCGCTTATAAACTCGGCATCATTTCTAACCTCTGAATCCCTTTGGTCACAACACTGGCTATGGGCAACTATTCAGAGATGACCTGTGATTCAGATTGTCGAATTGCTATTCTCAACCCCATCAGATATGAGCCCACCGGAGCACTCACTGTTCGATTGCTACTCACAGTCGCCGGAACAAGAGCGATAGAGTCCATGTCTTGCGCCATCGAAGGTAAGGTAGAGAATGCCCTATTGAAAATATTACTTCAATTGACTTGAGTGTTATAAGGAAGCTACCAGGGATGGACAGTTACTGCTGCTGTTCCCGAAAGCAGAGACTCCTTGTTGAAAACCGTCAGTCATAAAGTGAGATTCAGTTCTTTCAGTCAAGGATCTTTGTGATACTGAATATTCTTCTGTAGTTCCTTAATCTTGATCAAGTGCGAGCTCTCTACTGCGAGCAACCTGCTGTTTGGGTGGAAGAGTTCCAATTTTGTTTCCCAGCCAGGTCTCACCCATTAGGAGACACGCCTCCATCGATAACGACAGTAACGCCCCTTTGCTCATGCCATAGCAAGAGAAGTGTCTCTCCTAGAGGGAGTGGCGGCCGCATACGCTACATGCTCAAGGCCGCTTTGTGGAGTACTGATCGCATCAGGGCGAGCTGCACGGAAGAGATCATCCTCAAACCATGTTATCTACCGTCACCCCCGATGTGTTTGCAGGACTTTCCTCGTGATTACAGGGCCAAACACTCGAAAAAGCTGCACAATTTGTTCGGCAAGGCTTCAAGATCTTTGGAGCTATCTCTCTGCGAGCCGAACCCACTGCAGTACTGCCAACAAACTCGACGGCTTCATACCACTTTGACTTTCAAAGCCAAATGCGAAGACATTATACATCGCCAAGGCGAGTCCCTCAAGCCAGTGACCGGAACTTTTCAGATTCAACTTGCACTCACATCAAAGACACTTACGTCACGTTCTCAGTTGAAGACACAGCCAACCTCTGCTCACATTAGACATATACCCTGGATCACAGAAATAGTACAGGAGTATCCTTCTAAGTCCTGGACATTGAACATCCCAGCATGGAAAACGGAAACTTATCCTAATCTACTTGACAACGTCGGTGGGTTACAAGCCTAGCAGCATAGACCTGTAACCATGAGACTAACAAACTGCAGAGTGCAAGGTGCAGGACCATGTGACTTCGTTCAGTGTTGATTTCTGGCAGAAGGAATGTTCTTGCCTGGTACCTACCTTCTCAACACCATTCATACAAAGAAGATATAGTATCAAGGCAACCATCACCTTACGAAATACTACGAACCATGTTTTCCACCTGGAAATCCCAGTCCAAGTATGCACAGGGGCAGACTGGGAAGCTGTCACACCTGCCTATACAGCTGGAATGGACTCAAACTTCAGTAGTGGTATTGTATGTGCCGTCAATGTTCACCTCGGGAGAGTTTCTAACGAACACAACAGGCCGAAGAAGAATTGTCAGAACGGAGGCCAGAAACGGACGAGCTACCACACTATTTGCCTCGTGAGAGTTGGGACGCTGTATGAATAGACAATGTAGACATGTAGTCTCGGATAAATTGGCTGTAATAGAGATTGGCATTTCATGCAAGCACCCATAACTATCCAGAAGCTCGGCTATGAGAAGGTGGAGTGATTTTATTGAACCTGGTCAACCGCCTAATCATTCCCCCATATCTCCCTATGGCACCTTGCCTCACTCACCAAAGCTCTTCATGATCAACCTAACGTCTTTCAATCTGACACGCCACAGGCTTAATGATTCCCTTGCCACAGGCATCCTCAAACTTCAGCGTTGACATTTCTGTTGGGAAATTTGAATCTTCTATACACCACGGAGTTTATAGCTCCTGCAAATAACAGAAGGCCGCTGCAAATAGTAAATACTATATCTCGATGAGCAAGACCTGCATTTTTTTGATTAGTATCAGCTTCAAAACTGTGCTGGGATGGAGAGGATGTTCGTACCTTCCTTCGTGGTAGCCAAAACAGCGACCACAAAAAGATTGAGCGGGATTCTCATTATTCCATACATTCGAGCTCTCATACCATCTTCAATGATCCGTTCCCTCTGATGAGCCATAGATGGAAAGTAGATACCACAGCAGACCTCGAAAGCACAAAAACACCAGAAAGTAATCCTTTCATCTCGAACCACAATCGGCACCGCGAAGCATAAGGATGCCATGCATAGGGTATAGATTAGCAGCCTTGGAGGAGCGATGGATATTTTGGCGCTGGTTACGAGGCTATGCAGCATCGATCCAAGCATCAATGAACACATAAGAATTGCGAAGATGAGGCCAAAAGGTAGATCTTGCAGTTCGTCAGCTAGGAAAGCAAATAGGGGATATCTACACAGTAGTTGTTCGCTCTGCAGCTCACCTGTCGTTGACTCAGAACCTTCATGCGCAAACTTTAAGGCTGGGAACTTGAAGAATATGAAGATGTACATGGCGCCTTCGAAAACACCAGACGTCAGACTGAGAGAAAGAATCCGCGGATCTAAACCTATCATCAGCAAGTATTCAGCAATTGTGGTTCTTCGCATTATTGCCGCACCTTGCAGGACGTCTTTCCAGAACCGCCTCGGAGGCGCTTCCTGTTGCTCCAACACACCACCGATCCCTGTATCTTTTCCCCGGTGAAAATTCCCATAATTCTCTCCCTTTCGATGATCAGCCATGTTTTTCAGGCGTTAAAGCAGAGACCAAACTTACCCAGCTGTGGCAAATTGCCACGAATGCAAGAATCAGGCAGCCAACAGAGACTCCAAAAGGAGCGGTTTGAGTACCAGTGATGTCTACAGAAAACTCTGAGATTATGCCGCTTGAGATCGCCACGACAGAGTTGAATGTAGTCATGGTACTGAAAAGGTTGCTCAACGACGTGGACGGTTCGTCAGGAAGGGCCTGATGAAACTCCGTTACTAGCCAGCTTTCAAAGACCGAGTACATCAGAGTGGCGCTGCAACCTCCTAAACATCGTCCGATAAACAGTATTACGATGTTGTTGGAAAGTAGTGTGTAACACGAGAGGGAGTAGATGATGCAGAATGCTAAGCAAGCAAACCGTCGCCCGAATCTGTCTGCCAGAATACCAGTGAAGGACGCAGTGACGGCAGCAGCTATGAAGCCAGTCATGAAAAGTGCAGCAACTACCTCTTCAGGAAGCTGTTTCGTATCTATACGAGTTTAGTAATTGGTCTCACGCGTAGCACCATCCGTTCAATTATCTCCATCCCGAAAAGTGCTTGTCAGACTTGCCTTTGTATATCGGATAGATGTAAGCACCCTGCGAGATGTTAGAGACGCCGATGGGTTCAAAAGACTGAGAGCAAGACCTGTAACCAATCTGCTCCATTGACAAGCAGATAGACGGGTAGGAATTTGATTTTAAGTTGATCGAGAGCACCTTCTGAACTTTGCAAATCATCTTTCTTAGGAACATCATCTTGGTGGTTTCGATGACTCCTCCTCCAGTTGAGAATTAAGAAGAGGGTGTTAACTGCTACAAAAGCAAAAAGGTTTGTGGTGTAGAAATCCATGATCATGGTCTTGCGGATTGATTCGAGAGTATCGAGGCGTTGAGCTTCTTTAGCGACCGACCAGAGCTGAAGGGCATATGGGACGTTAAGAAGGGAACTAGTATAACCTACCGATTAGCAGTTACATGGGTATGACAGACCGGCAAGAGTCTCCAGCATCAGCCATGCGCTTAGCTTCACGGCAGGTGACTCGTCATCACTAATGCAGCAAGGGTCCCAAAAGGGGCGGCTGGGTTTTTGCCATGGCTTGGCTTTTACGGGAGTAAACATCGACATTCTTGGATGATTCTTGGCAAGTAGGTGTTTGTTTTCCTTTCCCCTTGGCTGTAGCCACATCTATTCTAAGCTCGTAAAAAGGTCTGCTCTTTGCGTCATGAAACATGACCCTGTCTTCGACCGTCGCCAAGATATTGGTTTCTAGGCAACGCACTCGCTGGTCTCCTTAGGAACTTTGCCATGAAGTATTGGTAGCTTCGATATGAACCAAGGTGCTGCCACTTGCCAAACCAAATCTACAGATCGACAATCTCCTATCAAGAATTTCCTTAATCATGCCTCTCAGAATGGGACTGTGCATGCTTGTTACGTCCTCACTTGCGATTCTTGCACTCATCGTTACGTTGTGGCAGTCCTCAGAAACTGTTCTTTCTCAAGTAAAGAAAGTTCTCCCACCAAATCGCAGTGGGGAGGAGGTTCCCGACCGCACCACATCACAGAAAGTTAATGATCGGTACGATGATACTCTCGGAAGATAAAGTGCCATGCCGAAGCACTCTTGTTGTCTCATGACTTGTTCCTATCGCTAACATTTTCGCAGTCCTTCTTTCCTGGACATTGCATTGAAACACGGCACCGACAAAGTCACAACCCATCATTATAATTATAGTAAGATCAAAAAGAATCTCGAGCTTCCGCAATGTTCACAGCAAACTGACCTATCTAAAGTGTATGACAAGTACCTGGAGCCTCTCCGAGACCAAAGAATCAAGGTCTTAGAAATTGGCCTGGGATGCAACATGGGATATGGCCCTGGTGCATCGTACCATACCTGGCTTGAATACTTCACCAACGTTGATCTGGTAAGCGTCTGCCCTCTATGTATTCCCAGATTACTTTGATGAGCCAAAGCTGACTGCTAACTACAGTATTTCATCGAATATGATGCTGCGTGTGCCGAAAAGTGGAAGGCTGTGAGTCCAGTCCCGGCTGCATATTGTATTATGAAGTGGTTGAAAACGTCACTGACCTCGACTGAACCTGATAGGAGACTACTGGAGCAACAGTTTTCACTGGCGATCAAGCGGACGCCGCATTCCTGGACAGATTTCTAAGCGAGACAGGAGGGAATTTTGATATCATGATCGATGACGGGGGACATACAATGCAGCAGCAGATGACTTCACTCGAGACTCTCTTCAAGGCAGTGGTACCAGGTGGCATCTACTTCTGCGAGGATCTAGCTACAAGCTACGAGGAGCAGTACGGCGGAGGCGATGGTAAAACAACGATGATGGGTATGATCAAGGAGCTATTGGATGATCTGAACCATGCGGTGGAGGGAAGACCTGATGCTAAGCATCAAGTTGGATCTGAAATGCGGTCTATCGAATGCGGCGAGCAGATCTGTGCTTTCTTCAAGGAGGACAGTCGATAGCTCTGATGGGATCTGCGTTGTCTCTTTCCACCACGAAGTAGCCACCAGATGAGACTCTCAACTTACGATGGTCAATCGTAAACAAGCTCAGTATAACAGGACTTACATGTCTACAACATGCCTCATGATGTCTTCGTCTGCTCTCGCGCTGATAGAATCCACTGCTCTCTTCTGATTACCTACCTATGTTCCCAAAAAGTGAAAGTCATGTGACGTGATATTCCTCGAAGTTTTGTATTCCATTATCCAATGCTATGAGACTGATTCGTTGTAAGTAGACCACAATATTATAGGTAAAGTATTTACCAACCATCGAGGCATCGTATAGTCACGTGCCATTGCGTTGGACCGCAGCCCTCGTCTGTGGCACCAAAGCAGAGTCAGGCTAGAACGAGTCGTCCTTTGCACAGTTATAGGAACGAAATAAGCAAAGGCAAAACACGGACATTATCGCCCTTTATGATGAGACTATTCGCTTGAGATCAAAGGCTGACGAACCATCAAGATTGCGTCATGAAGCTTAATCTGATGTTCGGAAGAATATTTACCCCACTTTAACTTCACCTCGGCCCTTCGCGACATCTACCAAACAACAATCACGGCTGCCAAGATATCAGGTCAGAAACAAACATCATTCCGACATAACATCATATAGCAAACACTCCTCCTCCAAAACGAGAGATATACTGAACCTCTCAGAGAAATCATCTCGAGAACAGCCTCATCAGCTCGCCAACATGCCTCCAATACCCAAGGGGCCCATCAAGCTCGCAATCCTTGATGACTACCAAGGAATAGCAGCTAAGCACTTCGAGTCTCTCAAGCCCACCTTTGAGATCACCACGTTTCAAGACACGCTCCCCGCTTTCAACAACCCCTCAACTCCGGAGTCCACCAAACAAGACCTCATCACGCGTCTCAAACCATTTACTGTCATCTCTTCCATGCGAGAGCGCACACCCTTCCCAGCAGACCTCCTCAAATCTCTCCCAAATCTCAAGCTCCTCCTCACCACCGGTGGCCGCAATGCATCAATCGACATGGCCGCCGCGAAAGCCCTCAGCATTCCGGTCACGGGAGCAGGAGAAGCAGGGCGAACGCCGTCAGCTGCTGTAGATCGTAAGAAGCGACGTGGGCCAGATAGCACGACGCAGCATTGCGTTGCGTTGATCTTGGGTATCGCGAGGCTTCTGGCAAGTGATGACAGGAATGTTAAGAACGGGTTGTGGGAAACGGATCTCGCGACGGGTTTGAGCGGGAAGACGTTCTCGACTCTTGGGCTAGGGAGACTAGGTGGAAATGTGGCAAAGATCATGTACCAGTCGTTCGGGATGAGGATTTTGGCGTGGAGCTCGAGCTTGACTCAGGAGACGGCTGATGAGAAAGCGGAGGCGTTAGGCTTGCCCGTGGAAGAAGATGGCGAGAAGGTCTTCAAAGTCGTCAGCAAGGAGGAGTTGTTCAAAGAGGCAGATGTATTGAGCGTACATTATGTTTTGAGTGATCGGTCACGAGGAATCGTTGGTGCCGAGGACCTGAAGTTATTGAAGAGGAGTGCGCTGTTCGTGAACACCTCGAGAGGACCATTGGTAGATGAGGATGCTTTGATGGATGTTCTCGATAAAGGCGCTATACGAGGCGCAGCCATTGACGTCTTTGCTGTTGAGCCATTGCCGCTAGATTCAAGATGGAGAACAACAAATTGGGGTGTGGATGGAAGAAGTAATGTCTTGTTGACGCCTCATATGGGATACGTGGAGGAGGTAAGTTCTCTTGGCCCTGACAAATGCGAATCAGGAAGACAAGCTGACTTCGCTTTAGGGAACAATGAACAGTTGGTACGAGGAACAAGTCGAGATTGTCGGAAGGTGGCACAAAGGCCAGGATCTCTTGAATGTGATTAATGCGTAGTGTATTCATGTACTGCTTTGGAATTTGGTTCCTCCCTCCTTGCTTCGTTTAGATGCAGCACGCTCTTTGCAGTTTTTCCTTTCCGCTTCCATTCGCCATTTGCTTGTGTACAGCACTTGTTGAAGCTTTGTTTGCTCAAGTGACATTCGCGAAGTTAATTGCCCAGCTAGGTACTTCCATATCGCAAAAGCCACAGTCGAGTGGCAGGAGCTGGAGGATAGTCGTCCTAGAGAGCGATTCACCTAGCCTGGCTAAGAACGCAAGCCAGGACGAGCATTCACCAGGTACTGAGCGCCATTCTTTTACCTTCCAGAGGCCCTCAGCCAATCGGGTCTTGTTACGAGGAGATATTCCGCCGGTCACTTTTAAGCTTAATTTTAGACATGCTAGCCCCCGACTTGCCTCGCGAGCTGGAGCACGCGAGGGTCAGCCTCGTACCTTTTCTCCTTCTGCAAACCACGAACCCCGTGGATTCATGGGAAGGCTCTACCTTGCCGTAGCATCAAAACAACCGAGCCAGTTGTCGAGAATCAATCACCATGAATGCAGGCATCAGAACAGATCTTGCTCTTCGCAAGAGACAGATGTCGTAGGCGGGAAATGTACGTGACTTTGATTAAGAAGTTGAACGCGCCCCATGGATTAATCACAGCGCGCCAGACTTGAACCTCATTCGCAACGAAGAAGGAGATTTGGACAGAGCCCGACCCGAGAACAGACAATTAAAACAAAAGAAGGATCGTTACAAGGTACCCGAGAACGCTTTGCGCGCAAAGCTCCGACCACTCAATCTCCTCACGAAAGACGATCCCCCGACTGGCAATTCGTGTCTTTTGAGCGTGGAGGAAAAGATGTTTGGACCTGCCAGCTTGTTATCGACAATCATATATGTGGTACTGAATATCGAAACTGGGATTCTCATTCAGAAGCTAAGGTGGCAACGGCTTTGGTGGCTCTCGCTTTCCTAAAGGTTGGGAGCTCTACTCTACATCGCCTCGAAGGCTCTATATGCTGACAAGTTACATTACAGCAACGAGAAATTGCTCGCGCTAATTGTCGAATTCGAAACACTGAGACAGATTAGCTTGTTCATCCTGGCCCCAACCAGTACGCCCTCATCTATTGGCTACATAAACTCGACGTCCTGATTGTTTATACTTCAGCCATGAAGCTCGGAAGAGCATGGGCTCAAGTCTTCCCACTGTAAGTTGAACACTTGTCGAACTAGAAAGCTGCTTACCCAAGTAGGTCGAAGACATGGATGGTGTCTGCAAGGTCTTTACCTGTGAGCGATCAATCGATGCACAGAATAATCCGATTCCTGCTCGCAAAACTGTGGTAAGTTGTAAGGGCCGCTGATCAGCCAAATACCAGGGCACTGACAAGTGTTTGAATAGGTATCTGCGGCGGGACTCACGTTCTTGCATCCAGATGAGACTCCAACAGGCCCTGAAGGCTATAAATTTAGGGATTGTGTCGCCGATATTAAACGGGGAAATGATGGAGAGTTGAAACTCTCCGCGCTACAAGCAGCCCTTCTGTCCATCCCAGCTACCGCCGCTACTTCCACATCGATAAGTCCCGCTCAAGCACACGCAGAAGACTCGAATATTACGAATGAAGGTGATAAGGATATTCAGAGAATCGCATCGTACTTCCATAACCTCATGGTCGAGAAAACTGCCCTGGAGTATTACAGAGTCATCAATAGCCTGTTTCTACGCATACAAGTGAATGCTGCAGCTCGATGCCACGACATTGCACAGACCGACGAGATGACCATGACCCTGGTCCAGTGCCTTCTGAATGCGTACAACGAGGTTTGACCCGGAGGAGAGGGGGGAGTCTGGAATTTTCTGGTGAGCATGGTATGGAACATCAGCACATACGAAGGTGCTCAGTATCAGGCAGCCCTCCACGATACTTACTTACATATTCGACACAACGCTGCGAATGGAATTGGAGATCTCAACCAGGCTGATGAGTTGACCTTGAGGCTGATTCAATGCTTCTTGACCGCTAACGAGCAGATCTCACCTGGTGGGGAGACGAGAGTGTGGAGCATGCTTCAGAGTGTCTTCCAGAATATCAATGCAAATGCGTCTGGCCATTTACATGCCATCAACGGATCTGATCCTCTAGACGATGCAGAAAGGGACAACCCAACGCCACAGGTCGGATGGCTTGGTGGAACTCCCAACGGTGCTTCGACCCTGGTCAACCCGTCGCCGATGAACATCGACAGTACTTATAATGCCCTTGATGCGACTCCAGATACCCAGATTAATGCGGTGACGTTGCACGGGGGTGTCCAACCCACCTCAACAAAACCCCTGTCCGGCCATGACATAGCTCAGACTCCATATTCAAACGTCGGCCTTCGAAGACAGACCGCTGCGAACGAGTCCAACCTCCCTCCTCGCACAAAAAAGAACCTTGCGCCAGTCGTCAACAACACATCCACCGCAACAAGCACATATACCTCGAGCAAAAACCAACATGCTGACTCCGGCGCCTTTGTCCAACCCCAAGCGAGCGTTGTTAGCTTCAGCTTGCCAGTCCAAACTCAGCCAGCCAAGCGTAGAAATGGGACTGCCTCATCAAGTGCTCTTTTTGGCGCCGGGGCATCTGGAGCCGCAAAGACCTCGGACTTGGGGCTACTACTTCAGTCAGTACCTACGAAACTGCCCCGCAAGCAGCTATGTACGGGACGCCCGCGAGAACTTTGGGTTCTGGTTCTCAATCTTCGCCTGCTGCTGGATGCTCCGCCCAGAACAGAATCCCAGCGGGAACTCGCCCTTCTCTGCGATCTGGCCCCGTCATGGGTCAACTTCCTCTGCCACCTTCGATGCCACGCAATGTCGGCCCATCTACAGCTAACAACCTTCCGGCTGCGAGCCGAGGCAGCGGCAAAAGTAGGGGCGGTAGCAGTCAACGAGGTGAAAGAGGAAGCAAGCGTTAGATGAGGCTGCCCTGGACTTCGGATCTGCAGAGCTGCGAGTGGTCGATTTGGCTTCTTTGCTGTTGGTTGGATGTCATCTTCGAGCCTTGGTTATCACGGTTATATCCTCGTATTGCTCATTAAATTCTTCTAATCAGATTGTCAGTATAGACTAAACACACTTTGATAGAGTAATAGCGGAAAAGACTTTTGAACATTGCAGCCATATTACATCCGAGACTGCGCAATAAAGCTCTGCCTGTGATCTTCCATATGGGACCTCGGGTCTTATCTCTGCTTGTGAAGTAGTCATGTGTACATAGCGGATATTATTCAAGAACGTGCTCAAAGAAGACGGTAGAGCATTCGAGTCAAAAGTGACAAAAGTGAAAGCCCCGATATCACAGATCTGTAGAAGGAGAGCTCCTCACAGGAAATCCTGGTTGGAGGGTTCCCCGACTCCAAACGTGGGGCGGATGCTCCCGTCCACGCCAGGAACCTGGGAAGGTGGCTTTCGGGGCGTCTTCGTGCTTTAATCGAACCGACTTAACATGACAGGAAGCTCCAGGTAGGTCGCCCCGCCTGGAGGAGTTCCCGACCGCAATCCACACCCGATGGGCTAATGTGGACACTGTCATCTGATTTGCAAGACTCATGTTATTGAAGGTCGATGACCATCCGAGTAAAACCTGAAGAAGCTAGCTATCTGAAGTCATGAAATGTGCTGGGAAACGCCTGGAGTGGTCAGCTATGTTTTGTACCATTGAGTGGATGCTAGAACTTAGCTTTTGCTGAAGTTGGAAAATAGGGTAATCACCGTCGCTTGCGCGACCAAAATGACTACCCGACCGACGAAAAGAAATGTTATTTCGCTAGAGAAATCGCAAAATATACGCACGATAGCGAAGTTAAGCCCGTGAAAATTACTTCCAAGACATTTGTTGCCAAGTCAAATTAAGCGAGGTCTTGTTTTGTCGCCCCGCCACCACATCACCATATAGATGGTAGGAGGTTCTCGATTCTAGTTGTGGGGTCGTTTAAAACAATATCGTGAATCTCTGCGCGAGATTAATCATATTGGGAAAATCATAAGGTCAGCCAGTCCGGACTGAAGCAACCAGATCCGAGGTGTCCGAGATATCCAGCCAAAATTTTGAGTTTCGTCTCGACAGCGAGGTTCAAACAAAGTTTGGCACCAATCTTCTTTCGATCAGAAACGTAAGCGCCCGCTTTATTTGATGGAGCCCTAATTCTCCAGCTGGCCAGTTGTCTGTATAACCGACCCCTGGATAGATTTGAAAGTGTCGAAAGGTAACAACCTACATCTAGTATTTCACTGCCATATACACTGGGCTTGTGCCAGAAAGCAAATCAGCTCATGTGCTGAGGACTAACCGAGTCCGGCTCTCTCGGGACAGAAACAAGCATTACTCGCGTGTTCGTACGCAGACTTCCAACACGTATCACTTTCATTAGGCCAAGAAATACAAATAAATGGCTTCACGGGAAATGGGCGTCTTTCAGTACTAAAATCAAATTGGTGTCGAATCACTCCAGGTGAGCTTCCAAGAACTTTGTTTGCAGTGAAAGCGCCAAAATCTATAAAGTAGTGGTCTTTCCCAGATTATCTGTCATTCTTCCCATTTTTCCAGACTACGAACCACTTCACCTTCATTCTTTCCTCGATTCAGGCAGCTACCACCCTACGTCAAGATGGTTTCATTCAAAGCTCTCACTATAGTTCTATTGTAATTCTCCCAATTCATCCACCATTTTTCTCACGTTTAACCTCTACTTAGTGCATCCACCGTGGCAGCACAAGGACAGAGCTATTCTTGCTGGTGTGGAAATGGGAAGGGGGATACTGAGAGAGCTTGCACTGCCATGGCCGACAGCGGTCGGATGAGAGGTGACAGGGTACGTGATGCGTTTCTCACATTCAAGCTAGACATATCAAGCTAATCGGTGGGGTCCTGGTAGTGTATTGTTTTTGAAAGTCGAGCTCGGGACTATTTCTACAGTAATGCTTGCGGATTTGGGGCGGGGAAGGAATGGTGCGATCTGGCATAATCTTTATACCTTCAAGAAGACGGGGAAATTGGATAGCCCAAAGAGGACAGATCTGCGTGCAATGAAGAACAGAACTTTTGGCTACGTGGATCTAATGTGTCATCAATGCCAAGTTTCGACCGCAACATCAACAATCCAAGACCTTTTTCCATTCTTTGAAGACTAATTCTTTCTCTGGCAAAAGAACCTGGAGAAGAATATTTCAAGCTCCGGATCTACGTCAGGTCATCAAGCAGAGTTTTGGAGGCCTTGTGAAATCTTGTAATCTCTCTTGTATTATCTTGGCATTTATTTTATTACTCTCCAGTCATTCTTTTGTCCGTCACCAAATCCTACTGAGTCTGAAGTTCTTGAAGCATGAACGCTATTTAACGATTGATTCCTGCTGCGAAGTACCCCCGGAATGATATAATGTAAAAACATAGCCCTCTTTTAAATCAAACTCATGGGCACCCAGGGTTTTACCATTAGGTAATTTGAAGCTAGTTTCAAGATGGTCTTTGGACATTCCTAAAACTTCATTGGCTGGATCGACAATCAGTCATAACTTTGTCGTGGTACAGAAGGCGGGAAAGCCTGGAGTTGCTAAAATGCTTTGATTGCTGCGCTCAGATATAGTGAGCTAGCTTACAATACAAGCGCTTGCTCCGAATTATCTATGATAAAAGAAATCTAGTGTTCTCCAAGACTAACAAGGAAAAGAAAAAGCGGAATGTAGATGAATAAACAAACAAAACACAATAACATATTCAAGGTCCCCGTAACTACAGATCCCAAATCACCTCTCCACCATTGCTCTAATACGCCTCACAGCAACTCGCTTGACATAGATCAACGTAACACTACTCTCCCACGAAGCGACTCCTCGCCCTTAACTTGGGGCCACTCCAGTACATTACAAATAACAAGCCCGAACATAGCGTCATCACGCCTGCTAAAACACTGACACCTGGTCCGACACCCATGGCGTGGAACATGGGTGAAGAAAACAGGATAGCGCCGCCAGCAAGTCCGCTCCGGGCAGCTGCGTTGGCTGCAAATAAAGAAGCGGCGTATTTTGGGTAAATGTTGGCGATGTATGCAAATTGTGAGTTCATTATTTGATAAGAGGAGGCTTGGAAGAGGACGACACCTATCAAAGGGACGATCCAGTGGATTGAGGGGGACGCGGTCCATGCTTTGAACCAGTTAGCACCATATTGATTACCAGAGTCGGGAATCCCAGTCTGCGGAATGGAACGCCAACAACTCACCAAATATAAATAATCCGATCGGCGCAAAAGCCGTAGCAACCAGGGCAGGCTTCAACCAGAACTCTGGCTCGGGCATACCAGTTTTCCTCAATTTTGGCTCAACCTTCAGACGGAAATGGACCAGTTGTATCGGAATAGCAATGAATAGCCCAATTGGTACTGTCAAATACGGCAAGCCGGAACTCCCCAGACTAAAACCGTGCATACCGACAAACACAAGTGGGAATGCTTCAAAGAAGGAATAAAATATCGCATAGCACAACGCCACATACACAGTCGAGAATAAAATCGCGGGATCGAGAATGTTCATCTCCCAGGGTTTGATCAGGGCGTTGAACAGGATCTCTTTGAGATTTCGTTGGAGATGAGTGGTCTGAATTTCGGAAGCGGATTTGAAATTTGGGTTGCCAGTCAGGAGACGAAGCCGTGCGGCACGACGGTAGAGGATATTGGATGTGGATGTTTCGGGGAGTAGAAAGAAGAGGAATATGAAGAGGACGGCCGCGAGCCAGACCAGTTCGTACATGCTCCAGTGCCAGTTTTTATGTTCAAGGGCGTAGCCGACTGTGATTGGTCCGAGCGCGGGTGCCATGGTTGCTGAGAAGAGCGTCAGTAAGTATTGATGGATATGGAGTAGAATATCTTACCGGTCGCACTCCAAGATGCGAGAACATAGGGGAGCTTGCTGAGTGACAGCATGTCGGTGAAAGATGCTGGTCCTGTTGCTAATGCCGGGGATCCGAAGAAGGCACATAGAAATCTTGCGACCATGAATGCTGGCAAGTCGTTCGTAAGTGTCGTTGGAATAATCATTAGTGTATACATCAAGAAAGTTCCGACGTATAGTGGGTTACGTCCGATGGCGGGAACTCTGCTTGGCGTCAGTGGTCAAGCCCAATAGCAAAGCTGCTCAACCTTTTTACTTACTCGCTAAGGGGAGAGAACAGAAGTGGTCCGAGTCCATCTGACAGCATTATTAGAACTTGTACAATATGAAGAAGAATATCAAAGAAGCCTTACAGCCAATAACATATAACGCCAAGCCCAGCGCAGCAACAGCAGTGGAGACATTGAATTGCTCCATTACGAACGGAATAGCAGGCGCATATGCCGACGATCCAATGTAGATTGTGAAGGTAAGGATGCTTCAGGTGAGTGATTAGCATTTGACAGTTCAGGCCATGGCTTTACTGAACATACCATATCAAGCCGCAAACGAAAGACTTTGTTCCCGAAGTCCAGTTCTGGGGATTTGCTGGATCGTCTAAATTCTCTCGTCAGCTTTTAATCATCAGACAGGACCCTTCTGAGTATACTGACCTGCACCATACCACTCCACCAAGATTACCCCCTTTCCAACCTTCACTGGCTCCACGGCCCTACTCCCCACAGCCTGCAACGCCAAGTCGACATCTGTCACTGCACGCTCCTCATCCGCGTTCACTAAGGACCTCGAACTACCCTCTGAGTCCCCAAGCACATCCTCTTCTTTCTTCTCTATGCTGTTCCGTGTATCTGCTGTGGATTCGGTGTCAATTTTGTAGGGGAACGAAAAGCCTGGGAGTTCTTCGGGGTATTTGAGAAATTTATTCTTGGTGATGAGTCGGATGAAGAATCCAAATGCCGTATCCCGAAATAATGAACTCATCGCGATATTATGCGCTGGTTGTTGGCCAGTGTGGAAGAATAAGTTGGGAGAGGAAGTCCGAAAGGCAGAGCAGGCACCAAGAGATGAAGGTGATATACACGCAAATAGAAAGAGTTGAAAATGTTATGACTTGTGAGCCTTCATTGATGCGCGGAATTGAAAGACTATAAAGGACATTGAAAAATCGGGCATAAGGCCTGCTCGGCGGTCGAAGTGTGTTTAATTTTGCCAAGGGTGCATCGCCAATCATCAATAGGGGTAGCTTGCGGTAGCGAGCTGACAAACCGTCGCTTAACGTTGTTTTGTGTACGCGGGGTTCCGGGAGCGGGTTGGAATTGCGCGTGGAATGCATTGTTACGACCTTAGATTACGGTGGTGTGAGTACGATGTCTAGATACGTTGCGTGTGATTGATAAGATTGCGTATTTTGCTCTGCAAGCAGGAAAGATGAAATGTGCCAGATTCGATCTCCGCTAGTATTCGGCGGGCGAATGTCTCGTTGCTGAGAAATGCGATAATGACCTGGGACACTAGACTGCCGAGGACGTAAATATATAATGGAATAGTTGGAAAAGAGATAATATCTTTGCATGACTTGTACCAGCTGATTCTTTCTGAATTTTTAGAGCCCTGTGTTCTCTTGCCAGTGTCCACTCTTTCTCACCACAATCACAGCAATCTCATTTCCCTGCCAGGATGTCTTTGGTCATGGAGAACTCGAAAGATCTATTGTTCCCCCCGGGTAGTCTCATCCTCGTGACAGGTGCTAACGGATCAGTCGGTAAGCTCCCCATTCAAATTTTGAAGCTCACAAAATCACACAACACTTGTTAACAGTCTTATGCAGCATCTAATATTATCACTGAAGCGCTCGCATCAGGATTCCGCATCCGCGGTACCGTCAGGTCCGAGTCCTCCATCCCGTATCTAGCCAGCCTGTACTCCTCTCCCCATTACTCCACGGTCGTCGTGCCAGATTTTACCGTCCCCGGCGCGTTCGATAACGCCCTTCAACATGTCTCCGCTATCATTCACACGGCAACAAAACTTCCAGGCCCTACAGATCCGGCAGATATCGTTCCCGAGACTATCGCCTCCATGCGCAACCTTCTCGTCTCAGCCGCCCAGCAGCCAAGCATCAAGCGTGTAGTCTACACAGGCACGATCCCTATCGTGTTCAAGCCCGATCAACATTACACTCAAGATCGTACAACATGGGCCGATGATGCTGTTGCTGCGAGTGAAGCGCCACCACCATATGGCCCAGACAGAATCTTTGTGAATTACAAGGCTGCCAAAGACGGCGCTGAGAAAGCTATGTTTGAGTTTGTAGAGAGGGAGAAGCCTAACTTTACAGTGAACAGTGTCTTGCCAACATGTATTTTTGGGAGGATAATCGGGACGCCCAGTGAGACGGGGTTGATGCCGAAGCAGCTTTTGAAGGGAGAGTGGCCGGCTTCTGCAGGCTATGGTCGTAGGTTACCCACGTAGCTTCCTTTTATTCTTTACACTTCACGTACTTCCCTTGGTCTAGAACTCAAATGAAGCGAGTAGATCCTGACGAATAATAGAATGGTTCGTCAACATGACAGACGCAGCTCGTCTGCACCTCGCAGCAGCATTCGACGCCACGATTACCAACGAGCGATTCATCGCTGCTGGGGGGCCTTTCAGTTGGAATGGACTCATTGATATCATCCAGAAGCTCGCTCCAGATGCCCACGTGGCTGCGCATCAGGAGAGCCCAAGTTTCGATATTGGAGCTAATGATAACCAGCCTGGTGCGGATGCTTTGAGGAAGTGGTTCAACCAGAAAGGCTGGACTGGGCTTGAGGAGACTATGGTCCAGAATTTGGCGGGTGAATTGTAGGTTTCTAGATTGCTTGGTAGCTAGCGGAAAGTGATGAGATCAATGCTTCAGTGTTTCAGACTCTGATACGTTGTGTATCATGTGTACCGTCTATTTCCACGGCTCTTCCAGCGCGAGCTGGCTTTGTTGTCAGTGTCAGCGACTTATTAGTAAACATGACTAGTGTCAGATCAACCGAATGCATGGGAATGATGAGAGCTACCGAGATACACGCCTGGATACCCCATTTTGGCTGGTCAGTGTGAGCGAGCGGCACTGCTTTTGTTCAAATGGATGCAAATGAGTCATTTCTCAAGATTACTCGCAACAAGACTATCTGATCTTTTGTTCCTATCACGCCTATCTCGGTACATATATGGATCTCTTTACCCGACTCATTCTTGGCAAACCTGAAAAGAACTCTTGGTCTTCGGTGGATCCCGGACTTCTTCCACTAGCCTCAACTGGATCAATCAAATATCTCACTTCTGAGCGCCAAAAACCGACGACCAGTCTTCACTCTTGATCCATTCCTCTACCGTTGTCAAATTGAGTTTCTGGTCAAGCTATTACCAATCAGTACACGCCCTCTGGAAATGAAAACCAGGATCAACTCACTTGCGCTGGTGTCAACACCTCAGGATCTCCGCCAGAAATGCTAAATTCCTCGATGAACTTGAACGAGTCCCCGATCTCCTCTTTCAATGCTGGTGGAGTGCCCTCGAAGAACTTATCGTATGAGACTTGCTCGTACGAAACCTTGACGCCATGAACCTTGCCCCAGATCTCCATGAATCGCGGCATCGTCATGGTCTGGGCGTCTGGTTAGCCTGCGTTCTGTGTCCGTCCACATATTGTCATGTTGGATTACAACGAATAGGAATCCGTATTTCGATGTTGTAGAATGGAAGCCATCGACATACCTCTGAGAAGCCTGACAAAACCGTCCCAACCGGTAAGTCCACCAAGGCCTTGACGAACTCCCCTGTATCCTGCTCCGTAACCACAAACGGCCATTGCACATCCGCAGCAGTCGGTCTCCTCATCACATAACTTCTATCCTGTAATTTCTGTGGCGCCATCGGAGGGAAAGTCTTCCAATTCGACACATAGTGCCCCATCTGAAGCTCACTCATCCTCTTCGCAAGCTCGGGATACTTCTCCCAAATGACGCGAATCACTTCCGCCTTGCAGTCAAAATGGTACACAGTCTTGTACTTCCCACCACTCCATTTCGTAGCATCAGCGAGCGAGGAGTATATGAATCGCTCGAGGGTGTTAATGACTGTTGGAGAGGCAGCGACCTCAGCTATGTTGAGACCTTGTTCGATTTCTCGGTCGTGGCCATAGATTTTTGGGTCCCGACCTGATGTGATTTCTGGTGATCCAATGGCACTGAAGAAGTGAGTGAAGAAATCTGTGTTTGCGAAGATAGTGTGTGCGCCTTCGAAGGCTGGGAGAAGCGAGGCTTTGTCGTCGAGGTCGCCTTTGACAATTTCGACGCCAAGGGTGGAGAGGGCTTGGGAGGCCGCACTTGATGGGTTGCGTGAGATGCCGCGGACAACCCAGCCGGGGAGGTTGAGGAACGTTTTTGCTACTGATGAGCCCTGAGATGAATTAATGCGCTGACTTCTTGAGGGCATTGCTGGAATTACCTGGGCGCCTGTCACGCCTATCACTACGATGAGCTTTGACATGATTATGATATCGTTGGCTGGTTGTTAGATGTTGAGAAGACTAGATATCGCTGCTCCAGACATTAAGCTGACTTCGCCCATACTGATATATCCTCAACCATCGCAGCGGTGTGTATTGACGGACATCTTCGTTGTCCAGGTATGTCTCCGGAAAGTCTCCGACATCTGGGGCACAAATGTTCGATACTCCACAGTCTTCCAGCATCACCACCAAGATCAAATGGAGTCGGGAAGACAATCACGCCTTTATTACAAAGCTTCTCCAGTTTCGAGATATCTAGTAGTCTCAAACACCTGATCTCACATATTTGTAAGCCGACACACAACGAAGTGGGGTAATTTGACCTGGCACTGTACGTACTGGCTGTCAACAGCCAATCAGTCCAGAGGATGAGGCCAGTAGAAAGCATACGTCAGAGCAATATCCGTCTCTCCAAAACCCCAAAAACCGGAGTCCGAAAGCTCAACGCTGGTTTCACTACGAACTCGCTCGAGATGTTGAAAAGGGGGCTTCGCTTAATAATTGGTTTAGCGCCAAGGCTGTTAACGCCGAAGATGGCTTGGGAGGAGAAACATCGTCACAAGCCTCAGGTGGTGGTATCTTGCAACTTGGTATCCGTATCAGTGAATTTCGTGGAGCGGTTCTATAACTTTGGCAGAAGACCTGGGTTCCGAGAAAATAATCTAGAAGTTGGGGCCCGCAGTACTACCGCTATATCTGGTCTGAGGCACAGAATGTCTTAGTAATGGTCGGAGGCTTGTCAGAACATTTTTTCAAGAACCTATGGAGATCAATTATGGAAAGCATAGACTTTTGATTGGATGTGGCTATGTTTTCTGGCACGAAGGTGTCGTGCAATATTTCAGGCACTTGATAACAAATTTTGAGATGACAACACTGTTGGGAAGGATACCGATTCGACATGCTCCTTATGACAGATGCTGCTTCGATTGACTTACTGATAACACCCCTGGGAGTCTGAGACTGTGGCGTGGACATGTCTTGTAACCTTGTTCTGCCGAACCGGTATTGACCATACTTGCCATTTCTGCACGAGAACGCGAGTCGGTAGCCCTAGATCCCAGCGGTTTCGTGGTTTTCACATTGCTTATATAATGGAGATGTCTTGCTAATGATCTGTAGAGCGATAACGCTCAATTTTCGGGATGTCACAAGAAAGACCGAGCACTTGAGAAACTGAAGTTGAAGCCTGCATTCACTCTGCGACGACAGGCAAGTATGCAAATTGCCACGGAAGGTATTACTGCTTATTCATCATCGAAAGGTCAGAGTTTTCGTCAACACCGGGAGATAATTACATTGACAGAATCGAATTGACCAGTCCAATGGGTTCCAAGTCATTGAATGATGAGAACTTCATTCCACATTCTCAGGATCAATGACAGGGTCTAAGGAGGCTGTCGCCTAAGCGGCAGTAGCACCAAATCTTTGAAATAATCAGCAGCTCAACGAAAATCCACAGCATTTGGCAACAAATGCCAGTTTGACAGTGATCGTAAGCTGGGTAATGATATGCCCAACATACCATGTTTCTCAGCTACCCTGGCGCCGATTGTCCAGATGTGAAGTCAGGCTCCAGTAATCTTCCGAACAGACCAGTCCAGTCCAGTATTCTTCAGGGTTACGAGAAGGACTCGATTTTCGCACACTCGTTAGCAAATCCTGCTACAGTCATCTTGAATCTTGAAATTTTTACTCCAATGTTGTTCCCGCGCCATGGGGTCGGCCGTGGTCCACAAAGCTTTACATCATATATCCTCAGCCAAGCTTCAGAGCCAATTATTCACCACTGAGGTACTCAATGACTTCGACATTCATCGATGACAAATTGGTCTTTCACGAGTCGTTTCCCTCCAGCTTGGTAGGATCGAGGTATAAAGCCACGCACACTTCGTTGAAGCTTTTACAGCTAAGCAGAGAACTGCATGGAATGATGACGTTATGGACCGGTGCACAGTCTGTTATTGCCGAGTCTATCTTGATATTGGCCTTCCGACAAAGTTTCGTATGAAGGTTGGAGATGCAAAAGCGAAGGATATCACACTCCAAGGATACATATGACGTGAGGAGATAAAACGACAGAACCCGTGTGAAAATGACAGCAATACTCCCACTGATAACAGGCCCCTCAGAATTTCAAATATCAATCCCCGAATCACACAATGCAAAACTCTTACAGGAAGAAAATGCAGCATTAGTCTCACAATGCCGCTTGAGGGGCGAGCTTCCTTGAGGAGCATCATGGGGTCTGACTTTACCCCTGCCGCGATTTGGTTGTCATCGGTGGTTTCAACTTTCATGCTCTAAGTATGAAAATCTTTTCTCCGCTGAGAGACTTTATAGCTTGCTGTGCTGCTGGCTTATAGGAGTGAAGCATGAAGATGCTCAGCTGTAATTGTGATGTCATTGCCTGCGAAATCTTCGGACTAAACATTGTTGAATTTGACAGTAAATTCTGTTGTAGATAAAAATTGATGTAATCTTTGTGTGAGTCCGAAAAGGCGTGGTACGTGTATTACAAGGATCGTAATTGCGCTCTTCTTTTCGTACAAGGTACCTGCCTCGACAGACGTGCAAGCTGCTCCGTCCTATCAGTAATACGTGAACGGGCGAGAAGATAAATGATATGATTTGCTCTACCTTGTAATGCGATGAGACATGATAAGATATTGGGAAAACCAACGGGAAGTGAGATCTTCTAACCTCGATACATTGTTTCAGAGTTTGTCATGCATTGAAGCGTTGCAGTAGGAATTGGAGAAGGAATGTCGCGGACAAACGTTGCGGAGACCAAGTGGAGTGGTTTAGGATATTGAAGGTCGCCATGAGGGGTCTATAATCTGGTGTAAGCACATCTGGGCCATCTCCATGACTTTCGAAATGATCAACGACCTTCGCCACGAGCAGATGTGATAGGTGGGAGAACGAAGCAAAACGAGATCTTACATCATCAGCATAGAAAGGCGTCCCACGTAAGTAGGTTGTGCAGATATTGGAGGATAACAAGGCGCGATCATGAGAATATCTCGTGGGGGTCATTTTCCAGGTACGTGCTCTTCAACATGTCCCGTGGACCATTTCGAACATGCAGATAAGGCCATACCACGCGAGGCGCAAAAGGCATATTCAAGGAATGCCCACGTGTCCCCCGCACTATGTGTAGATTGATATCAAGTGGACTATCTGGGTGCCGCGAACTTGCGGGGTATGATGAGCTTATCTCGACGGCGTAGGGTTGCGGTTCAAGGAGGGAAAAGCTTGCTAATGATGGCATGCCCCCACGATGATGATCAATTCATAAGATATGAATAAGCCTTATGAATATATGCGATATTGAAGAAGCACAATTGTATATGATTCGGAAACTGGTAGGAAGCTCTATTGGCAAGTTTCTCACGAACAAGCAAAATTGTCGTTCAACGCCAAGATGAGGATAGAGGGCGAAATGACCCACGTGGTGAAACACTCATCTTCCTATGAGGGATCCCACGAATGGGGGGGCTTCCTTATCATGCAAGCCATGAAGTCTATTAAGCGCGATGGAAAACATTTGGTAATCACTGGATTGCGCAGATTGAGTTGGAAGAATTGTTTCATGTAGAACACCGCTGAATGTGTGTTTCATTCAGCCTGCAGATGGAATTGGCATCAGATGACGAGACTTGTAATATCAAATCGTCAAATGGACGAACAAACACGGGGATTTCCTTCTCCGTGGCCGAATTGATGCACACTTGCATCCATGGCATGATGTTGGAACGTGGATGAGATGCGCTTTTTGTTCAGCCTTTTGTGTGCATAGGGAGCTTGAGCTTGGACTCCCCGTCTCGAAAGCCGGTAACCTAGAGATGGAAATGAATATTCCCATGGTAGATGATGCAGATGTTCCACGCTTGCATACATCGCGATGCACCTGAGTAGGCTGAAAGCATCATGAGTTCGGTTCGGTAGATGCAACCGAGAAAAGGACTAAAGACATGTGCATCGCCAGAACCAGAAAGCCCGGAGTGCATACAAGAAAAAAAGGTTCAATGTCTTCACTTGAAGGCATTTGAAGGCCAGAGGGATAAGACATGAGAAAGAGCAGGAGTGTAGAACTTTGGGCATTACCAGGACCTGGGATGCTTGAAGAAGTCGAACCCTGTGGCAACAAGCTCAGTATCCGGCAGAAAAGACAGCACATGATGCCGAACAATCCTCTCACCCGCTAGACAAGCCTTGAAAGGTAACATCGATCCATACCTCCTCTCAAAGTGGAGTTGGAACACCTCTCGTCTTTGCTAAAATGGCAAGACGATGTCCTTGGACGTCGTCAAAAACCACCCGTATTTTCCCCAACGGGATATGCGGAGGGAGATGTTCCGAACTGGATATTCTCAGGACCAACACTTCCGCCTTTTCTTTTGGGCGACAGATTTGACGACGTCCAGTCAAAAGCTAGGTAATCAGATGACTGTGAAACTAACGCCAGAATATGCAGGTTGTAGCAGATCTAACGTCGTAATTGCGATGCTGCTGGACTTCCAACGACTAGATGTGGCTGCGTCTGGAAGCCTTCCTTTGCTGCGAACGGGCGTTGCAAGTACCAAATCTCACTGACAAGACCCCAGCTGCTGGGACTCGGCCAGGCATTCCGAGAAGGCGTTTGATGCAGGTACAAGTTGATGTACGAAGACCCTGACTGGCTAGAATGAGGCTCGATTTGGGCTTGGGAATTGCTGAATGTGGAATGACGACGGGGAGGATGATGCCCAGAACAGACGACCACAGCCCACGCGATGATGTACCCACTATCCGGTTGATAGTGCGGTGAAGGTTGCGGGCTGCATAGTTGGTCTGCTATCGGCATATTCTCTGCTTATCATAGAGACGAAAGTTGTAAACATACACAGCTGGGGCTGGAATAAATTAAGAATAAAGTGCAAAGTAAATGATATTGAGGAGTGTTGGAACTGAGGGAGCGTTTGGCGAGGTCAGGAGGAATTTCCCCGCCAAATAGCACGGCCATTTTAAGGAGATTCCTTGTGTGCTTTGCCCCTCCATCAGAAACATCACTCAAGTATGCGCTCCTCAACAGCATCCCACCCCGACCCCTACCTTCGCGGCCTCCTCGAGCCCAATTGAAATCTCCCCTACTCTGCGGTGCCATCACGAAATACGAAACCCTCCCACGCCCAGCTCGAATTGAGCTTCAAGCAGCGCCGCATCAGATGCACGATCCGACATCCCTAGCTCGAGGCTCTCGATATCCACCCATTAGGACCCCTCCTCCTCTCCTGCACCAGCCATGCGTCCGCCTCTCCCTGAAGCCACGCCATCCCAAGCAGGAGATCCCCTGTACATCGATCACATCCCACTTCCAGATACGCCGTCCAGGGGATTGAGAGAGCTTGGGTAGGCCGGTCTTGACACTTCGTCCTAGTCTTCAAAAATCGACGGGATCAACACCCCGCAGCTAGAAACGTTCCACCACTCTAGGGCTTCCACTAGTCTACTCTTCTCTTCCTCGAAATAATATACATACTTATACCTCCCATCTATACTGGACCTCTCCCAGACAAATTTGGTATGCAGGATTGTTGGAATACAAGGGAATTATCTTGAGACTCCCAATTTGTGCCCCCTCTTGAGATCATCTGCACTTCCAGCTCCAATCGAAGTGGTGTCAATCAACATCCCACTTCCTCAAGCAACTACATATACAAGAGAAATGCGAACACAACACAACTTCTCTTCGAATCCACAAAGTCAATCAGGATCTTCAGACATGTCGAAACACACTATCATACCCATCGACAAGAATTGGACCTTCAAGCAAGGAGACAACAAAGACTCCAAGTTTCTACCAGTCGCCCAATTCCCTACCAACGTCCACTTGGACCTCATTGCCAACAACATAATTGCCGATCCATTTATTGGCAAGAACGAGAACGACGTACAATGGATAGGCGAGGTACCATGGATCTACAAAACCACATTCCCGTCTCCATCTCTGTCGGAGAAAGAACGGGCAACTGTCAAGGCGGTCATTGCGTTCGATGGCCTGGATACATATGCGACCGTTGTTCTGAATGGCAAGGAGATTCTCAAGACGGAAAGCATGTTCATTCCTGAAAGGGTGGATGTGACAACGTACTTGAAGAAGGAGGGAGACAATGAGCTCGAGATCACTTTCGAGAGTGCGTATTTGAAAGGATGTGCTATTGTGGAGAAATACCCAGATCATCACTGGGGATGCTGGAATGGTGATACTTCCAGATTGGCTGTTCGAAAGGCCCAATACCACTGGGTATGAGGCTCTGTCTGCTATGCAAGAGATATACTGACTATTGACAGGGATGGGATTGGGGACCAACTCTTATGACTTGCGGACCATGGAGACCAATCAACCTCGAAATCTTCTCTTCGAGGATTTCAGATCTTTACTTCACCAGCAATGTTGACAAGTCATTGAAGTCTGCCGAATTTGTCGCCAAGGCAGACATTGAAGGCTCAGCAACGGAAGTTAAGTTCGATATTTTACTGGATGGCAAGGAAGTGGCTTCCAAGACGGTCACAGCCGAGAAAGGTCATGCTTCTCACAAATTCACAATTGACAATCCAGCTCTGTGGTTTCCGGTCCGTTATGGCAAGCAACCGCTGTATACTGTCACTGCCACACTGATTGAGAGCAAGTCAGAAATCGACAGTCAGAGCAAGAAGTTCGGCTTGAGAAGAGCCGAACTAATCCAGAGACCAATGACTGGCCAGCCAGGAACAACATTCTTTTTCCAGATCAACAACATCCCAGTTTTCTGTGGAGGGAGTGATTGGATTCCAGCTGACAACTTCATTCCCCGAATCAGCAAAGAGAAGTATTATGACTGGGTTAAGTTGGTAGCAGATGGGAACCAGTTCATGATCAGAGTCTGGGGTGGTGGTATCTTCGAGGAGCAAGCATTCTACGACGCTTGCGATGAGCTCGGAATCCTAGTCTGGCAAGATTTCATGTTTGGTTGTGGAAATTATCCTGCTTTCCCAGAGTATTTGGCCCTGGTAAAAACAGAGGCCGAAGAGAACGTGAAACTTCTCCGTCATCATCCATCTATCGTCATATGGGCCGGTAACAACGAAGATTACCAGTACCAAGAATCCATGAAATTGACCTACGACTTCGACAACAAGGATGCAGAGAGCTGGCTCAAGACCGACTTCCCGGCACGGTACATCTACGAGAAGATCCTCCTTGACGCATGCAACGAGCTCATTCCAGATACCTTCTACCACTTCGGTAGTCCATGGGGCGGCAAAGATACTACCGATCCTACTATTGGTGATCTCCACCAGTGGAACGTATGGCACGGCTCGCAAGAAAAGTACCAGAACTTCGATAAGCTGGTAGGACGCTTCGTATCAGAATTCGGCATGGAAGCATTCCCCAATATCAAAACTATCGAATCCTTCCTCCCTCTCGGCAAAGACGACCCCGACCGCTTCGCACAATCCTCAACCGTCGACTTCCACAACAAAGCCGACGGCCACGAACGCCGCATCGCCCTCTATCTCGTCGAGAACTTCCGCTACGCCCCCGACCCCCTCGAGCAATTCATCTACTCCACCCAACTCATGCAAGCCGAATGTCTAGCCAGCGCCTACCGCCTCTGGAAACGGCAATGGAAAGGCCCCGGCAAAGAATATTGCGGCGGCGCCCTCGTCTGGCAAATCAACGACTGCTGGCCCGTCACCTCCTGGGCCATCGTCGACTACTACCTCCGACCCAAACACGCCTACTACACCGTCAAGCGCGAGATGGCACCGATCTCCCTCGGCGTCACCCGCAAGGAACACCTCATCCCAAAAGACAAACACACGCGCGCCTACATTGACAAGAAGACCGAAATCGAGATCTGGGGCTCTAATCTTACCCTCGAGGATATTACCGCTGACGTCGTGGTTAAAGCTTTCGATGTCATCACTGGCAAGGAAACGTATTCTAAAACTATCGAATCCGCTTTCTCCCTCCCCTCAAACCGCAGCACTGAGATCGCAGCTTTCGCTGTCCCTGTCTCTAATCCCGGAGACGAATCTCGCACCGTCGTAGCAGCGTACTTGTATTCTCAAGGCGAGCAGATTGCGCGGTATATCAACTGGCCGGAACCATTGAAATACGTGCATTTGCAGAAGCCGGAGGAGTTGAAGGCGGTGCTGGGGAAGGATGGGAAGAGTGTGGAGGTTAGTGCTGAGGTGCCGGTTAAGGGCGTTGCTGTTGAGTGTGGGGACGAGGGTGTTAAGTTTGGTGATAATTTGGTGGATTTGGTTCCTGGGGAGGTGGTTGTTATTCCGGTGGAGGGGGCGGGGAAGGAGACGGTGCTGGAGACGAGATATTTGGGGATGGTTTAGTCTGGCTTGATACTGGATGAGGGAGAGGATGGCATTCTGTGGTTTGTCGAGAAGTGGCACATGTGGAGGCGGTACGCAATGATACAGACGGTCTATGTGAGTTTGAGTGTGGGTGTGATGCGATGTGAGGATGACTTTCTCTGAACAATCTTCTCATTTTGGGCGGCATTATGGTACTGTTTATGTCGGTCTTCGGCAAGTTGAATATGAGATGAGATGGATGCAGATTTAGGTCTGGCCACAACAACTTTTTCTCTCTCCGTCTGATCAGGTCGATTCAGGTCGGATGCACGAGTCCCCATTCCGTTCGTATGTTTGGGCAATAGGTAGTACACAGGAGCAATGGTCCAATGAATGTTATGACGACGATTTGCAAGTCTCCATTCCCTGCTCTTATTCTTGCAATTATGTCGTTCGTGATGTTATGGCGTGAGGGTGTGAAGTGAAGTGAAGTGATCTGAAATGCTGAGCGGGGTAAAAAAAAGAAAGCCCCCCCCCCCCAAAACGTGGCTTGACATATCTCATGCGACTTGTTGGATGATTTCCCTAACCTTGGGCAAGCTATTACAAACAATGAGAATGAGAACGACAACGGGGTTAAGATAGGAGAGGCTCAAACAGGGGAGGGGGAGGGGCGGTAGAGCTAGGGGGTAAGTGGCATTTTGAACGGGACGGATGGAGAAGCCGGGTCGGGGATTTCGAAGGATGCGATGCGCGAGTCGGACGGGAGTTCGATGAAAGAGAGGGGGAGGGAAGTGGACATCGTAAGGGGAGGGAGGAATGGATAGATTGAGGCTTTGAGAGAGGACGAGATATGCTTTTAAAACTTTACTTTTAAATGGAATGTACATAGTGACACTGACACGTCCATCTATCTAGTGGCAGTCTACCGGTTCGCTTGTACTGCGACTGGAAGGACGGTGGGTGAAGGGACAGTGAGGAAGAAGGATGAATGATAGAATCGTATATCTCCAAATCCCTTTCAAGCTCCGACTCCCCAACACCAGCATCAGGTACTACCACGAGCCTCAACACCAACATCAACATCGCCAACGCCCCGGACATCAACTCCCTCGCTCACCATCTACTTCTCATTCGGCCCCTTAATCAAAACCTTAATCCCCTGCCCCCCCTTAACATCCTTAAACGCCTGCTCAGCATCCGTAAACTCCACCGTCCTACTAATCAACGGCTTAACGTCCACCAACCCCTTACTCACAAACTCCAGCGCAAGCGCATAATCCCCACTCCCATACCTAAAGCTGCCCTTACACGTAACCTCCTTCGTACACAACTCCATAATCGGAAACGTGATCTCCGGCTTCCCCATCCCACCCTGCACATACACGCCTCCACGACGTACCGTATGGATCGAAGTTTGAATAGAAGGTTCTGCGCCCGAAGCGTCGATCACGGCGTCGGTGCCGGAGGGAAGATTGATGGATTGTAAGAGGGCAGCGGCGTTCTCTTCAGCGGGGACGCGAGAAGGTGTGAATGTATGTGTCGCGGCATAACTCTTTGCGAATTCGAGACGAGCGGGCTGGATATCGACGCTTGCAATCACACTCGCGCCAAATGCCTTTGCGACTGCACAACATAGCAATCCCACTGGCCCGGCGCCCATCACGACCACCGATTGTCCGGGCTTGATCTCAGCTTGCTTGACGATGTGGACTGCTACCGCTAGAGGTTCGAGGAGGGCGCCTTCTTGGAGTGATACGTGCTGGGGAAGCTTGTAGCAGAAGTCGGAGGCGGAGAGGTAGTAGCCCGTCAGGGTTCCGCCGAATGGAGGGGTCGCGGCGAATTTCATTAACGGGCAGAGGTTATAGTGTCCGGAGAGGCAGGGTGTGCAGCGTCTGCATGGGGTCCCGGGCTCGAGGGCGACGCGGTCGCCGACTTGGAGGGTGGTTACGGCGGAGCCGATGGCGGTTATGGTGCCGGCGGATTCGTGGCCGAGACTATTGGGAGGGAGGAGGAGTTAGTATATGGGCAGTTTGAGGGAGGTGGGATTGGGAGAGTGGGAAATTGGGAGGGACTGAGGGAAGAGAAGGGAGAAGCGTACACCATGGGCTCCTTGAGGACGAAAGATCCAATGCGGCCATGTTCCCAGTAATGGACATCAGAACCGCAGATACCAGTGTAGTTTATGGCGACGAGGACATCGTGGGGAGAAGTCAATTCCGGCTTTGGTTGTTGTGCGAAGGTAACATCGAATGGTTTGTTGAGGATGAAGGAGAGGTTCTGTGGCAGAAAATGTTAGCTGTTGTGTTGATGTTTGTCATGGAGAGTAAAGTGAAGTGGGGGAGGCGGGGTTACATCTGTGGTTTCTGCCATTGTTGCGAGGTCTGACAATGTTGATTTGAAGTTATATCTGTGTAAGGGAGGTTTGGGAAGAATGGAGATTAAAAGGATTTCTAGGAATAAAAAGAAAAGCGCCTGTTGTTGAAGAATAGCTCGTGGTTTGACAGCCCAGTCCTTCTCTTCTTTCTGCCCCACGAGACCAGCCAGCATTGACACGACCCCGCCAGAGCTAGGACGTCAAGCTTCAATCATTTTACCCGGAGGACAGCTTTACCCGCTCCAATCAGAGATCCAAATTGATGGGAGCCGAGACACGTGATGATATCGGAGGAGCTCCGATGAGGAAATTTCCTGGGTTCAATGGGATGTGGATGTGGATGTTGAGCGGTGACATGTTGTTGGGTGGTACGGTGTGTTGGCTCGAATTGGGGAATGGTGTTCCCGGTAACTGGTGGTGTGGTGATTTGATGGCTTCAAGCGGGCAAGTTGAGAAGAAAGACCCCCCCCCTCTCCCCAAGAGAACGAGAAGTCACCCTATGATTATCGTATCTATGAAGAAAAAGGAACCTCGCGTCACATTTTACCATCATGAGACTTGAAGATATCCGTCGTAAATAGTAGCGAATATTCCAAGCCATGCAAGAAAGACTAGGATTAGCTTTCCAGAAGGCAAACGTGCATGACCCGCCGTGTTGGTACTTTGAGTTGCAGCTGGTGCTGAAGTACTGGTAGCCGACGACGTTGCTGGAGCTATAGCAATAGTCGAAATCCCAGAAACCTCAAAAGTCGAGGCCAACGGAGTATGGTGTAAAGAAACAGAAGCTATTCCACCGGGCTTGGTTGGCCCACTCGTAGTCGATTCAGAGGTTCCAGAAGCATTGTTGGTGCAGACCAAGAACGGGAGTCCACTGGGGTCAAAAGTTATAGCCGTTCCAACCACAGTCTGAGGAGAGGTCAAGCAGAGGGGCGTCCCAATACAAGCGGTCACTCCTGAAATTGTGCAGGTGGCACATGTTGCTGTGGATGTGAGGGAGACGCTTGGGCGGGGAGGGCCAAGTGATACCATTAACTTGCTGGTAGTTGTTTGAGCCATTTTGAACGAGTTCGAAATGTAGCTTGAGAAGTCAGAAGAGAAGAAGACATGATAGAGAAAGTAAATGCGCTGTCTATTTAACCTTGGCACTTGAAACAGCCAAACGAGGGGAAGTCGAGGAGATCAACATGGGATCGCCAAGGATCTCAAGGCGGTGAAGCGGGACGGCAGAATGTTCTCGAGAAAATAAAATATCCCAAGCTCTGTTCGAAGGTTTCTCTCGTCACACCAATATGGATATTCTCAAATTATTGTCGCGATCGACAAAACCCACAAACAAATCCGGAGCTGCGAAAGATGCCTCTGCCAAATTGCCATCAGCTGGCACCTCGGTGAACCCTCAGTTATACCACGATGCGATACCCGATTCGAGAGGGAAGAAGAGGAAGCGTGGAGGGGAGAAGGTCGAAGAGCAGACCGTGAACGAGGAGGATGAAAGCGTGGATTTCTTTGCGCCAAAAAAGACTGCTCCCAAAGCGAAGAAAGCCGCGCCAGCGGAAAATGCGAAAAAGTCGGACGAAGTCAATCTCTTGGATCAGGATGAATGCCGACAGATTCTCAAATCTCATAGACTGAAAGTGACTCTTCTGCCGTCAGGAAAGGCGCCCGAGAAGAAGATCAAGAAGTCGAAGAAGTCGAAGGTCAGCACGAAGCCTGCCAAGGAGGAATCCAAACAATTGTATCCACAACCGCTGGTCGCATTTGGGGATCTGCGGAGTACATATGGAATTTCTGGTCGTATGGCAGATAATCTGGTGCAGCAAGGATATAAGATACCTACGGAAGTCCAGATGGGGAGTCTACCACTCTTACTACGACCCGAGATTGCTTTGGGCGAATCCGAACTTGGAGAATCAGAGGTGGATTTACTAGCTGTTGCGCCGACGGGAAGTGGAAAGACATTGGCTTTCTTGATACCGATTGTAAACAAGATCATACAGCGGAGAAGAGAGAAGGAGGACAAAGCAGAGCATAATCTGGAGGCTGTTGTTGTTGCGCCGACGAAGGAATTGGCAAGCCAGATCGTCAACGAAGCCAAGAAGTTGAGTTTGGGAACTGGAGTCAAGGTGGTGGGTATGCGAAAAGGAATGAGGATTGTGGAAGGCACAGCGAAGATGGACGAGAGTTCAAGCGAGGAGGACGATGAGGAAGAAGAGAAAAAATCTTCACAACCCATCTCGAAGGGCGACATATTGATCACCACACCGGGGCTACTTCTCAGTGCCTTGTCGACAGGAGATCCAACAAAGCATGCACCTTTACCCTCTATACGAACATTGGTTCTTGACGAGGCAGACGTGCTACTTGACCCCCTCTTCAGAGATCAGACGCTGGGTATTTGGAACTCATGTACCAATCCAGACCTGCGCGTAACGCTCTGGTCAGCAACAATCGGGTCATCTATCGAATCCCTCGCCAAATCAACCATCACTGAGCGCCGAACCTTACTCTCCCTCCCAAGCACACCTATACTTCGACTTATAGTAGGTCTGAAAGATTCCGCTATCCCAAACATAACCCATCACCTAACCTACGCTGCAACCGAACCCGGAAAACTCCTCGCTCTTCGCCAACTCCTGCACCCCACAGCAGGCACATCCTCATCCAACATCTCACTCCGTCCCCCCTTCCTAGTCTTCACACAAACCATCCCACGAGCCATCGCCCTCCACTCGGAACTCCTCTACGACATCCCCGCCGAAGCAGGCGGCTCCTCCCGCATCGCAGTCCTTCACTCCGACCTCTCAGACTCCGCCCGCTCGCACGTAATGACCCGTTTTCGCACCGGCGAGATCTGGATCCTCATCACCACCGACATCCTCTCCCGTGGCGTAGACTTCCGCGGTGTGAACGGCGTAGTCAACTATGACGTCCCCAACTCAGGCGCCAGCTACATCCATCGCGTTGGACGTACTGGTCGTGGTGGACGCGATGGCGGGGTCGCGGTCACGTTGTATACGAAGGAGGATATTCCTTATGTGAGGGATGTGGCGAATGTTATTGCTGCGAGTGAGAAGCAGGCTGGGAGGGTTGTTGGGGAGGCAGGTATGCAGAAGTGGTTGCTGGATGTTTTGCCTAAGCCGAGTAAGGAGGATAAGAAGAGGTTGAAGATGTATGGTGTGGAGGCTAGACGTGGGGGCTTGAGTGAGAAGGGTAAGGAGAACGAGGGCAAGGATGGCAAAGGGAAGGGAAAGGGTAAAGTGCAGATTAGTACGAAGAGTGGTTATGAACGGAAGCTGGAGAATAATCGCAAAGGTGCTATTCAGGGGAGTAGAAGGAGAGCGAAACTTGAGGCTGAGGAGGGTGGTGTTGGGGGAGAGCAAGAACTGAGAAAAGCGGCTGACGATGGCGAGTGGGGAGGTATTGATGAGTAGATATCTAAGCGCTCAGTTCCGGGAATCTGGAAATCGATGATGTGCTCCAACTCTTCCGTTCAGCGATGATGACTGCCGAAGGCGAAACTAAATGAGCCTCTAAAGAGTCCACCGAGCAGCTCATGTTCTGCTAATAACGCTTCCTAAATTTACCTTTGCCTGCCTTACAAGTTCTGGAGTGTTGCTCGTACAAGAAGCATCATATACTGAGATCACCAGCTGTTTTACATCTATTCGGTCGAGATTCGGGTCATTGGTTCGGCACTCAACCGCTTCGAAACCTCAATCAAGACATACCGCTCGTATTCCTTCTTCGACTTAGTCCCTCCCTCGGGACTCTAACAAATCCTCTCATGAAATCCATCAGAATCCACCCCACTCCTCCTTACTGCTGGATCACAGCTTCCCCCCTTAAGCGCTTGCACGTCTTCCCTTCCTTCCTAGGCGCTCGAGCGGCGAAACAGAGACAAAATCATCCAATTTTTCACTCGCACGTTTTCACAGCACTCGAATATTTCTCCACCAACCCAATTCCCACCACTCATGTACCCCTCCACATACTCTATTCCTGACTCCATTTACTTCCACCAAGCCCTGTCACCCGTCACCAAGCACCAAAAGCATAACCCAATCTCGGCGTGAGATCTTTTAGCGTCCTTCTTCGCGCCTCCTCTCGCCTCCTTCTGTACGAAATATATTACCTAGCAGGGCGCATGCGGCTCTCCTTTCCCTCTCGCTTAAGCCCGTCTAAACTGCGTTGAGCCGTTTCCACGTTTCACAGACCGCGAAAGGGGGACTTGGCAGTTCTTGGCTCCTGTCAAAAGGGATTAGGTTTGAGCAAGCGCGCTTTCGCTTGTGAGCCAAGAAAGATTGTTTTGTTTAGACGAAACGTTGTTTTAATCTATCGCTGCCAATGCCAAGATTCTATACCCAGGTGTTCAGACAACAGAGAGACAGGAAATTTGATGTGTTTCAATAGTCTGGATTTGTTGGCGGTGCTAGATGAGATGAGTACGGGAGTACTTAAGAAAAGGTACTTGCTGTAGGAGAAGGATTCTACAGTGCAATATCTTCTCATTCTCTCTCACATTCATTCATTTGCTTGTCCGTTCATTCGTTACCTGTTGACCAGTTATCAACTTTCCATTCTTTACATTGACCTCACATTAACCTACACAACCAAAGAAGACTTGCTTATATACACCTCCCAATCACAAGGACAAGATCGCGAAAATGAAGACTTTCACAACATCCCTCCTCTTCCTGGCTTCGGCCTCTTCTGTCCTCGGACACGCCACTTGGCAACAACTCTGGGTCGACGGCGTCGATCAAGCGAAGACTTGTGTGCGTGATCCACCGAGTAACTCGCCCGTCAGCGATGTGACGAGTAAGGATATCGTGTGCAATGCTGGGACTGCTGGTGTTGCTGGGATTTGCGCTGTTACTGGTTCGTTCTCTCTCCTCCCCCTCTTGGACACCAAAACCAGACCAAAATCTAAACCCAGGATTGCGCTTTGGGAATATGTAACTGACATAGATTGAAATGAACAGCTGGTGGCGAAGTCACAGTCGAAATGCACCAACACAACACCCGCGACTGCTCCGAGGAAGCCATCGGAGGTGCTCACCACGGCCCAGTCATAATCTACATGTCCAAAGTCGACGACGCCACTACCGCCGATGGAACAACCGGTACATGGTTCAAGGTTGCCGAAGATGGTTACGATGCCGCAACTGGCAAGTGGGCTGATGTACGTCCTCTTCTTTCTTCCTCCTTTCCCTTCCTCGCACTCCTAACCTCACATCAACATCTCAAGGCTTAGCATACTAACCTCTCCTCCCCCAACAGGACATCCTAAACGCCAACTGCGGCAAACGCACCTTCACCGTCCCCTCCGACCTCGCAACAGGCGACTACCTAATCCGCTCCGAAGAAATCGCCCTCCACGCCGCCGGCTCCGCAGGCGGCGCCCAGTTCTACATGTCCTGCTACCAAGTGCACGTCGAGGGAACCGGCTCCGCTACCCCTACCGGCGTGTCATTCCCCGGTGCTTACTCTGCTACCGACCCTGGAATCCTGATTAACATTTACAATGGTGTTGATGTTTATCAGATTCCAGGCCCGGATGTCTATGTTAGTGGTGGTGCGGCGGCTCCAGCTCCTGTTGCTAGCTCTAGTGCTGCTGCGCCTGTTGCGAGCTCAAGTGCTGCTGGTACTGTGTCCAGCAGTGCGCCTGTGGCTACTTCTGCTCCAGCAGCTGTTGAGACGTCAGCTGCTCCTGTTGCTTCTTCTAGTGCTGTTGCGTCGCCCGTTGAGACCTCAGTTGCTTCTCCAGTTGAGACTTCAGCGCCCGTTACGACTCCCGTTGACGATGAGTATGAGGATTGCGAGTAAATCTTTCACTTGAGAGATACTTGCTTTGAGGGAGGAGACTGTCCCGAGTTTTGGGGCAAGGGAGAGACGTGGGAAAGACAGGAGAGGAAGAAGGGAAAGAGAAGAGAAGCTTCATATTCGTTGTATATATCCACCTTTTTGTTATACTTGTACATATGTACATGCTCTTCTGCTGAGCAGTTGAATTAAAATCCTTAGAAGTTCATACTTGAGCAGCTTCGCTTCCATTTGACTTGATGCAGAGTGACGGCCGAGAAGAGTTGGCCTGAGTGCGGGCTCGTGAGTAGACAAAGTCAATCTTATTCCCGACATACCTTACTAACTTACTGAGCTCCAGACTCTACTCAGATTATCCGGTGAGTGTTCTGGAGAGTTCGATGGCGGCTAGGAGTCAAAGCTCTCTTATATCTTCTGCGCTCGGCTAAGTCCAACTGTCTCTGACACACTCTGACTCGATTATGAGCTGTTGAATGATATCCAATCATCAAGAAGTCAATGTAAGGACATTTTAATACCTATTTCGCTATAGACATCTGCTCTTTCAGGGTTCTGTTAATTCACTGGGACTGTCATTGGGATCGAGGCAATCTTAGATATTCGCGTTTTGCCAGAAATTAAAATCTCGACACCAAAGGTTCCTTCCCTTTAGAGCTCTGGGGTCATACAAGGCTGGGATCGAGGTGCGTATTATTTCAATCTTGCCGGAGCATGTGCTCCTGCCTGATGTGGGGGTTACACAACATTCTGCATCGTGCTTGCTTTTTCTCTTGGCAGCTGAAGGCTGCAACTGGTCACCGAAGATATGAGGGATTTCTCCTCCCGTGCGACCAAGCGTCCCAGCCTCATGAACTTCTGTCTGTTATTACTCTCCTACCCCCATCAACACCTAGATCCAAAAATCATATTTCTACTACGATCCAACAATTCGCCGTTCATATCTGCGGTCGCTGCATCGGCCGCACGCCTTCTCGAATACACAAGCCGCTTTTGCACGCCTCGCGAGTAACCTCAATGTCTTCACACGGCGAGGCTGCGGCTCAAGAAGAATTGCCCAACTCTGCTCCAGCGTCACCTAGCGCTCGCAGATTACTTGGTGTCAACGACATAGGAGAGCCCTCCGGCCCCGAAGCATTGGGCGACAAGCACACCAGCATCTGCAACGCGGACAAAGAGCCTCCAACGGATGAGATTTCAGCCGACCAGCGTACCGCCGAAACTTCTTCTTCTGAACACCGTGCAGTAGCTTTTGAGAGCCAAAAACGGAGCCCAGATCTTTGCGGGTACTGTCGGAAGATAGTTGATAATTTGCCGTATCACGGGTGGGATGAACTTGTTGTGGAGCATCACGGCACTGTAACAGAGCTCTTCGACTCTGCAAGGGCGGGATGTATCATTTGTACTCACTTATCAGAGTTTGGGAATCCCTACCCTTGCGAACTCAGGCTTGAAGATGGCTGTTGGAAGCTTGGGATCTACGGGCCTTCTCTTCCTGCTGCCTCGAGTGAGTCGCGTCCACCAGGCATAGCTTCTTCGAGGAAAGTATACCGTGCAGCTTATGAGTGTTATGACATCCGACATTTGATCCCGGCTCCTGAGCAAGAAGCGCGAGTAAGTGATGCGATGCAATGTCACTATCAGGCAAGATACCTTGTCCTTCACCCATACAAAGGTACGATGGAAAGATTTTGTGCATGAAGATGTTACAGAAGTCGTGCCACATGATTAAATCCCGGTCTCACATGTGCACAGAACCAGAAGTAGAAGCTGTACCATTAGTAGGCACCACACATTCAACTTCGGATGACTTGCCAATGTCAAAGTATTGGCACAACCTTTGTAAAACCACGCACCAAAATTGTGGCATCGCAGTCGATTCCACATTCAAACCAACAAGGCTTGTAGATCTGACTTTGCCGAAGCCAGTATTGAGAACAAGTTTAGGAGCCGATGCTGATTGCAAATTTGCAACACTGAGTCATTGTTGGGGCGCTACGCAGTATGCTGTCCTGACAAAAGATATGTTGTCAAGTTACCTCTGCCAGATACCTGAAGCAGCGATATCAAAAACATTTAAGGAGGCTATGGTAGTCGCGAAATATTTGGGCTTCCGTTACATTTGGATAGATTCACTCTGCATCATTCAAGATAGCAAAGACGATTGGCGACACGAGTCTGCTCTAATGAGTAAGGTTTATGGTAACTCAAGCTTCAATATATCCGCTGCTGGTGCAGAAGACGCGTCTATTGGATGCTTTCTCCCTCGAGCCCGAAATTGGCTTGATAGTCGGAAGATAAGTACATCTTCGGAATGCATTAAATTACAATACATGTGTCTTGACTATGGGTTCGAGCACAAGCGTCTCGACGACATGCCGTTAATGCAAAGAGGATCGGCTTTGCAGGAGCGCATCTTAGCTTCCCGGATACTCCACTTTGCCGAATCACAACTCTTCTGGGAATGCAAGGAACTTCACGCCTGCGAAGAAGCACCCAGCGGGTATGACTTTCGGGGTAGAAAAACGAAACTTGATTTGGATGATGCAACTTCTGAAACTCAAAAAGGCTGGCAGGAACTTGTCAGTGGGTATTCTGCTTGCGAATTAACTGACAGTAAGGACAAGCTAGTGGCTATCTCAGGTCTTGCTCAAGCAGTTCAAAACGAGTTGCTTGGTTCGTACATTGCTGGTCTATGGAGGAACGACATGGAAAGTCAGCTAGGGTGGTATCGATTTGGCTCACTTGAGCATAGACCGGTCGAATACAGAGCTCCAACGTGGTCTTTGGCCTCTGTTGATGGAGAAATAGACCTTCGCTATTCATCCGCGAGGGAGCTGAGTCTCATCCGAGTACATGATGTTGTTGTTCAAGGTGTCACGGATGGAGATGTTTATGGCCAAGTCTTGAGCGGAACTTTATCCCTAAGCTGTGAGCTCTTACTACCCGTCGACATTATCCGTCCCGAGCATAAGTATCGCCCTCATTCTTGCGTAACAAGGATGGATGGCAAAGATTTTGCCAGTCTCCTTTATCCTGATTCAATAGAGGACGATATACGGAAGGGGAGCCATGCAATCCGCGTCTATTTGATACCACAAGAAATGTCTGCTCAGCTGTAGATGGGGCTAGTCTTAACTCCAGAGGGCAGTGTTCCTGGCCAATATCGGAGAATCGGTTATTTCAGAAAATTCGTTAACAGCTCTGACGACTACTCCTACGACCCCTTCAAACAAGCAACTCGCGATCCGAAATGCCATGCTCCAAACGACGCATATGCCAGAACCTTCACAGACGATAACGGAAGACAGCTAAAGATCATTAACATCGTTTAGATCTCGCCAAGCCGACAGAAGTGTCGACTTCAAGCGCTGGTCATGTACTGAGTAGCACGGGGGACATGATTGATTGAGAGTTCGGACCGTACCTCCGCCAAAGAAAAGCTGTTGGGCTGTGCTGGTTTGTAATTCAAGGACCAGGACTTGAGTATAAGCGAAAGCACATGGGCTGGAGAACTCAGGTTATGACTTAAACTGGATTTTGGCGTTGGGTCCGTGACAATTTTACGATTCTAGGAAATAGATCTGTTTCCAAATGTTGACGACTAGGAATGAGGAGCAAAAGGTTGATTCGAGATTTTAAATCGTGGCTTTGGACGAGCTTGATCGGGTACGAGATTTAGTACACGCTTATACTTGGTGTAACTCAACGTCACGAATAGAAAACGGCCTTAAATTCTCACCACTTAATAGGAACTCAAAGGACATAGTGCAAGTAAGCTCTCAAGTTAGACAGATCGAGCTTCACTTCGTACATCTGAAGCTTACCCTTCAGTCTATCCATCAAACAACACCACCCTTTCCCTTTCTTCGCAAAGTTCTACTGAAATGATTAAGAGCTCCGCGAAAGCAGCGATCGCGATCTTACACGGAGGTTGGCACTCAGCCGCTCACTTCGGCCCTCTCATCGTCCTCCTGAATAGAGCAAGATATTCGACCATGTCCCACGCAACAACCTCCAACGTCCAACCACTGACTCACGCTTGGTCTCCCCACTCCCACCTCACAACACTGAATTGATATCACGTATCAAATCACTATAGTGACACCATTTATTTACAGCTCTGGGAATCACAGTGGAATGGATTTATGTAGTTGCAGATCTTGAGTCTTTATTTAATGGAAAATCCGAGTTGTTTGCGCGGTTTGATGTGTTGCTCACCACCCTAGTTTATTGATGAAGTGCAAGGCAGACTGTCAAATTGACGAAAGCCCACTAGCTCACTCTCCAGCCCACATTACCGTCGTACTAATATCGAGAATATCATTCCAAACAGCTCTCAAAGCCATCGTTTCTTCGAGAATATAGGATTACCTTTCAAGCGCCGAACTAGACGTTTCCTGTTCTTCCGACATTCTCTGAGATTCATGTGGGTTAACACCGACATCTCATATACATTCAGAAATCTACCGTCATGGTCGACACTACAAAAGCTACGAGTATACGCGCAATAGAATCGCTAGCACATTCAGAGCCATGCCAGCCTTCACTTCTCACCGCCAAATCATTCTTCGCCTCGCTCGCAGTCTGCATCGCGACCTGCCTGCTCATCTAGGCAATCCTCTGTTTCTGCTTATACATCAGGGAATGCCACAACCCAGCCAAGACACCTAGACAGGAGTACATTTCCAAATCATCTCACTCAGTCTTGGCAATGAGACGCACAATCGCGTTTGGAGAAAGCGTACCCAGTCTCGCAATCGAGACGAAAGGTTTATCTACCGGACAACGATGCCAGATCGATCGGACCAAAGGACCATCTCGCATACATGGTTTACTACATCGATGGGTTTGGCCTAGATCGGGGTTTTGACTTCATGGCGTCTGGAGAGAAGGAAAGTATTATCCTGAGCTGATGGATGTGATTGTTGGACAAATCTGTTGCATGGTGGGAAGGCGATATCACTAAGCACTGCTGTATGATATAAAACATCAGCTCTGTAGAGTTGGGCTTGACCATTGATTGAGAGTCATCTTTTCTAGAGTGAGAGTTGAACACAATCAGCTGCTACTTCGTGCTCTATCTCTGTCCATATGTATGAGTAATCTACAGGCTCTCAGCTTGGGTCATCCAATAATTGATCCGGTCGTGTTGTAGGAGTGGGCATAGATTTTTCTGAGTATGCCGGAGATGATTGTTGAGGTTATTAGGGTCTGGGGAAATGATGCCAATGTTCATCAGCCAACAGATGTCTTCAGATATTGCGTAAAGAACTCGAGACGAGTTCTGCGACGTACTTGAACCGTATGGCATATCTCTCGACGCTGTAAACGCGTTGGTTCGGAAAGTGGAGCTACTTCGGATTGATGTTGATGTTGATCTTTTAGCGAACCCCGAATGCTGTTTTCAAGAAAGCTGTAAAGTAGCAACGACCAATGATGTCATTCCTTTGACAATAAACTCCAAATAGCTGCTCGGGAGCATATCTCCAGGAGATAATGATGCATCGCGAATTGCATACTCAGTCCACCATATTGTTGTTTTCTAATTTCGACATTGTATTTTATGCGTCCGATCAGGGGCCACCACGACACATTTTGTCGTGGCCCTTACAGTAATTCGCGTCTTTGCATGCCGGTGTTGTTTTAAAAGATGAAATTTCTAAGATAAAAATTCAGGAAAGTGTAGATAATAGATTCTCTCCTAAACTCCTGACTGATCAACAACATAATATGCAAGCTTCGTCAAATTAGTTTCCTGCCACGGCCCCACGTGTGATCTACATATCAAGTTTTCTTTCTAGGTCATTAGTACAGGTAATTCTAACTAATCCTAACTAATGATACTTTTATTGCTATCAAGCCATCGCGAAATTTAGTGTGTTGCCAAGCAACGTAACGGAGTTCTGTAGTCATCACAATGCTTCTCGGTAAGAGGTAAACCGGGGAGGGGCACGAGCAGCACAATCGCAATCGAGGATACATTTGTTCTGACTCATGCTCTGTTCTTCTCGAAGTACATAAGCTTCTCGGTCCAATTTTAAGAGAGAAGTCTGTCCAATGATGCCATTTGCCTCTGCCGTCAGCTCGGACATAGACCCGGCGATATCGCCGTACCCCACCAGCTCGGGACATCTATTCACTTGTGCTTGCGGAGAATATTTGCAAAGTCCATTCATCAGGTTATAGAATTGAACAACTCTGTGACCTCGGATCACCCTTGACTAGGTGAATAAATCTTGTTTGCTCCCTCGCTTTAACACGGAGTTCTTGCCTTCAACCACAACCCAACACCACCACAAAGAACAACAACGCTCTCCCCACAGACAAGGCTCAGATACTCAACATGACGGACTCTCCAAAGACGACAGTTCCTATTGTCTTCGGTGCAATGACCTTCGGCACCAAAGGTACGTACTCCCCTCACTTTCTCACCTTCTCACTAAAGAAACCCAGGCGTCGAAGCAGCCCGGATCCACACTCTCGAAGAATGCTCAGGCGTTCTCGACGTCTTCCAAAAACATGGCCACTCAGAAATCGACACAGCACTCATCTACGGCGAAGGCAGCTCAGAGGAATATCTTAGTCAATTGAAATGGCAACATCGCGGCCTCGTCGTAGAAACCAAATTCTCTCCTTTACTGAAAGCCTCCCGTCTCAACCTCGCTCCAGACGTCAAAGTCACACACGGACCAGAACATCTTCGCATTGCGCTTAAAAAGTCCCTTGAGGCTCTGAAGACTGACAAGATCGATATGTGGTACCTGCATGCTCCTGAGAGAAGCACGCCGTTTGAGACTACGCTCAGAGAAATCAACAGCCTGTACAGAGAAGGCTACTTCAATCGCTTCGGCATCAGTAATTACGCTTCATGGGAAGTCGCTCAGATGTGTGAGATTTGCGAGCGGAATGGTTGGATCAAGCCAGCCGTCTACCAGGGTCTTTACAACGCTTTCCATCGTGCGGTCGAGCCTGAGTTGATCCCGTGTTTAAGGTATTATGGCATTGCGCTGTATGCTTTCAACCCACTGGCTGGTGGATACTTGACGTCGAGATACACCCGAAGTATGTTGGATGAGGATACTGGGATTGAGGAAGGCTCGAGATTTGATCCGAAGAGGAAGCAGGCGAAGAATTATAGATTGCGGTATTTCAACAAAGAGTACTTTGATGCTCTGGAAATTTTGAGATCGGTAAGTGGACCCTGACATATCAAACTGATTAGGATACTGGTACTGACTCGCATTTGTGTACAGGTAGCAAAGAAGCATGATCTCCCAGAAGCTGAATGTGCTCTGAGATGGATCTCGCATCACTCGCTGCTCGACAGAAAGTACGGTGACACCATCATCATTGGCGCAAGTAGTGCTGCACAATTAGAGGAGAATTTGACGAACCTGGAGAAAGGACCTCTTCCTGATGATGTGGTCGAGGCACTTGAGGATGGTTGGAAGACAGTGAAGGGAGTTTGTGTGACATACTGGCATTGAGATACTAAATTTGCAGCGGCAGCAAAGCAGAGACCTTTGTAAACTATGTATTGGTTTTCAAAAGTATTCTTGAGATTACCTGGCCCAACTTTCTAGGACTGAGCTTCATAATAACGTCTAGCATTTCCGCCCGGCTGAAATTTGTCGAAAACAAATCCTATAAACCACGTGATGGTGATGACATTGCACGCGACGGTTCCTGTTTGAACGATGCCGTGTCTCAGTCATTTCGTCATGGTCATTGACCAGAGTACTCGTACTGATCCATGATATCACTTCACATACTGCAGTAGCTGCCTCCCAGTAAACCGTGCCCCCGAAAACAAAGGCTGCAAGTGGTCAAACAAAACAAGCTCGTGCTTTTTGGGCACTCCATCTAAGGGACTCAGGGGCAGCAGTTTGTGTAGTACTGATCGCGCGCGACCTTCAAGTTCTTGAACTTCTTTTGTGCTTTTACCTTGCTGACGTAGAATCTGGGAAAGATGGAACTCCACACGAGCTACGGCTATCTCCGGATGCAACTCCCTGCGAATGTTGTCGGTTCCGAGCCCTTTGCGCAAATATGACCTGGAAGTGTTAGATGTTACGGTAGAAGCTGGGATCATGGTTGTACGGAGAGGGGCAGTCCATAAGCAAGCTTGACTTACTCGGCTGCTGGAAGGTTTCCTGCCATGGCTTGAAGGGCCCCGACAGCATAGTAGCTCTGAGCAGTCCAGTAGCTCGTCACTCCATGTTGCTGGATCCTCCACTCCAGGACCTCACAGTGGAGCTCCAATGCTCGCTGGATATCGCCGCTCTGAAGTAGAATACATGCCTTGTTGAATTTCCATGAATATGTGGTCGGGCTGTCTCCTGTCGCGAGGTGCATCAGATGCACAGAGCGGTCCGCGAATGCGACTGCTGCCTCAAAATCTCCACGATACATACTGCACAAACCCATGTTGTGGTTGTATTTCGAATACTCATACGGGACTTCTTCCTCCGTGCCCCATTCGCGATACTTCTGGAGGCAACGGTTGAATATTGGCTCGGCCTGGACATAATTGTTCTGCTGAAGTAGACAGCACGCGTAGTCAGACTGCACATTGTAAAGTAGGATCTCGTCGTTTTTCGTATAGATCTCGGCTGGCGTCTGCTTCTGGTATCGTAGCCTGGCGTTCATTGCATCTTGCAAACGATTCAAGCTCTCGGGAATTCTCGCAATTCCTTCGCCTTCTATGATGATACTGATGATGATGTTGATGTTAGCCCTCAACATGTCTTCATTACACTCGAGAGTATCCATCAATGACTCGGCAGATTCGAGGAGTGGTAAAGCTTCGCTCGTCAAAGCTCTTTCCCAGAGGCTCGTCCCGCCATCGGCCAACAGCCGCGCAAAATCGACAGATGGCGAGAGTGTTATAATGGAATCCACGTAGACTCTCCGTAAGCTCAATATGTGCGGAATGTATTTAATATATATAGGCCACTGGAATAAGGCAGGTACGGCAATTAGCAACATAATTTGAAGTGCGAGTATAAGCAATCACATGCGATTTTTTGATCAAGGAGGAGCGAAGGACCAAGAAAATGATATTGACCTACCTTGTGAGGCTCTGGAACCTGAATCGGCGACGGCTCGGGAAACTTCTTTCTTACGAGCATGTATGCCTGTCTGAACACTTTTTCTCTATTTTGTGGATCCTTGTCCAAGTCCTTCAAAATTTTCAGTTGTAATGCGCGATGGATGCTCAGGGTGTCTTGTCCGTCTTCAGCCTTAATGGCAATAAGCCTTCTTCGGGCAAGCTCGGAGGTCATCCTTTTGTATCTGTCGGGTATAGATTAGCGTCCGAGGATCCTGCATTTTAGAAGACAGGGACCAACCGAAACTTCTCCGAGGAGTGGAGGAATTCAAGTGAGGGCTCCTGGTGCTCATCCACAAGGAGATCCTTTTGTATCGTATCGCTATCTAGGAAAGCCAGAATATGCAGCAATTCTCTAGCGTCGATGGTCACTTCTCGCAAACCGATATTCCACATTATTTCCAAGGTTTTCTCTGTGGAATTGAGACTAGAGCCATCTTTTGCTGCGGTATGCAGGTCCGTATGTCGAAGTCTTTCTTGCCACAATTCCACGAAATCTTCTAGGCTACAACCGGACTGTGCAAGATATCCGGCGATATGGGAAAGGGCCAAAGGTAGTCGGCCGGCATAGCTAGCTATATCTCCTGCAAGTTTGTACTCAGGATGAGTTCGCATATCCTTTGGGTTCTCCCCTGTGGACGTCAAGAGCAGCCGACGGCAATCCTCGAGAGCAAGTGCACCTAATTCGATCAATGTATGGTCGATAGTCTGCGGAAGAAGAGACGCATTCCGAGTCGTTATGAGGATCGATCCCTTGGTCTCAAGAAGTTCCGAGGGAAGAAACTTTTGGAGGGCCGACAGGTCGTCAACGTTGTCGAAAACTAGCAGCCATCTTTTTCCAGTGCGCTCTAAGAAATCACGACTCAGCATGACAAGACGTTCTTGGTGTCGGACAATCTCGTCACCATTCAGACCCAAGTGTGTTGCAATCTGACCATAGCTGTAAGCGCAACTGACTGGAGTTTCGGCTTGAATCCAGAAGATGTAAGCGTACTCTCGTTCGAACTTATAGGTATATTCGATGGCGGTTGCAGACTTCCCGATTCCTCCTGTCCCACTGAGGACACAGATGCTGCCATTCCGAGAAAGATCTTGATGAAGCTTTTCGAAATCGCTCTCCCTTCCAACAAATGCTTGATTTCGCGTGGGGGGCATCGTCCGAATACTACGAAAGGTCTCCATCGGACCCAGAGGCTCAAGCATAGATTCAGACATAACATCGTAAGATCTCAGACTCGTGATATCACTCTCAGGAGCGTCATGAAAAGCCTTTGACTGATCCTCAAGGTACCTCTCAACCTTGGTACGATACGCCTCGGTTTGTAATTGGCTTCTAGCACGCCTGCAGGTGTTTCTTGGCGACAGAAGGGCGGCAAAATCATGATCATGACCGTCGCTCGAACCAGGTAGAGCTCCTGACTCTGAACCCGTCGAGACGTCTCTATCGTCCTCGTCGATCTCATGCTCCTTCGCAAATGCGTTTTCTCTTAGTTCCGAGAGGAACGATTCTAGTCGTCGTTTCTTCTCTTCGTTTTCTGGGGAGCTGCCGTCCTGCTGATAATGATCTGCTTCCGGAACCGTTTCGTCCTCCAGATTGATCGAGGTCAATGAAAGCTGCTCAAAGTGAACGGCGACATGGCTCTTGAGGACTTCGGCATCGGCACAGATGAAGTGGCAAATCGCGCACGACTGATTTAATACTGGAGCATGGGACCTTCTTCGACACACGGACACAATGAAGGCGAGTTCCTCACTCTGCGAGTATGTATGTGAGTCTTTCAAATGATCGGCTAGCTTTTCGCTATCATCGAATTCTGTTAGGCAGGACTGGCAAAACCAGACGTTGGCAATTCTGTGGCTGTCCAGCTCGTGGCGGAACCACTCTTCTTTCAATCCAAAGGTCTTGTCGGCACGTATACAGTCATCGTACGTACACATGTATGGCTCCAGATCTGAAAATACGTGATGCTCCCAGTCTTCCAAACATCCAATGTCCTTTCCCATGACTAGTTCCTGGAGGCAGTATGGACAAAGGAAAGCCTTATTCGACTGGAGCGAAACCGGAGGGTCCGGGACGATGTAGCACTTTGACGTTGCTTGTATGTCCGATACAACGCTAGATATTGTTGAAAATCCAACCTTGAATGGTTGACTCGAGAAGATTGTTCCGGGACTTGTAGAAATCAGTCCAGTCAGCGAAGAGGACTCACTAAAAACGGTGCTTTTCGTCTGATCGCGTTTCTTCGGCGAGAACGGTACGAGAAACTGGTTCGAAGATTCAAGGTGTCCTTGGAAAGTACAGCCTCGGTCAGGGATACCATTCAATGACGCTGGTCCGGAGACAGATGGACCCGACTCGGGCTCGACTTTCTTAGCCACTTTCTCTCTCAAGCTGCGTTGAAACAGTCGTCTTTTCCAATTCGCATGACCAAGCCTTTTGATCAAACTTGGTGTTGCCTTCGGAAACATGAGGATGGCTAAGTCAAGATCTTTGAGCTCATCCTTAGTAACGGAAGCTTCTTGGTATGTGTCCTCGGGAGCTGGATCTCTGAGTGCAGGGATCATGGCAGACAAACACAGCAACACATCCCCGATGCTATCTGCAATGCCATTACTTGGCTCTGATGGATTATCAGAAACAGATGGAGGCGTTTCTTCATCTGAGCCCCCTTCACGAGCAGCTTTTGCTTTGTCCGAGAACGACAAGGCTGCCATTTGGGATGGTCCGCCCATTTCTAAGGCTTCATGGTAGCACGTCGTTGTTAGCTTTGGCTCAGAGCAAAAGGGTGGACAAGAGTAGATCAAGGACGTGAAATGGTGGAACAGGCCAACTGAACTCACCCCTCTGTAGGCCATTCCTGAAGCAAGTCAAAAGTACTAAGACGTGCTGCTGTAGCCGCGACGCTTTGCGGAGGGTGCGATCGAGCTCCCAGGTGAAAGCTCCTGTGTCGTTTCCCCACGTGCGAAGTTTGCTTGCTTGCAAGTCTAGATAATCGAAATTGACCAGAATTTGAGCTGCCGAACATAAAACTAGCTGATCAATCAAAGCCACACACTCCTTGAACAAGCTGGAAATCGGAGCAGGACCACAAGGCTGGCTGGCTGGCTGGATTCTTGGGGGTTCATCTGGGCTCGAAGACGAAATATCCATCATTGACCATGTGGTAAGGAATCAAAAAGTCGCGTAAATACTTAATGACAATTGATTGTCTGCGGGAGGAGCTTCCGTTTCGTTGTGACCGTCGGAGGCAAACAATTTTGGGTGCTGAAGCTGGGAGGTGGGATCAGCTCTCTCCTGGCAATATAGAGTGCCTTACGACTGAAGGGGTTACACAATCAAAAGTAGGCTTGGGGTCCTTCGTGTTGACGAGGGCTCCAGGCTCAGCTGTCGGGCGAAACAATCCGCCTTGCTTTCAGCCCGCTATGTCATCGACGCATGTACCCTTCCAGCTTGAAGGCTTTGATTGACTGGCGATAAAGACAAGGAGGAACATGTGATCTTCTAGGGTTAAATTGGCTAGAGCTAGTGCTTTGCTTTGAGACTTTGGCTATAGTCTAAGCTTGCCTGACGATATAACAATCAAGCACCCTCTGATGACTTCTGCCCGTAAGATTCTATTGCGTCAACCATTTGAACACCACGTAAAATGACCGGAGGCATAGAAACCGTCGGCATCGTCCTGTCTCTATACCCCATTCTCAACGATGCCTGGCGAGCACATAAAGCAGCAAAGACTGGAGTTGAGGTCGGACAGCTGATGAGACGCTTCGAGACGGAACAAATTGTGTTTAGAGAGTTTATCGACCATCTCGTTGGATCAAGCGTTTCCGAAAACGAGAAAACGCAGTTGCTTGAAACTAATCCGCGACAGCGAGGAGAGAGAGGGGAGGAGGAAGGAAGCTGTTGGCAGAATTCGGAACTACAATCTGAATTGAAGACGAGGCTGGGACACCATAAGTTGCAAAATATCCTTGACATTGTCGCCAGTATGCATATGCTCCTAGAGAGAATGCAATCGGAGCTTTCACCGTCACAGCCGCTGGTAAGTTATCTGTTGTTGATTATTCTCTGCTGCCGATACCAGCCTAGAATTGTTGTTGTCGTCGTTGTCACCAATGTCGAGTCGCGCTGACCTGACGCGTCCCTATGAGGAATTAGCTTCGTGAACATCCCTCTCTATCCATCAACTACCTACGCCCTTCGAAGCGGCCTTACGCGGCTTTGCGACTAAACCTCGATAGCCTACGGACGTATAATCATGATCTTCAACGATTGTTGGGTCAGATGCCCGTCACAGTCTGTAGGGGACAAGCAAAACGGCTAATCGGCACCACTCAATTTTTGCGGGGTGACTTTACCCATGCACTCGATATCTACCAAGCACTTTGTAATGGATATAAATGTGCTTGCGAGACGCCACATGTTGCGAACCTCAAGCTTCCGCGGCTGAGGATCGTAGAGCAGGTCCCCGACGACAGTGCCAGTTACGATGCCTTGGAGCTATTATTTTCCATAGAAGAGGATCCCTTGCCTGACTCCGCTATCGTCGACGGTGACAGCTCCCCTCAAATATCGGATGAAGATTTCGGGCGCTTGGATCCTGTAGATTCTACGGATTCTGCTGATCGTGCGCTACCTAATATGTGAGTTGTGACTCGATAGACTCCTTGATCCTGCTAACATAATCAGTGAGCAACCAGACTTCTGGACATCCGCTACAAAAGACATTCAGGGCAAGCTATCTGTGCTACATGCTAGGCGGCGAAGGACGAGTCAAATATCAATCTGCGAGTGTCCAGACAGAGCAACACGTGCCATAGACGATTTCTGCAAGTTCGTGAGGACTTTTGGTAGCGCAGTTGATATCAACATGGGGATTGCAGATGACGAGCTGAGTATCCTCTGCTCGGAACAGAAAAGATACCGAGTACAAGCACCTCCTCCTAGCGATGTCCAGCACGATTCCCAAGCGAGGGTATCCCTTCACGAATTCCTTGACAAGGAAGCCACTGACAGGCGTGAGAGAATGAGACTAGCGTTGCAGTTGAGTTTCGCTATTCTGCAGTACTATTCCACTGGCTGGATAAATACGAGTTGGACTTGGAGAGACTTCTCCGTCTCCAGAATTAAAGGAGAGGACTCCGAAGATTCTCAACTATTCGTCACTACCAAGTTCTACTCCATCCTCAGACCGCCAAATGCTGCCCCGACCAAACCCAGCTTTCTTTGGACTGCTATTCGTGAGCCTATTTTGACCAGACTCGGATTTGCACTCATCGAACTAGCACTGGGAAAGCGCCTGGCTGAACTGAGAGCTGAGAACGACCCATTAGGATCCATGGACCCCGATACTGTCGACTATCTCACAGCGCGACACATCTTGGAAGGAGGCATTCTGAGTGCTGACCATGGCACTGAATATGAAGCTGTGGTACGTGCCTGTCTTGACCATCAGTTTCTTCGCCACACCCAGTATAAGTGCTTGGATTCACGACAGAAGTCATTTCATCAAGATGTTGAGGAATGTGTTATCACGCCTCTGCATTCCTTATGGGTTTCATTATGGGGAGGACAACTTCTTTAGGCCTACACTTGCTTTTACTACGGTTTATATCATTTTCTGGGGCCCAACTGAACCCTTTCTGTATTTTCACGGATCTAATCGTGAATCTTCCGTGCTTGACACACCGTGCATTGTGGTACAAATTAACAGATCCTTATCATCCACGGGTGCCGCTGGCTGATGTCAAGGTGCCAGTGGGTGGCGGGAAGTATGCGGCCTGACCCAGACACCACATAAGAAGAGTCCAATCAGCGCATTCGGTGATGCACACTGTCCAAGTCATGCTGATGCCCGATCGCATATTAAATGACTATCTCTGCCTCTCATTCTCCGAGCAGACGTCGCCAAACAACATTTTCAGCACATCCAGTCTCGGGCCACCCGTTACAACTAGAAACCTTTCATCTCCATTCACTTTTGTCAGGATGCCTCACGACAAGCGAAACGAGCAAATCGCTCAGGACAAGAAGAGACAGAGCGACAAGGTCGAGAAGCAAGACCAAACGCCGCAGGAAAGAAGCCAGCCTTGGAAGACCATCATACCCATCGTGGAGGCCCAGAAGGACGAGACAATGGATGCCAGAGAGATGTTCAAGTGCAATCAGGGTTTCTACGGGAATAGCTTGGCTGCATGATGAAGGCTGAGGCATGCGTAATTGATTATCAAAAGGCAAGTATACTCAGGCAGCAGTCGTATCGGCTTGGAAAGAGGGCGTCGTTGACAATTTCTCTAGGACTGTCTCATCTCCTCGTACGATTTCATCGCTGAAGGGCGAGTCTCAACCTGGGAGTGACTCGCAAAAGGGCAAATTTGTGGGATTTGGTGGACGGTAACACCGGGCGGGGTGTCGATGGACTGCATGGTGGCGTAAATCGAAAAACTCAATTGAATCATTACTTTTGCACGTCCATTGAACAACTTCCAATGAGTGTACGGCCTTTGCACTTACTGCAAGGCTGTAGCAAGAGATGGTGTAGGTTCATTCGCTCTCGTTGATCCACGAATTACTCCCGAGGATTCCAATAAACACCCCCGGGATGATGCGGGGCGACTGAACATGGAATGAGGCTCAACTTGGCTTTTGCAACGATTTTGTCTCGCTGTTTAGTAGATCGAGAATACCATCCACCTTATTTTCCCACTCTTTTCGTCCAGCTATTCCTTGTTCCCATGGCGGTACCTACACCGAACCATATTGGCAGCCAACAAGCCACGTTCTCGTACTTCCAGCTTCAGCCTCATCACGAGCACGAGAAACCCTACGAGATCCTGATCGACCTGCCGGAGGAAGCACAGCATGTGCCACGGTCGAATCTCGCATTTGAAACAGCAGATTGTATAGTGGAGGATGCGAGAGGACATGAAGCGGAGTTTGAAATCGACAGTCATGGGTTCATGTGGCGGCGGCTGAGGACCGCTGTAGAAGACTTGAAAGACAGAGCCTCGATTGAGACTGAGTATTTCCAAGAAGTTGAGCAATTTTTGCGTGGACTTCTAGGACCCCAAGTGCGCAAAGTTAAATTCTTCAACTGGAAAGTATGAGGCACGATTCTCCGATCAATTTTTAAATTCACATATCTAAACTCCCAATAAGCTAAAGGTGAATTCTACATAGCTTAGAGTCAGTCAGCCAAGGCAAGAGTTTGCAGAGAGGACGGTCGATCTCGAAGATCCTCTGGACCCTCTGGTGCCAGTTCTGTATCCTCATGTCGGTACGGCACTCTAGCATTTCAATTAGCTGAATAGAGAAAAAGCCTTGCGTTCTAACCATTAGTTCCTACAGATCAAAGTCCTGGCGGGGCAGTGAAAAGAGCACGTTACCACCTACCAGAAGAAGCAGACGACCTAATGAAAGGCCGATATCGTATTATCAAGTTGGCCCCCACATCCCAATAATCGATCCACTCTAAGTTATCTAGTGTCTGGCGCCCTCTGAGCACCGTCAAAGCCTGGCCACTGGCTCTCTGTGACGCCCGCTCTGTTCGAGAGGAAGACATGGTACTCAATGATCTTGTTCGCAGGAATTATATCGGCGAATCATACTTCATTTGCCATAACCCAAAACACAAGTGGTATTACCTCGGCGACCAGACGAGGGATGAAGTGGCTGTTCTCAAGATCTTTGACTCGAATGAGAAAGTCGATGGAAGATGTCAGTTGGCATTATCCTTGATCAATCGGTGTCATCTCTATGGCAGAGTGGAGACTGACTCTCTACCGCAGTTTGCGTACATTCAAGCTTCGAAATTCCTGGACAGGTGGATGAAAGAGAAAGCGTCGAGGTGAGAGCGATGGTTTTTGATTACCCTAGGCCGGATCAGAATTGAGAATTGGAATTTCTGTTTTCATCTCGGGAACTTCACGCCTACTCATTTTTGTTGCTAAGGTAGCTTGGCAAGCGATGGCAAGGGAAGTACGGATTTGAGAAACGTCGGCGGGATAATATGATAACAAGCCGCGAACAGAAACCAGGATCTGGCAAAGGTTCGCATCTCAGATCAACAGAATCCATGAATGTGATTTGTTGGACTAGAAACTCTGACAATTGAGCTACCCGCTTCGAGTGAGCAAAGTTCCTCGATTTGAGCAGCTGTTTTCGTCTTTTCCTTGACTCATGTGACATGAGCAGAGTTTCTAAATTTCTGACTTTCGTCAACCCGTCTTATCCGCCTTGGAGTTGTGTGTAGATGATCCGGAGCATGTATATACATTGGCGGACAGGATCACTTTTTGGGCTCAGGTGCGATGATTTCGTAACCTCAAGATGTCTCTACAAGACCTCCTTTCTGAGATGCTTTCTCACGAATCGCGGCTATCATGTGGGCGTGGCGCTGGATCGAGTGATGAGCGGAGTTGTACTCCAATTCGATAAGTGTACCGAAATCCCAAAAACAGTCCCGGCTGTCGCACATTGGCACCATGACCATGAGACTTCGCGGGTACTTCTGATATAGTGAGATGAAGCTGTTAAGATAAGGTTGAACTACCACAAGCTAATCGACGGTGCGTAACCTCATTTGGGTTAGCGCAACTGAGCACTCTCCCATGCCTTCCCCATGCTGCCTTCCTTCATTCATGAACACTTCGAATGATGTGTTGTGTTATCTCATATCGATGCGAGCGACGAAGTTCTCGCCGAACCATCACTACCCAAGAAAAAACAAATTCGAGTAACAGAACGTCGACTGGCCACCAATCAATGATAGCAAGCAAGAAAAGCTGGGCAATGAGGAAGCGGACGTCAGATTGGGAACTTGTGCTGAGGTGATCTCAAGTATCCCATTCCACAATCTCCAAGAAGTGCGGGGCAAGGCCTTAATCAGGTCCTGTCTTTTATGAGCTTCCTCCATTCTCGAGCTCTCAGACCTTTGATCCCCGGTAAAATCCCACTCAGCACTTGCCCACGATGAGTCATGACACTAACATGCTCACAGAACACCACTTCGAACCAGACCATCCGAAGGGAAAATGCAATCCACCGACCCCTTTAACCTCACCCGCTTCCTCACAGCCCAAGAAAGCCACTACCGCCGCGCCCTCTCCGAGATCCGCCACGGCAAAAAGTCCACCCACTGGATCTGGTTCATCTTCCCCTCCCTCCACGGAATCTCAACATCAGCTCGAGGAAACAAATACGCCATATCCAACCTCTCAGAAGCGAGCGCTTACCTTCAACATCCACTCCTCAAATCCAGACTCGTCGAAATCACGCAAGCAGTGCTGGATTCAGATGTTGAGGAGATTTCGACGTTGATGGGATCCCTTGTTGATGTCAACAAGATGCATGCTAGCATGACGATGTTTCTCAGGGCAGATCCGGAGAAGAAGGTGTTTGACTTTCAGGCTGTGCTGGATAAGTATTATGGCGGTGCGAGGCATGAAAAGTCGGATTTGATTGTGGACGAGGAGACTGAAGAGCGGAATTAATGTTTTGGGAGCAAGGGGCTGGTCATGGGAGAAACTGATGCAGCTTCAGCGAGGAGCTAGCTAGATTTCTACTGGAACAAGACTGTGGCGAATGTATTGCTGGAGTCAGATCGTCGAATAGACATATGATAAGCATTCACTGGCTAGACTGACCTTCTCGCTTATTCCAGAGGATTCATTTGAAGCTTTTGTGCATTTTCGAGACACGATTTGCCTACCGTCAACTCTGTTTAGGTCACGGAGGCGATGTTCTACTAAGCGAGAAGTAAACAGAGACGTTGGTTGTTGCATGACCCCTACAGATCTGAAAAAGGTGGCCTGTAGACAAACTTCCTGCTGAGATGACGGCTTTTAAGCGGGAGGCGTAGCACTCACTTCCAGGTGAGAAATCTGAAGTCCGACAGGTAGCAGGGTATATGTCATGTATGTATCTTAAGATATCGCTTGCTGCCGGAGCTGAGATTCTGGAATCAAATCAATTAAAAGTACTACGTCCCCTAAGAGTCTTCTTCAAACACTGTCAACAATGAGACTTTCATCAATATGAAACGCAGCAATGAGAGCTTTCGTCGCCGCCTCCATATCAATGCCCTCAATCTTCTTCTGCAACACCTCCCTCCTCTTCACCAACTCCCTACTAATATCCCTCCACTCCAACACATCCTTCTCAACCCCACTCCACAGATCCCTCCCAGCCTTGACATCCACACTCTTCAACTTCCCCGCATCTTTCCTCACGACCCCATCCACAATCACCATCTCGATATCCTGCGGACTACTATGCAGAATGATCGCACTGACGGGATCATGTTGCGCCGCACACACCATGCCCGGACTCAATGCGTCCCAAACGAGAATATCAGCAAACGCACCAACTCTCAACGTCCCGATCTTGCCTTCCATCTTCGCAGCTCTTGCACCGTTCACTGTGCCGAGATTGAAAGCTTCTTCGACGGTATGGTTCAATTTCTTGGGAATCTTCCCCTCATCCGTGAACTTCTGGTTGTAAGTCGCACGGGAAGATTGCAGGAGTAGGCGCAGCTCGGATGGAATGGAAGCGCTCTGATTGGATTGACAGTCGACGCCGACGCTGCATTGCGCTGTCACGTCGACCGTAGGATGAAACGCAGCGCAGGCGCCTTGTCCCATTTGCAGTTCTGTGCTGGGCGTGGTGGAGACGTGACTGTTTGATTTGGCGAGGAGGGTGGCGTCAGCGGGTGTTGGGTTTGTGGCATGGGAGAAGAGGAAGCTTGAGTCAAGGAGGTCGTAGGAGTCGAGTCTTTCGACGAGAGATAACGAGCCTGGTCTGGGTATTCAGCTTGCTGTAAGATGGGCTGGAAAATGGTACTTACGCATCATGGCGCTGCGGACGTAGTGTACGGTATTGACGGTGATACCTAAAGATCTGACGTGCCGGTAGATGCCGGCAAGCACATCCTTTGGCAGATATAAATCGTCAAACGCGAAACCTAGCGAGACTCTGCCGTTGCCGAATGGGGATCTTGCGGCAAGCTCGTCCAATACTTCTAAAACCCATGGAACCATGGGGTTTTGAGCTAGGGTGAATGGTTCCCATGATTCAACACGTCCGGATGGGCAGTAACAGAAAATAGATCTGATACCAGAGGAAATTGTTGCTGCGATGGCTGCTTTGGCTATACATTGTGAGTATTCGGTTTTCTTCTTAAATGTGCAGCTACTTACACGAGTCTGGAGCGCTGTTCAGATGGGCATGGTCCACGACAGTTGTAGTGCCCGCCTCAATACACTCTAGACACCCAGCGAGCTGACCCCAGAAAAGATCTTCTGGACTGTGAAGGGAATTGCTGGAATTACCTGCATATTTCAGCCATGTGTTGTCTAGGGTGTTCAGAGCGACTTACCGGGAGCAAAATAGTCGAGTAACAGATGATTGCCGTGACGACCTTTCAGAAGTGTCTGCCAAACATGATGATGTGTGTCCACAAAGCCAGGACTGAGAATCCTGTCTGTACAGTCGATCACTTGAACATTCGAGCCGGGCTCAATACCAGCTTCAATCTTTGAAATTTTGTTCCCTTCTATCAAGATGTCTGCCTTGATGGCGTTGACATGTTCGTTTTCATCATGAACCAAAACCGTTCCGCCTTGAAGAAGTATTGGAGACGACATAGTGCAAAGGCAAGCAAGGAGAAGAACGGCGTAGAGAGAATTTAATCAAGGCAAGCTCAAGTAGACTGCATATATATATGAATGATCCTTCATACCAAGATCAACAAAATTCGGTCTTGATCGAGTACCGAAGAGTCCGCCGAGTAGCGAAACCCGACTGAAAGCTGAGAATCCACACTTCCAGCTGTAGGAAAGAACCAATAAGAAATAAAGATCGAATTCGTAAAAAATAGTGCCCAAAGAAAGCAAGGTGCGATTGGAGAACGGGCTTGAAATGGGTAGTATTGAGTAAAATACCGCTGCGGGGATAACGGCTTCAAGAAATGAAATCCGAGGAAATAGACAACTTATTCAGGGCAGTCTGCCGTAAATCCGTATGGCCAAGGAAAATACGGATGTGCAAAGGAGAATGAGAAACATGTGAGCTGATACAATGTGCAGTCGAGGATATACTTTCTTAGATCTAAAGCAAAAGGGTTCAATTAAACAAAGTTAAAGATAGTCGAGGTTGAGACCAAAATTACCCCGGATTGCACGGACCACCCGCTCGCGAATCCTCGACGTCACAACTGCTCACAGCCTCCTTCGCATCAAAAGCACAATGTAACCTTCCTCCCACTCTCAACTCCTCTCACCATGTCTCCCCCTCGTCAACATGTCCGACTCCGCATTCCCTACGTCCCTCTCACATTACATCTCCGACATGTCCCAGGATGACGACAGCGATCCCTCAAAACAACTCCAGCAAACCCTCCGCGAATCCATAACTCAAAGCCTCTCCTCGCGCCGCCCTCTCCTTACACACCTCAATGCAGACACGACATGGCTTCTCTCGCTTCCCTACCCGGAATCGACGCCCTCGACTAAAGGGAGTGTGTATTATCATATATTAATAGATCCGTGGCTCCGCGGCGGGCAGAGCGATGTCGCGAAGTTCTTTAGCCAGCAGTGGCATGTGGAAGAAAGTGCCGTTCAGACGATTGCAGAGCTAGAGGATGTCGTGAGAGGTATTGAGGATGTGGCGAAAGGCTATACCTATTCTCCGCCCCAAAGTAGCGGCGAGAAATCTGATTCTGAGGATTACGAGGAAGTCGACGTTGAGGAGAGAACCGATAAAGAGAAGCCGAAACCAATAGGCATGAAGAGCCCAATAGACGCAATCCTGGTCTCCCACGAATTCACAGACCACATGCATAAAGATACACTTCTCGAAGCTCGGACCTCTATCCCCGTCTTCGCAGCTACCAAAGCAGCGTCCGCGATTCGATCATGGAGACATTTCGATTTCGTGGGCGAGATACCGCGGTTCGGGGGAGATTGGAGGGAGAGCTCGGTCATTCCTTTGCCGGAGTGGGTGGGTGTGAGTAGGGTTGCGTATCCGGGACAAGACTTACTGTATTATCATTCTGCGGTTATGGTTACGTTCCCTGCGAGCTCGGGCGGGGACGAGGAAACTGGAGAGGCTGAGGCTGTGATATATACACCGCATGGTATATCACCTGCGGATCTTGCCCCCGTAGCGAAGGCCAACCCTGCGATCAGGACACTCGCTCTGTTGCATGGATTACAGGATATTAGTCTGGGTGCACAGCTGAATATGGGCGCGCATAATGGGCTGAAAGTACAGAGGTTACTAGGGGCGAAATATTGGGTTGGGACGCATGATGAGGTGAAAAGGGGTGGGGGGATTGTGAGTTGGTTTCTGGACAGAAAGACGATTAGTTTGAAGGAGGCGATTGAAAAGGAGAAAGAAGAGAGAGGTGACGAGATGAAAGGGAGTGCTGTGGAAGGATTGAAGGAGGTAAAATTCGAGGATTTAGGCAATGGGGAGAGTTTGTTGCTGGAATGACATCCTCCGAGATCTCATAAACGCTTCGAGACATTATGTTCATGATACCCTTGATCGAACGAGGAATTTGATATCCCTCCTCAGAAGTCAGTATCGAATACTGAGGCCTACTTTGAAGTCTCTCCTCTCTCTGCCTGCCACTTTCCATCCCAATATCAACACGTCGAGTATCAAACATCCTCCACCCCCTCAACAACCCAAATCCTATCCCACCACCCCAGCACCCCTCCCCGGCAACTCCACATTCCCCCAAAACTTCTCTCCCTCCAAACCCACATAGATATCCATGTTCAGCGCCAGCAGTGGTATCTCGACACCGTGCACGAACTTCCGCATCTTGAGCTGGCGGAGCTCTTCGGCTGAGATGTAGCTTAGTTTTTGAGTGGTGGTGGAGAAGAGGACGATGGTGTTGCTGTCAGTGTTGGCTGATGAGCGTGAGGCTTGTAGAGGGTGACTTGGTGCCATATTTCGACTTGAGCGACGCGGCTGGGGAAGGCTGAGTGAATATCACTGAACTCTCTTGTGTTCTTATCGAATTTCGTTCTTGGAGTCAGTCAGCCGGCGAGCTGAGGGTTTTTGGGATCAAAGTCTTGCACATGTCGTCAGAGCAAAACTCGTTATAAGGTCGTGGTGAGTCTTGAAGTTGTAGGATTTCGCTCATGGTCCCAACTCATGAGATGTGGGAGTCATGATCGGCTTCAAGAGACTCATCTGAATTGGAGATATTCGAACTCGGGGCTGATTCTAGTCTGACTCTCAGGCGGTTCTCTCCAGTCACAACGCAATCCAGTATCTTCATCGCTAAGAAAATTGACTGGATGAAAAAGCAATAGTTGACTGCGATATAGGGCAGCTCGGAACTTTCATCTGGTCCAGATTCATTCACCATACAGCTTTTCCCGCATATCAAAGAAGGGGCTCAATTAGGAAATGGGTGCCTATTCTCACAATCTGCATGCCCTGTGAGGCTTCCGATTGTTGTCATCTCTCAGTAAAAGATCGCTTGTTTCTCGTTCATCGACTCGGGAGTCATACTTCACTCCAACCCCTGATCTCCACCCTCCTTTCTGCACCTAGAAGTCCCCAGATTTATTTCCTATATATACACTAGGCGGAGCAGGTCTAGTAACGCAAAGTCGACCGTAGGATCGTCGATGAGATACGAAGAGAAATGAACTTGTTTTCACTTTAGGGCCAAGGCGTTGTAAAATTTAGATTATCAGATATCGATTCTAAATTCGGGTGTATGATTTCATATCAATGGGCTGTGCACAAGAGCAAGTTTTCCTGAATACGCGTCTTGTAGGAACAAATGACAATGACAGCAGCAAGTACAGTGACAATGGACAGTTAATGCTCCGAAACGAGCCGCTCACGCGCCGCCGAGACCCAGCTTGCCAGTGGAAGTACGAAGCAGTTTGATGTCAAAGCCCCCATAAAGTGTTCAAAGATACAGATACATCTCCAAAACAATGCCGTACGCAATTCTTCCATTCCCTTCCAACATCGCACACATGCAGACAGTCTTAGAATATCTAGTAATTCCATCTCCTCGGCCGTCCACAGCTGGAGTTCATGTCTTCAGTAGATGCATCTCAAATTCCTATCAACTGCTTGGTAACATTACCTCCTTTTAGGGTCGTGGTTACTGCTCATTAATTTACCTTCATATTCACTAGCACGGTCATTTGCAATTCAAGGTGTGAGGGCCTGTTGCATGGACCTCCCGGGGAGAAGGGGGTTGTAAAGAGATAAGGCGCTGTCCTCATGTGGTGTCTCTTGTTGTAATAAAGGGTTGATTTGTGTCAATTAGTAAGGGTGTCGATTTGTAGGTGAAAAGGCCGACGACAGGCTATCTTAGCGAGACTACAAAATCATCGTCAACCCACATTGTATGGTGCCAAGGTGATGAAGTAAGAAGAATGGAAAGAGGGAGGCGAAACGAAGGCAGCTGCGGCAACATAGATGATTGGACTGATGTCAAGACGAGGCAATCGGACAGGTGGAATACGGGGAAGTGACGAGACATAATCACGTGGCCAAAACATTGAAGCGAAATATCAGAGTGAAAGGATCAAAGGGAGCCATGCTTTGCATTGCATTGCTTGCTCTACCTAACGCTCTACTCTTCCCATGTCATCAATAGACAACAAATCAAACTCGTCCCTTCTTCGGCCGTGCCATCCATCCCATCCATCCTATCCTCAATCTGCAATGCAGTCTCACGAAGGAGCCACTTCACCAGACCAACCTGACCAGAGCAAGCCACTCCTCTTCCTATTCCCGAAGGGGATCCAAATCATCATCAAAGAACCTTGCCTCAAGCCATACCAAATCAAACCGATCCACCATATCATGCTCCAAGCCACCCGCCTGCCTGCCTGTCTTTGCACCAAACGAATTGCCACCCTCCGTCTCCAGCTTAGAAAGTTCAAAGCGGCAGACCAAAGCCAGATCCAGCCTGAAAGAAGTATCAACTCGGCAAGCCGTCCACGAAACGTAAATACAATCTGCACCTCCCCCAGACCGCCAAGTTGTGAAGAAAGAATGAAGAAAGAAGGGGAGAAAAATCAAAAAGACCAGCTTGCTTGCATGAAAACCCAAACGCCGCGCTGATGTTGTGCTGAAAAAAGGATTGAAGAACCAGAAAACACAGAGTAAACCGAAATCGAAACCGAAATGGAAAATGGGACCCCAAACCCAAAGTGGGTATGAAGAAGAAAACCCAATCAGACCCTATGTGGACGCTGTATGTGCAGTACTGTGCTTTGTCGTGATTCGAGGTGATGGACATGATGTGGTTGATGTGTGTGCTGTTGATCCAAGCTCCACCATTCCACAGACTCCTTCCATGCATCCAGTGTATGTGAGAAGAGAAGTGAAGTGAAGAAAGCAGACGAGACCGTGGTATGTAAAGGGGACCCGTGAACGCCGTTTCGTGAAAACGTGAATATGTGAGGACTTATTGCCGTGAGGTGTAGCAAGGTATGTAAAGTGTTGTAAGAGGCTTGAGGTCGGAGAGCAGTAAGGAGGCTCATTGGACGCGTCGATCTCTGTGCACATGACCAACATACGTTCCCAACCCAAACAGCTCAATTCTTCTTTTTGCCCATACGAATGAATCGTGTCCGGATCCACATGACGAACTTAGTCCACGCAGAATGAGTCTTGAGCTTCGCAGTTCCAGATCGTCGTGGCTGATAGAACTGCTCCTCACCAACGCTAGCAAATGTAGGAGTCTGTTGCTGAGGAACGGAGTTGTAGTCCCGGCCCACAAAGGAATCCTTCTCCTGCATAGTGAGATCGGACTTGGAGCGCTTCGAGCGGGTGTCATTGCTAGCCGAAGAACGACGGTGACCGCGCTCGATCTGACGAGCTTCCTTCTGTTGACGCTTCTCGAGGGCTCTGATCTCTTCACGTGCTGCTTTCTCTTCCTTGGCTTGCTCTTTCTCCTGAAACTTGCGGCGAGCTTCTTGGATTGTCTCGGACTGAATGCGGGTATCTACTTCTGAGCGAGATCGAATGCGGAAACCCTTGTCGAGGGAGTTTCGGATGGCAGAGACGGGAGACATGGTGTCTGTGGGAGATGCAATGTCTGAGGAGAGAGTGGTGTTGTGGAGGGATGTATGTGAAGTTGCGAGGGCAAGTCTCGAGGAACTGGCTTGCTTGTTGGTAAGAACTCGAAGAGATTGTGGTTGTTGAGAATGAGAGATATTGGGGGAAGACGAGACACCTGTTATGGATGGCGGGGAAGTATGGTTTGAGAGGTTCGAAGGTGAGCGGAATGGGTGAATATGACTCTGACTCTGGCTTGGGGATCGTATATGGCTTTGAGGCTGGTCCCGAGGGTGAGGGTGGTCCTCATCTTCAGTCAAGGCAGGGCTGTGATCGATTTCACTTTCGCGCAGGGAATTTTGATAAGATGCTGATGCCGCGATGGGCGGAGTATAGGGACGAGGAGTTTGCTGGAAAGGATGCACAAAAGATCCAGTACGATGGCCACTTCCTGTGGTCGCAGTAGAGAACTGGGAGGTGCCACTGGTCGAACGGTAGTGGTAGCCTCGTCTGAGCTGGACGTCATGGGAGGAGCGAGGCCCAGACCCGTTGGCAGGACCATGGGAATTCGAGGTCCCCATGCCACTTCCATACCCACCAGCATTCCCATAACCAAGGTACTCGATACCGAGTCCATCTTGTTCTGCTGCAGACCGATCCAGGTCCAGCGAATTCCTCTCATTTTGCGTCAATTTCCTTAATATCGGTTTTACTTTCGTTCCCCGCGATTTGGCCGTATGGCCCTGATAGCTGGTCATTGTGCCGAGCTTCTTCTTTCTCCCAGCGCACTCCTGCGACAGCAAGGGCAATTGCAGTTGCCAATCCCCCTGTGCGAATCACCGACACTCATATACTGCTACTTCGCATCACTGCGCGACTGCTGAGGGTATGGAGATATGTGATGGGCTGATCGGGTGGTGTGGTCGAGACGCCGTACTGCTGCACCACCAACTCTGTCTTCGACGTCTACACAAAAGGCACAGCACGCCGATATAGAAGTATACGATGCTCTGGATATTGCTGCACTGGCTGTGGAGGCTGTGCAAATTCGAGGACTGGCTTGTCGAGGATACTGTTGTCGCTTGCGGTGAAGTGGTGCTGTTGGACTGATGATGCGACGACTATGCGATTTCTCCTCCAAAACAATTGGCAGACCGCAACAGAGATACACCGGCGGAGGATATCGATACAAGGCCTACAAGAGTCGGAGAGGTAGATGGGGGTATACGGAGGATAGGATCGTGAGGGATTATTCGGCGATGCTGCACCGCCTTCCTTCTGCGTACGAAGCCGAATATGCTGTGCAGTGCCCAGCCCAGGCAGCTCCTTTCTTCTCCAGCAGATCCAACAAAACAATCAGGATGCCAGCAAAGGATCCGAATGATAGATCCACTCGTGAGGCCGTGGTACTCTACCTGAAGAGGAAGATTTTGTGTTTGAAGTTGAGGATCGTGGTCGTCGCCAGATCAACAATCAGCCTCAGTAACACATGCCTCTCTCCCTCAGGCTGGGTATTGGCGTGGGCGGATGTCTGGGACCTGGGTCTCACTCTGCTCCTATCGTATCCTCCCTCCAGGCCCGCTCTGGGCCTCTGCACAGCGATTACTGGCCAGCCGAGCACTCCGACCCCTCTTTATTACTGTGCCTTTCCACTACTCTTATCGCTCTCCCCGTCCATGTTCCCGGCAAGTCCGGGGACAAGACATTCAACATTCTTGACAAAGGGCATGGCTCCGTTTCGAAATCGCGGCTTGGGTGTTCTGGTCAAAGAGGGGGATGGTTGTAAAAAAAGATTGGAAGAGGAAGGGGATCGATAAATGAGGAACATATCATTGTAGGTGGGGGAAAATGTGGTAGTGCTGGCAATCTTTCTGGATCTTTACTGGTAGCAGGCACTTTTCTACGGTACGCCAGGATCTCTCCTTGACAGGTTGCGCGATGTTCTTGAAGTGTTCATGATCAGCATGCGGCGGCACTGGGCGGTTGGTGCGGTGCGGGATGGAAGGAAGGGAAGGCAAGCAAGCGATGGGGATCTGGAGACGATCTCTCCCGTTGTCAGATCATACTTTGGTCTCCGGGTCGATTAAGATCGCTGGTAAGGGTGCATTTCCTCACCAGCATCATCTTGGAACCAAATTTGGCGACGACTCCCTCCTTGGAGTATCTTGGAGAGTTTTGATCGAAAAGTCAAAAGTCCCATCCCATCCCACATTCCTTTCTTGTCGTAGTTTACTCCCCGTTGCTGCCGAGGTGCCCGAATCGAAGCTTCCCATCGTCACCTGGAGAAGATCTGGACCAACGCAATAATGCCCGAGGACCAACACTAATAAATCTGCACCTCCAAACGCCGTGTCCTGCAAATGCAAACCAGCCAACACCATAGTTCAAACTTCGGAGTTTCTAACCTCTCAGGTCGAAACTACTGAGTGAGAACTATGACGTGATCTGTCCATAACATCAACACTGCAAGCAGAGAAAATTTAGAGAAGACATGTGAAAGACAAGCGAAGCATGAAATAGATGTTTTTCACTGTACATGAAAGCGACGCCATTTTGACGGGTCGAACTGCATTAAATGAATGAAAATCACCAGAGAAAGAGAAGAAGGGAAAATACCAAGCCCGGAACCAGAAACGGAACCACCAACATATATATCACTCAACAGGCTACAGATACAGATCTCTCTGCATCGCATGCTCCGCCTGATCTTCAGGCTGCTTCAATATGGGGAAGGAGAAATATATTGCCGGAGAACGATCGCAATCTACGTCTCTAATAGATTTATCTGCGATATGGGCTGTTAATGTTATTCCGTCCCCCTTTCAAGCCTCTTCTCCGAGTCCGAGTCTTCTGTGCCACGTCTACTTCGCTTCAGTCGAATTTACATCTGAGAGAGGCGTCAAGGTTGAGATTTGAGGCGTAAGGCCGGATAGACGCATCAAATGCCATCCTCGTGCTCGTTTAATCATGAAAACTAAGATACGGAATATCTTACCTGTTCTTTTCTCGATCTGGAACGTCGTACATGAGGCTGGACCGCTGGGACGAGATGAGATGAGATGGTGAGATGGGCCGATGGATAATCCGGGCCGTGAGCCTCGCTTGGAGCTTCACCAGGCCAGGGGAAGGGGAGGACGGAAAATCGTTCCTGCTTTTCCATTTTACTCTGGGATTGAAGAAGTCTAGGGTCGGTTGTTTTGAAGATCAGATGAGATTCAGATCTTCATATGAGAGTTCTAGTCTAGTACTTCATTCTGGGGCGGAGGCGGGGTCGTAAAAATAGGACAGTTGTTCGGTTCATGATGTCGATTTTACTCTGTTTGTTGATCTGGTTTTGGATTTGGACCAGTTTGGGTTGGCTGAAGCTTTTTCAGGTAGAACTGTAGAACATGCGACTTCTTGAAGCTGGGAAAGCAAAGCTTTGATAGCTCAGAACGGGAAGGTAAACGTTTGAACCAGAAAGATTGTGCTAGATATCGGTATTTTGGATTCCATATGGAGCCTATCCAATTTCTTCGGCTTGACATCTTTAGTTAATAATGTTGAAGCTCAGCTCAAGCGGAGCGGGGTTCCCTGCCCTGGCAGAGATAGTCCCAGTCTTAATCTGCAATTTTTTGAAAAAGGTGGAAGAGTTATTTCATCGCTGTGATTTTCGTCCTGGATATAGGTACCTGCGTACTCTAGCGTATCTCGTACTGGGCCTCAACTCACACACTCTCTCACTCCAGATTAATGTACATCACTCTCGCCGCCCAAGCTCAACATCGAAGATCTCGGCCCCGCCGATACTGAAAAATTACCCCGCTAACCACTATTCCCACGCCTCGACTCGACTCGACCATCTTCTTTCAACTCTCCGCCACTTATCTTTTCGTCCATCTATCTATCTATCCTTCTCTCATTCTCGCATCAGCTTTCAGCTTCCTATCTAATCAACTATTTACCAGCGGCCCTAAATGGCAGGACTTGGTTGCTTGCTTGAGTGCTTAGACTAGCAGTAATTGTAGCTGGTCTGGTGGAGAATTAGTTTGATGTTGGTGTTGGTGTGAATGTGGTTCTTCATTGGCGGCGATTGAAGATCAAGATCGCTTCGGCGGCTTCCAATCGAGTGACTTGCATACAACAGTGCGAGCCATTGCACGCTAGGTTCAGTGCGGGCGGGATAGGACGATTGTGACATGCTAGCGGGGCCAGGAAGGTAACCCGTTCCGTTTCTTTATCGATACTTGGTGACTTTAAGCAGGCTGGTGGGGTGGGAGGGAGGTAGATTTGCAGGAATGGTTGATATGGTTCTCGGGTAGGAATAATGGAACGATGGTCTCATTTATCTTTCGATTATAGATTCAAAATCTGATGTATATCATTGTTTGTTTATTCTTATTGATTTCCCTGGGGAGTTCGTGAGGTGTTTCTCACCAAGAGCTGGGGAAGTTACTGGTGAGTAAGACCTCGATGTCGACATGTGAATTTGAGACATCCTGGAGGACAGTCTCTTCTCCACCTTGGAATGGAATGGAAGCTTTCCTCAGTCTGTGGGTACATAAGCTTCGGCTTAGTTGACATTAGTCGAGACTTCCGAAGGTTGTCAAAGCCGGAAGACTGTCTGACATTTGATCGAATTTCACAAAGTGACAATCTTTCAGCCCCGGAGGAATTTTTTGAGCCTCATCCAGCAGATCAGCTATCCTCGGTACTTGTACATAGATTGGTCCTCACGAGATCTCGTGAGAGTTCGTGTTCCTACCAAATTCAATTTCAACCCTCCATGCCATTCTTGACTCACAAATCCTGATTGCACATTTTGATTCTGTTGAGCCGCCTTCCCCTCACGAAGACACTGAAGCCCGCCCGGCCTCACCAACCGAGAAAGTACAGGGAGCACACGCCACTTAGTGGACATTCCACAGCTGAGACATTGACCTTCAGCCTGAGCCAAGGAACGTAGCCTTTGCCCTCTGTCTCTGCCCCCGCTGTCTCTTCTCTGGCGCGCGTGCTAGTATCCAATCGATCGATCAATCCAATCGAGTTAAATCGCCGTGCTGAGACGGTGTTGGTTAGTTCTAGATCCTAGTTTGTGGTCTAATTTAGAGGGAAGACGGTTTGGTGCCAGGGAAGAGGAGATATGAGTTAGAGATGAGATGGAGTGGCTGGATGTCGTGACTGTCTTGGCTAGGAACTTGGGGTTGGAGGAGAGATGAATTTTCTCGTTGCAGATGAGGCGGTTGTTAGAATGTCACTCCTACATAAGTTTACATGGTCGAAAAGTCTTGGAGGCGTTCATGTTCATGTACCTGTGTACATATCCAAACACGGAGCAGGAAGGTACCTACATTCGGTACCTCACGCATAGTCGAATCACGCTCTAGTCCTCGAGCTCGAAGTGAGACAAGACGTTGAAATTAGAGCCAGGCTACTGACTGGGGAGGAATGTTGGAGGGATGGATATGGAGGGATGGATGAATTGCTGCATGGATGGCATGGCATGTTGACTGCTGTTTAATTTGGGGAAGCACTCTTTGCATCCGTACCGTTGAATTTGCAGTTCCCAAGATACAGATCGTGGGTGTGATGGTGCGTGGGTGGGTGAAGTGCGGCCTGGCGGCTAAGTATATCCTTGACTTCGACCAGGCCTGGATAGGTTTTCAGGAAATTTTGATATTGGGATCGATGTGAAGAGTGTGATGAGGAGACACATAAGATGATCGCGTCAATACCTTGATGAGGCCATTTGAGCCGTGTTTACGTACCATTGATGAGACGTAAAGGAAGTGAGAAAGGAAGGTGGATTGACACAGTGGAGTAGAGAAACTAGGCATGGAAAAATAAGATACGGATACCTTTTTGCCTGCATCGTACCTTGCTGTTGAGCCTTCGGGGTGCGCGAGCTAGGACCACAGAATGGCTGACGACCTCGGGGTGTTTGTGGATTGAATTCGAACTTTGCATACGGAGGACTCGCCTCTCTCGTCTACTCGTACCTTTCTTGCATTTCCAGGTTCGTTGTGGTCTCACTTGTCTCGTGAGGATATCCATACTGCAACAGACCGCGCTTCGCCAGCCTGTGATTCCGTTGCCCCTCCGCAAGCACGGAATATCCTTTGCCGCTGGCTGCTGTAGCTCATCTACCCCGCCCATACCATACCCACAGCCGTATCAAATGTCTCATGAAGTCACTTCATCCTCACCTATCAACGACTTTGAGCTAGAAAAAGCTCCTCGCGCCAATTTAGTTTCTGACTGTCAGCTATTTTACTGTACCTCCGAAGTTTAGCTCGCTGATTTTAAAGGTGTCGTTTACGCTACCCTTATCCTTATTTCCAGGCGGCAACAGCGCGAAAGCATCGCTTACAGAAATCCTCGTCACCAACAGATCCATGGAGACAAGGCCAAAGTGGGGTTTGATGGAAATTGAAAATTCGAATTGAGAAGGACGATGGACATGGGCAAGGGCAGAGATGATGGGAATCATGACTGGATGGCTGTGCGAGCTAGACAATTTCGATTTGAGACTCTTGCTCCGTAATGATAGCATTTCCGTTGGTTTGTTTGTGGGTTCCTCGACGATTCTGTATGTATTCGGAGTACCTCGCATATCACAGATACATGCCATGCCCCTCCGGCCGCACGTACGCACATCCAAGCTTACCTTAACCTTTTTATTTTTCAGCGTGCATGAGCTCCTGCAGCTCATCGCGTCACCTTGCTTGCTGACGAACTAAAGTCAAATAATGCAAGCGAAAGAGCAACGAAACGAACGGGCCGAACATTTCGAATTGTGGAAATAAATCATGTTCTGCTTCTGCCTTGGCCTACCCGCTCCGAAGTCTCATGCTCGACATCTGGATCCTGGAGTCGGCTGCAATAGCTGAGGATCGCTTCCATTCTGGCCTTGGTATTGGCATGGCTAGGAATAGTGAGGTAATAGCATGAATCTTCTGATCTGGCAAATGTTTCATCACTCGTGATGATATGGATGGCAATGTCAAACGACGAGCCCTCGTGCCAGCATGGAATTTTGCCAATGCAGTCACTTGTATCACGAACCGAATCGCTTGGTGTGCTGATGTCGAGTCAGAAAGGCGTCTCTCATTCCGTACTGGACTAATTTCATCTCAATCCATCAACCACACAGATCCCAGAACGGTTACTCCTTCCATGTGCCCCTCCTCGTCCCCCTCCATTCTTGACCTCGCTACACATTGCAACGGTCATGATGATCCATGTTCGTAAGGATAGCTTGCCGATACAGAATGGATCGAATAGAATCATCATCGAAAAGAGATCTCTTCGAAAGCTAGGTACTGGCTACTCTTAGATGTATACAGTATCCCACTTGACTGGCTCTCACTGGCAGCAGCTGCAGAGCATCGACGGCGCCGATGGCGCATGTATTGCATGCTGTAAGAAGCATCAAGCGAAACGCCCCGTTTCTCTAGCCTGGCCTCACAACTTTGATGCTTTCCTGATCTCTCCTTGAAGCTCCGGCCACATTCCTTGAGTGTTCTCTCAAGATGTACAAAAACGTTCTGCTGCAGCGGCCGATGTGTCTCGAAGTTCTCGATAATAAAGCCACCGAGGAGGGGAGCCCTGCCCTATCCTTGTCCCTTGTCAAAAGCCTGGCTTGCTGTACGCAATCAATCGAGACCCTGGCGGGTGCTTGGATGGGGTTACAGTGCTAGGGTCTGAAAGACTAGGGACATAGCCCCCACTGGCACAAGTGGAGTCCCTGTACTGTTACCCATCCTAGCATAAGCCTCGCTGTCTTGCACCTATTCAGCCTGGTATGCCGCCTGCAGAGCACTGTACTGCGGGCTTGCGGGCTTGAAGCTTGCAGAAGTGCGCTGTAGCGAGTTTTGTACAGATCGCAAGATGGACTCAGCGTAGCGGTTGTTGCTGATCCCTTCTATCTGAGGAAGGATGCATTTGTTCTAGACAAGACTGACTGAGGCGTATTGTAGCAGGAATCAGATATGCCGTGAGCAGAGAAGTGGATTGGAATGTTCCTGATCGCTCCGCTGAAGAAGCTATTCATAGGCTGTCGTGTCGTTGGCCAATCCATTATGTTGAGAGGTCTCGCTAGGAAATGCCCTATCGATATCAAGGAACCCTCGGCGCGAGCTGTCCCACCTTCTGTAGCGACTCAGAGAGTCAGATGTCTTTCCTCCCCTCAATATTTTCCGCCCCTCAGTTGTCAACAATCAACCACCACCAGTAAATTCCTCCTCCACTAAAAGTCCACCAGTATCGGCACCAGCCAGACCCTCAGCCATCTGCTGGTCCTTGCTCTTCTGTCCCCATTCTTCTCTGCTCTATTTCCTTGCACATTCGACAGCTGTACTGAGGGTCTTCTACGTCTGTACCTCCGTATGTTCCTAGTATCTTACATATGGTCTGCTTCATAAATCATCATGCTGTATTCATATCCTTGCCTTTCTATCCCTACCTCTCCCCTCATATCCCAGACACGGTGGCGTCGGTAAGCATACGTCAAGACAACAACGTCTGGAAGACGGACAGTCTTTGTCTCAATCTGCTAGCTATTTTCTTATTAACGGATTATTATTTTCTCGCGCGGCTTTTATTCATGCCATCAGCCATTAGCCATCAGCCATTTACTATCTCCCGTCACCCAATCCACTCTAGCCGTCCTCCTCCTGCGAGCGCCTCTCATGTACCAATCTGTATCCACCACACCACTACTCTACCTACCCTGTCATCTCCTACCCCTCCCCCTACCACACCCCTCCCCCTCCACTCCACTTTTTCTTTCGCGATCCCGACCTCCTCTTCCTTGACCATGCCATGCCATCAATCTAGTATCCGCCGACTAATGTCAGACTACTGACTACGACTATTTCTGCTCCCCTTCACCCACCAGCTAGCATCCAGCAGCCAAAACCAGAAGCACAATATGACTGATCGGGTTTCGCGTCCGCGACTTAAACGCTCGTCTCTGCGGCCTGCTCTGCAACATGGTGCCGTCTCCGTCCTGACGTGCCCGTGGCTGAACTATATAGACCTCCGCAGGACCCTGTGTGGAGAGAGAGCTTGAAGTATGACATCTCGGCGACTCTCGTGCACCGAGCTGTATCAAAGGCATCGCCGGTTCTGTTGTATGTTTATCAATTGAGCTCCAGCACCTTGGAAATAACGGTCTTTTGGTGATCTTGGTTCTCGGTCCTTCGTTGTTCTATCACTCAGTCACCCGGCATATCATATCATATCATTGTTCCTCCATTGTCATCGTTGCTTGCCGCATACAGTACAGTCAGTTCTCGTCTTGCTTGTTTGCCTCGTCCTCGATTCGTCTCGTCTGTCTTCATCTGGATCGGCGTTGCGTTGCGTTTGCGGATAACGGTACGGAAACTTGGATTGCATTTCCAATTGGATATTTAACTTTGATTATCTGGGGCTTTCTGGCTTGCATTTCACTGCTGGATCCAGTGAAAACACCATTTCTGCGGACCTCGTCGACTTCCTGCCCCAATTGGCTCGATCTCGCCCTTCTGCAGATATCTCCAAAAGAAGTAGCAGCATCCCGCCCTCTCAACGCGGCTGCCTCCTCCAAAACTCGGCATCAAACCGCCTCGACACCCTCTCGAGCACTTTTTGCACCTCTCGCCTCCTCAGCCTTTGAGCAAATACATATTTGAGCCTCTTCCCCTCTGTCTTGGCATTGGCACGCTCACCCTCACGAATCAACACCCCGCAAACTCATTCAACTTGCCTCCAAATCATCTATATCTCTCCAATCGTCTTTCCTCAAGTTCGACACATGACCCCTCAATTTTTGCCTCTCCAAAACACCCCACAGTGGCAATTCAGCCTAGGTACTAGAAGCAGTCGCACATTCCTGCAGGCGATTCCTCAATTGGAACTTTGACCGTCTCCGCAGAGCCTGGACTTCCCCACTACGCAGATTCGAGATGTTTACCTTTTGGGATCTGGGCCCATGGGCAATTACTTTCTGGGTTTTCTGGTAAGACCTCACTTCACCATTCAGTCTTCTTTAGGGTTGCTTATATCGAGATTCATGTTTTCCTCTTCATTGGTCTACCAGCTCAAAACTGACTTCTTCAGGATTCATCGCTACCTCCGAACCATTGTCAACTTCATCAGCCACTGGCGCTATAAGTCCATTCCTATACCCGAAACCCCATCCTATACTGCGAAAGATGTCACGGTCATCATTCCGACAATCCATAACAATTTTGAGGAATTGAGGGAATCCTTGCAAAGTATCCTGGCCTGCCAGCCTTACGAGCTGCTTTTGGTCACGACTTCCGATAAATACCAAAAGCTTGTCACGTTCACAAAGTCGCTGGAAGCACCCAATATCCGCACATTCCAAACCCCCATTGCAAACAAGAGAATTCAGGTCTGCGAGGCAATCCCCAAGGTCAAGACGTCTATCATTATAATGGCAGATGATGATGTCACGTGGCCAAGCACTATCCTACCTTGGCTCCTTGCTCCGTTCGAAGATGCGAAGATTGGCGGAGTTGGACCCAATCAAAGAGTCAAACGTATTCGTTCTGGACCGATTGCAGCACTTTGCTACAATTGGCTCGGAGCTGCCTACATTGAGCGACGTAACTTTGAGATTTCGGCCACACATGGAATCGATGGTGGGACCTCATGCATGTCCGGACGCACCTGTGCCTTCCGATCCGAGATTCTCCAAAGCCCCCTGTTCTTGGATGGCTTCAAGACTGAGCGATGGGGTCAGTACCAACTCAACGCCGACGATGATAACTTTGTCACTCGGTGGTTGGTGTCGAACAGATGGAAGACATGGATCCAGTACAATCCTCAATGCGAGATCGAGACTACGCTGGAGAACAACATCAAATTTCTCTATCAATGCTCTCGTTGGGCTCGTAGCAATTGGCGAAGCAATTACACGAGTATGGTCATCGAGAGACACGTCTGGAGGTAAGCTTTTTCGCGATCACTATATTGCCTCGCTAACATGCTTCAAGACAGCAGCCGTGGTCAACATATGCTCTGCATATAGCTACTTTCACATCGCTCTCGATCGCCTTCGATCCATGGATCATATGGTGCACTCACAAGGCTGCCTATGATCTACCAGGAAATGGATACTACTACGCCATGTGGGCTCAGATTATCTTTATGGTTGCTTTCATCAAGGTCATCAAGTTGGTTGGTCTGTTTAGACGAGAGCCATTTGACATCATTTTCTTGCCTCTCTCGATCATATTTGGATACTTCCACGGATTTATCAAAATATACGCTGGTATAACTCATCGCATGGTAATTCGTCTATTCGCTTCACATAGTTCTTGCTGACAAAGGATAGACTTCATGGGGCAGTCGTGAAGACGGTGACACCAATGATAACGAGCGAATGAGCCCAAGAGGTCGCCGAAGTGAGAGCATTACTCTTCCACCCGGCAATCACCCGGGTCTTGTCCGCTACAATGATGGCAAAATGTTCATCTTGTCCGCAGACGAGAAGGAACAAATTTACGTATCGACAGTCGAAAGGGCGATAAGTCCGGATGGCTCGGGGTCGGATACGGATAGCGACTTGTTGGATGCGAGAACAGACAGTTCAGACGATTCTTGCGAGCACGACGATTCGAGTTCGAATTCTAGTTCGATGGTGACGGATCCCCTTGGACGCTAGCGCAGCATAAATCCAGGTGTGGTTCCATCAGGTGCATCGATTTCTTATTCTTTGGCGACGACATTTACGATTCACGAATGGACGGAAGGATTTTCTGCCTCGGGCCCCGCGGGGTCGATGGCGGAGACAGGGAGTTTAATCATGTCGATTTACGGGACCGGGTCTTTGACTTACATTCTTCGATTCTGGCTCGGCTCGGCTGCATTTACGGAGTTTGGACTCTTTCTTCTTGCAGTTTTTCTTTCTTTCTTCATTTCGCCTGGCTAGACAGGGAGATCTGTAGGATCCACAGCACTACTTCTCCTCTGGCAGCTATTCAAAATTTCTCTCTTGTGATCGGGACGGATGGGTCACATACGTGTGGCTCTGGGATCTGGACGGGCATAAAAATCTCATTTCCTACATTTATGTGATCTGATGCTTTGGGCGGTTGTATATTCCTGGGAGGCAAGACTCTTTTGATCGGCTCGGTTTTTACAGAAATTTCCAAAAGCTCTCGCTCATCTTCTATTGTTGTTCTACCTCGGATTCGGGACATATTGCGATTTCGAGATAGAGAAGAAAGACGAATTTCAAGGTTGTTCATTGGATTCTGCCTCCCTGGTAGAAGAGGCCAGACCTTGGCACATGGATTGAGCTGTATGGTCATGTGGGCTGTGGATAGATATTGTCGAGACATTGAAGCCAAAAGCACCAAAAGCATTGTTTGCAAGCACACCTTCATGCCAATTGACTGCTGTTCAAAGTTGGGAAAGTAATCAAGGCGAATCCTATCCCAGAGACGAGCCGGATCTGCAAACCCCCACTCCCTCAAACAGCCAGATGGCCCCCATTGAGGCTCAACAGAAGGCATACCGAGAACAAAGAGAGTTTTGGCTAGATCAGCCCATTTGATTAACTTGATTGACATGTCCGTCCGGGTGAATCCCAAAACGATGGTTTACAGAAGCATGAGCCACGCCATGGATATCTGGATGGTCCCACCACGTCCATTACGCCCATCTCTTCAACGAGTGACTGAAGTCCATTGTGGAGAACTTGTATACGATTGAGATCATCAACTGAACGTCGCGTTGAGAACGTCATTGATGCTTAATACTGCCCCTCTGCCCTGACGACCGAGCAAGGGAGTTGGTTGTTGGAGAGGAAGATCATCGTCATAGCGAATCCACAATCAACAACTGTTCAAGATTTTTTTTCCCTCCCCCTCAATAAAAAAATCTTACAAGACGAGCTTGAGGGTGTGAACATGTCATGATCCCTGCCTGCATGTTGCACTGCATACCTGTATGTATGTGATGTGGTGCAGCGTAATGTGGTGTAGTGGTGGTGTGGAGCCCTTTTCATGCATGTATTTGCAGATGCAGATGCAGTGACGAGGTAGGGTCTTGACGTGCTTGACTTGGAGGGGTGGGAGAGTGGGAGGGAGATGCAACTGCAAGCCTCTTTTCTTGATGAAGAAGCGAAGGCTGCGAGGCGAGTGGGACGGCGGAGGTGGAGGTGGAGGATCGACCGATGATGGACGACGGTAGATACCTATACGTTGATTTGGAGGCAGGCTGGTAGGTACATTGACCGGGAGACGAGGCTGGGATCATAGACATGAAAATGGGACTGGGAAAGGTACCTTCTACTTCTGGAGAATTGGATATGTACGGTCGTCCTTATCGGGATGAGCTTACATTGTGTGAGATGAAATGAGATGAGGTGAGATGAGATGAGATTAAGCAGGAGGAAGAAAATTGGTCTTTCGATTGTACCTTGGGGTACTGGTATTCCCGAATCAAGTAGGAGTTACCTGGAAAGGATATCAGAACTCGTAGCATGTCATGCTATCTCGAGAGAATCGGTACGGCTGTAGCATCACGGCACGCTCTTTAGCCGGGCCGAAACGATCTCTTTCGGGTTGCATGAGAATTTGAGGCTCGAGTAAAAGACATTTTGGGGATTGGAGTTACAAGCCGGTAACATCAGGCTAGAAAAGTGTTGGTTATTGGGTTTCCAATTGTAATGCAACACTCAGACCAGAACAAAATTGAAAATTGAATCGAACGAGTCAAAGATTGAATTTTTGTCATATTTCACATGTGTTATGGTCGCGTGTGGATAGAATGTGACGATTTCTTGAACTTTCTATTCTTGTTGTGATTGTTTTGTTTGGAGGGGTTCAGACTCGGCTGATTCATTGATGTTTGTGGCGTTGTGAATGGGGTGATTAATGGGTGGGCTTTGAAAAGATTGTTGCTTTCTTTATTTCAGCGGGTGCTCTTGATTTGCGAAGAGAAAAAAATTGATTGGTGATATCTGACAGAATCGTAGCAAAAAAATTAATGTCTTCATCCGAAAGAGCGCTCGCTGTACTGTACAGTACAGTCAGGAACGGAACAATATCGTGGCGACTTGGTGGGAACAAGAGCTCTCCGAGAGGCCTGAAGCGAACGAACCGAACGAGGCCAGCCTGCCCAGCCATGACCAGAGTGCAAAGATAGCGCACTTCTGCTGCGGGCATATGAGAGTCGTCTTACTGGCTGCGATGCCTTCTGGTAGGCATGGCAAACAGTGAAGAGGGTGTGGAGGGTCTAGATCCCACACTGCACATGCACCGACTCATGCATGTACATGCATATGCACATGCAGATGCGGGGATTCTCGCACTGCAGATACTTAGTCTGCATTAGTTGACGTACGACGCTCGATCGGAGAGGGACCTGCATACTCGAAGGTGGGGTGGGCTGGATGGAGGGTTCATGGATGGACGGATGGACAGATGGGTAGACAAGCAGAAGGCGGAGGAGAAAGGCAAAAGAGGAACGTTCTAGAATTGAGGTCCACTCTGAATTGGTGTAGAGATCGATCGAGAGATTTTTAGGGGAGCCGGAGTTTGCGAGAGAGAGTATTGAAGGATGTCAGTTGACGGTTGTGAAGAAAGAGGAGAACAACGGAGGTTGAGATTAGAGAGAGCGACGGGCGGCAGGACGTGCGAATGGTCAAGTCTGTGCCGAAGAAAGTTCGGCTCGAAAGGCAAGGTTCGCTGATCTAGCTTCCTGACATGACATGACAGAGACGGCTTTTCAATCAGCTAGACTAAACTAGTCTCCATAATCGACCGGAGCCTTGATCTTGAAATCTTGATCTTGTTTGGCCTCACGGTTTAGATCTAGTTTTGAGTCTTCTAAACAGCTAATGCAAGACAACGAAAACGCCTTCTGTAGTGTGCGTTGCAGCTGCTCTAGTTTGTGTTACAATCAAGATTGGGTTTGCTAGCTGCTCCAGTGGCTTATTGTAGTGTAGATTTGGTGGAGAAGAAGGAGGGTAAGCAATTGAGGCCTCAAGCTTGAAACAGAACCACAGAAATGGGGGCCTCATGGGGTTTGCATGTGATGAGAAAGGCGCAAACTGGTGACCGTATCCTCGTGTCGAGTGTTTCAATCCAAGAACTACCCACAGAAAGTATATCTGACATACTAGGAACAGGGTTGGAAATTTTAACTTTTGGCTTTTTCTTGTGGCCCCTGCGGTTGTTTTCTTTATCGCGTGCAGCGGCCTTTCAAGGAATTGAAAGTCGAACTGCGGGGTAGGTTGACGAGCCCCTGTACGGAAATGTCGTCACCGAAGCCATCGTGAAGGTATGACTGCGAGAAACAATGATAATGAGAATGGTAGTAAGGAATGGAATTGGCTCTTTCGCCAGAGTTTCAAACATGATCTAGGAGATTTGGGCTAGTTGATGAATTAGAACTACGAGCGAGGCATTTTCCCACCTGCCCAGAATACCAAATGCTCAACATGCAGCACAGAGACTTCCGCACACATATCTCCTATGCAAAGTACTGCTTCTGTGACGAAGAAATATGATTGATCAATTGACGTTGAAGCATTATGTGCGTCAAGCTCACTCGAGCCAGGCCCGATCTTCACCCACACACCCTGGCTACCATCCATGTCACTGCTGTTGCAGAAACGCCAGACGCCTCCGACGGACATCTGAGCCGGCGGTTCTCTGGCGGTTCCTGCGCAAAAAGCAAATGAACGGAAATCTATCACTGGGATGATTCGATTTTGATGCGAGGTCACGGCCAGGTACTGACGAGGGGTTCGTTTCTCTATGGAGGTGTAGTGAGGCTGACTAGATGCTGATCTAGATTGCGAGAAAATGAGGTAACAAGTCTGTGCCTCCAACATCATTCATGAGAGTGTTGAAAGTGGGATTTAGCATATGGTTAGGACAGATGTGGGCGGAGATACTTCCAACCGCAGCGTTGTTGCGAGTGTTGAAAATGGAGAAGTCCGTTATAATCACCTGCTGAGATCACTCGTTGCAAAATGGTGGCGCTCGTTTATCCTTGTAGGTACATCCTCCGTCAATAGTCTTTAGCGATATGGTTAGACTTGCCTTCCCATGTCAATATCTCAGGGTTGGCTGGATGCCAAGCTGTAGGGGACGGTATGCTGTGCATGAGGAGGTTGGAGAGATGGTGATCGTGAGGTTCATGCCCGTCATTTGTGTCGATCCCGTACCATACCAAACTCTGTATCGTCGTATCATGAGATTCTGGGGAATGTCGCGATCGAATTGAGAGAGCAAGGGGGTATCGTAAACTTTCTCGGGTCACGTCGCCTTTGGAGACGAGATCTCTGGTGAGATGAGTTGCGCCGAGAGAATGGATGCTGGAATTGAGGGAGTCACGACAGGTGCGGCAGTATGCTGTGAGATGCCATCTTAGATTTGACTAGATCTAGTGCGTGCTTAACCATGTATGGCTATTGTGTCGACACAGCCGATAAATAATGATAAAGTAGAGTCCATATCTTTTGACAGTTTTAGGGAACTGTGCAGGAAGAAGCAGGCGGTTCAAAAGACGTGCAGCGGTCAATATTATTCCAAGGAAACGTGGTCTTTCCAGGCAAGCATGTTGCAGCCATCAAATCATGAATGTAGATGATATGAACAGCAAAGCCATGCAGGAGGCAAATAAAAGTTGAAGAGCCATAGAGAAAGACCCTCAGTGGAACACCATCCCGTCCGGATCAGAGACTTCTCACACCCGCTCGATCCTTGATCTACTCACTATCCACTGCCGTTGATGCAGAGTTACCGAAATGGACGATTCGAATCATGACCCATGCTTCTCGAGTAGGAGAACCAGAGAGGTTGGCAGAAGTTCGGAGATGTTGATCTACCGCGGACAGTCAATCAGTGGTATGTGGTGGTGCGAGTCCGGCTTCGGCATGCAGGTGTGACATGCCTCATGCGAGCGATGTTATGCGGGGCTCCGAAAATGAGCAGCTGCAATAACTGACATCCATTATGGGGAAGATGATGCGAAGCATGCAAAGCACGGAATAAGAAAAAAACAGAAGTATGCGCTCATGCTCATGCAAGAACGAGCCCCCACCATAGGGACAAGCACTCATAATTAGGCGTGGCCGGCTAGGAAGAGTATGTTCTCTTTCATGGCTGTTGTGAGGCTTTCATGGCTTCCTCGACCGGTGTAGATGTAAGTGAGAACGTTCCGCCATGCTTCAGGGTGTGGAATCGGGAGATCGATGGAGTCTCCCTTTCTGACGTGTCCTGACAGCATCAAAGCTCCAAGCACAGGTAGGTAGTGAAGTGCATATTCTATATCTAGAGTAAAACGTATGTCAGTGTGGAAGAAGCGGTATGATCTAGGAGACTCACGGATAGGGAGAGGCCCTTCGCCAGGAGATGGAGATCTATACCTTCTCTTTGTGCTGTTACTTTCTTTGTGGGGTGTGATTGCCGTGGCGTAGGTCGAGGAGCATCGGTTTCTGGGAGACCTCCTTAGAACGCGCTCATTCTCGCTTCCTCCTGGTAGGCTTGGGATGTTGGAAATGCTCCCCCTGAGCTCTTCGATATCGAATTGTCTCTGTATCAAGAATGGCTTCCGATCCTTCCCTTGCGGTATGACTCTTGCTCGGATCGTGGTTAACTGCTTGTCTGACCTTCTTTCTGTGTTGGTGCCTAGTTCAGCAGCCATACTAGATCTGCGAAGACTGACGGCATTGACAAAAGCATCCGCTGTTGCTGAATTACCCAGATAGGCGTACCCCCAATCCCTGAGGTGGCTGTGTGTATATTGAAATGGGACCTGGCGAAGAACCTCCTGGGGTGTTCCACACAGCATATTTGCACTTTGTCGTGGGCACGCAAGCTCTGTCGAATCATCGCCATCCTTCGTAGACACATTTGAAGGTTCCTCGCCCTTGACCTTCACCGCAGGCTCTTCTGCTTCTGGCACAGGTGGTAATCCTTTACGTCGTGCTGAGAACTTGAAGCTTTCTAGTTGTACTGCTAACTTTTTGGTCGTAGGTGACAACGAATGTCTTCGTGGGAGCTCCTGAGCTTCACCTAAGCTCCTACGCCTTGGTTGTGCATCGATCGAGGTCCCAGATTCGAGATGGTAGGCACGTGCTGCCACAATACTTGGACTTGGTAGAGGCGTCGTAGATTTGGCAGAAGCAATAGAGCCCTGCCTTGACTGTCTCCGTGGTGCGTATGGACTGTCGGAACAGGTGTCGATCGGATGAAGGCCGCTGTGATTTCGTCTATCGATTGCTGAAAGGGCGCTCATGGTCTTCAGCCCTTTCGTCGCAAGACCTCTCAAATCGCAGTTGCGGCTTGGGATCCTTGAACGGTGAAGGTCGGATTGCAAGATCTTTTGAATTAGATTGACCACAGATTCTTCCTGATTGCGCGCTCTGTTAATTATCAGTACGAAGGATTTTGAGAAAAAGGGAGCTCAAATATTGAGGTTGGGATGAGTAAAACGTGTGGTTGGAGGATGGACATGTAACATCGCGTAATGACAGGGAAATGGAGTTATACAGCGTACAGACGTTCTTTGAGATGCTACATTCCGACGCGTGGCTGGCTGTGAGTCCTGTGTCTTCATAACAAAGAAAATCCTGATGGCTTTTCGGCTGAATCTTGCATGATGCCGAGGTTATGAAGCAGCTCGAGACTGTTTGCAGCCATGTGGGAGTGAGCGTCTTCTCATGTCCGAGATATGTTGTGACAATTCATTCAAAGTCAATCCAGTGCTGTCTCATGATGTCGTGGTGAGAAGGACTCTTCTCCAAGAGTTTAACTGCTGTGTAGAGAAACTTGGGCTAGTGGCTTTCCAACTGAATGTAATTGCAGATTTCGACCTCAGCAAACGAGCCGTTAGGACGGAGAAATGATAGATGCAAGGCGTTGGATCTGTCATCAACGGTTCGCGGGAGGCCAATTCAAGCGACCCGAAGCCGATCCCATTTTTGAAACGCCGTCATCAATCTTCAAAGGACATTCCTCAGCCCCCTGAAGGGTAATGGCAGCCGCAAACCGAGACCACAGGCAAGCTACCAGCTGAGGTTTCGACAGAAATGTCCCTCAGACCTTCTCAGCTATGGGCTTTCACAGGTCCACACCGCGATACTCGTTCGATATCATGTGACCATTGTCAACACAGAGCCCATATTCGGAGTATCGAAGGAACCCTCCTGTATAATGTTGCCCAGACATAATCTTGGGCGACATCGAGATCCCGATCCCATGCTGCCACAATGTAATCGTAGGTAAATGGCATGTGCGCGACAGCTCGTGGACTGATGAGGCCAATGGAGATGGGGGGGTGTCGTGTCGAGACCTGGCCACGTTACCACAACACGATGTTGGTTTCCCACACCTCGTAACTTCCATGCTCTTCGTGTCGGACAACTTCACCACCATCTGGACTGATGGGCGGACCTTCCTGCATATATATGGCTCGTCTCGGGCGAAAGGAGTGTGACACCAGGAAAATCATACGGAAGTCTCCTCCGGGGCGGGCTGATTTCGAGCACTGAGAGACGATGTTGACGGTAAATTGAGCGAGAATCCCGGGGGATGAAGTAACAGATCGAGCTATCATGTTCCACAACGGCACGGTGCGTAGGACAAGTTCGGATACACGGCCCTTCAAGTATGGAGACTTCCAGGAACTCGAGAGTACCCCACAGGTACCGGCCCATGAGCCTGTCTGGTCCAAAGAGTAAGAAGCAAAAGCCACTGGCAATTTTCATCCACGCGTGGACACGACAATTGATCAGCACCTGCGATCGCGTGGCTCCTAGAACTTGATCAGAAGTACAAGGAACATTGAGCGCTCATCAACCAATCCATAGAAGACACTGTGCAGAGCAACAGGCCGTTATAACACTGCATTATAAGACTATGCAGCCAAATACCAGCCCAGGGCGGTCTCGATGAGAACAACGACGACGACAAGGACGCGATGCAAAATAAGGAGGGCAAAAGACAAGGGAGAAACAGATGCTCCTAGCTGAGAGAGACGATGATATCGGCTGCCTGATCTGGGAACACGTTCGACAATACAAGAGACTTGCAAGAGCAAGCCGCAACGACGAAAAAGAAGATATCACAAGTTCGTGATACCCTAGCTACGAGGTCAGGAAGATGGAACCTTTGAATCGCGAAGTCACGAGCCGAATAGCCTCGGGGCGGAATTACCTCCGTCCCGCCTCGCGACTTCGCGAACTCTGGCATCTTCATCTTCACACGTCTCTCTTCGCAAAGACAGGACATCGTTCCTACAACATTCTTTTTCTGTCTTTCTCTTATATCACAAAATGTCTCGAGCAGCAGAACAAGCTATGGCTGCGAGCTACAAAGCTCTGAAGGAGGACTTTGTTTCAAATCTAACCGGCGGGGAAATTCCAGAGATCAACTATGTTACTGCTGTTGCGTCGGTAAGTATCTGCTTTCTCCATATGGAAAGACATTTTTGCATTTGTGCTCCTGGCTCTTGACGTGGGATGCTAACATCATCACAGGCGGCAGTAATCCTCTGGTCAACACTTCAAGCCCGCCAATCCTTTTTCAAACCATATACTCCCCTTGCATTCGCAGTCGACTTCCTCCTCAATGTCTGCGCGATCCTCCTTGCCATAACTCTTTACGCCTCCAATCCTCTGCTCCTAAATGCCCTTCTCCTTGCCCCTATACCCGTCATATACTTCCTCCCACGACCTCCGCCGCCGAAGAAAGCGAAGCTTCCTCCCTCTGTTACCGAGAAGCAATCGAGAGAAACACCAAACCCGCTGCCTAAGAAGGCATTCGTCACGACATATAGAGGTGCCATGATCGTCGTTACATGTATCGCGATATTGGCCGTGGACTTCCGGATATTCCCAAGGCGGTTCGCGAAGGTGGAGAACTGGGGAACTTCATTGATGGATGTGGGCGTTGGGTCATTCGTCTTCTCGGCTGGCATTGTCGCAGCAAGACCCATTCTGAAGGCCCAACTGGCTGGGGAGAAGCTGGCACCTTTAGGAATAAGGCTGGCACAATCGTCGAGGCATTCGCTGCCGCTGATTGTGCTTGGACTTGTAAGGCTGTACAGCGTTAAGGGTCTGGATTATGCGGAACATGTTACTGAGTACGGCGTGCACTGGAATTTCTTCTTCACAATGGGCTTCCTGCCTCCATTCGTGGCACTTTTCCAAAGCGCCTTTGAATATGTACCGAGTTATGCTGGGTTGGCAGTGGCACTCGGACTTGCGTACCAAGCTGCCTTGGAATTCACGGACTTGAAAGCATTCGTGCTTACAGGTCCAAGAACGAACCTCTTCGACAAAAACAGGGAAGGGATATTCAGTTTCTTCGGCTACCTCGCTATATTCCTGGCAGGACAAGAATTAGGATTACTAGTCCTTCCTCGAGGCGAAGGCTCCACTGGCGGAGAACAGAGGAAGAAACTCCTCTTCAAAATGGGCGCCTGGTCAGCAGGCTGGATCGTCCTTTTCTGGGCTAGCACGAACTACTCCTATGGCCTCTCCCTAGCCGTATCACGACGTCTCGCCAACCTCCCCTACTTCCTCTGGATCGCAGCATTCAACACCACGCAACTGACAGCTTTCTGCCTGGTCGAGACACTATTCATGCCTAACGCGCATAAAACTTCCGCTAGCAAGAAGGAAGAAGAGGAAGTATACAGGGCGAGCACGAGTCGTGTGTTGGAGGCGTTCAATCGGAACGGGCTTGCTATATTCCTGGTGGCCAATTTGTTGACGGGATTGGTTAATTTGACGGTGCCGACGCTGCATGTTACGGATCTGCAGGCGATGGGCATTTTGGTTGCTTATGCGGCGACCGTGACGGGTGTTGCGGTGGGGTTGGATTTGTATGATATCTCGATTAAGATGTAGTTAGCGATACCCCCAATCGAAATAACCGTGTTCGTATGTTCTAGGCGTTCTTGGGTGCCCTTCTGAACTTTGTTGTGATTCGCTTAAGGGAGGTCGTTCTCTTCTTGTCCAATGGTACCATTCGCCTTAATTCCTCACAGAATTCGCTGTCCGGTCCCAGTCACCTCTTCGTCTCTTGCTGAAGACTGTTCTGTATGTACTGAGCACGCCGTAGAAAGCCAACAACAACTTCAGTGAGCCTTTGTTGCTCAGCGCAGCAATGGGCAAAGCAGTTCGATTTCTGCTTGGGCTGCGAGGGTGCCTAAAAAGTTCTGGGCGGAAGCGAGTCCTTAGCTTAGGATGTGACATACTAAAGCGAGAAACATCAAGAGTTCCGATTTGGGCTCTTCGGTGGAAGGGACGAAGCAACTGATAAGTGGGTTTTTTCTTGGGGGAATTGCTGCGACAAAGAAGAACATGGCGTGGGAATTCGTTTCACACGAAGTATAATTTCGGGCTGTGGTTAGTCTTCCTATCTGCTCAGCTGTATCTGCTGCTTTTCATCTCAACGGTCTGTTCTTCAGCTTACAGGGTCGTCTTTTGTAACATGCGGAATAACATAACAACAACGGAATTTGCTCACTTGAGTAACTCTCCCGAATGAAGACGTCGATCATTTTGTACAATGTCAAGTTTGGCGTACCGTCAGTCTTTAGGTGTCATTACTGGGACCGCGATCAAGAGGAGCAGTGACGCGAATACATCGTCTAGTTTTGATGAGATACCTCCAATGACTTCGATTCGCGTACCCAAACATGGCTTTGAATGAATTGTTCATTGACCTGCTTAAGTTCGGGGGAACGACCATATCGAAAGAGTCCAAAGACTGATCTGAGGCTTCCGGATCCTATAACTTCTCTCCTCGTGAGAAATTGACGGGGATGTCCATAAACAGCGAGCGGTGTCGGTATCATGCAGGTGTTTGACTTGGGAAGGCTTGGGGTTGAAGTTGAGGTTTGTTATGGCGTTGAAGCGAGGATGCGAACTTCGAATAAATTACTCTCATCTCCTACCAAAACGCCGCCCTAGGCAGTAAAGTTGTAAGTGGTCTTTGAAATTCATACCTAAGCGCTTCGGTCTCAGTCCAGATCTGCACCTCTGGATGGTTGGTTTCATCACGGTAAACATACAAGCGGCATCTTGATTCATGCATCTTTCTTCTCTCCAAGTTTAACCACCGCAAGAATAAGGTACCACATTGCGGAAGTCCTTTACTCAACTTACCACCAGTGATGGCTCCAAATATCCAGCGCGCGGGCTGAGGATACGGCATACGAACATTCGTTATCCTGTTAGATGGATGAGAAGCTAAATCGGCAATTCCCAACTCGACAGATATTTTTTTAAAGGCAGTTCCTTCCTAGCATCTGTTAGAATAGCAATACCAAGAGTTGCAAAATTATGCACCATACATGCTAGATCTAAAACGATCCCGTAGTAACTCAGGCCCGAGTGAAGTCTTGAAATCCAAAATTACCTGAAGATAATTCTGGTGAGTGGGAAGAAGACGCAAGGAAGGAAAGGATATGATAGTCTGTAGAACGAGATGGAGAGCATATAGCATACTCGAGCAAAGCGACAAGATGGTATGGAATGAGAAATAATGGAAGAGTAAGCGAAAATAGCAAAGAAGATAGTAGATGACAGCAGGAAGCTTTATGTGTTGGATCGTCGTGGGAGAATAAAACCAACATTACTTTCCTCGTTGTTTATTCGAAGTATTTCTGCTCTAAAGCTCGGATTTCAGGCAAGACCGTATGAAGACGGAGTGCTTTATTCATTACTTTAAGGAATGAGTTACAAAGACATTGATTTCCATCACTATCTCCCACCTGATCAAGTATATGCCGCCTTTGTAAATTTCTCGAGGCAGGAAACTTTCCTTAAAAGATAGAGAATCAATTCAAGTGTTAAAATAGACTCTCCAAGATCATTAGTTGAGTCTTCAATACCCCTTAGCACCAAAACCCTCCGCGTCACCTGCATGTCCTCCTTCCTTCTCTCTGTCTATCGCAACTTGACCCGAGCCCACCTGAAGTCATCTACCTCCGTAGATGCACCTGCCTGCCCCCACCGCATGCAAAAGAAACACCATCCTACTTGTACGTACTGTACTATCTTACGAAATTTCCCGTAGTACGATTTTTGCTCGCTAATTCGTTTGCTTGCTTGCCTGCTTGCATCACTTTACTATTCTAGCCGAGTACCGCTAGGCCAGAAGCGGTGTGGATTCAGGTACGGTGCTTGGCTCGGCTGGTTGGTGGTCTGGACTTGGCGAGTGTTGCTCGCAGGTTGGAGCAGCCGGGTGCTTGCATGTGAGCGTGTTTGGTTTGATAGAGGAAAGGAGACCGAGTTGGAATGACTCGTTTGGGGAAGGGATGAAGGGGGAAAGAAGGGACGGTGTAGTGTAGGCGATGATTATGATGATGAAGCAGGGTGAGGAATGGAGGGGCTGGAACGGTGAGGGAGAGGGAGGGGAATTTGAGAAGTGATAGACACAGGGGAAAATGATAAGGAGAGGAGGGAGACGGTGAAGGCCTGATTTTTGACGGATGTTCCTCGTCTTGTAAATTTGTGAGGTTACGATTCAGAGGCTTTGGAGAAACAAACGAGAGGGTCGCTCATCCTTCTAATCAATACCTCGGTAACATATCCCCTTCTTATTTCAGGACTCACTCACAACGGCACCGGAAAATCCTCATCCCATCATCTCATCCCATCTCCAAAGAACCAACCAAGCCATACCAGACCAAACATCCTCCCGCTTCCGTTTTTCAATCGGAGAGGCATACCGAATAATCACTTTCCTGAACCTTAAAATAGATTGAATAGTCAAAAAGAACCAGGATCTTCCCCCATTCTCGAATCTCGATATTTACTTTGGGGATTGATGTGGGGAGATTGGGGGGGTCTGATTGGTCCTTGAACACTTGCAGATTGCCCTGTGGTTGAAGTGGTCTGTGAGTGCCCTGTCGTGAATTTGAAGTGAACGCTTCATCTCCGGTCGTCAATGCCGCTTGGGATTGGAACTTGGGAGATGGAAGATGGGATGACTACATTTCTCGGTAAGGTATTGCTTTTTACTCATACCTGAAAGGGCAGGTGTTCGTGTTTGTGTTTGTGTTTGTATTTGTGTTTATGGGTGTTGGAGCGAGCCGAGGGCTGAGTGTAAAGTGTTAAGGGTGAAGGGTGTGAATATTGTACTTTTTTGGGAGATGGATCAAAAGGGAGGAAATGGAAGGTTTGGATCCTGCATTCTCGTCCTCGTCTTGATTTGTATTTTGAGTTTGGGAGTACTGGTATTTGTGAAAGAAGGTAGGTATACGGTAGTGTGATTTGTCCACCAACCGAGACTCAGGAAAATCGGAAATATAAATCATGCGCTGCACTGTGAGTGGATGTATCAATACCGTCCGGTATATCACGGCCGTTATAATCCAGCCCAGTGCTGATGGCGGCGATGATGATGATGGATGATGCGTCGAGCGTGCTGTTGACAAGTTTGACAGGCGAAGGGGCAGACCATTGAACAGACCCTTTTCCTTGTTTCAGGTTCATCCCTGCGTCGCCACACAGACGATTGGTTGTGGCTGTTGTTTTGTGGGCGGGTGTCTGCCACGTCAATGCAAGTAAACAATGTTTATGCCTTTATCGTCGAGGCGCGAGAAGAAGACGCGACGGCGGGCGGACGGTGTGATGTTATGGGATGAGAGGATGTGATGTGGTCGGTGAGAGGAGGAGAGCAATGGTGCAAGGTTGTTTCTAGAAACTAGTATTGAAATGTGAGGCTCGCTCGGGTTGGGTACCGCTGGACTGGGTTGGGATGGGATGGTTAGACTGGCGGTGATGCCGTACGGTACGTGAGTAGTGAGCGAGCGAGCGAGCGCGATGATGTAGGTAGGGAAGAGGGCGTTGAAGGGATGAGGGATAGAGAAAGTAATATGTGAATAAATGCATGATGACCTCCCCTTTTCCAATTCCCCTTTTTTCTGAACCTTTGGAAAGGGTTGGTTCCTGATTTCCGAATCTGACACCATACTATCTTGTACTTTGTCTCCCTTTCTTCATCTGAAGAATCGGCCTTCCCGAAAGAACAATTTCCACTGGATTCTTCAATTCGCGTTCCCTCGCTTTGTTGGCGACGAGATTGATATCGATATCACGATCCAAGGAGGGGAAAGGACCCTGATTTGGAACGAAAGGATTGAGGCTTTCATTCAGACTTGGTGTCGAGTATCCTTCGCCCAGGGAAGAAAGGTGTGCATTTCGATATTGATATCCAACCCAGCCGTCAACAACCCCTACCAAAAGCCTCATATCGTCCCGAAATCTGGTAATTTGGATCCTGCCAACTTGGTCAACACCATACCGGAAATCTCCATTTCTGCCATCTCAAGAAACGCCCAGCTGGCTATTCGAACCGTACAGAGAACTCCCTTTACCCCAAGCCAGCCTCATCCTCCTCGACGTCAGCCCAATCTCTGCTAATATCTGACGCCACTGCTGGTTATTCGTTACATTACACCTCGCGTTGCAGATACAAACAGCCGCGATCAAGTCAATCGCGACAATACAACGCTGCATCGCCTCTCCAATCATAGTAATAAGCTTAAACAGATAATCGCCGACTCTTCGACGGTCTAGGAACCGACTGTTGTTGTTCTGCTGCAGCTGCATCAACGCTTTGCCTTGTGCAGCACAAGTGTCCATCGTTAAGCACCGAAGAGTGCAGCAGCTAGTGCAGTGCCAGTGCAGCCCACCTCACGCCTTCCCCTATTGCAGGACCTCAAACTTCGCTAAGCCGAAAGGAAATTACACGCCCAAGGAGAGAAGCACCAGCCAGGAGAAGACCAGGAGCAGACAGGGACAAGACCAAGGACTTTTGACTGCACCTGTATTGGACTGGACTGGACTGGACTGGACTGGACTGGACAATTGTCGGCCCAAACTCACAGCATCGTCTTCAACCTCACCTCACCTCACCTCACCTCACATCCTTCTTACAACCAACCTACGATCTCGAGTATCAACAATCCCTCCTCGTCTACCATCCCATGCGCCGTCGCAATTGTTGCCCAGCCGCATCCGCCTACGTCGCGATATCACGACCGGACACGTCCAGCTCAGGCCCATACTACTGGACGCCAGGCCAACAGCAGACAAGACTTGACTGTAGCGCAAAAGCAAGACCCAGCACTGGCCCCGTTCACCGCACTGCATTGCGCTGCACTGCACCCGTACTGCACTGCTGCACCCGCGTTGTGTAATTTTTGGGCGACCGACCTGCCGACTGCGACTTGACCTCATCAACAAACCCTCCTCATCCTCCTTTCCCACCACCACCCTCGATCTATCAGGGCTCCCAGCTGTTGCTGTCAAGAGACCGCGCCCTCAGCACCGCACAATGGTAGCTGGCCCATCTCATTGGCGATAGAGGCGACACATTCGCTATCACAAGCACACAGGAATCCGGATTGGACCTCGACCTCCTTTTCGACCTGGATCTGCAGGACCACCACAAGGTCTGCCGACAGAAAAAATAAGGTGATCAAGACATCACCACCTGCATCCTCGTGCGCATAGGAGAAGACAGACAATGTCTTCAGCCGCTCTACAAGCTGCACCACATCAGCCAACGTCAGTCGGATCACATTCTCCTGTCGCTGCGACCTCGAGCAGACCATACACCGCGGGTTCCTCCCAGTCTCGAGACGGCTATTACAATCAAGCTCCGACGAACGCGTCTCCATCCTCTACACGTCGACCTTCAAGAAGACCCAGTGGAAATGGCAATGGCGCATCTGCGAACAATTCTACATCCCAGCAGCACTATTCACCGTCTGCAGGCAACTCAAATTCGGCTTCGATGACCTCTCGCGGTTCCTCGACAAATCATCCTTCTTCAGGAGAGGCGAATGCTTCCTCTGGATACCCAACCATGTCTCCAGGTGATCATCAGCGCGGTGTTCCGCCAGTTGTCTCAGCTCGAACATCATCAAATCGGTCGGCTGCACAAGCTGCTGCAGCTACAGCAGATCGAACAAGACGAACCGCATATGCGAATGAAGCCTCGAATTCACCTCGACAAGCTATGACTGGAGATGGCCAGGAACGGGTGGATAGACAAAGGAGTAATGGGAATACACAAGTGAATGGAGAGGACCCAGCTGTCGCGGCAGCTACTGCTGCAACAAGGAGACGGAGAGCTCAGCAGTCTCCACCAGAGAGTATACCGCACAGATCTAGCGGGAGCAGGGAACCAAGGTCCTCACAATCCGCGACCGCTGTCCAGCGACAAGCTATGGCAGCAGCTGCTGCACAATCGCCCAGTGGACCTTCGAGGGAAGCCAGCGCAGTTTTAAACCGAGTCATTGTCAGCAAACCTGAGGTAGATATAGATCGGGAACGGGAACGGATGCAAGAGGCAATCCCATCGTCTCCAGGAACCACACATTCTACACCTGGTGGACTAAGTGTCGTTGGTAGTGAGGGTGTTGACGACCAAGCTCGAGGGACCAGGAGTCGACATGACCACAGCACAAGCAAAAGGGAGAAAAGCACCAAATTTGGGGACTACTACTTGGGCAATACCCTTGGAGAAGGAGAGTTTGGTAAAGTCAAGATGGGCTGGAAGCAGGAAGGCGGTGTACAGGTACGTATGTTAGGGTGGACTCTAGGAATTTGCTAACACCTTCAGGTTGCTATCAAACTTATCCGTCGAGACAGCGTTGGAACGAATCCTACGAGACTAGCAAAGATCTACAGAGAAATCGCTATCCTTCGAGAAATATCCCACCCAAACATCGTTCGATTACACGAAATGGTTGAGACGGAAAAGCAGATTGGTATAATTCTAGAGTATGCTTCTGGAGGAGAGCTCTTTGACTACATCTTGAACCATCGATACCTGAAGGACAATGCTGCTCGACGGCTGTTCGCACAACTGGTTTCTGGTGTTGGATACCTCCACAAGAAGGGCATTGTGCACCGAGATTTGAAGCTGGAGAATTTACTCCTGGATAGGAACCGAAACATCATCATCACCGACTTTGGCTTTGCGAACACCTTCAACCCAGATGACGAGCTGGGGGATGAGATCGAGTACAATTTGTCGAGCAGAGACTTCGTCAAGAGAATGGAGTTGGACAAGGTTCTCCCTGGAGGTCACCGAAGAGGAGATCTGATGCAGACAAGTTGCGGAAGTCCATGTTATGCAGCTCCCGAACTGGTTGTCAGTGACTCGCTATACACTGGTCGCAAGGTCGATGTCTGGAGTTGCGGAGTGATATTGGTAAGTTTGATACCCGTATTTGGTGTGTTAAACTAACAAGCTTCAGTATGCAATGCTTGCAGGCTACCTGCCCTTCGATGACGATCCAGCCAACCCAGAAGGCGACAACATTAACCTCCTTTACAAATACATCGTTTCAACTCCTCTTACCTTCCCCGAATATGTCACACCCCACGCCCGAGACCTTCTACGCCGCATCCTTGTACCTGATCCACGAAAGAGAGCCGACTTATTCGAAGTTGCGAGGCATAGTTGGTTGAGCGAATACTCCCACGTTGTAGGCTTCATCACCAGCACTACAACCACTACAGAGCAGATTGGAACGACGACAGTTGGAAGTGATGATCAACAAGATGCACCTTTGCTCAACAGAAGCGCATCTGTCAGGGAGCCATCGAAGACACAGAAGTCGCCTGCAGCTGTTGGAGATTTGTCGAGGAAACACGGGAATGTGGATCCAGATGGACCAGAAGCCCACCCCAAACCTTCCAAAGACAACAAGAGAAGAACTGTCCAGGTCGAATATGTGGCACCCAAATCACAAACTCAACGCGGTGAACCATCTGCAGCAGCTCCACCATCAGTTTCGAGAACCAGAGCTCGCGCTGGAAGTCAAGGTCCTGTGGAGGTACAGCCAATTCAGCAGTCAAGAAGAGCTGTTTCTACCGAGAAGCCATTACCGCAGGATCCTCCCTCCCGCGAACAATACGCAAACCAAGGCAGACGGGGATCGAATTCATCTCGCCAGCAAGGCATGCCTCCCCCGTCTCGACCTGATCGACAACCCCCTCGGTCCGCATCCGATGCTAATTATCTTGCAGCTCATGCGGCCCCTCCAGTTTCAATTGCAAGGCCAAACACTGGTGGCTCAATGACATCTTCAGGAAGCAGACCCGGATCGTTGGCTCTTAGAGATCGTGGATCTTACAGTCAGCCAGCTGCTCCTACGCTTGCAGGAACGAATGCTCAAGGTCGTATGTCACAACCGAAGAACACCAAGCACTACAATATCTCTGCGCCAATGATGGATGGTGATCAAGACTTTGGAAGACCAAGTGCTAACCAGATACCAGCTAAATTTGCCAAGGTGGCAGGTTTAAATGAGGGATCAGTCACTTCACAGGATTCCAAAGGACACAAGAGATCAAATACCATTGGAGGCATCTTCAGCAGGACGAACTCGATATTCGGAGGAAAGCGAGATCAGTCGGAGAAAGCAGATAAGCCAAAGAAGTCTTACCCACCAGTGAGCATGTCTGGGACTGTTGGACAAGGACAGCAGGATACACCAAGGCAGTCAATGGATTCCCGACGTTCCATATCTTTCGGTTTCGGCAAGAAGCGAAGTGGTAGCATCTCTGGCTCGCAGACTACAACTTTGCAAGACAAGCCTAGACGGTTCTCGCTACTCCCAGCGTCTTTTTCGTTGAAGTCAATTGGAATTGGAAAGGATTATGGAACCCCTGGTGCCCCTCCGGATGACCAATACGATGATCGTCCAGACAGCCGTGGAAACTACCTCGATCCCCCGCAGACAAGTAGGACGAATGACAGCCGGAACATATCTGGAGCTACAGCAACCCAATACAATTCCGACGGTGCTTATGATCGTGGTGACAGCCCAATGGACCGCAGAGGTACCAGTACTTCAAGCCCAGTCCAGAAGAGATACACATCCCAAGGAGTTTCCGATTCCCGAACTGGCGCCCCTCCACAATTCCTCCCACCAATGAACTTCCGCCAAGGCGAATCCGCTCTCAATACTGAATCCGAATCATCCCTCAATGAGACCGTTCAAAGAAGAGGCATCTACCCACCTGGCTTCAACTCATACGATGACGGAGCAGGCAGGAGACAAACACCACAATCCTCTCAAGGCCAAGGCTCAAGACCTGCACGAGGCGTCCTACAGAAGAACAACCGCAAATTCGCCGATGCGTACGAGCAGGAGCCGAATAATGGGTATGGACCTACTCACTCTGATCACGCTGGAAGCAGTGGTGCCGCGAGGAAGGTCATGGACTTCTTTAGGAGGAGGGGGAGGGATCGTGGGCAGTAATTTTGCTTGTGACACGAGAAGCTTATAGATACCTTGATTCTGAACTGGAGGTTTGAGCGGTTGCTGGATTGGATTCGACTTTTCCATTACCTACATCCTTTGCGCGGAGAGTCCCGAATAGTCTTGGACGGAGTGGAGGTACTTAATACAATACGTGCGCGGTTGCATTGGCTTGGAGCGGAAGGGAAGGGACCGGAGGATTACTCGATTCGATTGTGTTCACTTTCCACTATGTGTTTTTTTTTGGAGACTGGAGGTTGAAAGGATGGAGATTGCGTACGAACTGGAAGGATGAAAGTCTGCTCACCTGCTTTTCTGCTATCGCAGGCTGCTGCATTGTTTGGGTTGAGAGGGTGCCTAAGTGTGGGGATGGGAGTGGGAGTGGGAGTGGGAGTGTTCATTATTCGTCCATTCCGTTCATCTATCATTCAGTCTGGGGAGTTTGGTCGTCAAATTTCGGATTGTTGACTGGTCGAAATTGGTGTTGGCTGGCTGGTTGTATTGAGAAATGTTTTAAGTTTTAAGAATCCCCATCGATCCATCCATTATAAGATACTCTTTTTTGTTCTTTTCATTGTTGTGGGTTCTAGGAGTGCGCGTTTTCGTTCTGCTTGGGCATGTGTGGGTGGGGGAATGGATGGATGTATGGGATAGTCTGGGAGAGAGAGAATGATTGATAGATTGATAGATATTGGACAGAGGAAGGGAAGGTGAAGGAGGATGGGTGGGTTTGTATTCTTGGTTTCCAAGGACGGATGAGTGGAGAGGGAAAAGGAAGCAAGCAAGCAGAGCGTAAAGTAGGCAGTAGAGTAGAGCAGAGCAGAGAAGTGAAGAGCGAAGCGAAAGCGGAAGCGAAGAAGATATTGTAATAAATCATACTTTTTTCTTGGTAATTTTTGGGATCCCTTGCTTGTTGTGTGTTCCTGCTTGTGAATGAACAACCTGGATAATGATCTCACTTAGTGGTGTAACAGGGTACAACGGGATGGGATCGAGGTTATGTGATTTCTTTTTTGTAGACCTTTCAAACTTGACTTGACTTCGTGGATGTATCCAATTAGACTTTTTTTTTTTCTTTTCTAAATTGGTTCAACACTTTATCCTCCATTAAATGGAGTAGAGTATAAAGTCATAGTAGACCTAGTATCGGTTCAGCTATGTTTAATGTTCATCATCATTTGCCCTTCCGTGTGCTTGAAGCCTGAGTGGCTGAGGACTGAGGAGGAACGGCAATAAAAGGGAAGGGGAAATGTCCGAAGGGACGGAATAATGCGGTATCACTAACGCCTCAACCGCTGAAACGATGAAACAAGAAGCTTCAATGTTTAGATTTTGGGTTTTATTCATTATGTCATTCATCTCGCTGTTCTTGCGTCTCGCTGCCTTCTCGTTCTCATATCTTACTGGTCCCCAAACCCGACCTTGGCTATCATCTCACTCTCGCGACTTTGTTATTCTCTCAATGTTTTCTCTCAATGTTTTCTCTTAATGTTTTCTCTCCTATCCTCCCATCACTCTGGGAAATAGGCAAAAGAGTTTTAGGAATTTGCATTTATCAGAAATATAGGGGCTACCAGGTAATCTACGGGCGTTCTTTATGTTGCCAGTAAGGTGTACATCTGGGAAGTAGTCATCATTCACTACCTTGTAAACCTTTGCGGCTCCCATAGCCTCATGTAGACGACACCTTAATGCAACTGCAACTCTGGCAGTAATAACCATGATTTGTCACGTATTAATCAGTGCAAAAATCTGTCCCGTCTTATATTTACTAGACCTCTTTCCCTTTCTACGTTCTTTTCCGTATCTTTTTTCAGGGGTAGTACTGAAACAAAGGGCAGCAAGAGTGTTTAACAGCGCCAAACGTTTAAACTTGGGGGGGGGGGGGGGGGGGC
>NYXK01000047.1 GCA_002685535.1 Deltaproteobacteria bacterium
TATTTGAGGGCTGCCCATGAGAATGTAGTTAATTCTGAATCAGTCATTAGAGACGCAGATATGGCTGAGGAGATGACAAAATTCACTAGAAATCAAATTATGATTGAATCCAGCACAGCAATGTTGGCTCAGGCAAATCAAACGCCTAAGGCAATATTAAAATTGTTGGGTTAATCAGTCATTGATTGGTGCTTAAACGGCAAATGACGGGAGTGTTACAAAAGTAGCTTGTCCCGTCAATTGCCGAGGCAGCAAATTCTTTTTGATTTAAATTGTGCGGAAAAAGAAAAATACCGTAAATATTCTGGACAGAGAACACATAAGAAGCTGTGTTCTGTTTCTTGGGTATTTGTTGTTAAGAAAAATAACAATGAGATTCAAGAATGAGATCCGATTGGAAATGCGGATTAGTTAATACAATCGTTAACTTGATGAATTTTAAGAGAATATTGCAAAAATTCTGTAATAGAAAATTTGTATGAAAGCTTCTAAAGCTTTTTTAATCAGTTGGATGGGGAATGGTCTCCACCAGCTTAAAACTCCTCGACATTTTAGACGGGGTTTCCTTAGAGGAAGTANATGGAAGTATGGTTTCTAAGGTATAAATTGATTTTCACCACTGGTGATAATCATTAAACATGTATCAAGGAGGACACTATGTCTTTAAAAGTAAATCATAATATGAGTGCGATTAACACTCATCGTAGCGTTGTGAAGAATGCCGATGCTCAAGCAAAAACTATGGAGAAACTTTCTTCAGGTTTAAAAATTAATCGTGCAGCTGACAGTCCTGCTCAGTTGCAGATATCAGAAAATCTTCGTGCTCAATCCGCCGGATTGGGTCAGGCAATTGACAATTCGGAAATGGCCGTGTCTCTGTTGCAAACAGCGGAAGGTGCCTTAGACGAAGTCAGTCGTGCGCTGGTTCAGGCACGTCAGCTTGCAGTTCATGCAGGCAACGAAGGTGTGAACGATCCCAATATGCTCCTGNCTGATCAGCAAGAATTTGATAATGTNTTAGAGCAAATCAACAGGATTGCAACTAGTACATCATATGGACATAACTTTTTGCTCGATGGTAGCCGTGCCGGAAACGGAGTGGCAACGGGTGATAATTTGGAGTTCATAGATGCCGGAGTTGTTGCTAACTCATCAGGACCAGGTGGTTATGAAGTGAATATTCATCAAGCCGCAACTCGTGCTAATTTCAGCGGGAGCATTGCCTTGAATCAGGGAATCATCGATTCAGAAGAGCAAATTACAATTTCTGAAGGAGGTANGACTGTTAACTTTTTAACAGAAAAAGGGAAAACAGTTGAACAGACACTCAATGATCTTGATACCGCAATTAATGATNCCGGATTGGATCTGGAATTAATTCGTCCATTTCCTCCANAAACTGATGCGAATACTCCACAAGCCATAACTTTAAGGCATAAGGAGTTTGGTAGTGAGCATACCTTCCAGGTTGCCAGCAACACGGCCGGACTTGTTTCAAACGTCTCAAATGTAAGTGTAACGGTTGAAAANGGGCTGGATGTAATCGGTGTAATCAATGGTGAAGAAACATCCGGCAGAGGCCAAGTTCTGACTGGTGCTGAAGGTGCTGGTACGACAGAAGGTATTCGTGTCAGATACACCGGTGAATCAGTTCCATTAGGCGGAAATGCAGGCACTCTTACTTTTTCACAAAATTCTTTGACATTCCAGGTAGGAGCNAATGCTAACGAGTTTTCGGAGATTTCTTTACGGAGCATGAAATCATCAGATTTGGGCAGAGGTGAGGNAAATGATTCAAATTTTAAATCTCTATCAGATGTAAAACTGTTGAGTGCTGAAGAGGCTCAGGATGCTATGCGGGTCATTGATAAAGCAATTAAGGAGGTAAATGCTACCCGTGGTGAAATGGGAGCATTCCAGAGAAACAACCTGGAAAGCAACCTGAACTACCTGAGGATTGCTCATGAAAATGCCGTGAGCTCAGAATCAGTAATTCGTGATGCGGATATGGCCTCTGAAATGGCAGCGTTTACACGTGATCAAATCATGGTGGAAGCAAGTACAGCCATGCTGGCACAGGCAAATCAGAGTTCTATGTCAATCATGAAGCTGTTAGGTTAAGGCTTACTGAGATCAAATAAGAAAAGGCTTTCTNGTAAATCTTCTGGAAAGCCTTTCTTATTACTGCATTCTGCTTCTTGACTTAATCAATCTTGGTGCAGCTCTATGTGAAACAAAAGAAAGCTATTAGCAACCTGCAGACTTAAGTATTTAAGACAAAAGACAAAAAACAGATATTGTCTTTTGTCTTAAGTATTAAAGGCTGACTAAAGNATNTTGTAAAAAGTNTTGAAAATNNAAATTGTTTTTTTGAATGNAGCATTATTCTTAANCNAAATANTNGTTTANNAATTCTCGCATTATACACAAAAAAACAAGTNTTTATGATTATTTGCAGAACGGTATTAGTTTACTATCTCAATAAGGATAGTCGGTTTACACTGCGTAAATGAGCCGTATTATTAAGATAGAAATTGTGAAATATCCTGAATGAAGGGTAATGGTTAAAATTGAAAAAAAGTATGTGAAACAAAAGCTATTTGCAACCTGCAGACTTAAGTATTTAAGACAAAATACAAAAAACAGATATTGTCCTTTGTTTTAAGTATTAAAGGCTGACTAAAGCATTTTGTAAAAAAGGTCTTAAAACATAATTTGTTATTTTGACAACAACAGTAATCTTAAAATTAATTCAGTAAAAAGATTTTTTGTACTGCTTGAAATGACACGGATTTATGTTTTTACGAAACTGTCTACATCAGCAGAATCAGTATGAAGGGACGATTCAAACTGGGTAAATGAGGAGATGTAAAAGATAGAAATCGTGAAATATCCGGATTGTACAGTCATGATCAAGTTTCAAAAAAGATAGAACTTGCGGACTTCCTTTCAAGAATAGAAAAGGTAATTGGAATTCGTGAAATTTATAGCGGGACCAGTTGACTGAGATCCGGATTTGTCATGAATGGGATTGGAATAGTGCATATTGCGCTGGTTAACAACAGGTTTGAAAACATGAAATTTCCCCACACGCTGGGCCGGAAATGAATGGGTAATTTGAAAACGAGAATTAGCTTTTAACAATGGAGGTTGATTATCACTTAGTATGCTCTTTATTTTAATGCTTAAAGCTAACAATAAAATATTGAGAGCAGCATGCGGATAGAATTATGAAAAATAAATTAGAAATTAGGAGCTTGTTAAAGGGCTTTTAATCGGCTGAATGGTGAATGTTCACTATCAGCTTATCATCCCTCATTTGTACAGATGAGGACGCTGAAGATTCGCGCATGGATGCGGTTTTGAAGGCAACAATAAACTCTCACATGCAGTGAGGGTTGTTTAACACGCACAATGGAGGACATTATGTCTTTGCGAGTAAACCATAATATGAGCGCAATAAACGCTCACAGGAGCGTTGTCAAAAATGCCGACGCTCAACAAAAAACCATGGAGAAACTTTCTTCTGGTTTAAAAGTAAACCGTGCTGCAGACAGTCCTGCGCAATTGCAGATTTCAGAAAATCTGCGTGCGCAGTCTGCAGGATTGAATCAAGCTATTGACAATTCGGAGATGGCAGTTTCGCTGATGCAAACAGCGGAAGGCGCACTGGATGAAGTCAGCAGCGCTTTGATTCAGGCACGTCAATTGGCTGTGCATGCAGGCAACGAGGGTGTCAACGATCCAAATATGCTACAGGCGGATCAAAGTGAAATAAATAATATCCTGGAGCAAGTCAACCGTATTGCAACAAGTACGCAGTATGGTCACAACTATTTGCTTGATGGAAGTCGGGCAGGTAATGGAGTAACAACCGGAGCAAATCTGGAGTTTGTTGATGCAACTTCTGAAGCACACAGTTCTGGTGTAGGTGGTTATCAAGTCACAATCAATAACGCCGCGAGTCGGGCCAATCATACTGGTTCAGTAGCTTTGACTCAAGGTATAATTGATTCAGGTGAGCAAATTACTGTTTCAGAAGGGGGAAGGACTGTTAACTTTATAACTGAAAAAGGGAAAACAGTTGAACAGACCATGAATGATCTCAGTAGGGCAATTAATGATGCCGGCTTAGGGCTTGATTTGATCAGACCTTATCCTCCTGAGACTGGCGGAAATGTGCCTCAGGCCATTTCATTCAGACATAAGGAATTCGGTAGCGAACATTCTTTTCAGGTTGCAAGTAATACTGCAGGACTAGTATCAGACGTTGCAAATACAAGTGTAACTGTGGAAAATGGTACTGATGTTGCCGGTGAAATAAACGGGGAAATATCAACAGGAAAAGGTCAGGTCTTGACTGGTGACGACGGCTCAGGTACTGCGGAAGGAATAAAGGTTCGTTATACCGGTGAATCATTGCCTCCTGGAGGAAATGCGGGAACAGTAACTTTTTCGCAGAATTCATTGACCTTTCAGATTGGAGCTAATGGTGATGAGCATTCTGAAATATCGTTGAGAAGCATAAAAACCAATGATTTGGGCAGAGGTGAGAATAATAGTTCAAATTTCAAATCTTTATCTGAAATATTGGTGCTGAACGCGGATCAAGCTCAAGATGCTATCCGGGTTATCGACCAGGCAATTGAGGAAGTTAATGCGACACGTGGTAAGATGGGTGCGTTCCAGAAGAATAATCTGGAAAGTAACCTGAATTACCTTCGTATAGCACACGAAAATGCTATCAGTTCGGAATCTGTAATTCGTGATGCGGATATGGCGGAAGAAATGGCAACATTTACCCGGAATCAGATCATGATGGAAGCAAGTACTTCCATGATGGCACAGGCAAATCAGAATTCTATGACTGTGTTAAAGCTGATAGGGTAGTCTTTTTGAGCAGTGGACACGAAACACTCATTTGTTTTTCTGTCCACAAGCCTCATGCTTAATATTCAGCGCCCTGTGTTACGAAAGTAATACAGGGTTCCAGCCTCGCTCCCGATTATCAAATCCAAATCACCATCATTATCCAGATCAACAAAAACCGGGTTCCCTCCAACAGGTAATTTCAGTTCCTTAAAATATTCCGGAGAAGCTTTCCAGTTAATTGAACCTGCATTTTCGGGATCAAGCTGAAAGCTCTTAATCTTTCCCGCATCAGAGCCTACAATCAGTTCCGGCTGTTGATCATTATTAAGATCTGCAATTATCGGTATTGCACCGAGACCAACGTCCAGATTTAAATATTTGCGTATCTCCAGTTGGAAACGGTAGCCTTTACTGATGTCGGTGCGTTCATATTTATAGAGCTGCCCCAAAAAGTTCCCGACAAGAAGATCATTAAGACCATCTGCATTTAAATCAATAACAGCAGGGACAGAGTTCCTGCCACCTGTGACACCGATAAACGGTGTGGGATTGTATACGAAATCCGCAATCTCAAGATTTCCCTTATTTTCCCAGTACTGTATGCTGCCCTGTTGATTACCGACAAGCAGGTCTAAGTCCGTATCTCCGTCTAAATCCGTAAAAACCGGTGCTGAATTCTTGCCTCCCCGATAATCAAGAAAATGCTTGCTTTCTAAAGTCCACTCAGCGTCTACAGAGTTTTGTTCACGTCGGTAATATCTCAGCTCTCCGGCTTTGTTTCCAACAATTAAATCAAGATTGTTGTCTCCATCTACATCTATAAATGCCGGAAAAGCACGACGGCCAAGTTCCAGGTTTCCATACCTCGCACTGACAAATTCGAATTTAGGATCTGTTGGTTCCTTTTCCTCCGGATCTTTTTCGGTAACCGGAGCCTCAAAGGCAATTTTTGTCTCAGCCTGTTGTTGTTGTTCTTCTTCTTCTTCCTCCTCTTCAACCTCCAGTATATTTTCGGTGAGAATTAATGTGCTCTTTTCTTTAGTATCTTCTTGTTTAATCACTCCACTATTTTTCCAAAACAGCAGATTGCCTTCCTCATCTCCCAGCATAAAATCTGATTCGTTGTCTCCGTCAAAATCCGCTAAATGTGGTGTGCTGTAGCCGATACTCTTGATGTTTTGCCAGTGTGCAGTCTCCAGATTCCACCCACGCAGTGCAGGAGATTTTTCAGGTGGGATATGACTTAGCAGGCTTAAATAACCTTCACGGCCACCAACGACGAGGTCTGGATGTTCGTCTGCGTTCCATTTCCAAAAAGTTGGAGCAGCATTGGCCTTCAACTGGATTCCGGAAATGCGCGTATTACGCAAAACAAAATGCGGTGCCGTTTTACTTCCCTGATTTTCATAATAAATAATCAAACCTTTTCTATTTCCAACAAGCAGATCCAGATCATTATCTCTATCCATATCCTGCAGTAAAGGAGTGCTGAAACTTCCAACATCAATTTGCGAAATATTAACGTCATGGACTATCCAGTCCGGTTTTGTTGCAGAACCGCGGTTGAGCAGTAATTCCAATTTTCCACGTCTATTTCCGCTGATGATATCTAAATCTCCATCTCCATCAATATCTGCTAATGCTGGTGAACTGAATTGTCTTTTATTTTTTTTCAAGGCAGGAAAATGGATGGGGTACCAGTCAGTTCCACTCTCAGCCCTGTTTTCAAACGCAAATATTTCTCCTGAACGACTACCCAGTAGGATGTCGAGACGACCGTCTTTGTTCCAGTCACCGCTTGTGATGATGGAATGGCGCTCACTGCCGCTTAAACTCTCTATCTTAAAAAAGTTTCTACTGGCTAACCAGAGTTGATTCCTGGTAATAACCCCCTGTAATTTAAGTTTTTCAATTTCTTTATTTATGGCAGGAGTTTCAGCCTTTTTTTCACCATCTGCAGTTGCAGGATCTGTCGGCACTGCGTTCTCTTCAGCTTCACCCTCATTTGCAGCTTGGGCCTCAGCGTCCGCTGCAGAGTTCTCTTCAACAGCAATATCTGCCCCACTTTCTGTCCCGGCTCCACCGGAAGCTGTTGCAGGAGATATTTGATCCGGATTTGTGTCAATACTTAGATCAGGGCGTAAAATATATGGCTGAAGCTCGTCCATGCCTGCTATTTTTACTTCTGAAGGTACACCGAATGCTGCAGCAAGAGTGGTCAGACATTCAGGTAAACCTCTTAATTGCTTGCAGGCCTGCGAAAGGATTATTTCAAAAGAAGCTGACTTATCGAGTTTTTCCAATTGAACGGCTGAAATTTTACTCAACTGATCCATCAGGACTTCGTTGTTTTCGTAATGGATAACCATGGATGATGATGTACCTAAAAATAATTCCGGAAAATTATCATGATTCAGGTCTTTAAATGTAGGAGCTACGTTTCCTCCGGTATCAATAAACTGGAAATGCTTTGATATTAATTTCCATTGCGGTGCAAAGCGGTCACCGTTGTTAAGATAATAATTGATTTTTCCATTTGATTTGCCTACAACCAGATCTAAATCTTTATCCTGATCCCAGTCTACCAACTCCGGAACTGCATCAATCTGAGGAGTAATATCAGTAATCAGTTCAGGTTGGTATTTGCAACGTAAATCCTGTGGATCCGCAACACTAAATTTCGTACAAAAAACTGCTTCATCTGTCATTCCGGAATTAAAAAATACATGAACTTTTCCTGATCTTGTGCCAATTAATAAATCTAGGGCACGGTCACCGTTTAGGTCAGCAAAACGTGGCACACTGTTTCCTTCAAATTTTAATCCCATATAAATTGGAGTTTTACGGAAAAAAACTGGACTGAGCTGGTTCCCTCTATTTTCATAGTGAAAAATATGTCCATCTTTAGAACCTATAAAGAGATCAAAGTCGCCGTCATTATCAATGTCCGCAAACTCGGGTGCGGCGTTATTGCCGACATCGAGGACGGTTTTCTGCAGAGTGGGATTGTTTTGTTCGTCTAAACCTTCATGGATCACTACAAAATCTTCTGTCTGCAATTCAAAGAGCGGAGCCGAAAAATCACCTTGATTAATGAAAAAAGCAATGCGTCCATCTGCTTTTCCTACAAACAGGTCATCGTCACCATCATTGTCTATATCGACAAAACGTAACTGACTACGTGCAAAACTGCGTGTGTAAAGCAGTTTGCTTTCGCCTTCGATCTTTCCGTAAAACTGTGGTGTCCAGTTATATGACGGAGTTAGAACATCTTTTTCAGCAAAGACTTGAGCAACTGTACCCGGAAAAGAGAACAGTATCAGGACAAGAGGTGAAAAGAGCAGAATATTGAAAGTTTTTGCGGCCTTGAACATGAATCACAAGGATTTGGAAAAGGGTAGGAAATTAGTAAAGTTGCTGTAAAACGCTTTTTTCTTTAGTGATTTGTCTCAGAGATTCTGAACCTTTGAATAACTTGTGAAGTTGATTTTAGGTACCGGATCGTGTATAAGTTTAATGTGTTTCATCAACGAAATTTATAGACTCTTGGCCAACATGTCAACTTAAATTTAAGTGAAGCCAGGTTGTTGAAAATAGTTTAGGATCAAATGTTTAAGTCAAAAATATGTCTCTAGTTTTGCTTTTAGTTTGTTTTACCGTTGTTATCTGGTCTGCTGTAATGCACTTCAGCTTTCTTGAAATTAATACAGAATATGTCCTTTCCAGCAGGCTCAGGACTAAGTCACTCTGCTGATGTCTTATTTACTATTACACTAAAGTCTTGTCTGTTTATGCACAAGCTCGGTATGTTTATTACTATTAATATTTACTCAAAATATTAATGGCTGCGTCTTGATATGCCTGTTGTTTAATTATCAAAATTATTACAAGGAATTAAAATGGAATTGAAAATTGAAATCAGCAAAATTCCTCTCAAAAACGAGAAACTAGAAGCACTGGTAGTTTTTGTCGCAGAAGGCACAGATGTGACTGGCAGTGGACTAAGGGATCTTCCGGATGAGTTAAAAAAACAACTCAGTACTTCTCTTAAGTTGAGAGTATTTAACGGAAAGAAAGGCAGTAGCCAGCATTTTGTCTCAGGCTATGCAAAAATACCGCAGATGCTGGCGATTGGTGTCGGTAAAAAAGATGAACTCGACGCGGAAACTCTTCGACGTGCTGCCGGAAAAGCAGGTAAAATGCTGTCAGCGCTTAAAGCAAATACTGTCGGTTTTGTGTTGACTTCTTTTCTCCAAAAAACAACTGAAACTGATGCAGGGCAGATCCTGGTTGAAGGTTTGACATTAGGAGCTTATGAATTCAATGCTTATAAAAAACAGGAAAATAATAAATCAAGTACTAAATTCATCAAAATTCATTGTTGTGATCCTGAAAAACATACTTCTTTGAAAACTTTAAAAATTGGGAAAATACTTGCTGATGGAACAAATATGGCGCGGACTTTAGGTAATACTCCGGCAAATGATTTGAAACCTAAAGATTTAGCTGCAGAAGCAAAAAAAATAGCTAAGCAGTACAAAATGGAATGTACTGTCCTCGAAGAAAAAGATATGAAAAAGCTTGGTATGGGCATGCTGCTGGGCGTTTCACGCGGTTCAAGAGAACCAGCAAAACTGATTGTGCTGGAATACAGTCACCAGAAAGCAAAACAGACGGTTGCTTTTGTAGGCAAAGGAGTTACATTTGATTCAGGTGGAATTTCTCTCAAGCCTGGAAAAAACATGGATGAGATGAAATTTGATATGTGTGGATCCGCAGCTGTTTTGGGGGCGATGAAAGTCATTGGTCAGGTTAATCCAAAACTAAATGTGGTTGCTGTCATTCCAACTACAGAAAATCTGCCCGGCGGTGATGCACAGCGTCCTGGAGACATCGTAACGGCGCATAACGGTAAACGTGTTGAAATCCTCAACACTGATGCAGAAGGCAGGTTGATATTAGGTGATGCACTGAGTTATGTGGTTAAGGAATTCAAACCTGATGCAGTTGTAGATCTAGCAACTTTGACGGGAGCATGTGTTACCGCGCTGGGACACCTCACAACCGGGGCAATCACGAATAATGATGACTTGATGGAACAGGTTCGGAAGGCAGGAATTAACAGTGGTGACCGCGTTTGGCAACTGCCTAGTTTTCCGGAATATGGTGAAGCGATAAAAGGGAAATATGCTGATTTGCAAAACATAGGTGTCGGAGATTCCGGAACTATCATCGGTGGATTGTTTTTAGAGCATTTTATTGATGGAACACCCTGGGTCCATCTTGATATTGCCGGCACATCCTGGAATGTAAAGCACATCGGTTATCATCCTAACAGCGGTGCAACAGGTGTTGGAGTGAGACTGCTTGTTGAACTGGTGCAAAACTGGAAAGCGTTGAAATGAGCGTTAAAAAATAAAGTTGCATTTGTTGAAGACTGAATTATGAATAAAAGTCGCGATACACAATATCACAAACTGGTCAAGAAACTGATCAGCACGGAACGTACAGAATTGCTGAAAAGCGTTTTTGAACCGCTTAAGCCAGTTGAAATTGCTAATATATTGCTGCAGTTGAAACTGCAGCATCAACTGGTAGTGCTGGAAAATCTCGAAAGAGAAATTTCTTCTGAAGTGCTCAACAATTTGCAGGACTCTCCTTCTATTCTTGGTGATATTGTAAAACAATTATCGCCGGACCGCTTGAGTGATGCAATTGAGGATATGCCGCAGGATGATGCGGCTGACTTTGTCGGACTCCTTGATGATGATGAAGCAGATGCTCTGCTTGAAAGGCTTCCGGAAAAGGACCGTGAGGAACTGACCTATCTGTTGCAGTATGACGAAGAAAGCGCCGGTGGGTTGATGACCCCTTACGTGGTTGCTATACGAAAAGATCAAACAGTCGCGGCAGCGGTAAAAGAAATTCAAAAATTTATTAAAAAGAAAGGTTTTGAATTATTTTATTCGGCTTATGTCGTTGATGAATATGATCACTTGATTGGTACTATTGGCACAACTGAACTCTTATTGGCGGAGCGTAATACACTGATCGAAAATTTGATGAATCCTGAAGTAGTAGCTGTTGATCAGGATCTTGATCAGGAAGAAGTAGCTCGGATTGCCAAGGAATACGATTTGGTTGTAGTTCCTGTAATAGACAAACATTTACGTTTAATAGGCCGTGTCACATTGGATGATCTGGTGGATGTGATTGTTGAAGAACATAATCAGGATTTGGGTCACATTGCCGGAACAGGAGATGAAGAAGTGACTGAAACATCTGTTTTACGTGCTTCCGGTGACAGGTTGCCCTGGCTGCTTGTCGGACTGTTTGGTGGTTTTTTAACCGCGATTGTGATGAGTTTTTATGAAAATGCTTTGGTTTCACTACCGGATGTAACTTATTTTATCCCGCTTGTCGCAGCGCTTGGAGGAAGTATCGGTATACAGTCTTCATCAATCGTAGTACGTGGATTAGCTACCGGTGCTATACAAGCTACTGATATGCTTGTTCGTCTTTGGAAAGAGTTAAGGGTTGCGTTTTTAAACGGAATCATTTGTTCTTTCATTTTGGCAGGTATGTCATGGTATCTGACACATGATTATGGCAGAGCATTTACATCCGGAATTTCTTTGTTAATCGTTGTCTGTTTTGCCGCAACTGTTGGATCTACTATTCCAATTATACTTAAACGAATGAATATCGATCCTGCTTTAGCAACTGGACCATTTATCACTACAACCAGTGACATCATAGGTATCGCAATTTATCTTGGTTTTGCTTTTAATGTCAGTTTTTCTTCACTTTTGAGTACCTGATCCCCAAATGCCTTTTCGAGATATTTTCGGACAAGAGCACGCAATTGACCTGCTTAACCAGGCTGTCCGGAGAGACAGGATGCCACACGCATGGTTGTTTACAGGTCAGGCTAATATTGGAAAATTCAAAACAGCTGTTGCTCTTGCACAAATGCTTAACTGCAGAAAATGTGGAGAAGACGCATGCGGCGAATGTGATTTTTGTCTGCAGATTGCTGAACAAAATTTTCTCGATTTTCAGGTGCTGGTTCCTGACGGTAAATTTATCAAGATTGATCAAATCCGCAAATCACTGAACTGGCTCCAACTCCATCCGGATCAGGCCAAAAAGCGGGTAATGATACTTGATGGGGCAGAACATTTGGGGCGGGAAGCAGCTAATGCGTTTTTGAAAACGCTGGAAGAACCTGCACCGCATACATTATTGATATTAATTGTAGAATCAGCACAGCAACTGCCGGAAACAATAGTTTCACGCTGTCAGCAAATCCGTTTTCGGCCATTGTCTGAAAAAATCTCTGAACGTATCTTGAGGCAGACTAATGAACTGACAAGCGAGCGTATACAGTTGCTGAATGCGTTCAGCATGGGCAGCGTTAACGGGAATCTGGCAGCAAGGCTTGAATTCATGGAAACAGTACAACAAACCGCTATCGGCTGGTTGACCACTTTTTCCGCGGCAACTCTGGAAGAAATGCTACGTACTTGCGAAACATGGGGCAAGTCGAAGAATGAAGAATGTAATTTGCTGCTTGATTTTCTAGAAACTTGGTTTCGTGATTTGACGTGGCTACATCACGGTCTTCCTGAGGAAAAGTTGATTAACCGTACAATTAATTCTGGGGGCAGTCGCATTTCGGCATTGAGAAATTCTGCAGAGCATTTTAATTTGCAGCAAATTCATGAAATATTTGACCGAATAGCAGAATCAAGAAGGGCAATTGAACTTAACGCAAATAAGTCCCTTGCTGTTGAATCGCTTTGTCTGCACATTTACCGTAGAGCGGCATGAACCTTAAACTAAAAGATATTAACAGGACTTTAGCTGTGAAACAGAAGTTTTCTTCTCTGCTTCTTTTATTTATTGCATTAAGCATTTTTTCTGCTGTTTCAGGAGCAGTTGCCCGTCAACCAACACCTGCGGAACTTGAAGCAATCCAAAAGGAAACTACGCATGTGTTTCAGGACTTTCTCCAGCTTTGGCAGGAGGAACGCTATTTTGAACTGTACAAATATGGTAAACAACAGTCCACTAATCAAATTACTATTGAGGAATTTGCGACACGTATGGTTGAGCTGGACTGGGTTCCTGTGGGCTTGCTCACTGAAAAAAAGATTGAAATATCATATCGCTACCGTACATTGCTTTATGTAAATACCGCTATTGTTTTTCGGCACAAAAGCAATTTCGATTTGCAGTTCAGCAAGCAACAGTCATTTCTGCTGCTTAAGGAAAGTGGAAAGTGGCGTTTCGATTTACTGCAGATGATCCGCTCTCCTTTTTATACTCCGCCGCAATAGACTAAATATAATTTATAAACTGCCTCAAAAAAATGGTCGAAGACGATGTTAACTTAGTCGGTACTCTGGAAAAAATAGTGTACAGCAATCCGGAAAATGGATTTTTAATTGGCACATTTCTGACTGAGAATTCCGCCAGACCAATTACTGTAAAAGGCATTGTTTTCAACACACATGAACGTGAAACATTACGCTTAAAAGGTTACTGGGAGAATCATAAAGTTTACGGACGGCAATTTTCGATTCGTGAGTTTATGCCGGTTGAACCAACTTCTGCGGAAGGAATGGTACGTTATCTTTCTTCTGAAGTTTTTAAAGGAATAGGCGAAAAAACGGCTCAGCATATCGTCAATAAATTTGGCAAAGACACTTTCAAAATTATTGACAGTTCTCCTGAATTATTGTCAAAAGTAAAAGGTGTACGCAAAAAACAGCAAAAATCACTGCTCGCGGCCTGGGATGAGCAAAGAGGTTTGCGTGATGTAATGACTTTTTTGCGTGGTGTTGGAATATCACACTCATATGCACAACGCATTTTTGCCAAAAACGGTTTGAACAGTATTCCACTGATCAAAGCCAATCCGTATCAATTGACGGATATTCCGGGAATAGGTTTCCTCACCGCGGATGGAATTGCGCGTAATCTTGGATTCNATAAAAATTCTCCGCATCGTGCTGCTGCCGGTTTACTCTATATGCTGGAACAACAGGCNCTCAATGGTCATACCTGNTTCCCGCNTCAGACTCTGCTNGAAAAAACCGCGCAGGAGCTTGATATCCAAGNGGAAATGCTTAAGTCANCAATCCGGCAACTGCTGGATGACAGTTTGCTGCATAGTGAGAAAATCCAGAATATAAANGCTGAAGAAGAAAAATTAATTTCCAGGCCGCGTTTTTATAAAGCAGAACAGCGGGTTGCAGAAAATATTTACCGTATCCTTAACAGCGAAGCTTATACCGTTTTTGAAGGTGAGTCCTCGCTCATTGATGAACAGGAGCGGAAGGTCGGTTTGCAGCTCGATCCTGCTCAGAGAGANGCAGTTGAGGCNGCTCTTCAGNATAAAGTTTTGATCATNACCGGTGGTCCNGGAACAGGCAAAACGACNATTGTGCGCTTTATGCTTGGACTGATGCGTCCCAGAATTCCCTCAATCGGACTTGCCGCCCCGACTGGACGTGCAGCCAAACGTATCACAGAAACAACTGGTTCTGCTGCTTTTACAATTCACCGTATTCTGGAAGCAAGCAACATTGGTTTTCAGCGTGATCGGGAAAATCCGCTTGAGCAGGAATTGCTGATCCTTGACGAAACCTCAATGATCGATACTCTGCTGATGGACAGTTTTCTAGAAGCCGTGCCTTCGGCATCACGGCTGATCCTGGTTGGAGATGTGGATCAGTTGCCCTCAGTAGGAGCCGGTGCTGTGCTTTTGGATTTAATTGAGTCCGGAACAATTCCTGTTGTACGTCTCGATCACATATTTCGACAGGCGGCAGACAGTTNCATTACCGTCAATGCCCATAAGGTTCGTCAAGGAAANGTACCTGATTTTAGTGCTTTAAGTCAGAAAGTGGATGCTGAAAAAGAACTGCTGGATTTCTACTTTATTAAAGAGNCNAATCCGGNAAAAATAGTAGAAAAAATTCTTTTAATGAGTACAGAAAGGATTCCGCAGCGTTTTGAGTTGGATCCGATGATGGATATTCAGGTACTGACGCCGATGCACCGTGGAGTTACCGGATCTATACATCTTAACCGGAAACTGCAGGAAAAAATGAATCCTGATGCAAAAGGTCTTGAACATCGTGAACAGTGGTTCCGGATTGGAGACAAGGTTATGCAACAGCAAAATGATTATGAAAAGCAGGTTTTCAACGGAGATCTCGGACGAATAGTTAGTTGTGATCCGAAAACCAAAGAACTGCATGTTAAATTTGAACAGGGAATTGTACATTATCAGGCGAAAGAGTTAGATCAGCTTTCGCTGGCCTATGCGATTACTGTTCATAAATCTCAAGGTAGCGAGTATTCAGCTGTGATTATACCTTTGACCACCCATCATTACATGATGCTTCAGCGGAATTTGCTCTATACCGCAATCACACGCGGAAAACAGCTTGTTGTTTTGATAGGAACAGAAGCGGCAATTAGTAAAGCAGTTGAAAATGAAGGCACAATNCGACGTTTCACGGGGTTGCAGCATCAATTGTCCGAACTGGGGCTTACTCCANTATTTTGAACAGAAAATAAAAAAAGTATGAACAAAATATTTGCAGGAAAAAAAGTTAAACTGGTTGGGTCGGCAGCGATACTTTTGCTGCTGCTGTTAAATACTTCTTTTTGTTTTGCTGAAACCGGAGTAACACCAAGAAGCATTGTTCTGGCGACGCATCAGCCATTAAGCGGTCCGGCAAAGGAATATTCTGATATTGGTAAAAGCGCTCTTGCGTATTTTAACTATGTTAACGATCAGGGAGGAATTCACGGACGCTTCATTGATTTGAAAATAGTAGATGATCAGTTGAAACCGGAAATGGCTGCTCAGAGTTTGACTGAACTGACAGTAAAAAATGATATATTTGCGGTTTTTAGTGGTATAGGCGGTAAAACTCATCAAGCAGTTTACCCTTTATTAAAACAGCAAAGAATCCCAAGTTTTTTTGTTGGCTCAGATCTTCCGGAATGGACTCAGCCTGTACGGGCGAATGTGTTTGGTTTTATGCCAACCGCGGATACCGAAGCACGTGTGATAGGAAAATATCTGACTCAAAATCATGCTGGTGCTGAACTGATCATCTGGTATGCGGAAAAACCAGTTTATTTAAGGGCAGTTAAAGCTTTGACAAATGAATTATACGGAGTTTCCGCCAAGTTGCTTCCTGGAAAAACCGGAAGACTTTCAGCAGAATTGAAGCTCATAAGTAAGAGACGTCCTGATTTATTGGTAGTATTGGGTAATTTTAGTGATCAACTGGATTTTTTAAATGCTTCAGTAAATTTAAATATTCCAATTTTTACAGGTCACGCTCTTGCTGACAGTCGACTTCCCGAGTGGNTGAACAGCAATCTGGCAAAGCGTGTACGTGTTTTAACTGCATATCCGCTGATTGTTGAAACTGAACATCCAGGTAATAAATTACATCAGCAGATATTGAAAGTATATGCTCCGCAACTGTCTGCCAACCGCTGGACACTTTACGGTCATGGCGTGGCCGAATTAATGGTAGAAGTTTTGATGCGCACAGGACGCTCATTGAGCAGACAAAAAGCAGTTATTGCCGCAGAGAATATAAATCAATGGCAGGGGAAATTACTCCCTCCGGTATTTCTTGATTCACGTAATCACCTGGCTCTCAGCTCTTTCCGAGTTTCACAAATATCACCCGGGAGGGTTAATCACCTGTCTGAATGGATTGACGGAAGATGAACAGGAAATGTTCTACAGAGCNGCCACAAAGCTCCAAGACTGCAGAAAAAGAGGGAGAAGACATCATCACCGATAAAACCGATTTAGTTGAAGAGAAGGCCCATATAATTGGTTTTCCGTTTACTAAAACNGCAGAAAGTCAGGTTGCAACCGCACTGAGNAATCAGCAGGTGCTGGCATTTCCCACAGAAACCTTTTATGGCCTCGGTGGAAACGCTTTTTCTAAAAGCTTGGTGGAACGTGTTTACAGAATCAAGAAGCGCCCTCTAACAAAACCATTACTTGTACTNATTACTCCGGAATGGNTNCCNCGTCTTTGTCAGTGGAACGATTCACGGATTAATGANTTAATGCATGAGTTTTGGCCGGGGCCTCTGACCTTGATTTTACCTGCGAATCCTGAACTACCTGAGCATCTTCAAAATACTGATGGAACTTTAGCGGTACGTTACACCAGTTCTNCGGCTGCTCAACGGCTGATTGAACTGGGTAATTGTCCGCTTATAGGAACCAGCGCCAACCTAACGGGTTTGCCTGAATGTTCTACTGTAAAGCAAGTTGCAGATCAGTTGAAAAATCAGCTTGAGNTGATAATTGACGGAGGAGAATTGTTAGCAAATCANCCTTCAACAATNGTAAATTGTTCNAGTAANAAATTTAAAATTCTGCGTCACGGATCAATTACATTGACNGAACTGAATCGAATCTGTGAGGTGGGTTGAGACTCTGCTGAGTTTTCTTTTTAGCTTTCTTGCATAACNACCAGAAAAAATATACTGACAGCATGTCAATAGGAGCGTAGAGAAAAATCTATTNTAAGACGCTTCTTTNATGTCATTAAGATCTCTCTATACTTGCTACATTAAAACAATTTAGAATCCAGCTTTTATAACGATATTCAGCAATAAAACCCCGAGCGGAAAAGCCGAAAATCTTAACTAAATCAAGGCTGAGTCAAATGGTCTGACCGACTTGGAGGCAATAAAAATNTCCCCCACCGGATTACATATTTCGGCGATANTTGCCTCCGAGCTGATAAAGATGCTGCGTGATCTGCCCCAGNGAGCAGACCTGTGCGGCATCCATCAAAACCTCAAAAAGATTGTTGTTATCCAGCGCGGCATCACTGAGTCGCTGCATCATGNNATGCTGTTCTGCTTCATGGAACTGGTGGAATTGTTCCAGATCACGAATCTGCATAGCTTTTTCTTCTTCTGTAGAACGTGCTAGTTCAATTTCTGCATCCTCTTGCGGAGGATTTGGATTTAGAAATGTATTTACACCCATGATAGGCAATTCTCCGGAATGCTTAAGAGTTTCGTAATAGAGAGATTCTTCCTGAATTTTATTNCGTTGATACATCGTTTCCATTGCACCTAAAACACCGCCTCTGTCAGAAATACGTATAAATTCAGCCAAAATGGCTTCTTCCACCAAATCNGTTAATTCCTCNATCAGAAAACTTCCCTGNAGCGGATTTTGATTTGATGCTTGTCCCAACTCACGATTGATGATGAGTTGTATTGCCAAAGCGCGGCGCACTGATTCCGGTGTGGGTGTGGTGATTGCCTCGTCGTATGCATTGGTGTGGAGTGAATTACAATTGTCGTAAATGGCGTAAAGAGCCTGCAGAGTAGTCCGAATGTCATTGAAATCGATCTCCATAGCGTGCAGTGATCTACCGGATGTCTGGATGTGATATTTTAATTTTTGCGAACGTTCATTTGCACCGTACAAATCACGTAAAGCCACAGCAAAAATCCGACGCGCCACCCTGCCGATNACAGCATATTCCGGATCCATTCCGTTACTGAAAAAGAAACTTAAATTACGCGCAAAATCGTCAACCGATAGTCCACGTGCAAGATAGTATTCTATCAGCGTGAATCCGTTGGCCAGAGTAAAAGCGACTTGACTGATTGGATTTGCNCCGGCTTCTGCGATGTGATAACCGGAAATGCTGACAGAATAAAAATTACGGATATCNTTGGCAGTAAAGTATTCCTGCATGTCGCCCATCATACGCAGAGCAAAATTAGTAGAAAAGATACATGTGTTCTGTGCCTGATCTTCTTTTAAAATGTCTGCCTGAACTGTACCGCGAACATTGTTCAAAACCGTAGTTTTAATCGTTGCGTATGTTTCCGCGTCCACAAAATGTTTTCCGGATAAACCAAGTAAATTCAAACCGAAACCATCGTGATTGTCAGGACGATTCATCCGGTATTCCGGAGCCTTAAGTCCTTGTTTTTGATAGNGTTCCCCTAGAGTGNTTACGGCTTCATCCAAACNTCCGTTTTCACGCAAATGTTTTTCAATTTGTTGATCCACTGCAGCATTCATGAAAAAAGCCAGTACAATCGGCGCAGGGCCGTTGATGGTCATAGATACGGATGTGTTCGGCAATAGTANATCGAATCCGGAATAAAGCCTTTTTGCATCGTCCACCGTGCAGATCGANACTCCGGCATTGCCTATTTTTCCNTAAATGTCNGGGCGTGCATGCGGATTTGCTCCNTAAAGCGTAACCGANTCGAATGCGGTACTGAGGCGTGTTGCGGGCTGTCCTTNCGCTAGCAGATGAAAGCGTTGATTTGTACGTTCCGCAATGCCTTCTCCGGCAAACATGCGTGTAGGATCTTCACCTTCTCGTTTAAAGGGAAAAACTCCAGCAGTGAAGGGAAAACTTCCGGGAAAATTTTCCAGACCCAGCCAACTCGTAATTTCACCCCAATCCTTAAATTTGGGTGTAGCTATTTTAGGAATTTTGAGTCTGGAAAGGCTGATACTGTGATTCGAGATTTTCAACTCTTTACCGCGTACATCAAATCGAAAATCATCATCCAGATATGCTTTTCGAATTGCGTGGAATTCACTTAGTTGATGACGGATGGCTGATGGAAGTTTCTGTAGTTTTTCATTATAAAGTTCCGCAATGTGACGCAAATTTTCAGGAACTTCCTCTATTTCAAAATGAGTAAGTCCGTTACTGTCCTGCAGTTGTGAGGTTTCTAATTGTGTTCCTGTGAGCTCTTCCGGTTTTACATTACTTGTCATTTGCTGAATTGTTCCGTGCAGTTGTCCGCATTCCGCTGCAAGGATTGAATTTTCGTGGACTTCCTTTTTGTAGTTACGTACTCTGGTGGCGATTTGCCGCAAATATTCTTTGCGCTCTGACGGAATTAGCTCCGTCATTTCGGAAACAGCAAATTCAGCCTGGTGGCTGCGAGCCCAGTTGAGAGATTTTTTCCTGATCAGTGTTTCAATCAACTTATGATAAAACCAATTGGTTCCACTGTCGTTGAAACGGTTTGCGACTACACCAAAAACAGGAATTGTTTGGGCCTCTGATTGGAACTCAAGATGACCGCGCTGATACTGTTTGCGCACCGCGAGCAGAGCGTCTTCTGCTCCTGGTTTGTCAAATTTGTTGATCACAATGCAATCCGCAAAGTCAATCATATCAATCTTTTCCAGTTGCGTTGCCGCTCCGAATTCAGGCGTCATTACGTAAACACTCAAATCGACGAGGTCTGAAATTTCTGAATCGCTTTGACCGATGCCTGCCGTTTCAACAAAAATAAGGTCAAATCCGGAACTTTTTAACAAACGAACCGTACTGTCCAACGCGGCTGAAGTTGCCAAATGGGAACGACGAGTAGCTAGTGAGCGCATAAAAACCCGTGAGTCGTGGATTGCATTCATCCGCATCCTGTCACCCAACAGAGCACCGCCTGTTTTACGCTTTGACGGATCAACTGAAACGATTGCAATTCGCTTTTCCGGAAATTCAACGAGACAGCTTCGTACCAGTTCATCGGTTAGACAAGACTTTCCTGCACCTCCGGTTCCGGTCAAGCCGATTACAGGAACCTCAGATGAGGAAAGTTGATCAAAGACTTTTTTCGCAGCTTGCGGATTTTCTGTATTTTGCTCTAACCATGTCAGACAGCGTGCAATATGCTGGATATTTCCCGCAGCCAATTCCACCGCCTGCGGTTCAAAACTGTCCGGTAATACCTGAAAATCAGCGCGTTCGAGCATATCAGCAATCATGCCCACCAAACCAAGTTCCCGCCCGTCTTCCGGTGAGTAAACACGCTCTATGCCGTATTCCACCAATTCCTGCATCTCAGAAGGAATTATTACACCCCCGCCTCCCGCAAAAATTTTTATATGATCGGCTCCCTTTTCACGGAGCAAATCAACCATGTAACGGAAATATTCCATGTGCCCGCCCTGATAGGAACTGACAGCAATGCCTTGTGCGTCTTCCTGAACGGCTACATTGACAATTTCCTCAACTCCCCGGTCATGGCCGAGATGAATCACTTCAGCGCCTTGTGACTGCATGATACGGCGCATGATGTTGATTGCGGCATCGTGTCCGTCAAACAAACTTGTCGCTGTAACGAAGCGTACGTGATTCCGAAGTGTGATTGCCTGTTTTGTAGGTTGTGGAGAGCTCATTTGCTAACTATTATCTATGGTAAATAAATAATCAACTCAATGTTTGCTGCACTGTTTTAAATACGGACGACAGCAAGGAGGTGTTTTGATTTAACTATTCTAATTTAGCTAGCTATAGTTTGAAAGCTAATTGTCTGCTGTACCAGTTCAGGATCTCTTGTTTCAGCAGACAATATAACGTTAAATTCCTGTTTGTAAAAAAAGGGAAATCAGCTCAATTACTCAGAATTTAAATTTACTTCTCTTCCTGTTGCCAACTGATATATTTTAAGTAGATCGTCTTCAGTCACATCAATGAACGTATCCATCTGGCTGAGGGCGTAAACAAAATTCGCGTGATCGACCGGAGCATAAGCTTTATGTGCAGAGTCTAGTCCGGACTCTTTAGGTATTAAAAAAGCAGGATAGCGGCGCCAGCGAAAGAGTGCGTTAAACAAGAGTGCTACTACCAGGATAGTGACTGTATTGATGGCAATTGGTGTCAAGATATATTCATACCCCAAAGCATGAATGTTTGGTCCTCCGATCACCGCAGCTAAAGCGGTTGCACCTCCTGGAGGGTGAATACAACGGGCATAATACATAACTCCAATTGCTAGTCCCACACTGGCTGCAGCTGCGATGCCTCCTCCGGGCAGCCATTGAGCACAGGCCACTCCGATAGCGGCTGAAATAAGATGTCCCCCGATTACATTCCAAAGTTGCCCAAGCGCACTGTGTGGTACTGCAAAAAGTAGTACAGCTGAGGCTCCCATTGACGGGACAATATATACCGCTTCTTCTGCCCCTACATACAGACTACTAATATAAATAATTGAAAATATAGCTAAAAAGCCGCCAATTCCGGAAATGATTTTTTCGAGATGGGAAACAGGATTTGCGCCGACACCGAGATAATAGAGGAATTTATCTAATTGCATAGGTAGAAAAGTAGAGATGTTTGTTAAAAAGCAATTAATGTAGGCGAGCTCGAATTACATTAAATTAAGCATAGCTTCCCGCTTAAGGCCAAGCGCTTCTCCTACAACTAATATTTGCTCCCAGCTTGCATCATCCAGCGGAATACCTTTGGCCAGGCGCTCATTTAAAGAAATAAGTTCAGGCTCACCTGGGATCAAGACCGGTTCTTCCTGATTGGCCGGAGGAGAAGCTTTGGCATGTGCGGCGATAGCTTCTACTTCGTGTTGCATCCAGGGCACATCCACCAATTTCCCAGGATCTACTATAATGCTGAACATATTATTGATGATACTGTTTTGGCGCTCGTGTTCAGGCTGAATCGTTCTACCTCCGCTGAGCAAACCACCAAGCAATTCACAAAACATGGCCAGCCCGTAACCTTTGTAATCACCAAGCGGAGTCAGTGCACCGAGTGGTGGGTTTTCCTCACGCTCTGGAAAAATGTAACCTGCTATCACTGCGGGATCCGTGCTGGATTGTCCCTGATGGTCGATGAGCAGGCCTTCTTTAAGGGCTTCACCTTTGTTAAAAGCGACGCGTGCTTTTCCAAGTGCAATACGGCTGGTCGCCATGTCAAGCAGTACCGGCGGTTGTTTCTCAGATCCGGGCATGGCTAGACAAATCGGATTAGTCGAAAAACGTGCGTCTGAACCTCTGAAAGGCGCAACAAGCGGAGTATGATCGGTTACATTCACAAAGTGCAGAGAAACCATTCCAGCTGCAATACTCTGTTCTCCGTAGGTACCGATGCGACCGAGATGATGTGTGTTTCGAAGCGTCATCAAAACCAATCCGGATTCACGACACTTTTCAATGGCTTTTTCCATTGCTATTTTGCCAACCGCCTGACCGTAGCCTCGTTTTCCATCAAACATCATAATGGAACCGTCACTCTTGAAAAGTTCCGGAACTTGATTGGGCTTAAGCAAATCCGTCTGCAGCATGCGTAAATAGGTTGGCAGCATGCCGACTCCGTGGCTGTCATGACCAGCCAAATTTGAGCGTATGAGATGATCTGCTACTACTTGCGCTTCTTCGTCACTGCTACCTCCTTGTTTGAGGATAGCATCCACCAGTCGTTTGAGAGACTTTGCTTGTATTATCATTTCCTGTAAAAAGTTGAGTTACGCAGCAAATTAGCCAATAAAGCAAACATCAGACTAATAAATATAATTTAACAAAAAGCCTGTATTCCGGTTTGGGCACGTCCAAGAATTAATGCATGCACATCATGAGTGCCTTCATAAGTATTAACGGTTTCCAGATTCATCATGTGTCGGATGACGTGAAACTCATCTGATATACCATTACCACCATGCATGTCACGCGAAACGCGTGCGATGTCTAAAGATTTTCCGCAGTTGTTGCGTTTCATCAGCGAGATCAACTCAGGGGCACATTTTCCTTCATCCATCAAACGTCCCATTTGCAAAACACCCTGCAGGCCAAGTGTTATTTCGGTTTGCATGTCTGCCAGTTTTTTTTGTATCAACTGGTTTGCCGCCAGAGGACGACCGAACTGAATTCTGTCCAGAGTGTATTGACGGGCCTGCATCCAACAGAACTCTGCAGCACCAAGTGTACCCCAGGCGATACCGAAACGCGCACGGTTCAAACAGCCGAAAGGTCCTTTGAGTCCGGAAACGTTAGGCAATTCATTTTCATCTGGAACAAAGACGTTGTCCATAACGATTTCACCGGTGATTGAAGTACGCAGTGACATTTTGCCCACAATCTTCGGTGCACTAAGCCCCTGCATAGCTTTTTCTAAAATATATCCGCGAATGATGCCTTCATCATTTTTCGCCCAAACCACAAAAACATCTGCAATAGGAGAGTTTGTGATCCACATTTTGTTTCCTGTAAGTTGAAATCCACCTTCAACTTTTCTCGCACGGGTTTCCATGCTTCCTGGATCTGAACCGTGATTTGGTTCAGTCAATCCAAAACAACCTATCCATTCTGCGCTGGCGAGCTTTGGCAGGTATTTTTTGCGCTGATCTTCACTACCGTAGGCGTAAATTGGATGCATCACCAAACTGGACTGCACACTCATCGCGGAGCGGTAACCTGAATCCACCCTTTCAACTTCACGTGCAATTAATCCGTAAGACACATAATTAGCACCGACTCCTCCATATTCTTCAGGAATGGTTGAACCTAAAAATCCGAATTCACCAAATTCATTCATGATTTCCCGGTCAAAAACCTCATTGCGGTTTGCATCCAGAACTCTGGGCATTAATTTATCCTGACTGAAATCACGGGCTGTGTCCCTGATCAAACGTTCCTCTTGAGACAGTTGGCTGTTAAGCAGCATTGGGTCAGCCCACTCAAAGGCTGCACGTTGATTGGATTTTGTCATCTGAAAACCTGTTATCAAATTGAAATTAAAATTGTTATTATAGTAAGTAAATCAGCAAACTTTCAATTTCAATCTGAATTGTTCAGCAAGTTGTGCTAGAATATTGACCAACAAAACTGCTGCTGATTATCAACTTTCATCAGTGATTTCTCCGTTAAATAAGCTGATCACTAAATTTAGAAAATATTAATGCAACAACGTCGAAAAAACACTTCCGGCGCACATGGGCCTGCTCTTGATTTAGATTTTAAGGAACGTCTGGGAGCTCTCAGCAATCTTCCTGAATTTTTCAGTTTGATCTGGAGTTGTGACCGCTGGTTGGCAGTCTTTAATATCCTGCTTCGTGTTATCAGAGCGTCTTTACCGCTTACGATGCTGTATGTGGGAAAACTCATAATTGATGAAATTGTCCGGATTTCTGTTTTAGCAAGTTCTCCTGCAGTTGAATATCAGGAGATGTCGTTTTTGATGACATTAGTATTGGTCGAACTTGGACTGGCTGTTTTATCAGATTTGTTGGGGCGTGGAATTGCTTTAGTAGACAGTTTGCTGGGTGATCTTGTATCACACGAAATTTCTTTGCGATTGATGAAACAATCAGCACGGCTCGACTTGGAGTGTTTCGAAGATGCTGAATTTTATGACAAACTTGAACGGGCACGTCGTCAGGCATCTAGCCGTATTTTATTGATGTCACAGGCGTTGACTCAGTTACAGGATGTAATTACTGTATTTTTTTTAGCAGCAGCTTTGATCACTTTTAATGCATGGCTTTTACTGTTGCTTGCTATTACGTTGATTCCTGCTTTTCTAGGAGAAACTCATTTTAACAGTCAAAGTTATTCGTTGATGTACGGTTGGACGCAGGAACGTCGTGAACTTGATTATTTGAGATTTGCGGGAGCAAGTGACGAAACGGCAAAAGAAGTTAAAATATTTGGCCTGTCTGATTTTTTTGGTAAGCGCTATCAGAAATTAGCAGGAGAATATTATCATGTTAACAAAAATCTGTCTGTACGACGTGCAGCGTGGGGCGGTTTGCTTTCAATGCTCGGTAGTTTAGGTTATTACACGGCCTATGTTGTTATCATTTTTAAAACAGTAAACGGTGAATTGTCGCTTGGTGACCTGATCTTTCTTTCCGGATCTTTCTTGCGTCTTCGTTCTTTAATGGAATCGATTTTAATACGTTTTTCCAGTATTGCGGATAGTGCGCTGTATCTTAAGGATCTTTTTGATTTTCTTNAAATGGAACCTAACATCAGTTCCAGGCAAAATGCANTTCCATTTCCGCAAACTATTCGTGAGGGTTTTACTTTTGAAAATGTGAGTTTTCGTTATCCTCAGACTGAACAATGGGTTTTGCGTGACATTTCCTTTACTTTACATCCTGGTGAAAAACTCGCACTGGTTGGTGAAAATGGAGCAGGTAAAACCACACTGGTTAAGCTGCTGACGCGGCTCTATGATCCTGATGAGGGACGTATTTTACTGGAAGGCAAGGATTTGCGTGACTACGATCTGGATGGATTACGGGATGCGGCTGGTGTTATTTTTCAGGATTATGTGAAATATCACCTGACCGCGGCAGAAAACATCGCTGTAGGACGTATAGAAGAACGTAACAATGAGGCTAGAATCGTGGAAGCGGCTCAACGCAGTTTGGCGGATACAGTTATAGACAAGCTTGCTGAGGGCTATCAGCAAATGATCGGACGTTGGTTCAAACAAGGTACAAATTTGTCAGGAGGAGAATGGCAAAAAATCGCAATTGCACGNGCCTACATGCGTGATGCACAGTTGTTGATCTTGGATGAACCAACAGCAGCTTTAGATGCCCGTGCAGAACATGAGGTCTTCAAACGTTTTGTTGAATTGACTTATGACAAGTGCGCGGTATTGATTTCTCACCGTTTTTCGACTGTACGCATGGCCGACAGAATTGTCGTTTTACATGAAGGAAAGTTGTTGGAGCATGGAACACATGAAGAATTATTAGNTGNCAAAGGGCAATACTCGGAGTTATTTCAAATGCAGGCCGCAGGTTATCGTTGACAAAACGACTGGGCTGAATGCTTTTTTATATCAGGANAATAAGGGACTTTTTTCTGCACAATTCATAATGTGCCGTACATGCCTTGAAGCTTCACGGATCTTGTAAAAAGGACGTTGCAGCGCACGTGAAAGTCTANGAGTGGTAAACAAAATTCTTAATTTTTTTGCAGAAAGTGTTTTAAAATTCAGCATGGGNAATTCGTGACTAAGATTAATCAGAAAACGCCGCATACCGGATTGTCCATGATTATATGCAGCTGTTGCCAGGATAACTCTCGCTTCTGCTGAAAGTTCAAAAATCTTTTTGTTTTTACGCCACTGATAGCGGTAATANTGGCTGAAGAGCAATGTTGAGGCAAGGACGTTTGTTTCAATGTTGTAGNTGCTNGAGGATGAACTGGCAAATTGCTCTGCNAGCATTGTTGAAAAAACTTTATGCATGGCGNTATAACGGGCAGGGANNATTCNACCGCGTCTTATTTTCTTACTGAGGAACCACAGTAAACCGATATTTTCTCCATATGAATGGCCGTCTTTGACCAGCTCTTTTCCAACTTCACGCATAAATTCAGAAGTAAGTTGAGTAAATTCTATATTTTCCGGAATTGGAGAAATTATGGGTAAATCAAGATTGAAACCNAGGTTTTNCAGCCAAATTTGTATTTGAGGATCACTATAAACTTGATTCAGATGAACCGCTGTTCTTTGAATTAATAATTCCTTCGAGGAAAAGTCGCGCAGACGCCGTACTTCACGCAAGGCAATGGTAGTGAGTTGACCTANACCTTTAGCACCGGTTGAGCTGTTTGCCAGGAAATCGAATTTTGATTCTTGAAAAAACAAACAAAAAAGTGCGGGGTATGGAACCTCGAAAAAATGTGCAGCAGCCTGAATTGAGATTAAGACCCTCAACAGACGCTCCTCGGAAAAACCGTAGGAATTATTTGAAGAATTACGTTTAAGAGCCTCACGGTACCAGCGNCTGTCGATGAAATNNTCTGCNANANCTNCTAAATCTCTGTGGGATATGAGACGNCCTGTTCCGCGATTGAAACGCAGCCTGCTGATAGATTCAAATTGAATAAAGCTCAAGAAAANNCTGCGCATACTCGCATTGATGTGTTGATCATTTTTCATTTCAAAGTAAGATTTATGCTTGTTCGTGACGTTCTGNAGTAATTGGACAGAACTCATATTTTGNGGAAATTGCAGAATTTCTAAAGGCCTGCCTGATCTTGCAGGAGAATCAAGAGCTATAAGTTCTTCTGCAACAGAAGGTAAGATTTCCTGTTGCATCACCAGAGGCAGATAATAATTAGGGAAATATGGTAGTGGTGNTTTTTCAGGAAGTGTNAGCAAAAGGATAAGAAAAAAAATATATACTGCCGGCAGCATTACAGGATGCCTCAATGCAGTCAAAATTAACAAGATGNGTTGATAGCGTTCGTTCTGCCTTGTATGTACAGCTAATCTTAAAAATTTGTATTTCACAGTTTTTTAAGATAATNAAGTCNAAGATTCAAAAAACACTNATTCACCTTGAAACAGCAGNGTTGTTNAGGTTAAATCAAATTGAAAGAAATAGCTTNATCAGCCGACTGTTTCTTGTTCAAAAAGTNAGAATTGTCATTACTGAACTGTNAGCTTTTCTATAATTTTGTGCATTTTAGAGATTAATCTGGTNCTAATCAAGTCAATCACATAATCTAAACCTCAATCAATAAAGGACTTCTTGAACAATTTACAAGTGTCATCTCGTCAAGTGGATGTGGCAGTTATAGGTGCAGGCTCTGCCGGACTTCCTGCTTTTCGTGCCGCAAGAAAACATACTGAGAACCTCGTACTCATCGAAGGGGGAGTGTACGGGACAACATGCGCGCGTGTCGGTTGTATGCCCAGTAAACTCCTAATTGCTGCNGCGGAAGCAGCACATTCTGTAGAAGCAGCTGCAGGTTTTGGAGTCCATGCTGCAAAGCCAATAATCAATGGGGAAGAGGTTATGAGGCGTGTACGCAGNGAGCGTGACCGCTTTGTAGGTTTTGTGCTCGAAGGGGTAGAGAATATTGATGAAAAACACCATATCCAGAAGCATGCTGTTTTTCTTGATAACCATACTCTGCAAGTCGGGGACTCAATTNTAGAAGCAAAAACAATCGTGATTGCTACCGGTTCTTCTCCGACCGTTATCCCCAAATTTGCAGAACTGGGAGACCGTCTGATTGTCAATGATGATATTTTCGAATGGCAAACACTTCCGGAATCTGTTGCTGTCTTTGGTCCGGGTGTGATTGGTCTGGAACTTGGACAGGCCCTGCATCGTCTTGGAGTCCGGATTAGGTTGTTTGGTCGTTCCGGTTCGCTCAAACCGCTCACAGATATGGGCATAAGGGATTATGCAGTGAAGGTTTTTCAAGAGGAGTTTCCGCTTGATGCAAAAGCCAACATACTTGGAATGGAGCGTAAGGGTGAGCAAGTTATGATTCGGTTCGTGGATTGTGAAGACGGCGTTGAAAAGCTTGAAAATTTTGATTATGTGTTGGCTGCAACTGGGCGTTCNCCCAATGTCAAAAATTTCGGTCTGGAAAATACAAGTCTGGAGTTGGACTCAAGAGGAGTCCCAATCTTTGATCCAGTTACCATGCAGTGCGGTGATTCTTCNATCTTTATTGCCGGAGATGCTAATAACNTTTTGCCGTTACTGCATGAGGCGGCTGATGAAGGTTTTATTGCTGGTGACAATGCCGGACGCTTTCCGNAGATTAATCCTGGNCTACGGCGCTCTCCTTTGTCGATTGTGTTTTGTGATCCACAAATTGCCATGGTCGGTCAAGCATGGAGGGAATTAGAGGTGCAGGAAAACGTTGTTGTAGGAAAAATATCTTTTGAAGGTCAGGGGCGGAGTAGAGTGATGCTCAAAAATAAAGGATTGATGCATCTTTATGCAGATCGCGAATCCGGACTTTTTCTCGGCAGTGAATTTATCGCTCCTCATGCAGAGCATCTGGCACATCTGCTTTCATGGGCACATCAGCAAAAAATGACAATTCCACAAATGCTGGAAATGCCGTTCTACCATCCTGTGATTGAGGAAGGCCTGCGCACNGGCCTTAAAGACGTAAATGAGCAATTAAATCCNTAANTTATAATAATAGTATTAAAGCTTAATTTTGACAATTGAACCTTCTCTTAAATCCTTAAAGTAAAACTATGAATATTTTTTCTGAAATTCATTGTGGTTTGCCGCGGGAAGGTCCTGGTTGTAACGAAGCAACTAAAAGAGCATTTTCAAGTATTTCAAATATNCCCACAACCACCANTGTTCTTGATCTTGGCTGTGGACCAGGACTTCAGACTATAGAATTATCTCAACTTTTGAAGGTAAGTAAGAGCACCATTACTGCAGTAGACCATAATGAAACGTATCTGGAGGAATTAGCTCTCAAAGTTTCTGAGCAAAGAATAGATAATATAAAATGCGAAAAAGGGGATATGTGCAATTTGCATTATGCAGATNATTCTTTCGACATTATCTGGGCAGAAGGTGCAATCTACATAATTGGATTCAAAAAAGGCCTTAAAGAATGGAAAAGAATATTGAAGCCTAACGGNATAATTGCCGTGACNGAGTTATCATGGATTGCTGATGATATTCCAAAAGAAATCTCTGAATTCTGGTCCCTTGAGTATTCAGAGATGNANTCGGTAGAAGAGAACATAAATACTGCTAATGTGTGTGGATTTCATGTTGAATCTCATTTTACGTTGCCGGAGTCAGCCTGGTTTGACNACTATTATGCANCACTGGAAATCAGGATCAATGAACTTAAAGTAAAATATGAAGATAATGAAGAAGCACAAAAAGTCCTCAATAACGAACTGAAAGAAATTGTGATGTACAAACAATATTCTGCTTACTATGGATATGAATTTTATGTCTTAAGGTCTACAAAGTAATGAAAAATCTCGTTTACAGATTTATCGTTGTAACTGTCAAAAGAAAATGTGTATTGAATTATCTTTCGAGCTCTAACTTGCGCACACTGTAGTTGTGACTTACGGATAGACCTTAGTCGGATTCAATAGGCCGTCCGGAGAAAGCGAGTCAGAGAATTAAAAATCAAAGATCGGCTAAAGAATGTTTTGTCAACATTCACAGTAAGCATAACTCTTTCTATAATTAAAAAATGGAATTAAGACTTATATATCCAGATATTCCTTTCTGGAGAGCAGAAACAAGCCGATTGGCATTATTTATTGGTGGAATAGAGTTTGAAGATCTTCGCCCTTCTAGAGAAGAAATTGCGAAAATGAAAACTGATGGGACATTTCCTTTCGGTCAGTTTCCTGTCCTCCAAGTTGATGGGAAAACCATTGCGCAAACTGGAGCAATTGCACGTTTTTGTGGAAAACTTAGCGGACTATATCCTTCTAAAGATGAATTTGCAGCAGCAAAAGTCGATGAAGTTATAGATCTTGCCACTGACATTAACAATCAGATGAGACCAGCATTGAGGGAAAAAGATCCAAAATTGAGGATAGAGATGCGTCGGGAACTATCTAAAACTATACTGCCTCGATGGTTAGGATTTTTGGAAAAATTGCTACAAGATAATGGAGATACTGGTTTTTTCGTTGGCCATTCAATAAGTGTTGCTGATTTAGCTGTATGGCGTTTATGTGCTTGGATTTCTGGAGGAATCATTGATGGCCTCCCTGTAGGCTTGTTGGACGGGTTCCCTCTTCTATCTGTTCATCAGAGTCAAATATCCAATTTACCAAAAGTTGTAGAATGGATTAAAAAACACTAATAATAATTATTCCCCTAGGAATGCCAATACAATGTCAATTTAGTTGAGAAAGTAAACCTGATCCATGGAAGGAAGACCTACAGCTTTTATTCAGTCAATCAAAGGGAAAACAGCATTTAGAATCATCTTCCCAACTAATTCTTCACATCCCTACAAGCACTCAAACGTTGTTCAAGATAGGAAAATTGTAAATCAAGTACAAAATTTTTCACAACTAGAACTTTTGTAACACAGCAAACCTTCCCTAACATCAACCAAAAGGACGTGATGCAACGACTCCAGAGTGGTCGCCATTTTTTACAGATTCCCGGACCAACCAATGTGCCGGACCGGATTCTACGCGCCATCGAACGTCCGACAATCGACCACCGGGGTCCGTGGTTCAAAGGCCTGGGTCTTGAGGTACTGGAAGGTATTAAGGGGATTTTCCAGACGAAACAACCTGTGATCATTTACCCCGCTTCTGGGACCGGAGCGTGGGAAGCCGCACTTGTCAACACGCTCTCGCCCGGAGATCGGGTGCTGATGTACGATACAGGGCACTTCGCCAGCACATGGCACAAGCTGGCAGGGAAGCTCAGACTTGATGCTCAACTACTACCTGGAAGCTGGAGGGAGGGTGCTAAGCCAGAGGAAATCGAGCAGGCGTTGGTCGGAGACAAGAACCATACCATCAAGTCTGTGTGTGTGGTCCACAACGATACCGCGACAGGCATCACCTCCGACATTCCCGCAATTCGCAAAGCAATCGACCGCGCAGGACACACTGCCCTCTTCTTCGTTGACACGATTTCCTCGCTGGGTTCCATCGACTATCGCCATGACGAGTGGGGTGTGGATGTGACGGTGGGCGGCTCACAGAAGGGACTGATGCTGCCTCCGGGCTTGAGCTTCAACGCTATCAGCAAAAAGGCGCTTGTCGCTTCCGGAGAAGCAAAGTTGCCACGTTCTTACTGGGATTGGCAGGACATGCTTAATGCCAACAAGCAGGGAGTCTTTCCTTTTACTCCGGCAACCAACCTACTCTATGGTCTGCAGGAATCCATCCGGATGCTGTTGGAGGAAGGACTAGATCAGGTGTTTTCCAGACACTGCCGACTCGCCGAAGCCACACGTGCCGCCGTGAAGGCTTGGGGACTGGAACTCAATGCGCTCAACCCGAGTGAATACAGCAACTCCCTCACCGCGGTCGTGCTGCCGCAAGGACATGATGCGGATGAGTTCCGCAATGGGGTGCTGGAATGTTTCAACGTCTCTCTCGGCAACGGGCTTGGTCGCCTAAACGGCAAGGTCTTTCGCATCGGGCACCTGGGTGATTTCAACGAACCCATGCTACTCGGCACCTTGGGCGCAATCGAAATGGGACTGGAACTCGCTGAAATCCCGCATCGTTCTGAAGGCGTCCGTGCAGCGATGAGCAAACTCGTCGAAAACAACCGCTGAATGCTACCCTATTCGGGACTGTGGCCAGTGAAAATAATCTAGTTGAAAAACCATTTGGTGGTTTTGTTTTTGGGATTTGAGTTAAACTTTTCCAGCTGAGCCGATTCGACAATAAGCTTTTCATGCATGAACACCAACCGGTACGCCACAGTAAGGGCAAACCACATTTCGTGGGTGACGCAGTTCATCATCAAATCACTCTCCGCGAGGTCGATCATCACGTCAAGCACCGGTGTCGCAGCACACTGATCGGATGTCGCACGGAGCGTCCGGAGCCGTGCTCTATCTGGTGTCGGCAACTTGTCCCGCAGGCGGCTATGTGTTCTTTGGCAGTAGCCTGGCGGATGCGGGGCAACAGAGAGAGTTCTGCCATTTCCATAGAAACCTCGTAGTGTTCGGCCTGATAACCGAACGATCCTGCCATTCCGCAGCAGCCTGATTGGATTGTTTCGACCTCAATTCCGGGAACGCTCTCTAGCAACTTGATAGTGCAGTCCATCGCGTCAAATGCCTTTTGGTGGCAGTGCCCATGCAGCAGTACCTTTTCGGGTTCAGCCGTACGGAATTTAAGGCTCAGCCGCCCCGCGTCATTTTCCTTTATCAGGTATTCTTCCAGCAATTGAACATGATCGGCGAGTTTTTGGGCTTGTGGTCCCGGAAGCAGGGACGGGAGTTCGTCCTTGATCGTGAACACACATGACGGCTCAAGCCCGACGATGGGGACTCCACGGTCGACATAGGGCGACAAATTTTCCAGCAATCTGGTTGCTTCCCGTTTGGCTTCGTCAATCAGTCCGGAGGACAGGAAGGTGCGCCCACAGCAGAGATTACGGTGAGTGCCTT
>NYXK01000048.1 GCA_002685535.1 Deltaproteobacteria bacterium
CGTGCAGGGTTTGAGAGATGGTGTGGTGGCTAGATGTCCAAGGTGCCCACCGATGGCCTTTTGTGTGATTCCTTGATGCAGGATCATATCGACTAAGGCATACTGCCTCAGCTCTCGGGGAACTTTTCCCATGGTGCAGATACGAGTTCGTTCAGGGTGGGCGAACTTGGAGGAATCACTGTTGTATAAGTTGGTCGGCGTCTGTCTTCTCTCCCTCATCAACCCTCCTTCCTCATCACTCCTCCCTCATCAACCCTCACCATCCTCCATACCCCTTGCTCCTCCGGTACGTCCTAGTGTTCTATACTAGGCTGCTGGATAACCATCTGTTCTCGCTTGCCGCGTCCGATCTTTCAATTGCCTTTCGCCAGTATGGGATCGGCATCTTCTCGTCTTGCAACCAGGTGGTGGGAGGTAGAAGCTCAGCGAAAGGTAGTGACCACTAAAAACACCGACAAATTGAAAGCCATCTGCTCGCTCATTCCCGGTGTGGGTGAAATCGCGATGGTGGACTACTTGAAGAAACGTTCCGATCTCGATACACTCTTCGCGCAACATTGCACATATCAGGACCCCTCCAAGGAGCAACGTGCAGACCCCTCAAACTTGCCAGTCGATTTCAAGGCCAATGAGCTTTGGCGAGTGCTCCAAATGCCACTCGGATACAGTGGATCTCCATGGGACTGGAATTGGCGGCCACCACTCGAAGGAATGCCTTCAAGAATTACGGCGGACTTCCATGCGACCGTGTGTCAGGTCATCTTCCGAATCTCCTTCTCTGACTTCGTCAAGTATGCCCTCGGGTATACCACGCAAGCGCGTTTCTTAACAGTCTACTCGATAATATATGCGATGTACGCGATAACCTTCGGACGGAATTCCAAGATCGCCCTCGGATACAGGAGATTTATATTAAAGTTGAAAAAGTGAGTAAACATAGAAATCCATCGAAACGACGTACTAATTAGAGTAGGCATCAAATCAGGGACACCACCCGCTAGCACACTAGATCGTTACTAGCAGCCTGAATCAGAGGGCGGGTGCGCCATATGACGCCTTCGCTGCGAACTTTGACCAAATCAGGAGAATCTTTACGACTCGCAACTTTAACGTAGTACTCAAGCGTCTTGCGGCTTTGGACCGGCGTTTTGCGCACGGTAGTCAGATGTACAACTGGCAGAAAAGGTCAACAGATCTCGACTTCTAGCAGTGCGTCGATGGAGTATTATGGTCAGCGAAGTTCACTGCTCCGTTCGTACCACCGCACTCGTCAAGTGAGGACTGGGATGAGAGACTCCGCTTCCTTGATGGATTCAAGACAGACGCTGAGGATAGGGCGTAGGTTAATACAGTTGTGTTTCCAATGAAGAGGCTGACAACGTAGGAGTGGAACTCTGAAGGTCGAAAATCGCAGTACAGTGTCAAGAAAGGCTTGTTGATGTCTATAGGCCTGCCGAAGGATAGCCCCACGATATCCCGCTAAAAAAATCCTGATTTTAGGCGTAATGTCGTAGGATGTTCTAAGTGTTGGTATTTGGGATGTTGCTGAGGATGGAAGTCGGCCGCTCTTGATTCGTGATCAGGGCAGGAACTGTATGTATAGCTATATAGTGCAATCAGCCATGTTTCCCAAACCGTGTTCAGAAATACCATTCACCTTTCGATGATCTCGCCTAGTCTCGTGGCCCGACGCGGCGGCTCTTCCTCCTTCGATTCATTAGCATAGGATACGGGGTTCGCCGCTTGTGGTAAGCATTCCGTTGCCTTTTACACCTTTCCGTGACGGTTTCCCGGTCGTGCAAGTACTTGTATCTAGAATCGAGTAACTGGTATTGCTCCTGCCATGTCAGTTGACCTTTCCAGTTTGTTCCGCCAACATTTTCCAGGCCAACTGGGCGCCATGGGAACAGCTTCTTTGTATGTGTTCGCGCCTTGAGATGTTTGCGGACGGCAGGCATAATACAACCGTGTGGACCACGAATTTTCAGGTGAGGAAGGTTGCGGATCTTCAAAAGGCTCCATATTCCAGCGTCATCGACGGAAGATATCGCAAGTGGTGAAGAAGGCAGATTTGAAGCCACGATATTCGCATAGAACTCCAGTGTTTGTGAAGGTGTTCAAAAGCCTCGTAGGCATAATCGGTAGTCCGCTGGCCCTAGCCTGCGGCATTCTCATCGTCAAGATAGGAAACACTGAGGAATCGAACGTTGTGCAGAGTTGCTCGACCCGGGCCGCGTTCGAAGAAGGCTGACAGGGTTTTCAAGTCGCTGAACTCGAGGGCTTCCCCAATGCGGAGTTTGACTGGCGTAATCTCTTTGTTTTTGGTGGAAATTGAGTAGGGGTGGTCGAGGTAGACTGAACGGAATGCTCTCGATACTGATGCCACTGGATGGTGTGCGGCATGGGTCCTAACACCGACGCCGAGGGGTGATAGTCGAGCGCCCGCGAAGATATAACACGATTAGCGTAGTGATCTCTATAGGTAGTGCAGTCGTGTTGCAGTGGAATGTATGGAAAGTTGGGGGAGTAGAGTGGCGTGCCATGACGAAGGCCGGATGCTGATTAGCATTCAAGAAGGGGTTGAAGGAGGTCATGAGGGAATGGTTTTGCAGAAAAGAATTACAATCTGTCGTTCATGAGTTGTTGGCAGCCGTTGGCAGCCGTGAATAGGACAGGCAATGCCGCGGTTGTGCCTTGTTCCCCTGGCAAAAGAAAAGGGTAGTCGACAAAGCCCAGAGGCGGGAGGTTGAAAGGCCAGGCAGGGTTCTTGGCACGGTCCATTGAGGCTCAAATTACCCGACCTTTCCAAGTATCAAGGCTTCGACGACTTCTCTTGCCCACGTCATGCCAGCCAACTATCACTCAACGTATTTTGGTCTAGTACCGCGCATTGGGAATAAAATTTTCGGGGCTGTGATCTAGCATCGTCACCAGGAACGCTTTACCTTCAAAGGGATTTCCAAAGACTCCGACAGGAGTGTCCTCAACAACGCTACCAAGAGCTTCAAGAATCAAATATGCAAAAGCTGCGGCAAAGATGGATATATGCGATGCATGAACACGAATGAAAGTATCACATAAGAGATGCGATTTGGGGATCAAAACTTTCTTGTGGTAATGTTATAAGGTATCAAACATCGACACGCGAACATCCCAAATCACCAACTCCGCCCCCTCCGATTCTTATATAATACCCCGGTCCCGATCAGAAACAAACCTTCATAGTTTCCTTCGACACGGCTCTGGCGAACTTCCTTGGTCACGATAGCCAATCCCCGCCTTTTCCCCGGCTTGCTATAGCCCAGTACGATGCGTTGTGTTGTCGGCAAGGTCAGGTCTTGGGTATTCATAGCCATCGAGGAGATCAATATCAATATATTCTTCTCCTGCCTCGCTGGAGTCCCCGTCAGAGGATGTTTCGCTGGAAGCCTCGCTAGGGGACGTATCACTGAAAGTCTTATCGGATGAAGCATTGCGAGAGAGCTCAGAGTCAGAGTCTGGGAAAATGCCAATGGGCACCCATCCCTCCTCGTCAAACAAAGGCAGGATGACGGGTATATCGTCTCCAGAGGAATGAATTTCCCTGTCCCCATTGTAAGATAGGTTATTAATTGACGGGATGTTACACATTTCTGGAAACTTACAGCTCAGGTGCTATCGATTCTCCAGCCAAGACAGTCAGACGTGCTTTCGTAAGCTTTGAACTGAGCTGCTCAAGATCGTCGATTGCGGGGGCATGTGCAGACTGTAAGAGACTCGAGCTCTCATCTTGCGACCTCAACCTGCTTTGGTCGGGTGATGACAGATCCGGGCTGCACGGTGGCGTGGCTGGTATGCCGTCCTGAGTCATCTCTGTTGGAGCCATGTTCAAGGAGGCAAGTAGGTTCTGATGCTCGAGAGTCAAGAGCAAAGTCAGCCAAGCAATGCTTAACGAAGATTTGTCATTAGGCATCGTCAGAGGGTAGAGAGTGACAAAGGATAGTAACATACTCTTGCACGGGCTAAGCCTTGTTCGTACAAGGCCGACAAGTCTTCAACTTGCAATACCTGCACTCAAAGATGTACCAATGTGGCCCGCTGTGGCACAAGCTGCAAACCCACTGAATGAGTGTCGACTCGGACTTCAAGGGATTGAAAGAGTGGTGGCAATGATTCGGAATTGCCATTGGCAGATTGCGTTGGCTTGATGATGATTTGGTACAGAATCACAGATGGTGCTTTAAGAAGAGTGGTTAATATCGAGGGGAAATCCTTACCTTTATATATATCGAGTCTCCCATACTTCACAGTAGGAGTGGGTCTAATCTATCTTGGAAACCAACGCCGGATGGACGATCTAGGAAGTCGATTCACTCATCCCTGGGTGAACTAGTAGCCTGCAATTCGGAGGTCTGTTCTTGCGCGGCCAACCCGGGACAGTCGGTTGGGGAAATTGATTACGTTTCTCCTGGATGAACCAGGGGCCTATGATTGCAGCATGATGTGTTAGCTGCTTGAAGACAAAGCTGGCTTCGCCGATTCACCCCTGTACAAGTCACTTGCGGATCAATTGATGCTGCATATAGTACTCGATTGAGGCTAGATTGGAAAAGTAATATTTTGCATAGATGTCTACCCGGGGCACATATTTTGATTCTCTCGAGGTTGCATTACACTATAGACGTCGTGCTCAAACTTTACTATATATGAACGATTTGATACATTCAAATCAAACCTGGAAAGACCCAATAACCAAGATCCTGAATCCAACAACCCAGCCATGTGATCCAAGACAGTATCCTACTCCTTCCGCTCACCAACAAACGGCTTTGGCTCAAAGTTTGGCTCAAAGAGCGTCACAGGGAGATCGCTAAGTGATTAATTAGTTGTGTGTTATCAGCACTCTGTTGGACACGTACTCCCAATTGGGTGAGGTTTCTCGAAGAGTCTCCTCTATAGCCGGGTTTGTGGTACTCTGCTGAGTGTGCCCGGTAGTAGATGGGTCCGTGGACCGATTCTGGACAGTCTCATGTTTGTCATCCACTTTGGACGACTCTGGCTGCTTTGGCTTTGCGGTCATCTCTGTTGGAGCCATTGTCCACGTGGAGGATTGGTAGATAACTCTTATATATATGAAGAAGTGTGATGTTTGAGACGATGCTTGAAGAATTGGGAGGGATGAGGAAGCGAACTGTCAAACTTGGAAGAAATTCGCACCCTTATATACAATTTTATACTAAAAGTTCGTATATATCTTTCTAACGACAAACTACACATCGGCTTCTCATTCAGCCGTCTCATCTGATTGAAGATATTCACTTGGCTTCTACCAATCGGAATCAAGTGGTGAAGACCGAGGCCTTGTGTACAACTTCATCCGCTTCGGCATGTTCCTTGACCCTGCGGTTCCTGATCAACATGCCATGCATCTTGCTGCAACTAGGAGGAAGAAATCAGCGTTATGTCGACGATGTTGATCTCCCAAAACGGATTAGGGTCAAAGAAATCACCTAGGCTTCATGCCGGTGAGGAAAGTGTTGGCTTCTTGAATGGTCAAGTTAGCTTCGCCGATCTATCAAGCAGCAGTGTTGGAAAGTAAGAGATTGGCAGGAGTATTGATAGTGTTTGGACCATGCATATTGTCGGAGGAGATTTTATGGCGTATCGATTGTGTGTTCCCAAAAATGTAACGTTTGCATGTGGCACCCTTTTAAGAAGGCTTTGCATGCAGCATCCTCACCCCCCAAGCAGCTAAAGGCTCACGATTGAAACTAACATTGGAGTACCGGCTGGAGGGTCCTCAAACACATAGGATCTTTGTATAGCTCAACCAAACTGGTTACCATTTCTGGATAACACATTCTACGTATCTGGTATGATCCACTGGTGATAGTGCTATTCAGCCACCGTGAGCTCCCGCGATGACTAAACCAGAACTGGAGCATAGTTTTAAGCTCTGATTCGCTTAATAGACTTGGGAGTATGCAAACTTTTTTACCCCGGTCACCCAAGTCCTAGGAAGTCTGGCAAAACTTATTCCCGTCTTGTATTTGTAAGCCTAAGGACCATTTGCCTGTGAACCGACGAATTATTAAGAATGACAGCCCAAGTTTCCCCGCTTTCACGATGCATTTGAATCTCTTCACTTTCTTGACGAAAGTACCTAACTGTCAGGACCGAACCGCCCAATATGACGACGTCTACGTATGTATCACAGCTCGATGCAATTTCCAAGAAAGTCGAATCCTTCGTTCAGAGCCTTCAGAATGCTGAGATTCACCCGTCAAAGGAACAATACACGACATTCAAGGCTTTGAGCCTGAGGCTTTGCGAAGCTTCCGCGGCTATACCGGTGGAGATCGAGGCTCTGAAGAAACGTCAGGCAGAGTCTTGCGAAGAGGGCAGAAGACTTATATCTCAGGCACAGTCGGACAGAAAGGACCTTGTCCACCTGAAGAATCGCAGTGTATTCGCGAGAAATTTAAAATTATTCTTTGGAGGTCCACAGGAATCAGCTATCGACTCGGACGCAATCAAGGCAAGAAAGAAACTGACGCGAGAGAGATGCGAGCGCATCTGTAAATTGAGCCCAGATGGATTAATTTCTTGGGCAATGGCCTTTGCGCCAAGCTTATGGACGGCCAATTTAATGTCAAACAAGACCTTTCACTGCGTGGAGGAGCTGATTGAGCCCCAAGGCCCAGCGGTGTGGCCACCCGAGATATACGATGTATTGAGTGCTTTAGGAGATGAAGACCCGCTGCGAGGATCTCAAAAATATCACGAGTTTCTGAAAGGTAAGTTTTACTTGGTGAGAAAGCTAGATCGAAAGATATACGCCTTTGAAGCATATCTTCCTGGCACTTTTGGAGTTCGGGGGGAAACGATGAGAAATATCCTTTTCTTCTCGTCCAGCAAGAGCTTCGTCGCCTTTCTGAATACGCACACACATGTCAGCTATAAGTATATTGAAGGGAGTAACATGGAAGTCCAAAATATCTGACCGCCATGATCCAAAGTGTGCTGAACGGCGTCCCTGCTTAGTGACTGCTTGTCACAAAACGAGGAAGATGCGAGTATGGAACGTGACTGTCGCCTATACAATATAAGTAGCTGCACAGACTGTATGGTGGGGTGAGAGGCTCATCCTAATACTTACTTTGCCTGTTCGAGATGAGCTTGCGTCCGTTGGGAGATTCTAGAATGAGGTTGCCTATTGCGTATGTGACGCTGGTGAGGTTAAGTCGTCAAGTCCTCAGAGTCTTCAGTACTCTCCTGCGCGTTTGACAGAATATGCCACGTGCGTAGAAGGAGGTCAGGGAAAGGCGCGCAGCGAAGGAAGAAATGAATCTGGATGAAATAAATTGCGGGACGAAATGCTGAAGTAGGATGGAAAATAGGGCGTATCGGCTGCCCCTCCGCANGTGGGATGAAGTCTATCAGCGGAGCTGGGCGGAGCTGATCAGGCAGAACGACTGAGTCATTGTTGTCGCTCAAGAAACAAATTCGAATGGTATTTAATCTCTTGCTTGCAATTCGAGAGCTTGATGAGGGCTTTCATTTGCAGGACGAAGTTGTGGTTGCGGGACTTTGTAAGTGGTGGGGTTAGATCCCATGTGATCCGATACTGATCGAAAACACCCCGGCGCATTTACGAGGTTAGGCTCCAATGCCTTTCGGGCTGCAACGGTGGGACCAAAACATGACAATTGTGCCAGCTCCCTGAATTCTCGGTGAGGACACTCGGCTGGGAAGATACTGGACGCTAACTAATATTTATTTAGCCTAGCGCCAAACTACAGTACCCTGTTTGCGATCCCCAAACTTGCATCCTCGCGTCCATCACATTCTTTTCAATCTGCGATCATGGCTACAAATTCTGAACTTGATAAAATCAGATGTAATCCGATCAATGAAGGCCTGGGCGCCTTCTGTCATCTCTTTGAGTCGACGCGTTCCGAACTTGGTGTCGCGTTGGCGTCTAGCACAGTGCAAATTGTCTTTTCAACAGCTATCGCCGCAGGTATGACNAGCTTCTGGGGATAACGTTCGTTACTNATGGGCGTAGATATCAAAAATCTTTTGCTCGACCTTATCCTAGCTCTTCAAAATCAAACTGCGGCACGGATCCTGCGTTCACAAATTGGTGACAGAACATTAGCGGGCGACCTTGGTATCCTATATGGTCGCGTTGATTCGAACCAGTTAGACCTCGCATCAGCTATTCCTCTGGTAGAACAGGCTGTCAAGAATGAACCTGATGCACCGACTTCAAATGACGTGGATATTTGGCAGGCAGTGTTTGAGTTAGTCGCGCGAACAAATCCCGCCACCCCGCCAACTGCCTGCGAGAAAATTCTCTCCGACACGCCACTACGATCCAGCTCAGCATCTCAGAGAGGAATCGAGCAAACACACAATGAAGTTGACCAGCGGATACTTGAGGAACTCACAGGCCGCGTCCACTACGATATTGGAGGCTTCTACGAGCGATACTTCGAAGGGAAGGCCTGGACGAACAACGGGAGGGATATCTACGAAGAATCGAGAGCCCAATATACAGAAGGTCGCTGGAGCGGATGGCCACAGCCTCCAACTCAAAGTCGTTTTTTTGAGTGGTTCATGAAGTTCCAGGACACTGTTTTCAGCAGACGACGCCGCAGATACTACACATCAGCGAACAAAGTGTTGAGGGGCTCGGAGGCTGATCGCAAGCTTGACATTTTCCTAACACCCGCCGACGTTGCCTTACCGGATGGCGAACACGACTGGTCAAATGTACTTGTCATTGGAGAACATAAACAAAATCCTGATGAGGATGGATCTGCCAAAACACTGGTGCAGTTAGCAGGGTATGCACGCGAAGTGTTTGGAAGTCAACCGGAGCGGCGATTCGTGCCTGGGTTTACGATCTGCGGAAGTCTGATGCGGCTCTGGGTGTTCGACAGATCCGGACCGTACAACTCCGAGAAGTTCGATATTCACAAAGAGCCGGAGCGATTTGTCAAGGTCCTTGCCGGCTATGTGACGATGTCAGATGCAGAATTGGGTTTGAACACGTTCATCAAGCGTGACGACAACGGCAAGTATATCGTCACACGAGATGTGAGGATCTCTTTGGAGGACAAGCCAATCGCCTCGACAAAAGCGATAGTGTGCCGGGGAACAACGTGTTATCGAGGAAGGAGAAGCGACTCCACAGAATGGGAGTATGTGGTCAAGTTTGCTTGGCCGTCTGATAAAAGGCAGCGGGAGGGAGAACTGTTGAAGTTGGCCAAGGAGAGGGGAGTCACAGGCATTGCTGTGTGGTTCAATCATGAGCAGATTACTATCGACGGTGGCCCGGACACTATTTCACATTTCCGACGAGACATGAAATTTGGAACGCCACGAAAGCTATCGAGCAAAGCGTCTTGGGTCGACTGTAGTGCGGAATCTAGTCGGGCGTACTCCAAAACAAGTCTCGGAGGAAGGTCAGGGAGCGGTGGAACTCATTTGATGGGCTTAGGATTTGGTGCAAGTAGTGCCACAACCTCTTCCTCTGGGCAGAAAAGAAAAAGAGATAAAAGACTTGATGGGGATATCAGACTGAAGAGATCGAAGTCCGACGGTAGTCATGCCAATGGGACAAATGTGCGCTTCAAAGNAGGCGAGCTAGANGCAATCGGCGCTCACAGCATTCAAGAAACAGTNATCGATAGTCTGGCAGATTGCCGGAATGAGTGGCGGCGGAATAATGTCGACAGTATTCAAGGAGCCGGAGCCGACAGTCTCACAGATTGCGAAAGTGAGACGTACGGCAACCGAGTGCACTACTGCTTGGTAACTTCGCCAGCTGGACGACCTCTCCACGAATATCAATCAGTCAGAGAGNTTTTAGAGGCGCTGCGCGANGCTATCCGAGGTCATAGGTCACTGCTCGAGGATGGAAAGATACTTCATCGAGATGTCTCCGAAAATAACATCATCATCACCGAACTCCCTGCCGAAGGTGCTCCCAAAGGGAGACTGATAGACTTGGACTTGGCAAAGGAGCTGGACAGCATGCCGAGTGGGGCTCGTCACCGAACTGGCACCATGCAATTCATGGCGATTGAGGTCCTTGAAGGCAAAGGTCACACATATCGGCACGACCTCGAATCATTTTTTTACGTCTTCGTATGGACGTGCATTCGATATGGGTACAAAGGTACGGGCAAGCAAAAACCCATCAAAGTACCGAAGACAAATATACTGCGAGGTTGGTATACTGGGATGTATACGGAAATTGCGCGGAACAAAGTGGGTGATATGGGCAAAAACCGATTCGAGAACATCATCGTGGAGTTTGCACCGAAGTTCGAGAACCTCAAACCGTTGGCTCGCGAGCTCCGATCCACTCTTTTTCCAATTAGAGATGGCGACATCTTCACGGGCACATTCCACGACCGTGATATAATGTACGATGGGGTGATAGATGCATTCAGCAGAGCGATAGACCGCCTGGGAGAGGAGGAATAGACAATTGCATAGGCGAGGCGAAGACTGGGGAGTTAGGATTGTGAGGCGTATTGGGAGTTTTTTCTTCTTTTTTTTTGCTACGAAGGGTGTGGGGAAAGCTGTACGATACAATGATACCAAGGATACCTATAAACGCGCGACTTATTGTATACTATACGAATTGCTTAGTGCCCAAGAACCTAACGCTTGTGATGAGGCCTCTGTACGGATCAAGTAAGGCAGGTAACGAGTGATAAACAGGGCGCTGCATAAGAATAGCCTAATTTCTACACTTCAATCTCCGATGGATCAATCCGAGCAGCTGTTTCAATCTTGCGTCCGGTGAAATCCGTCAGTAAACGTCAATGATTCCTGAAAGTAAGCCTCTGTTTTTACTCGACTGCACCATTCAAAAGCACCTCCTTCAAACGACTCCTCGCTGCTTCTGGATCCCACTCGGCCAGTTTCCGCTCCTTCATCTCCTCTACCTTCCGTGTTACAAATGGCTCCATCGCATTCCTCGCACCCTCACTAAGAAGATGCACCCTTGTCTTCCAAAGCTCGTTTCTCTCGACGTGATCTTCCCTTCGTCCAAAAACCCTCTCATCCAAATATTTCCAATAGACAGCATCAAACGCCCAGCTCTTCCGCCCCGCATAAGTCAGCCAGAACCGCCCCGTTTCCCAGCTCTCTCTCATGTATGCCGACAACGAGAATTCCGTAGACTTGCATTCAGACCCTGCACTCTCTTCAGCCTCAATCATGGCTGATAGCCATGTCTCAAGTCGAAGCTCATAATTTTCCGCCCAATCGTCGATACCAGCATCCCACATTTCCGGGGTATCCAATAGTAACCACCACGGAGGATCGAGAACGAACTGTGTAGGTGCAGTATACGTAAATTCCCAGTCAATTACAGAAACAACTTCGTTGGCATCGTTGATTAGTATATTTCCTGGACGTAAATCATCACCATAGAGCCTAAATGAGTCTGAGTTTGAGGGCGCTGGCAAGAGTTTTGAAGTTTTGGTTCTTGCCTGGGCAGACCAATCATCCTCAGCGAATCCAAATATAGAGAGTCGACCTTGCTCTGCCAGCTGACAGAAAAGCTGGCGTGCAACATACTTGTTTCGGCAGTCGTCCGCTGATTTCACCAAGTCGTTTTGCTGGAATATCAGCTGTACTAGATGGCCTTGCGCTAGGTTCAAGTAGTACTCGTCTGACGATTTGAAAGTCTTGTGCTCCGGGGAGAAGACGGCAGAAGGAATGTTGGCGAGCTGAAGCATGTCGCTCATATTTTGAGTAATGGGTCGCCCACCCACAGAAAATGAACCATCGTCCGCTTCGACCAAAGACCCAATTCGTGTAAATTTGTGATACGAGAGTTCTAAGATGATATTTGCCACTTTGAGGTAAAGGTCTTTCAGTGTAGTTTGAGAGATATTCGTTTGCAGGCCTCCAGCCTGCAAATGTACGTACAGTAGTGCAGCGATGACTCACATCACATTCACCCGCATCTGGAGAAGGCCGCGCAGGAGCAGGGTTTTGATGGTGTGACGAGTCACAATACAGTCGCTTACAAAATCGGCTTCCCCTTCGCACTCACCAGGAGATTCGGAGCCCCACCTAAAAGGCAGGGCTGAGCGAGTATCATGTGACCAAAAAGTGCTGCTGTGAACTAATACATCATACCGATGACAGAATGAAGTAGAATATTCTAGAATATCGTGAGTGTAGTATATATAGGTTACGTCCCCCGAGTCCCTCCTTGTTAGAGCTATAAAATATATTAAAGAAGGTTTATTTGAGGATATTGAGATGTGAATACCTCAGAACTATTACTGACTTATAGTACTGTCTCTGTATTATATTGTGTTGGTTTTTTAATTGTCTCATATGGAAGGAAGATGTTGTGATAAAGTCTAAAGAAAATCTTCATAAATTAAAGTAACGACAGAAAATATGAAAGTGCGTCTTCTGATACTCTACGACTAGGATGGCTGGCAAGTAATGTCATCCTTTTAACCTCGACTACCTTCTCGAGCAGCGCTACAGCCTCTTTGACCTGGCCATTGGCTTGATATGTTATAGCGAGTGCGTGCTGTGATGCAAGCCGGGACGGATGCTTCTCGGGTAGCGTAATTGCCTGGATCTCGATTACCTTCTCGAGCAGCGCTATAGCCTCTTTGACCTGGCCGTTGGCTTGATATACTCCGGCGAGTGCGTGTTGTGACGCGAGCCGGTCTGGGTGCGTCTCGGGTAGCGTGGTATTACGGATCTCGACTACCTTCTCGAGCAGCGCTACAGCCTCTTTGACCTGGCCATTGGCTTGATATGTTATAGCGAGTGCGTGCTGTGACGCAAGCCGGGACGGATGCTTCTCGGGTAACGTAATTGCCTGGATCTCGACTACCTTCTCGAGCAATGCTACGGCCTCTTTGACCTGGCCGTTTACTTGATATGCTCCGGCGAGTTCGTGCTGTGATGCGAGCCGGTTCGGGTGCGTCTTGGGTAGCGTGGTATTACGGATCTCGACTACCTTCTCGAGCAGTGCTACAGCCTCTTTGACCTGGCCGTTGGCTTGATATGCTCCGGCGAGTGCGTGTTGTGACGCGAGCCGGTTCGGGTGCGTCTCGGGCAGCGTGGTATTATGGATCTTGATTACCTTCTCGAGCAGTGCTACAGCCTCTTTGACCTGGCCGTTGGCTCGATATGCTCCGGCGAGTTCGTGTTGTGACGCGAGCCGGTTCGGGTGCGTCTCGGGCAGCGTAGTATTACGGATCGCGATTACCTTTTCGAGCAGGTCTACAGCCTCTTTGACCTGGCCGTTTGCTTCATATACTACCGCGAGTGCGTGCTGTGACGCGAGCCGGTCCGGGTGCGTCTCGGGCAGCGTGGTAGCCTCAATTGCGACTACCTTTTCGAGCAGGTCTACGGCCTCCTTGACCTGTCCAACGTTTCTTAAGCTTCTCGCTTGAAGGTCATAAAGCGGTAAAAGCTCTCTTGATGGCTCGTTGGCGCCCTGGTCAAGCTCAACAAGTAAGTCCTGTATCAAATGACTAAGCTTAAGATCTTGTCGCATAGCCAGCAGTACCCAACCACACTTGAGAAGGATCGGAGAGATAACTGCTTCGGATGCTGACTCGAACGCCTTCTTGACCTTGATATCCAAGTAAGACAAGATATGCGGGAGCAAAAGTCTCTCTTGTGTCTGCCAAAAGCGGGTATTCGACTGAGAGAATCCAAGAATACAGCCAGTTGCGATCCATACTACACTTTGACAATTTGAATCCTGTCGATCCTTGGCCCAAGCGTGAGTAAGTGGGTGCATAGATACTCCCTTATCGTTATCCAGGTTATGTCGAGTGACAATAGAGAGCGATGCGAGAAGAGAAACCGCCTCGACAAGACGAAAATAATCCCATTCATCTCCCTCTGGAACCATAAAACTTGGGAGCTGCGAAATATGATCTTGAGAGAATTCATCGATAGCCGTAGCCTCATTATTGGCGTCGCAGGTCTTCTTACAACCCTTCCATCCCTCCTCAAAAATCTGGAGGGGGAGTACACTAGAGCCAAGCATCAACAAAATCTCAAGTAGGCGAAGTGCATTGCTTGCAGACTTCTCTTGGGATCGTTTCATGACAGCTGCTGAGGCTTCGAAAGTCGCGTAGATATCGCAATACCTCGACTGGGCTTGCTTGGGCCGGTACTGCAAGAGCCGTAGCCGCTGCTTTTGGTAGACCTGAAGGTATTGGTCAAGTTGGTAATAACCTTGGCTGATATACGCTCCAGCTTGTATCAGGGCGAGCGTGTGCGAGCCAAGGAGGGTGACTACTACTTTGACTTGGCTATTATACGCCAGCCACGAAGCTTGAGGTACTTTTGCTGCTTTAAGTAAGAGGTGCGTCAAGTCTTCTTCTCCCAGACCCTCTAGTGCTTCGAACGCATCTGGACTATACATCCTACATTCAGTAACATGAGTTGTCATGAGAACTGCACTATGATTTCCAGGTGGAAAGTAGACTTGGTAATCAAAGTTAGGATCGTTGGCATTGTTGAGGATAAGGAACCAGCTTCGTTGTGTGTTCGTAAGGGCTTGACGCGCTTCGTGGACAGTTTTAGTGAAGTGGCCAAGTAGCTTTGCAACGGCGATGAAGTCACGCTTAGCGGTGGTATAACTGTTTACATCGATCCAGAATATTCCCCAGAACCTATAGCATAAGCTAAAATACTTATAATTATTCAGCGGCTATTAGAATAACGTACTTATGCTTCATCAAGCTCGCAATTTGCAAGCATATCTCGCTCTTCCCTTATCCACCTAATCCTGTAATCACGAATCTCCTCTGCGTTTGGGTTAAATAATTAAACTCGCTTTGAAGTGCGCTCTGTATTCGATCTAGTAAATTAGAACGACCGGTGAACAAACTATTCAAAGTCCGAGGTATCATCTAGTGTACATTGCCATGGATATTAGCCCCTATAATAAACCATGCATATTAGCTATGTTAAACTCATGCCCTCATCAATTCGAGTCCTCATCATTGAAATTCCTAAACTTACCTTTTGAACGTTCGCTGATTTCCCTCTCGAGCCGAATGAAAGCATTTTATCTGCCCTCGCCATAAATCATCGGCATGTGCAGGCCGAAAATCCCCAGAAGAGCATAGGCCTCATCTTTTTTACGCTTGGTTGTGCGCTTTGTTGCCTATAGCATCCGCTTTTGAACGGTTAGTTCGATGAGAGGCTTCCCTTGCAATATTGCTATTGACAACCTGGTAATCTTGTAAAGGGATGTTTTTAGTGATCCCTTGTTGCTTAATCGTACGCCCTTTTAAGAGAAGAATTCGATTGACTTTAGCGTAATAAGTTTTTGAAGTGTTTAGGCCCGAATGAACCACCTATTGTGCCGGAATTTTAATTTCCATATCGACCTGGAAAACATTTCATCTGCATCACATCGTTTAGAAACGTCCGAAAGGTAAGCGTAGTACTTAACCGCATCCTAATACCAGCGAAACATAGAATTAATAGCCTCCGAAAGCTCTAAAAGATTCGATTTGTTGATATAACATATGTCTACCCAGAAGTATTGGAGTCCATCTCTTGCTGCTTGTTCGCCGCAAAATTGAATCTTTCTATATCCGATCTTGTTTGCGTAAGTGCCTGTAGTGAAGTCGTTAAATGTGACTTCCTTTGTATTTTCTCCCCAAGTATGAGAGAGTATCGCATATGGCGGAACATGTTCAGTGTAATTCTCGGTAAGGCTGAGGCTACCGCTTTGAAGGTGCAGAAGACGCATTTCACATCAGGTCTAGCTGGACAGAACTTGAGGTGATAGAGATAAGAGCACAGAAGTTGATGTGTAATTGCTAGTGAGCAATTAGGAAGGTTTATACGTATCAGGCGTAGAGCAGTCGATGTTGAAAGTCAAGATGAGGCTCGCGCTTACCTAGTGTTGCGGCATTACTAAGCAATGTATAACTCGATTAGACATTTACACGTGATAATACAGCTATTGAAGCCACCATCGTGGGTTAGACCTTAGGGACCACAGATTTCTGTCCAGAGAAGCCTGTTTTAAAAGTAATACTGACCAGTTCAATTTAATCTAATTGACATGTTGCTGAACCACTTTCTGATCACATGACTGTGACTACTAGCTTAGCCCGGCCTTTCAGGTGGGGCTCCGAATCCTCAAGAGAGTGCGGAGGGGAAGCCGATTTTGTAAACGACTCAGTCGCTTACAAAATCGGCTTCCCCTCCGCACTCGCTAGAAGATTCGGAGCCCCAACTAAAGCACAGGGCTAAGCAAGATATCATGTGACCAGCAAACGCTAAGCACATCACAACGTCGACAAAATACAGTAAACTTAAACCTTCTAGAATATAATAAATGTAGTATATAGAAGTCACCTCCCCCTAACCCTCTTTATCAAAGTTATACAAATATATAAGAGAAGAATTATTCGAGTATATCGAGATGTTAGAGCCTTAAAAAAGTCTTCTGATTAACTTATATACAGTAAGCTTCAAAACCGGCTTCGCCAAAACACTCTCTCACAAAGAGTCGGCCCCAATTTTGCGAGCTAATCCCTGCACCCTGCTTTGCCGTTTTAATAAAGCGCCGAGCAAGAGTATTTTCCCAATGTACAGTACAGTCGCTTACAAAATCGGCTTCCCTTCCGCACTCTCTGAAACCATACCCGACAGGCGGGGCTAAGCTAGGCATCATATGACCAGAAATGGGTTCAGCAACTTGTCGATAAAAGTAATTGAACTGATTGGTATTGCTTTCCAATACATGTTTCTCTACGCAGAGATCTGTGGTCCCTAATGTCTAATCCACGATGGTGGTTTCAATGGTTGTGTTATCACGTGTGAATGTCTAACTGAGTTGTACATTGTTTAGTAATGCCCCGCTACTGGATTAGCGACATGAGCGCGAGCCTCATCTTGATCTTCAACATCGATTGCTCGATGCCTGATGCGTATAAACCTTCCTCCCTATTCACTAACAGTTATATATGCAATTCTGTGCTCTTAATTCATATTATCTCAGATTCTGTCCAGCTTATCCTGATGTTAGTATGTATCTTTTGCATCTTCAAAGTGGCAACGTCAGCCTTACTGAGGATTACACCGAACATGTTCCGTCATACGCGATATTGTCTTATACTTGGGGGAATAATAAAGAGGAAGTCATATTTGACGATTTGAGAGCAAGTATTTACAAAGATAAGATCGGATACAAAAAGATTGAGTTTTGCGGTGAACAAGTAACAAAAGATGAGTTCTAATACTTTTGAGTAAACACATGTTGTATCAACAAACTTAATTTTCTAAAGCTTTCGGAGGCGATTAATTCTATGTTCCGCTGGTATCACGATGCAGCCAGGTGCTACGTTTACTTGTCGGATGTTTCCAAATGAGGTAATTCAGATGAACCGTTCTTCCGGTCAACGTGGAAATCAGAATTCCGGCACAGTAAGTGGTTCACTCGAGCTTGAACATTTCAAAAACTTATTACGCCAAAATCAATTGATTTCTTCTCTTAAGAAGGCGTACGATTAAGTAACAAAAGATTGCTAAAATCATTACTTCACAAGGTTACAAAGATGTCAATGAAAGTATTGCAAGGGAAACCTCTCATGGAATTGACCGTTCAAGAGCGGATGCTATAAGTAGCAAATCGCACGGCCAAGCGCAAAGAAGATAAGGCTTATGCTCTTCTGGGGATTTTTGGCCTGCACATGCCAATGATTTATGGCGAGGGCAAAGAAAATGCTTTCACTCGGCTCGAGAGGGAACTCGGCGAACGTTCAAAAGGTAATTTCCACAAAAAGGTTTTTAAATTGATAAGAGCAGGAGTACAATGTAGCTAATATGCATGGTTTTGATATAGGTGCTAATATCCATGGCAATATACACTAGATGATACCTCGGGCTCTAAACAGTCTATTCACAGGTCGTTCTGATTTACTGGATCGAATACAGAGCGCGCTTCAAAGCGAGTCTATTTGTTTAGCCCAAACACAAAGAAGATTCGTAATTACAAGACTAGGTGGACAAGGGAAGAGCAAGATATGCTTACAAATTATAAACTTGATGAAGCATAAGTATATCATTCTGATAAAAGTTGAACATCTATAAGTATTAAGCTTATGATATAGGTTTTGGGGAATATTCTGAATCAACATGAATAATCCTACTGCCGCTGAGCGTGACTTCATCGCCGTTGCAAAGCTATTTGGTCACTTCGCTGAAATTGTCCACGAAGCATATCAAGCCCTTACAAACACCCAACGAAGCTGGCTCCTTATCCTCGATAATGCCGACGATCTTGACTTCGATTATCAGGTATACTTTCCACCTGGAAATTATAGTGCTGTTCTTATAACAACTCGTGTTAGTAAATGCAGGATGTATAATCCAGACGCGTTCGAAGCACTTGAAGGTCTGGAAAAAGAAGACTCAAAAAACCTCTTGCTAAAGGCCGCCAGATTGCCTCAAGAATCGTGATCGTCTTGTAGTTACGATGCAAAAGAAGTAATCAAACTTCTAGGCTCACATCCGCTTGCTTTGATCCAGGCTGGAGCGTATATCAGCCAAGGGCACTGCCAGCTCGGCCAATATCCCAAGGTTTACCAACGTCAGCGACACCGACTATTAAAACATCGACCGACTCAGGCCCAATCGAGGTACTACGATGTTTACGCGGCTTTTGAGGCCTCAGCAGATGTCTTGGAACGATCTCAAAGTGAATCTGCAAGCGATGCTCTTCGCTTACTGGAGATTCTATCGATGCTTAGCTCTAGCGTACTTCCTCTTCAGATTTTTGAGGAGACATGGAAAGGTTGTAAAAAGGTTTCGCGGGCTAGTGACGAGGCTAGGGAGATCGATGAATTATCTCAAGATTATGTGTCGAAATTACCAAGTTTCATAACTCTCAAGGAAGACAAATGGGACTCTTTTCGCCTCACCAAGGCCACTTTTCTCTTTGCCTCACTTTCACTAATCACTCGGCATGATCTTAAAGGCTATAGTGGACTGTCGATGCACCCATTGACCCATGCTTGGGCAAAGGATCGACAAGATCTAGGTCATCAGGGTGAAGTATGGATTATATCTGGTTGTATTCTTGGATTCTCTCGCTTAGATATAAGCTTCTGGCAGAAAAGAGAGAGATCCTTGCTTCCGCATGTCTTGTCTTACCTTGGAATCGAGATTAAGCAGGCGTTTGGCCCCGGATCGAATTCTGTTGTCACTTCGATCATTCTCAAGTGTGCTCAGGCTCTGGTAGGTATGCGACAAGACACTCGACTTGGTCAATTGCTAGAAGCTGTATTCATCGAGCTGCAACAGAACCCTAATGAGCCATCAGAAGAGTTCCTGCCGCTCTATGACCTTCAAGAAAGAAGCTTAACGAACCTCGGGAAGAACGAAGCGGCCAAGGCGTTACTTCAGCAGATATTGGGGATCCGGGAAGAGGTGCTCGGCAAGACGCACCCCGACACGCTCGCGACTATGAGTAACCTCGCTAGAGTGCTTTCTAGGCAAGGCAAGTACGCGGACGCCGAAGCCATGAACCGCCAGACGCTTAAGATCCAGAAAGAGGTGCTTAGCAAAACGCACCCCAACACGCTCACAACCATGAGTAACCTTGCTGAAGTGCTTTATAGGCAAGGCAAGTACGCGGACGTAGAGGCCATGAATCGCCAGACGCTTGAGATCTCAAAAGAGGTGCTTGGCAAGACGCACCCCGACACGCTCACGACTATAAGTAACCTCGCTAGAGTGCTTTCTAGGCAGGGCAAGTACGCGGACGCCGAGGCAATGAACCGACAGACGCTCGAGATCCAGGAAGAGGTGCTCAGCAAGACGCACCCTGACACGCTCACGACTATGAGTAACTTGGCTGAAGTGCTTAACAGCCAGGGAAAGTACGCGGACGCCGAGGCCATGAATTGCCAATCGCTCGCGATCCAGGAAGAGGTATTTGGCAAGACGCACCCATCTATACTCACGATTATGAGTAACCTGGCTGCAATGCTTGATAGCCAGGGCAAATACGCGGACGCCGAGGCAATGAACCGCCAGACGCTTGAGATTAAGGAAGAGGTGCTCGGCAAGACACACCCCTCTACGCTCACGACTATGAGTAACCTCGCTCTTGTGCTTTTCAGCTAGGGAAAGTACGCGGACGCCGAGGCCATGAACCGACAGACGCTCGTGATCAAGGAAGAGGTACTCGGCAAGACACACCCTGACACGCTCGCGACTATAAGTAACTTGGCTGGAGTGCTTGACAGCCAGGGAAAGTACGCGGACGCCAAGGCCATAAACCGCCAGTCGCTCGCGATCCAGGAAGAGGTGCTCGGCAAGACGCACCCCTCTACGCTCACGACCATGAGTAACCTCGCTGGAGTGCTTTATAGGCAAGGCAAGTACGCGGACGCAGAGGC
>NYXK01000049.1 GCA_002685535.1 Deltaproteobacteria bacterium
ATTTTGAACCTGTTTTCATCTGTTTGTGACGTGCTGTTCCGACTGCTTATACAACTGTATTCGCGAAAAGCAAAGCATTAGTATAGGGACTTTTGAAGTGGCTTTACTGATTGTTTGTACAGTCACATTTGGCAATATAATACCGTTTTATTAACGATAATAAATCTTCATTTTTGAGATTGATCTTCTATAAATCATAAACTACTAACTTAGGCAAAAACATGGAATCCGACCAAAATGATTTAGCAGCACAATATTCGGAACTACCGCGTATTCCGTCTGATATTGAAATTTCACAAAATGCTGCGATGAAACCGATTGCGGAAATAGCTCAACAACTCGGAATTAAAGATGATGACCTTGAGCAATATGGAAAATACAAAGCAAAAATTGAAAATGATGTCTGGGAAAGTGTAAAGGATCGTCCGGACGGGAAACTTATTTTAGTTACAGCGGTAACGCCTACGCCTGCTGGTGAAGGTAAAACATGCACATCAATTGGACTGGCACAAGCCTTTGGACAACTCGGAGTCAAGCATGCCCTGGCGTTACGTGAACCCAGTATGGGGCCAACATTTGGTATAAAAGGAGGTGCTGCAGGAGGAGGCTTTTCACAGGTTTTACCTATGGAAGATATCAATATGCACTTCACAGGAGATCTTCACGCAATCGCAGCCGCACATAATTTATTATCTGCTGTTCTTGATAATTCAATGCATTTTGAAAATCCGCTGGAAATTGATCCGGAGAAAGTTACATGGAGAAGAACGATAGATTTATGTGACCGTCAATTGCGTAATGGAGAAATAGGTCTGGGTTCAAAATTTGATGGATTTCCGCACAAAACAGGTTTTGACATTGTAGCTGCGTCAGAAGTTATGACAATCATGGCACTGGCGTCAGATATCAATGATCTAAGGAAACGTCTCGGACGGATTGTTGTTGCTTACAACACTTCCGGAAAACCGGTCTTTGCAAGAGAATTAAACTGTATCGGTTCACTATGCGTTATCTTGAAAGATGCTCTGAAACCAAATCTTGTACAAACCTGTGAGCANACACCTGTTTTTGTACACTGTGGCCCTTTTGGAAATATCGCACATGGTTCAAACAGCGTCAGTGCCACACGTTTAGCGCTTAAGTTAGCACCGTATGTTGTTACCGAAGCAGGATTCGCAGCGGATCTAGGCGCAGAAAAATTTGTCAACATCAAATGCAGACAGGCCGGGTTAAAACCAAACGGGGCGGTTCTGGTAGCAACTGTCAGAGCTTTGAAATTTCATGGAGGTGTTGAAAAAGAAGATCTCAGTACTGAAAATCTTGTAGCCTTAAAAACAGGCTGTGAAAATTTACGTACACACGCAGAAAATGTACAAAAGTACGGNTTGCCCGTGGTNGTTGCAATCAATCGCTTTCCAACTGATACTCCTGCNGAACTGGACATTGTACGTAAATTTTGTGAAGAAATGGGAGTTCAAAGTTCACTCAGTGAAGTAGTCGCAAAGGGCGGTGAAGGTGGACTTGATCTCGCAAATAAAATTAAGAAAATAGTTGATGAAACTCCAGGCACACCTAATTTTTATTATAAAACTTCGGATCCAATTAAAAGCAAAATCGAAACTGTTGCAAGGGAGATTTACAGAGCAGACGGAGTAGACTATACTGAAGAGGCTGAAAAATCAATTCAGGTTTTAGAAGAAAACGGCTTGGCAGACTGGCCGATTTGCATGGCAAAAACGCAGGCATCTCTTTCAGACGATCCTAAGAAACGAAATGCTCCTCGAGGGTGGCGTTTACAGGTTCGTGACGTAAAGGTCTCAAATGGCGCAGGATTCATTGTCGCTCTCACCGGAAAAATGATGCTCATGCCGGGTATGCCGCGTGAATCGGCGGTGCAAAAGATTGATATAGATTCAAATGGACGAATCACAGGACTGTCCTGATGGGTTATGATTTTTATTTTAACAGCTTTATTAAGCCAATTTTTTAAATAAAAATAAATGAGCGGCAGACAAGACTTTACCATCAGACTCAGCAATATTGTTGTTTACGGATTTCACGGTGTACATCCGGAAGAAAAAACTCTGGGTCAGCGGTTTGAAATTGATTTGGAGTACCGCCTCGCTAATCCTGCTTTTCCGTGGAAAGATGAGGAACGCGCCACCGTTTCTTATGTGAATGCACACAGCATCGTTAGCAGAGTTTGTGCAGAAAAAAGTTTCAACTTAATTGAGACCCTTGGAAACAGAATTATCGAGGAAATGCGGTCACGTTATTCGATAGACCATATCATTGTACGTGTTCGTAAGCCTTCGGTACCTATTCAGGGCATCCTGGACCATGTTGAAGTGGAAGTAGTCTGGCAGGCATAAGCTGAAAAACCTTTTTATATTCTTAAATTGTGAAAGACATTTACGAGTTTCTTGAGGCTAACCAAGTTGAATATGAACGTCACGATCATGAAGCTGTTTTTACAGTTGAGGAGTCAAAAAAACTTTCTCCGGAACTGGAAGGTGCTTCTACAAAAAATTTATTTTTACGTGACAAAAAGGGATCAAGGCATTTTTTAGTCACAGTTCCTGAAGACAAACAAGTGGATTTGAAAGCACTTTCNGGNAAATTGGATTGCTCGCGTTTAAGTTTTGCCTCTCCGGAACGGCTNAAGACTCATCTGGGTATTGAACCTGGTTCNGTAAGTTTACTGGCATTAGCCAATGATCATGAGAATAAGGTTGAAGCCTTTGTAGATCAGGACATTTGGCAGGCGGANGCAATTCTTTGCCACCCTCTCGTGAATACGAGTACATTGGTGATTCCGCGNGAAGACATGGGACAGTTTCTTGAAAAAACTGGACATGGAGTAAAATTGATTGAGGTTTAATCAATCATTATTTAAATCAACACTAAAATAATAATAGCAAGATGAACANAAAAGCAGATGCCATTATCATTGGAGCCGGAGTTATCGGTTCCGCAATTGCGTTTGAATTGGCAAAACGCGGTTACAAAACACTCAATATCGACAAATTGCCAACNTCCGGATATGGCTCAACCAGTAATTCNTGCGCAATTGTACGGGCTCATTATTCAACCTGGGACGGTGTAGCCATGGCATATGAAGGATTTCATTATTGGGATGACTGGGCGAGTTATCTCGGTGTTGATGATGAACGTGGATTGATCCAATATATGAAAACAGGTTCAATTATGTTCAAACTACAGGGAGAGGATCACAGCAAAAAAAGTTTGAAATTTTTTGAAGAAATAGGAGTAGAACATGAAATTTGGGATCTTGANAAATTGAAGCAAAAGATGCCGATTTATTCGCATGATCAATATGGCGGAACAACACGACCGGATGAAGACGACCACTTTTTTGACAAAACTGGAAAGCTAATCGAGGGCGCAATTTATACACCGGGCTCCGGATACGTCAGTGATCCACAACTCAGTTCGCACAATCTGCAAGTTGCCACTGAAGCCAAAGGCGGTGAATTTTTGTTCAATAGCGAAATTACGGAAATTCGTCAAGAAAATGGAAAAGTTCTCGGAGTCACTTTAAGTAGCGGAGAACAGATTGATTCGCATGTGGTAGTGAATGTCGCAGGCCCTCATTCTTTTGTGATTAACCGTATGGCAGGTGTTGAGGATGAAATGAACATCAAAACCAGCGCCTTGCGTCATGAGGTACATCATGTTCCNTCTCCAGATGGATATGATTTTGAAAAAGACGGTTGTCATACTTCAGACGGGGACAACTTTATCTATTTCCGCCCGGAAACAGGTAACACCATCCTCATCGGCAGTGAAGACCCGAAATGCGATCCACAGGAATGGGTANCTGATCCGGATGATTTCAACAATCAAATTACTGAATCGCAATGGAAAGCTCAGGTTTACCGTTGTGCACGACGTATTCCGAATTTGAAAATCCCTTCACGGACAAGTGGAGTTGTTGATCTGTATGATGTTTCTGACGATTGGATTCCAATTTATGACAAGTCAGTACTAGGAGGGTTTTACATGGCCATCGGTTCCAGCGGTAATCAGTTTAAAAATGCGCCTGTCGCTGGACATTGTATGGCAGAGCTGATCGACGCATGTGAAAAAGGACACGATCACGATGCTGATCCTTTGAAAGTTAAAACTGTGTATACAGGTCTGGAACTCAATATGGGATTTTATTCCCGCAACCGTGAGATAAATNCGAACAGCAGTTTTTCTGTCAACGGCTGACGTGAAGGATACTTTCATCTTGAAAACCCAACATTTACAGGATGTCATGACCGGGTGGAGACACGATTTCCATCTCCATCCAGAACTTGGTTTTGATGAACACCGAACTTCTTCAAAGGTTGCTGATCTACTGAATGATTTTGGAATCTCAGTCCACCGTGGAATCGGTGGCACAGGNATAGTAGGTATACTAGAAAATGGTAAATCNTCACGTAGTATCGGTCTCAGGGCAGACATGGATGCTCTGCCGATTGAGGAAACTGGTACATGTTCTTACAGTTCCCAACAGGAAGGNGTAATGCATGCCTGCGGGCACGATGGCCANACTAGCATGCTACTTGGAGCAGCNAAATATCTGGCTGACAATAAAAACTTCGAAGGCAGGGTNGTTTTTGTTTTTCAGCCAAATGAAGAACATGGCCTAGGTGCTTCTGCCATGATTGAGGGAGGACTGTTTGAGAGGTTTGATGTTGATGATGTATACGGTATACATAATATACCCGGTATGCCGGTTGGAACTTTCGCAATGCGTACNGGACCTATAACAGCAAGTGAAAGCCTTTTTGAAATAAAAATTAATGCCCAGGGAGGTCACGCAGCATTACCTCACATGGGCGTGGATGCAATAATCGTCGGGACTGAAATAGTGCAGTCTCTACAAACTATTGTCTCTCGAAAACTTAACCCANGTTTGAATGGTGTAGTTTCAGTAACAGAANTCATCACTGACGGCAGGCGTAATGTCCTCCCTGGAAATGCTATTCTGAAAGGAGATGCCCGTTCACTCAGCCCAGAGATTAATGAAACTATTGAAGCTCGTATGCGGCAGATTGTGGCTGGAATTAGTAGTGCACATGGTGTAAATGCAGAAGTTCATTATGAAACTTTATTTCCTTCAGTAATTAACAAATCAGCCCCTATGATTGCTGCCCAACGTGCCGCATCCGCAATAGTTGGTTCNGCGGGGGTAGATGCTGATTGCGAACCTAAATTGTTTTCNGAAGATTTTGCACACATGGCTGCAACCAGACCAGGATGTTTTGTGCTGATGGGAAATGGAACTGAGGGTAAGAACTCAAGACCTTTACANGCCTCGAATTACGATTTCAATGATGAAGCATTGTCATTTGGTTCTTCATTCTGGGTACAGTTGGTTGAGCAGGAATTATCCGGGNGAATTGANTGATTTTTTCTGAAAGGATGGAGTGCCTTCGGTCCCATTTAGCTTAAGNCAGTNTAGATTAGGGATTGATTACANATGNCGATTCAGTTGCGGACGTGGAACCGGATTCAACTACTTGGAAAAATCGCAACTGGTGTTCGGTGATAAAACTGAATTACAGCCCNNGATCGTATTTGCCGTAGACGGTTCTGTCAATGTGAGTAAAACTTTTNGGGCACAGGTCGGAGATAGTTTCGTCATTACGAAAGACGGCTATGTACAACTGATTTAATTTAGCAAAGATTTAGGGTACGTTGTAATTAAAAAATCCAAAGACAGACTGGAATCTTAGTATAGTAGATAATGCTACTCAGGAATTAGTATAAAACAGTAATTTATTTTATAATTAAAATTTTCTGGGCAAGTTTTTAATCTGCTAAACTTTTTTCTAAAAAAATTTAATGTACGGCTTTAATCACTTTTTTGCTTATATAAGTTAAATAATGAGCAGAGTATCAAATAACAGCCTTGTCTTTTAAATTAGAATAATCATATAGAACACTGAATTTTTAAGCATTATATAGAATTTTACAGGCCAAAATACTGAATACATTTTTCAATTGCTCTTGAGCTACTCCGGCTCGCTAAACTAATAAATCTACCGGGACGGACAAATTTTGAGTCCGAGCTGAAACAATCAAATAAGATAAAAAGGGGTTTACACCCTCCATGTTATTTTGATTTGTAGTTTTCAGGTAGTAAATCTGGCTTAACTTTCGATAAATCGAGTAATAGCACAGCAAACAGTTAAACATAAAAACGCACTATGAGTTTTCAATTAAATTGTCCAAATTGCGGTAAACGTGCCGTGAGTGAGTTTACTTTCAAAAGTGAACTTAAAAATCGCCCTGCTGCCGATGCAGATTTTTCGGAGTGGACAGATTATGTATATTTCCGTGAAAACAACATGGGACGGCAAATCGAATGGTGGCATCACCGAAGCGGTTGCCAAAGCTGGTTCCTAGCGGAACGAGACACCCTGAACAACACTGATCACCGAAGTTTTTGGTACGAAGATTTGGAACAAAACTCTAAAGACAAAGACGGAGAAAGCTGATGGTAAAACGTATCACCTCTCATCAAAATTGCGAACTCCCTGATTTGGGAGAAAAGCTTACATTTACCTTCAACGGCAAACGTATCAAAGCCTTTGCCAGCGACAGTATCACCTCTGCGTTGATTGCATCAGGAAGCACTATACTTTCAAGAAGTTTCAAATATCACCGCCCTCGTGGAGCTTATGACGTTTACGGGCAGGGACATGAATCTTTGGTAACTGTCAATAAAGAACCAAATATTTTAGCAGATAGAATTCGGGTGCAGGATGGGATGGTCGTGGAATCGCAAAATGCCTGGCCTTCTGTTGAGTTTGACATTGCAGCCGCAAACGATGTGTTAGTGCCGATGCTGCCGAATGGTTTTTATTACAAAATGTTTCACAAACCAAAGTGGATCTGGCCGATTGCGGAACACCAAATCCGCAAAGTTGCCGGACTCGGAAAAATAGACGTTAGCGGAAAACATGTAAACCGACGATACGAAAAGCATTATCGTTTTCCTGATGTGTGTGTAGTGGGTGGGGGCCCTTCCGGACTTGCAGCGGCAAAAGGCGCACTCGATGAAGGCAAGCAGGTTTTGTTGATTGACGATAATCCGGAACTCGGCGGACATGCATTACACAGTATCCTGAAAGTTGAAAATTGTGACAACCCAGCCCTGAACGGAATTCCAGAATACAAGGCTGTGCAGAAATTAATTGAGGAACTGGCTGCAAACCCAAATCTGGAAGTGATGGTCAACACCAGTGTTTTTGGTCTTTATGAAGACAATCTAGTAGCAGCACAGTGTGATGCAGATTTGTTTAAAATTCGTGCAGGAACAGTTGTACTGGCCCCTGGAGCAACGGACCGCCATCTCGTATTTGAGAATAATGATCGACCGGGAATTTTAACTGCCCGCGGAGTTGAAAAACTGATCATGTGCCACGCTGTTCTTCCTGGTGAAGATACAGTAGTGGTAACAACGCACGACGGTGGTTATCACACAGCCCTGCTGCTTAAGGGCGCCGGCGCTAATGTTGTCGCAGTGGTCGATGGACGTGAATCAGGAAGTAGAGGAGAGTTTGAGGAGCAAGTCCGTAATCAGGCTATTCCAATTTACAAAGGTTTAACCGTTCATGCCGCACACGGTAAAAAAAGAATCAACCGAGTCGATGTGGGTCCAATCTCCGGAGGTGATTCACATCAGTCTTTTAATTGTGATTTATTGGTAATGGCTGTCGGTTTTAAGCCCCAAGTGAACCTGCTTTCGATGGGTCGTAAACGTCCGGAATGGGATTCTCAGCGGCAAGTATTACGTGTAAATGATTTGCCATCCGGAATATATTCCACCGGAGATGTTCACGGTGCTGCCGGTTTTTCCTGTCTGTATGCAGAAGGTACGGAATCAGGAAAAGCAGCGGCGCTTGGCGCAACTGCTCCAAAAACTGAAAGAACTGCTGATGAAATAATCATGGCATTACCTGCTGATATTGAGTCGGCAGGTACGCACCATTTTATTTGTAAGTGCATGGATGTGACACGTGCAGAAGCAAAAGCATCCATTGATGAAGGTTATGATCAGGTTGAATCACTTAAACGTTATTCAAGCTTGGGAATGGGACCTTGTCAGGGAAAAGCCTGTCATGAAGCAGTAGCCCGGCTCACCGCTGAAGACACCGGACTTGCCGCAATAGATGCGGTTCCGACAACGATGCGCCCTCCTTTTTCCGGAGTATCTTTCGGTGTACTTGCCGGACGTGCACCTCATTTGTCACCTATCCGCAGAACTCCTTTTCATCAATGTCATCTTGATCATGGGGTTAAATTCCTGGATGCAGGACAATGGAAACGTCCGGATTCATACACAAATCCGCAGGAAGAAGTTGGATTTGTCCGTAATGGTCTGGGAATGATTGATGTTAGTACACTTGGAAAGATCGAAATCAGCGGTCCTGACTCAGTTGCTTTTTTGCATTTTATGCTTCCGGCAAAATATGCAAAATTTGAAGTTGGGCGTACACGCTATTCAATTATGGTTGGCGAAGACGGGATCCTCTTTGAAGACGGAACAATATCACATCTTGAGCAGGGCAAATATTATCTGACAACCACAACAGGAAACCAGGATGCAATCAACGCGCTGTTTCAGTGGTGGTTATTAGTTGAAAATTTTGATGTGCAGGTTAAAAATCTCAGCCTCTCAAACGCCGCAGTCAATGTAACCGGAGCGACATCGCGAGAATTTTTACAGAAACTTGTAGAAATTGACATGTCGAATGAGGCATTTCCTTACATGCACTGCCGTCAGGCTAGTATTGCCGATGTTCCTGTTTCTTTTTACAGAATCGGCTTTACAGGAGAACTGGGTTATGAAATTCATTTTCCAGCTGAATATGGTGAATCTATGTGGAAGCATTTGATGGCCGAAGGAAAAGCCTTTGGAATCAAACCTTTTGGTGTGGAAACTCAACGGATTTTACGTCTGGAAAAAGGACACCTGATTCCTGGAACAGACAGTGATGCCTTGAGCAGTCCGTATGAAACTGGTGTAGGTTTTGCGATCAAGGATGACAAAGCTGATTTTGTCGGAAAAGCATTTTTGAAGCATTTCAAGGATCGTGGGCTCGACAACAAACTCGTACCTTATCAGCTTGATCCAAGTTCGCCAATTCCGGATGATGGTGTCGCAGTGCTGGAAAATGGGAAAATAGCCGGCAGAGTCACAAGTTCCCGCATGAGTCCAACGATGAAACGCGGTATCGGCTTGGCCTGGGTACGCAATGACATGTCAGACAGCGGAAATAATTTTACAATTCGTTTGGCTGATGGACAGGATGTGATTGCGACTGTGCTAGATCACGCTGCTTATGATCCTGAAGGCTTGCGCTTGAAAAGTTAAAGAATAAGTAAATGCATAAATACACATTAACATTTNTAAATTAGAGATACATGCCCGGTTTACTTCCTGAAATAGATCCTGAAGGACTTTTAGAATATTCAGTTGTTTACACTGACCGTTCATTGAATCACATGTCTCAATCGTTTCAAACTGTAATGAACGATATTTCTGTGACATTGAAGAAAGTATACAACGCGAATGCGGTAGTGGTCGTTCCTGGTAGTGGAACATTCGGGATGGAAGCGGTAGCGAGACAATTTGCAACAGGNAAAAAATGTCTTGTTATCAGGAACGGTTGGTTCAGTTTTCGTTGGACGCAGATTTTTGACAAAGGGCAAATTCCTTCACAATCAACTGTACTGAAAGCACGGCGTATACAGGAAGGAAAGCAGGCACCTTTTGCTCCGGCACCGATTGAAGAAGTTGTAGCAACAATTAAAACTGAAAAACCGGACCTCGTTTTTGCTCCGCATGTAGAAACTGCTTCCGGAATTATACTTCCTGACAATTACATGAAAGCAGTGGCAGACGCAGTACATTCAGTAGGCGGAATGTTTGTTCTGGACTGCATTGCTTCAGGGACGGTTTGGGTTGATATGGAGTCTTCCGGAGTGGATGTTTTGATCAGTGCACCGCAAAAAGGCTGGAGCGCTTCACCTTGCTGCGCGTTGGTCATGCTCAGTGCTTTGGGCCGGGAACATATTGAAAACACGGAAAGCAGCAGTTTTGCCTGTGATCTACTCAAGTGGCTGAACATCATGGAAGCCTACGAAAACGGTGGACATGCCTACCATGCTACTATGCCTACTGATTCANTGAGGCGTTTCAGGGACATCATGAAAGAAACCGAAGAATACGGTTTTGAGAAAGTCTGTGCGGAACAACAGGAACTGGGTGATAAAGTCAGAGAAATGCTGGTTGCTAAAGGTTTTAGGAGTGTTGCTGCAAAGGGTTTTGAAGCACCCGGCGTGGTGGTCAGTTATACCGATGACAAAGGTATTCATACTGGAAAGAAATTTGCGCAGATTGGTTTTCAGGTTGCCGCAGGAGTACCACTGCAGTGTGATGAACCAGAGGATTATCAGACTTTTCGTTTAGGACTTTTTGGTCTGGACAAATTACATAATGTAAAACGCACGGTAGATAATTTGGCAAAAGCATTAGCAGCAATTCTTTAGAAAATATTGGTGAAGCATAAAAATAAATATGGACAACCAATCGGTTCCCCNGTCAGGGGCTGGCAAGCATGTACGTTTCCGCCACGATCTGCCATGTCTGGTATATNGTGCAGAGTCGAGATTTTAGTTCCGGAAAAACACGCGGAAGAACTTTATGCAGCTTATGTAAAGCAAAGGCATGATCAGGACTGGACATATTTACCATACGGACCATTCGAGCATTTTGATGATTATCAAAGCTGGCTGACGAAAACATGTACCGGTGATGATCCTCTTTTTCACACGATCATAGAGGCAGAAACAAATAAAGCTGTTGGAGTGGCAAGTTTTTTACGTATACAGCCTGGAATTGGAGTGATTGAAGTAGGGCACATTCATTTTTCACCGTTGCTGCAAAAAACACNTGTNGCGACTGAGGCCATGTTTTTGATGATGAGCAGGGTTTTTGATGAACTGGGTTATCGCCGCTATGANTGGAAATGCGACGCACTGAATGCGCCTTCTAGAAAAGCAGCAGAGCGTTTTGGCTTTGGTTTTGAAGGTGTTTTTCGTCAAGCTACTTTGTACAAAAATCGTAACCGTGATACAGCCTGGTTTGGGATTATTGATAAGGATTGGCCAATTTTAAAAAAATCATTTCAAACTTGGCTGAAGCCTGACAATTTTGATACTCAAGGCAGGCAGAAAAAAAGTTTACAGCAAATCAGGGAAAATTTACATTGATGAAATTTACAGTTTATTTGTCCGGAGAAATACACACAGAGTGGAGGCGGGAAATTCAACGGGGTGCAGAAGAAAACGGACTCGATATTGAGTTTGTTTCAGCAGTAACCGATCATGATGCAAGTGACTCTGCGGGGGATCATTTGGGGGCAGAGATCAACCCTTTCTGGCGTGACCATAAATCAGCAAAGGTCAATGCAATCCGCACAANAACATTGATCGAAAAAAGTGACTTGGCGNTTATTCGCTTTGGNGATAAATACAAGCAGTGGAATGCCGCGTTTGACGCAGGTTATTGCGCCGCATTGGGAACACCTTATGTAACTTTACACGCGGAAGATCTTGTGCATCCGCTTAAAGAAGTAGATGCCGGAGCAATGGCAAGTACAACGACCACAAAACAAGTTGTGCAAATTCTAAAATATGTAACACAAACGTGAGTGCTAAAAATACTACAGGAGAATAACGTGATTAAAACCAGCCCGCTTTCTGGAATTTACCGCAACCATCCAGTCAAATTGACTGAAGTCTCTGGATGGGAGATTGCTAAAAATTTTGGAAACGATGAACGAGAATTAATACATTTAAGCCAGGAAAGTGTTCTTGTAGATTGGTCACACATAGGCAAAATATCCTTCTCAGGAGGTGATGCAGCAAAGGCTGCGGAACAAGTCTTTTCAGGTGCGTCCGAAATTGAACCTCTGAAATCTTCATCAAATCAGGACATGGNGGTGTTGTGCTTAACACGCAACGATTATTTGATCTTGTGCCAATCCGGAATGGAAACTGCTTTGCTGGGAAAAATTGATCATAAAATCACCACTGTCACCAACCAGACAGGTTCTCAGGGTTGTCTCGTTTTGGGAGGTCCACGGAGAGATGAGGTACTGCAGCGTTCAACTGCCATGGATTTACGGCGTGACAGAGTTGTAGCCGGTTCTGTGATCCAGTCTTCAATTCATACAGTTGGTATGACTTTGTATCGTACTAAAAACTTTGACATTATGGTCCATCCGCGAAACTTGTCTGAATCCCTTTACGACGCNNTGATGGATGTTGGCATCGGAGTTGGCTTGGTTCCGTGTGGGATTTCAACGGTTCCGGTTTCTTTTGAGGAGGGGAAATAATGACTCAACGAATGTGGAAAAACCACGATCTAAAAAAGAATTACGATGTTGTAATCATCGGTGGCGGAGCACACGGTTTGGCAACAGCATATTATTTGGCACAACTGGGAATTACCAATGTCGCTGTTTTGGAACAGAAGTATCTTGGTTATGGAGGTTCCGGACGTAACACCGCAATTCTCCGTTCAAATTACCGAACAGAAGAAGGTATTAAATTTTATGATCAAAGCCTCGCGCTTTATGACGATTTAGCCGGTGAGCTGGATTTCAATCTGATGTTCAGCCGTCAGGGACATTTCACACTGGGTCACTCAACTGCNGCTGTTTCAGGATTAGTCACACGTGCGGAAAACAANAAGGCGCTTGGNGTAGACAGTTATGTTCTTGATCCTCAGGAAATTAAAAAAATGCTGCCGGAAATTGATATTACGGATCATCCGCGTTTTCCGGTTCATGGAGCGCTTTACCATCCCCCCGGTGGAATAATACGTCATGATGCTGTAGTTTGGGCTTATGCGAGAGGTGCTGACCGCAAAGGTGTTCAAATACACCAGTTGACGGAAGTACAGGATATTATAGTTGAAAATGGTAAAGCAACCGGTGTTGTTACAAATCGGGGTACCGTTTCCTGCAACACTGTAATTTCGGTGGTGGCAGGCTGGAGTTCGGAAGTGTGCAAAAAAGTAAACGTTAAGCTGCCCTTCGTCACTCATCCGTTGCAAGCCCTGGTCACACAGTCTTACAAACCGTGGCTGAATCATGTGGTGGTCAGCGGGACCCTGCACATTTATCTCAGTCAGACTGACCGTGGAGAACTGGTGTGCGGAAATGGAATTGACACCTATCCGCATTATGGCATGCGCTCTACACTGGGTTTTCTTGAAAGTTACGCTGCGCATGTTCTAGAACTTTTTCCTGTGCTGCACAACGTTGCAGTGCAAAGGCAGTGGGCCGGATTGTGTGATATGACTCCGGACTATAGTCCTATTATTTCTCCGATCGACGAAATTGACGGATTTTATGTAAATGGAGGTTGGGGAACTTATGGCTTTAAAGCGTCCCCCGCAAGCGGTTATAATACTGCACAGATGGTTGCAAACGGGAAAACTCCGGAAATGATTGTACCTTTCCGCTATAACCGTTTTGCTGAAAACAGGCTGGTCGGCGAAAAAGCGGCTGCATCAGTAGGCAGTTAANATTTTGCCTTGNCACGAATTGTGGCAGATTCATCCTGAAAATTTATCAAGGATAACTGGTGAACAGCATTGGTTCACCTGTAACTTATTTTTGTATGTATCCGTGAAAAATCGTGCTTTAAATTTAAAAACCTTTTAATTCAAAAAAGACAGTGGAAATCATAGTACCAATAAAACAAGTGCCGGATGTGGCACTTAATATAAAAGTTAAAGACGGAGCCGTTGTTGAAGAAGGCTTAAGTTATGTTATCAGCAGTTGGGATGAAACAGCTCTGGAAGCAGCATTGCAGATAACCGAAGACGTCGGTGGTGAAGTCACTTTGCTGACAATCGGACCGGACAAAGCAGCTGAATCACTGCGTAAAGGCTTGGCCATGGGTGCGCACAAAGCAATTCATGTAAAGTATAATGATGCAAAACAAACTGATTCATTTGCTTATGCGAAAATTTTGCAAAAAGTTTTGGAAGGGCGCGAATATGATTTGATTTTAGCCGGCAAGCAGGCTCAAGACACAGATGCCGGCCTGACTGCACCTATGCTCGCTGAATTCCTCGGTCTGCCTCAAGTCACGAATATAATCCGTTTCAGTGATGTCTCTGAGCAGAACATCACACTTTACCGTAAAGGTGATCATGCAACAGAAGTTCTGGAAATGGAACTACCGGGCGTAGTGACTGTCAATGACAGTCTTAATGAGCCCCGCTTAGCTTCAATGCGTGGAATTATGATGGCTAAGAAAAAACCGCTTGAGGAAATTGAGCTCGACGCAATCGGAGTCTCTGCTGATATGAGCGGTGCGCAAGGCTCGATGACTGAAACTTTGCAGTTCGACAAACCGGAATCACGCAAAGAAGGCAAATGCTTTGAAGGAGATGAGGCCGATACCGTTAAACAGGCGATGGACTTACTGGTCAGCGAAGCTAAATTTTTAGCATAATTTACTTTCAGCCACGGATGACACAGATAAAAAAGGATAACATATATCCGTGTACATCAGTGATAATCAGTGGCTAATTTTATAAATACTCAACCTTATATTAAAATGTCTAAAATTCTTATAGTGGCCGAAGTTAAAAACGGTGAGATCAAAAAAAACACTCTTGAGTTACTATCCTTTGCTAAATCACAAGGCCTGGAAACAGACGCGGTTCTGAGCGGTTCCGGAATTGCGGAACAGGCTGATGTGTTAGCCGGACAGGGCGCATCCACGGTATATCTGGCGGACGACGCGTCTCTGGAAATTTATAATACTGAACAGTACACTTCTCTGGTGACAGACGCAGTCCAACAATCCGGAGCAACTCAGGTTTGGTTATCTTCTTCAGAACTCGGCCGTGACCTTTGTCCTCGGTTAGCCGCACGGCACGGTGTAGGTGCATTGAGCGATGTCACACAATTCGAAGTTAATGCTGACCAAATTACTGCGCAACGTCCGTGTATGTCCACAAAAGTGATACAGAAATGTCAGTTCAGCAAAGACGGTTTGCGTGTCATCAGTATCCGCAGTGGATTTTTTGCTGCAGAAGAAACATCTCCGACTACGGCAAACACAGTGACTCTGTCAATTCCGGTAGGACATGCAAAAATTAAAGTAAAAGAAGTTCAAGTAGAAGTAAGTGATGAAGTTGAACTCAACGAAGCAAGTATTATCGTTTCCGCTGGACGTGGTGTAGGCGGTACAGAAGGTTGTGATTTTGTTAAACCTTTAGCGACTGAATTAGGAGCCGCCTTTGGTGCGTCACGCGCTGTGTGTGACGCGGGGTGGTTGCCTCACAAGCACCAGGTTGGTCAAACAGGAACAATGGTCACACCGGATTTTTATTTTGCATTGGGAATTTCTGGAGCAATTCAGCATTTGGCCGGAATGTCAGGTTCCAAGGTGATTGTTGCAGTCAACAAAGATCCGGATGCGCCTATTTTTAAAGTAACGGATTACGGGATTGTCGGAGACCTTTTCAAAGCAGTTCCTGTTTTGCGTGAAGAAGTAGCTAAGATTAAGACCTAAAATAAGCTAAATCAAAAANTCAGAGAGAAAAATGAAGACACATTATAGAGCTGTAGTCATCGGAGGAGGTGTAATTGGCGCCAGNNCCTTATACCATTTGGCAAAAATGGGTTGGAACGATGTGGTGCTTGTGGAGAAAATCGAATACACTTCCGGATCCACCTGGCATGCCGCCGGATTGTTACCGCTATTCAATATGAGTTACAGTGTCGGTAAAATTCATAAATACAGCGTGGATTTGTACCAAAGCCTCGAAGCGGAAACTGGTCANCATGTAAGTTTTCACAAAACCGGAAATCTGCGTCTGGCACGNAATCAGGAACGCATGGATGAGTACAAACGCTATTGCGGAACCGCATCCACGATTGGTGTACCTTTTGAAATGATTGGCCCCGCTGAAATCAAAAAACTCTGGCCGTTTGCCAAAGTTGATGACCTCGTCGGTGCGATTTATCATCCAGATGACGGACATGTGGCTCCGGTCGATGTGACAATGGCNCTNCTCAAAGGCGCGCGTGCCAACGGTGCGGAAACATACTCGGAAGTTGAAGTCACTTCCATGGCGCAAAAACCGAATGATGAATGGGTGGTCAGCACCAACAAAGGCGACATCACCTGCGATGTTGTAATTTCTTGTACTGGAAATTACGCACGTGAAACCGGACGTATGGTTGGTCTGGAATTGCCCGTCGTGCCGGTAGAACACCAGTTTATCGTGACAGGACCAATTCCGGAACTGGTAGAATACAACCGTGCTGGGAATCCGGAAATGGCTGTTTTACGCGAAAGTGATTCTTCGTATTATATGCGCCAGGAAGCAGACGGATTAATTCTGGGACCATACGAAAAAGGTGCACCGTGCTGGGCATTAGACGGAGTTCCGGAAGGTTTCGGACAAGAGCTTTTACCTCCGGATTTGGAGCGACTTGAACCACACATTATTGCAGCTGGGGAGCGTGTCCCGTTGTTTGAAACCGCCGGAATCAAAGACCACATCAACGGCCCAATAGCCTACACTCCGGATGGCAATCCAATGGTAGGACCGGCCTGGGGATTACGTAATTTCTGGCTTTCGGAAGGTCACAGTTTCGGCATCACTGCTGCGGGAGGTTCCGGAAGACATTTGGCGGAATGGATAGTCGAAGGTTCTCCAAGTATCGACATGAATGGTGTTGATCCGCGGCGTTTCAGCGCAGCTCAGTCAACCCGTGATTTCATCAAAGCCAAAAACGAAGAATGTTACGAACATGTTTTCGTGATTCACTACGATTTTGAGGAACGCTCAGCCGCGCGTCCGGCAAAAATGAGTCCGATTTATGACCGGCAAAAAGCCCTCAATGCGGCATTCGGTCAACGTTACGGATGGGAACGACCAAACTGGTTTGCACCGGAAGGCACAGAACCTTTCAACAAATACAGCTTCCGCACTCGCCGCACAAACTGGTTTGAAACCGTAGGTGAAGAAGTGAAAGCCGTGCGTGAAAGAGTCGGTTTACTTGATTTAACTTCTTTTACCAAACACGAAATTTCCGGTCCTGGAGCGGAAGATTATTTGAATAAGATGATTGCCAACCGNCTTCCTACCACACAGGGTGGTACAGTTTTGGGACATGCACTCACAGCTTCCGGGGGCGTTGAATCTGAATTCACGATTACACGTGACGGTGATAAGTTTTTTGCAGTCAGTTCAGGTTCTGCTGAACGTCACGACCACGATGTTTTACTGCGTACACAGCCTCGTGACGGTAGCGTAAGCCTGAAAAATATTACTCTCGAACATGGAACCTTGGTGGTTTGCGGTCCACGCTCGCGTGAATTGTTGTCAAAAATTACAGATGCGGACCTCAGCAATGACGGATTTCCGTGGCTCACTTCACAACGTATTACTGTTGCCGGAGTTTCTTTACTGGCTTTGCGTGTAAACTTTGTGGGTGAACTTGGCTGGGAACTGCACCATCCAATTGATCAACAAGTTCAATTATTTGATTCAATTGTTGAGGTCGGGNAAGAATTTGGTTTGCGTCATTTTGGTATGTACGCCATGGAATCAATGCGNCTCGAAAAATCATACCGCATGTGGGGTTCCGATTTGACTAGAGAGTATTCGATCCTGGAAGCCGGACTAAGCCGCTTTGTACGTCTCAAGAAAGATGAATTNGTGGGTAAAGAAGCTCTGCTTATGCAGAAAGAAACCGGAGTTCCCCAGGAATTTGTCACGCTGGAAATTGACGTAACTGACGCGGATGCACTTGGCAGCGAACCTATTTTCCGCAATGGAGAAATGGTCGGGCGTGCTACCTCAGGATGTTACGGTCACAGTATTGGAAAGAGTCTGGCGTTGGCCTATGTCAAAAGTGGAAACGGAGACATTGGAACCCAGTTGGAAATCGAAATACTTGGTGAGCGACGATCAGCCCGGGTGATCCNGGAATCACCCTGTGATCCNGATAATTTNAAATTNCGNGCATAAGATATAATCCATGGCAGGGAATTNACANCCCTGCCTCCTTTGCTTTTTCTATAAAGATTAACTAATCCGCCAAAGAGTGGACAGGTCATCGAAAACGTTTTTTTGAAAGGTTTGNAAAGAACAATTTCTNCTTACTTCACAAAATTGTGAATAGCCCTGAAAGAGATCAAAATAATGCCTNTCGAAGCCTGGTTAACCTATACATTCATCACTACAACATTTTTGCTGATTCCTGGTCCAACCCTGCTTTTAGTGATCAGTTATTCNCTTTTAAGAGGAAGGTCCGCCGTTATGGCTTTNGTAGTAGGAGTCGGACTTGGAGACTTGACTGCCATGATCCTTTCCTTTTTAGGAGTAGGTTTGATATTGGAAACAGTGGCAACAGCGTTTTATTTTCTTAAATGGCTTGGAGCTGCTTATTTGATTTGGTTAGGAATTAAAATGTGGTGGAGTGCTACAAAGGAAATTGAGATTTCCGAAAAAGATAAGCAGCAGGCTTCACGTGAAATATTGAGAAACGCTTATGTGACTACTGCACTAAATCCAAAAAGCATCGTATTTTTTCTGGCTTTTATGCCCCAGTTTATGAAACCTGAACTACCGTTTGCGCCTCAAGTATTAGTTCTTGGNGGAACATTTTTTGTGCTGGCAATCATCATTGTGGCTGCCTATGCCCTGCTTGCCAGCTATGCTGGCAAACGAATGAGGGTGCCTGCAATTCAGCGTTGGACTCAGCGGATTGGAGGAAGTTTGTTGGTAGGAGCAGGTGGAATGACCGCAATCAGATCATGAAAGTCTCAGCCAGACTATAAATAATTTAATTTTTCATACTTTTTCTNNTTTTAGAACTATGACTTTAAATTCTGACGCTGACTAACAATTGCCAGCCAAGGCTGTTCTGTTCTTGGTTTTCCCGCAGGACGGTAAAAGTGCTCTATGACTTTGAAGCCGGATCGTTCCAGAAATATTTGACTAGCCTCAAATTCCATATAATTGGCGTAACGTTGCCCCTGCCATCCCTCCGAATTTCCCCTAGGATTGGAAGAAAATAAAATTCCATCGTTATTTAATGCAGAGTGCAATTCTGTTAAAACCCTGGGAAGTTCTTGACTTGGAATACAAAACAACGATGCATTGGCAAAAATTCCATCATAACTGTTTTCTTCCAATTCAAGCTTGAGAAATTGTTGATTTAGAGTTGGACAGCCACTTTGCTCTTGCGCCATTTTGCAAAATTCTTTGCAGCCATCCAAACCGACTGGCCTGTGTCCCAATGCTTTAAACACACGCAAGTCACGTCCAGGTCCACAACCAAAATCAAGGATATCTAGAGTCCTATCTGTTGGAAGAACATCTAGCAAAGCGGCTATATTTTGACTTACATCATGATCCTGAGTACCAATGCGAAATGTCTCCGCGTTTTCCTCATAATGAGCAATATTAAATTTTTCTAGTTCTTCCAGATCGACTTGTGAATGATTAATCGGCATAGACAATTTTACTTTTACTTCAGTTCATTAATAGCAATCATTTTTTATATTCACTCCCTTATGGAAATCGGCTTACTTCACAGAACGCCTCGTTGCAACAGGCGCCGTCCTCGATATCGGTTCTAATATCAGCATCGAGTAGTGCATTTACGGTTTGACCTGTTTTGCTTGAGCATAACCATGTTCCTTTAGGAGTGTACAACACTCCAGGCAAGACTGCATCGGTAATTCTGGCGGTCAGCAAAGTCTCACCACGTTCATTATGAACCCGTAGCGTGTCACCTTCCGAGACTTCGCGCATTTTTGCGTCTAATGGGTTAATCTCCACTTCTTCCTGTCCTTTCGACAAAGCACATCCACCAAAAGTTGAATTGGTCCTCTTCATAGACGATGGTGAGATTATTGACAGTGGATATTGACTCTCCACCTGTTCAAAGCGAGGAAGGCCATATCCGAACCGAGCCTCCAGATCCTGACTAAATAGTTCGATCTTCCCAGAGTCCGTACTTGGTAAAACCGTTTTACAGAGAATCAGATCTGCACCGTCCTTCGTAGTCATCGCAAGTGACTGATCAAGAGCTAATTCACTAGGTTTGATTCCCCCAAGGCACGGATCATCCTGTGCGAATGCTAAGTCCATCAATTCAGTGTCAGACTCACTGAAGATGGGATCGTCAAAACCAAACCTTGCAGCAAGACGGCGAAAAATTTCAGTGTTTGGCAAAGACTCGCCAACACGAGCTATTACCGGCTCAGCTCTTTGCAAATAGTGATGGCCGTAGGATCCATAGATATCAGCGAATTCGAAATGGCTGGCCGCCGGTAGAACAACGTCGCAATAGGCCATAGAATCAGTCATCACGATGTCGGCACCCACAATGAACAGATCCTCCTGAACGAGCGCCTTGCGCATCCTGTTCTGGTCAGGATGTGTAGCGACTGGATTGTGGTTATAGATGAACACGGCCTTGATTGGTGGATCCATAGATTTGTCGAGCAAGACCTCGGAAGCATCGACGATGTTAATAGTCCGGGTTCCTTCCGGAACCAGATCGGGCCGCTGCAAAAGTGTAGTTGACTTTGGAAAAGAATTCCCTGGTTTGGCAAAGACTCCTGCCCCCATCTGGCCGTGATTTCCCGTAAGAGCCTGTAAGGCCATTGCAGCACGAATTCCTGAACCGCCGCTATGTCCGCGTTCCAGCCCATTTCCAACAGAGACCCCAACAACCTTTCCGAATGAATACCATTCAGCGAACCGGTCGAAGTCTTTACGGTCAATCCCGCAGATTTCTATCGCCATTTCGGGTGTATGGTTACGTGCGTTCTCCATATAAGTTTCATAACCATCGACCCATTTTTCGATAAATGTCATGTCGTGTGATCCGCGCCTCTCCAGTTCAGCGGCCAGTGCAAGTGCCAGGACAACATCGGTCCCGGGCCGGATCTGGATGAACAAGTCAGCCTGTTCAGCGATCCGCGTCCGCTTCGGGTCTATCACAATCAGCTTTGCACCTTTATCATCCCGCGCCGCCTTGATCATACGCATTAGATGTAGATTTGAAACGGTTACGTTATTACCCCATACAATGGACAGATCTGAATACCGCATCTGCTCAGGCGGCATTCCAGGTGCGGTTCCATAGAGGCTCGTATAGGCTGATCCGCGAACAAGACCACAAAGTTCTCCACGTGAGAGCAAGGATGCTCCCAGTTTATGAAAGAATCGGCGGTCCATCGAACCACCAGCAAGTTCACCATGTGGTCCCGAATAATTGAGTGGCAAAACTGTCTGGGTACCGTACTTGCTGATCGCAGAAGTGATACCTGCATGCACCAGATCGAGTGCGTCATCCCAGGAGATACGCTCAAACTGATTTCTACCACGTGCTCCAACCCGTTTTAGTGGATGAGTCAGACGATTTGGCCCATGCAAATAATCCGGATAAGCTCGCATAACCTTATTGCAGATAACACCGGCTGTATAAGGATTAGCCTTTGAGCCTCGTACATCCAAGACATTTTTTCCATCGGTTTTTACCAACAAACTACAGGTATCTGGACAATCCAGCGTACAGATGCTGGGTTTTATTTCTACGTTTCCTTCGATTGGCATAGCTGCCTTGCTGGTTAAATAGTGTTTATTAAGTTTATGATATTAAACAATAAATATTTAGCAAAAACTTGTTAAGACGATGAATATTTATGTTTAAAGCTTCCGATCTACTTTTGCTCCAAGAATAAAATCACTTTCTGTCAATCCATCTATTTTGTGGGTCCAGATTGTCAATTTAACTTTACCCCAAGCTAAATAAATATCAGGATGATGACCTTGATTTTCAGCCACTTCTCCGACTTTGACAGTAAAATCCAGTGCCTGTCTAAAATCTGCAAATATATATTCTTTTTCCAAATGATGTTCATTTATGATTTGCCAGCCATTTCCCAATTTTTCCTGTAAAGCGTCCAGTTCTTCTCCTTTCAAAGGAGGAACACCACCCCTGCAGGGAATACATGTTCCTTCTGCTAACTCAGACATTTTATACCTCCATGTTGCATGTTATGATTTTTCTTAACACAGGATTGCATTGTTAAACACCACTGCAAGCAGCATGATAATTAATATTTAATCACTGCTTTGTCTGCAGAATTGTTGGTTCGGTGGTTCAAACTCACTCCGCATACTTTCAACTATCTCCCGGATGGCACATCCCTCCATGTGATCATTTACCAAACCCATCGCCTGCATGAATGCGTAGGCTGTCGTTGGCCCAATGAATTTCCAACCGCGATTCTTCAGGTCTTTACTTAATAATTGTGAGGTTCGGGTGATGCTTGGAATCGGGTGACTGTATTCACCTTTGCCAATATGTGGTTCAGGCGAAGCAGGTTCCCAACCCCAAATGTAGGCAGCAAGACTACCAAATTCTTCAACGAGCTCAAGTGCGCGGTGGGCATTATTAATAGTCGCTTCAATTTTACCGCGATGACGGATGATGCCGGAATTCTGTAGCAATTGAGAAACATTGTTATCATCAAAACCTGTAATCTTGTTAAAGTCGAAACCGGAGAATGCATGCCGAAAATTTTCACGTTTACGAAGAATGGTCAGCCATGAAAGTCCTGACTGGAAGCCTTCAAGACAAATTTTTTCAAAGAGCCGAAAATCCTTGGAAACGGGACGTCCCCACTCTACGTCATGGTAATTGCGGTAGTCCAGATGATCCTTACCCCACCAGCAACGTGTGATTCCATCTTCAGCTGTATGCAAGTGTTTATGAGTCATTAAATGAATTCATCTTTGATTGAAGTGACCTGCCCCCCAAGTCAAGGGCAGTTGCTGGACTGTATGCATATGTATTTGTTGGTTTTGTCTACTTTCTTGATGAATTAATCATACTGAAACTTGTATTAACAACACAGCAGCTAATGTAAACAGCAAAGCTCTTATAATTTTTTGGTAGAATCTTTCATTGATTTTTTTCTTTAGAGCAATACCGACATACAAGCCAATTGAGCTGACAATGAGCATAACTGACGAAATTGAAAGTTCATTCAGAGTAAATTCATCATTGAGGGTAAATAAAAGGATCTGGATGATTTTACCAAATAAAAAACATAAATTAGCAGCCTGAACTATTTCAATCTTTGAATGTTTTGACTCCAGAGAATATATAATAAGTACAGGTGCCATAACATTCGTCAAGCCACCTAACAATCCGGCTGAAACTCCAAACGCGAACTTTGAAAGTCTCGGGTAGCTCCTGATCCATGAAAGTTCTAACTTTGTTTTTTCAACAAGCAGATAAATCAAAATTACTATTCCAAGCAGCCCCTTAAAAATATCCGAATTAACGGACAGCAGAATTTGCGTGCCTGCAGCACTCCCCAGTATGGCGAATAAAGCAAGTGAAAGGTGACGTCGGGCAGCAAGTAGAATATCTCCCTCACTAATTATGCTGATCAGATTTACCAGCAGCGTTGGGATAAATGTTAAGACAATTGCTGTTTGAAGGTCGGTGAAAAGTGCTAACAGCGGTGTTGCCACCATCGGAAAGCCAAAGCCGATACTTCCATGAATAAAGGCTGCTAAGAAAAAAATAAATGTAAAAAATATCAAGGCCTCATAACTAAAATTCATGAAAAGTTTAATCCTCTTACTTATCTTGATTGCTGATTATCAGGCATCACAAGCTGACTCGTAGACACAAATTAGAGGCAGCATAATAACACAAGCAAAGACCGCCGGGGGCCCCTGTTGAAATTGATAGAAATCCAGCATTAGACGTCATGTTTATTAACTTGTCAAGGGGTATCAAAAACAGGAGCATCTTTATCCTATGCTATCAATGCTTGATAGGTCAACACTTGTAAATCTGCTTCGGGTTTTTCAAATTGCATCATGGATTGAGACATTAGTATCCCAATAATTTCTTCTTGAGGATCAACCCAGTAATAGGTTTTAGCGGCTCCAGCCCACCCAAATTCGCCTACTGAACCAGGCTTTTCTGATTCAGCAACATTCATCAGCACCCTGGAACCCAAACCAAATCCATATCCATAGGCAGGAGGATCAGCAATTACGTAAGGTAGTAAATCGTCCTGTAGATAGTTCGTATGCATCAGGTTCACTGTTTTTCTAGCTAATATGCGCACTCCCGCCAGTTCACCCTCATTGAGCAGCATTTGTGAAAAACGCAGATAATCCCAGCTAGTTGAGAATAAGCCATGTCCTCCTCTGGCAAAAGCAACTGACTTTGATGCAGGATATGTGGCTGACACATCGATTCGCTCATTGAAACCACTGCTCCAGGCATCGAATAACTTGCTCATAGTCATCTTAGGGGAACACAGATCGGGGAGACCATACATCGCCGCGATTCGATGTTGCTCTTCAGGATCTACGGAAAATCCGGTGTCAACCATGCCCAGAGGATCAAAGATGTTTTCTTTCAAGAACTGCTCGAGCGCCTGGCCTGATATAATTTCAATTAGTCGTGCAGCCACATCAATTCCAAGACTATAATGCCAGTTGGAAGCCGGCTGAAAAGCAAGAGGAAGCCGGCTTAACTCGTGTACCAATTCTTCCAAAGTACTCTCAGCGTTATTTAAAATTCCAGCTTGACGATATAATTCAGCAACAGGAAAATCTTCTAAAAAATCGTAGCTTAACCCCGAGGTGTGAGTCAATAAACTGCGTATCGTAGGCGGGCGTACCAAATCAACTTCTTTTGCTTCACCCTTTTCATCACATTCAAGAACTTTTAAATCGTTAAAGGCTGGAATAAACTTGGCAACAGGATCAGTAAGTTGAAATTTACCTTGCTCATACAGAGTCATTAAGGCAACGCAGATGATGGGCTTGGTCATTGAATAAATACGAAAAACAGCATCTTCAGTCATGGGCTTATTCAACTCTTTATCCAGCTGACCGACTTGCTCGAAATGCACCACTTTACCCTTACGGGCTATCATTGTGCTCAGACCGGCGATCTTTTTTTGATCCACATAACCCTGCATAACCGGCCGGATACGCTCCAAACGTTTCAAGCTCATACCAACTTCCTCAGGTGCGGTTTTTTCTTGCTTCACAATTTCATCTCCTTTTCTCTTTTCTTGAGTGTACCGTTTAAATAATTCAGCTAATTTTGTTATCAACCATTATTCATGAAAAGTTCAGAATTACTTTCTGTTCAACTGCATTTCCAACGTAATTTAATAAATATTTGAATCTTATTGAGCATCTGACGGAATGTCAATCTTGAATGCTAATAAATCACTGCTGGACTTTATCAGTGATTTATTAGCAGGAATTGGAATTGGGGAGGATCAACAGGTGAAAAGCAAAAAACTGTTTATTCGAAAAATATATTTTATCCGACTTTCAAAACAATCGCAGCAGCTGTGTCACCGGCGGCACAACCAGCAACCAGCAGATGTCCACCACCTTTCAGTGCTAATTCTTCGATGCCTTCCATTGTCAAGCGGGCGACTGTGGGGCCTTGCGGATGTCCGAAAATCAGTGAGCTTCCATAATTATTCATCGTTTCGACATCCAGTCCAATTGTCTTCGCCAGATACAAATCATTGGAAGCAAAAGGATTATGTGTTTTTACTGCAGTCAAATCGCCAGCTTTGATGTTTGCACCGTCGAGTGCCATTTGGGAGGCAGGAGCAACGGCCATCGCCATGTGCGCTTTTTTGGTACGTGCATAACCGTAAGACAACACCTGAATACTGACATTTGCATCTTCGCTCAGTTCTGCGGCTTTTTCACGGCTCGTGACCGTAACCGCGCTTTGTCCATCCGCAGGATGAGTCTGTGAACCAAAAGTGTGAACACCGTCCGGCATGACAGGCCGCAGCTTTTCCAAGCCTTCAGCGTTTGTTTCTGTAACACCTTCATCGGCTTCGATTGTGATGGTTTCCTTTTTTGATATTTTCAGTTCAACCGGAAACATGTAACGTTTCTGAAAAGCCCTGTCATCATCTAACGCATCCTGATACTGCGCATAACGCCGCAGTGTAATAGCATCACACTCTTCGCGGGTTATTCCTGCTTCTCCGGCCACATTTTCAGCAGTTTGAATCATCGCTCCACCGGCCCAGGGATCACGGTTAAAATTGTCCATCACCCAGTCTTCGGAAACAAGTTGTCCTCCAGGACCTCCCGGATTTGGCCAGACGCTGTGTGGCCCATTGGAACAGCGGTCACTCATCAGGCAATATGCAGTTTCATACATTCCGGTTTCCACACCTATTGCAGCCTGATAAATGGAAAAGGTGGAGGTGGAACAGGCCTGACTGATCAGAACTCCAGGAATATTATCTGCCCCCATCATCGCTGATGCCCAGGGTCCGCCATAAAAGCCATGCGGCTGATGCACGGTTGAACCGAGAAACAAATAATCTATGGTTTTTGGATCCCACTGTTTTTTTTCAAACCAGCGGCGGGAAGTTTCCGCACCGAGTTTGATTGCGTTTTCATTGGCGAAACTGCCTTGCCAGCGGGCGAAGGGTGAACTGTAATAACCCTTGTAGGGGATAAAAGCATTTTTTAACATCTTATTCCTTTTGGTTAAAGCTGCTGATTTACGCAATATAAAACGGAGTTTTTGCCAGCAGCCAACAACACAAGGAAAAACGAAAAATAATTTTTCGTTTTTATTGAAATTGGCAACTAAAACAAAATAGTCTCAATTTTATCCGTGTAAATCTGTAGCAATATTTAGCTTGAACGGAGTTTAAAACGTTGGATTTTGCCGGTAGCAGTCTTTGGTAACTCTTCCGGAAACTGAAACCAGCGTGGATATTTGTAAGGCGCGAGTCCACTTTTGCAAAGCAGGAGCAACTCTCCGGTTGTATCTTCAGACGCTTCTGTGCCATCTACGAGCACCACATGCGCCTCAGGTTTGATCAATCCGGACTCGTCTTTACGTCCAACAACAGCTGCCTCCAAAACTTTAGGATGTTCCACCAGTTTGGCTTCTATTTCAAAAGGCGAACACCAGATTCCACCGACTTTCATCATGTCGTCACTGCGTCCGCCGTAGACGAAATACCCATCCACATCCTGATGATAGGTGTCACCGGTATTGAGCCATCCTTCGGCAATTGTTTCAGTAGTTTTTTTCGGATTGTTCCAATAATATTTACATGTAGAATCGCCCTGTATCAACAAACTTCCTTCTTCACCCTGTGGAACTTGTTTTCCTTTTTCATCAATGATTTTTGCAGAATACCCTGAAACCATCCGTCCACTGCTACCGGCTTTGATATCATCCGCACGGTTTGAAATAAAAATATGCAGCGCTTCTGTGGAACCAATTCCATCCAAAATCACGGTTCCGGTCTGCTCTTTCCAACGCCGGAAAATATCGGCCGGCAAAGCCTCTCCCGCCGAGACAGAAACACGCAGAGAAGAAAAGTCCGGAACAGCGGAATTTCCACTGCCTGAATTTTCGAGTGACTGTAACTGCGCTGCATAAAGAGTGGGTACACCAAAATAAATCGTCGGCTTAAAACGTTCAATCACTTCAAAAGTGGTGTCCGGAGTGGGGCGTGCAGGAAACAAAACACAACTTGCTCCAGACCACAACGGAAAGGTCATACCGTTCCCTAATCCGTAAGCAAAAAAGAGTTTTGCCGCAGAAAAACAAATATCGTCTTCACGGACACCTAGAGTGTCTTTACCGTAATACTGACTGCTAATAACCATGTCACGGTGACTGTGAACAGCGCCTTTCGGCCTTCCGGTTGTTCCGGAAGAATAGAGCCAGAAACAATCATCAGTTGCGGACGCAGCAGCAGCTTCAAGTTCAGAATCTGCAGAATTCATTTTTTCCAGAAAACATCCTGATGCACCTTCAGTCAACAAAACTATTTCCGGTTTTCCTGAAAGGAGTTCCAGAGCAGGCTCTACTTCAGTCCGGAATTCCGCAGAATAGACTACAGCTGCGCATCCTGAGTCCTCAATCATGAATGAGTAATCTTTTGCACGCAGCAGTGTATTGAGTGGAACCGGAACGATCCCGGCCTTGATTGCACCCCAAAATAAATAGAAAAATTCCGAGGAGTCCTTGACCATCATCAACAACCGGTCTCCGGAATTCAGTCCGAGATTTTTGAGAGCATTTCCGGACTGATTGACACGTTCGGACAATTGACCGTATGTTACTTCTTCACCATCGGTTTCACGGATGATGACTTTGTCTTTGCGCCCTTCCTGCAAATGGCGGTCTATGAACGGAACTGCTACATTGAATTCAGGTGAAAATTCAATTTTTGCCGGGTTTAGCGAAGTATCGATGGATACGGTATTTTTTTGCATGTTTCCTCCTTAGATTCAAGCCTCTGATTTTCGTGAATTTGAACGTAATTTTAGCCCTGATGAACGAAAAAAACGAAGAACATTAGCTTCCTTCGTTTTCTTAGCGGCTCAAATAGAATAACAAACCCGTTTTTCCGTTTTGATTATTGACAAATTTTACGACAACATAAAATCAGTTAAATCGTACAAACTCAAATTCAAACGGATGTCGATTTAATTTGCTTTTAGGTGGTGCTATCCAACCTGCTATTTTACCCGGTTCTGTCACCGGCTGCATCAGAGATTGAATATATTCCTTGTCTTCCTGAGTAGGAAGCCACTTGTGATGAAGACGATCCCATTCGGCTTGTGTGATGATATTGCCTTGCGGATCAGCCTGAATTTCCGAAAATTGTCCAATGCCCCGGTGGAAAGCACGGTGCGGTAATTTCAACTTAAAATCTATCCCAGAATCCAGAATAATTTTATTCCAGCGGCGGACCCCTAAATCGCAATCGACAATGTAGTCATCACGTAACCTTTCGTTAACAGAGTTAAGTGCCGGAGCATCCACATTGACAATCTGGCCGCCTTTCAACTCCAGAACTGAATAACTTGAATCGTGCAGCAAATGATCATCGTTAATTTTACTTTCACCGAAACGTCCCTTAATTCCGGTATTGTAATAGGTGGCGGCGTTTGTAGAGAGTTCCTGTCCGAACAGATCAACAGAAACACTGAAATGAAAATTTAAATATTTTTGAATAGTCGACAAATCTATTCCACCATATTTTCGCACTTCAACTTCTGCAGCGGAACTTCTTATTTTGTACTCATTCATCAAATCACAGGTTCTTTGCACAACACGCCCTACACCAGTTTCTCCGACAAACATATGATGTGCTTCTTCTGTGAGCATAAAGCGGCACGAACGCGCAAGCGGATCAAATCCAGATTCTGCTAATGATGCCAACTGGAATTTTCCGTCACGGTCAGTAAAATATGTGAACATGAAAAAGGAGAGCCAGTCCGGAGTTTCTTCATTAAATGCTTCCAGAATCCGCGGTTTGTCAGGATCACCGGAATGCCGCTCCAGCATGGCTTCCGCTTCTTCACGACCGTCACGGCCAAAGTAAGCCTGCAGCAAATAAACCATGGCCCATAAATGTCGGCCTTCTTCCACATTGATTTGGAAAAGATTGCGCAGATCGTAAAGTGACGGACAAGTTTTTCCCAACTGCCGCTGTTGCTCAACTGAAGCAGGTTCTGTATCACCCTGCGTTACGATCAACCGGCGTAATTCTGAACGGTATTCGCCCGGAACTTCCTGCCATGCAGGCTGTCCTTTATGAATTCCGAAATCAATTCTACGATCGGAATCTGAAGGTGTCAGAAAAATTCCCCAGCGATAATCCGGCATTTTAACATAATCAAAATGCGCCCAGCCGTCTTTTTCAACACTGATCGCAGTGCGTAAATAAACTTCTAAATCTGTGCTTTTTTCAGGACCAAGTTCCCCCCACCAGTTTAGGTACTCAGGCTGCCAGCGTTCCAAAGCGCGCTGGAGCCGACGGTCACTGCTTAAATCGACATTGTTCGGAATTTTCTCGTTGAAGTTAATACTCATAAAAAAACCTGTGCGAATATGTTTAACTTTTGATTAGAGTGGGTTAAACCCTTTTTTTATCGTAATTAGACTGTTTACCGGATCCGTACAGTTTGAGTGCTCCTTCTTCTCCGACCGCGTTTGGTCGTTGAAAAATCCAGTTCTGCCATGCGGTCAACCGACCGAAAATTTTAGTTTCCAGTGTTTCCGGACCGGCAAAGCGTAATGATGCTTCCATCCCTGTGAGCGCGTCTGGTGAAAAACTCGCCCGCTCCTCCACTGCAATCCGGACTTCGTCTTCCCAGTCAATATCGTCCGGAATAAAGGTCACCAAACCTAGTTCATCAGCAGTGGCCGCATCCAAGTTATTAGAGATTTCATTACGTACGTTTTCCACATTTTCAGCATCATCGATAAAACGGGTTTGTAAGCGAGTCAAATCGTTGCACATGGGTAAGGCTCCGAAATTCATTTCTGTAGGACGTAGTATAGCCGGAACTTCATCCGTATCCTCAAACGTACCGTCCAGCATATAACTGCGGTCTGCGGCTAAAACAAGTTCGAGTAAAGTGCCTGTGAAGCAGCTTCCGGGTTCTATCAAAGCCACTAAGCTGCGGGCCACGAGATCAAGACGTTTGAAAACACGTTTCAAATTGAGTATGATTTCACGAACCAGCCAATGCTCCTGATGTTGAATTAAGGTCTGATCGACCGTAAGTAACTGATCAGCATCGCCCTTGGTTCTAAGAACCCATGTTCCAAGTTCGAGTTCATTAAAGGACAAATGCATGATTGCGTCGTCTAACTCACGTGCCATCGCTAACGGCCAATAATTCGCGCCTGCCGCCTGAATGCTTTCCGGAGTAGACGGCAAATCACCTTCAGGTGCGTGGACAGTAAGGTTAACGATGCCGGACTGGCGTTCAAATTCAATGCTGAGGTGATCGTAAATAATTCGATCTTCTTCAATTTTACGATTGAGCGGGGTAAGTATAATGCCTTTTTCGTTTTCCGGACGTGAGGATTTTTGCGCAAATTCAAGGGCGCGTTCCTTTACTTTTTCAATAAATTTTGAACGTGGAATAAGTTCATCTATCAGTTTCCACTTAACCGCCCGTTTTCCACGCATACCTTCAGTGACTGTACAAAAATAATCTGCGTGATCGCGGCGCACTTTACGTTTATCTACAACTCTAGTGAGTCCGCCCGTTCCGGGAAGTACGGCTAACAGTGGAACTTCCGGAAGCGAAATTGCACTGGAACTATCATCAACGAGTATGATATAATCGCTCGCAAGTGCCAGTTCGTACCCTCCTCCGGCTGCAGTACCGTTAATGGCACTGATGTAGGTTTGCCCGGAAAAACTCGTAGCATCTTCAATCGAGTTACGGGTTTCGTTGGTGAATTTGCAAAAATTCACTTTGTGAGCATGGGTTGATAGTCCGAGCATTGTTATATTTGCTCCGGCACAAAAAACTTTCTCCATGGCTGAGGTGAGAACAACTGTTCTGACTTCCGGATGTTCAAAACGTAACCGCTGAACTGCGTCGTGCAATTCTATATCAACTCCTAAATCGTAGGAATTAAGTTTTAATTTGTATCCGGGCTGAAGTCCGCCGTCTTCGTTCACTCCCAACTTGAGCGTGGCGACAGGTCCGTCCAATTCGAGTGACCAGTGTTGATATTGCTCCGGTTGTGTGTTAAATTCTATCATTATTTAGTTTGCCTCCTTAAGTGATGGAACGTTTGCCATTGACTAAAAAAAGCTTTGACTGTGCGTCACATCGATATTATGCTTAGATACAAGTACTGAATTACTTGTTTAGGAATACAAGTTACATATTAGCTAATAGAGTGTCAAGTTTGAATTCTTATGATATGAAAAAAAATAAATTACCTAAAACTGCTGATTCCAAATTATTTAAAGCAGAAGAGAGTACTCTTATTCGTGATGCTGTGCAGGATGATCTCACTGAGATAATTAAGCTGGACGCTCAAAACACAGGTATCGAAAAAAATGATTATTGGCAGGCCGCCTTTGATCGTTTTGGAAACGGGGAGTCCGGTTTTTTCCTCGTTGCAGAAACTGAGCATAATTTTTGCGGATATATACTTGGAGAAGTCCGTGCCTGGGAATTTGGTTCTCCTCCATGCGGTTGGGTTTTTGCGTTAGGTGTGCATAACGATGCGAGAGAAATGGGAGTCGGCAGTAAACTTTTTGACAGCATCTGTCAGCATTTTAAAAATACTGGTATTGAAAAAGTCCGTACCATGCTCGCACGAAGTGATCATCTGAACATGTCTTTTTTCCGCAGTCAGGGAATGCGTGGAGGCCCTTTCATACAACTTGAAAAAAATGTCGCTGATTGAACCCTGCACTGCAAAATAACAACGACAAACCTTTTATTCGCCATCAATAATGAAACTAAATAAAGCAACACGTTTTGCCTTATTCTCAATTTTGGAATTAGCAAGTAAACCGGAGAGACACCTTTCCGCCACAGAAATTGCGAACAAATACGATATCTCCTCGCATCATTTGGTGAAAGTTCTTCATTCTTTAGTGCGGGCACGCTTAGTCGGCTCTGTACGTGGTGCAGGTGGAGGTTACCGTTTTATCGGCAACACAAAACGTATTACCCTCTTAGATATTGCTGAAATATTTGAAGATATACGACAACCTCCTGCTGAACACGAGTCCGCTGATGAAACTGAAATTGGACAGGCTCTTTCACAAATCATGCTTGAAATTGATGAAATAACAATTGCGACTTTGAACTCAATTAGTATTGAAACATTTCTCAATACCATGCATTATTACCAGGAGGAACTTCCACAGTCCACCAGTTAATCCACAATATGTCTATTTTGACAGAACCTGATCTTTCCGCTGATATCGCTTATTTGGCTTCGGAAGAGCAAATTACAGGTTTAGCAACTACTTTAAAACGTGTATCTTTTCATACACTTGGCTGCCGACTCAATCAATCTGAAACCGATGTATTAGCCCGCCGTTTTGAACAGCAGGGATACAGAGTTGTTCCGGACACGGAACCCGCTGACATCTGCGTAATCAACACTTGTACAGTCACAGAACACAGCGACTCAAAAAACCGTCAGGCAATTCGGGCTCTTCACCGTTTGAATCCTAAGGCAATGATCACTGTCGTTGGCTGTTATGCCCAGATCAATCCACAGGCAATTGCAAGTATCGAAGGTGTTAAACTGGTAATCGGCAGCGAAGAAAAAATGCGGCTTACTGATTATTTGCAACAAGTCGACCCTGCAGGTCCACCTTTAATTGTTCGTCCTAAAATAAACAAAAATACTTTTAGCGCACCTGTAGTTCCGCATTCTTTTTCTACACCAGCGAATAATCAGCAGGAGTCAAGACACGCTCAGTACAGGCTGACCGGAGAAGGGCATTCCTATTTATCAATTGAGGTAGATTCAGAATTAAAATTGAAAGCAAAAGAGGATGTCCATTCCTTGAAGACAAATACAACTTCAGCGGAGATAAACCCTGCAGAAGTCACATTATGTCATGTTGACAATGTAGCAGAGCTGCAAAATACTCGTGCCTCGTTGAAGATACAGGACGGTTGCGATTTCATGTGCTCGTTCTGTATCATTCCTTTTGCGAGGGGACGTTCCCGTTACCGGGAATTCCAGAATTTGCAGGAAGAAGCCTTAATGCTGGTTAAAGAAGGTGCCCGGGAAATTGTGATAACCGGTGTGAACGTTGGTACTTATCAAATAGGTAAATTAACTATTGTGGATGTGGTTGATTATCTCAACAGTCTTCCCGGACTGGTACGTATCCGGATAAGCTCAATTGAACCCACAACTGTTCCGGAAATTCTTTTGCAGTATATGAATGATCCTCAGCACAAATTGGTCCCGTTTTTCCACTTACCTGTACAGTCCGGTGCTGATACTATTTTAAAAAAAATGAAGCGACGTTATTCTACTGCTCAGTACGCAGATGAAATATGGCATGCTTTTGAAACTGTTCAGGATCTGTGTATTGGCACTGACGTAATGGTTGGTTTTCCGGGAGAAAGTGAGTTGGAATTTGAAAATACTTTGAATTTATTGGATAAACTTCCGCTAACATATTTTCACGTTTTTCCGTTTTCTCCCCGTGAGGGGACTCCTGCTTTTCAACTGAAGGAACAAATACTGCCTCAGATCAAACAAAANCGNAGTNAAATNNTACGTGAATTAAGCNCAAAAAANCGCNNTNCNTTTCATCANCGATTTATNGGNNAAACCCGGAATGTNCTCTGTGAATCCAGAAAACCGGAGGCTNATGTCAGTGGTTACACAGATAATTTTATCAGGGTTGTACTTGAAGAAACGCATGAAGCTGATTTGCGGAACCAACTTCTTGCTGTCAAGCTGACTGGAATTAAAGGGCAAACTATGCTTGGTAAATTTGCAGCAAATTAAAATCAAATGTTGACTATCGTAAGTTGGAACATTCAGTATGGGAAAGGTGTGGACGGTCGTATTGATTTGCACAAAATGGCGGATGTTGTTCAGCAGGACGGATTGCCCGATGTTTTGTGTCTGCAGGAAGTTTCACGCAACGATCCTGACACAGCCAACGGTAGTGATCAATTTAGTGAACTGCAAAAGTTATTTCCAAACTATGAGATTTATTACGGCGCGTCACAAGACCGTTCGGGAGGAAAAAACGGTGGACGCAGGCAATTCGGTAATTTGATCTTGACCCGCCGTTCACCTCTTCAGGTGCTGCATCATTTACTGCCTTCACCTGCTGATCCAAAAGCGAGATTTATGTCAAGGCAGACGACTGAAATGGTGCTCAGTACAGGTTCCGGTACTTTACGGTTGATGAACACTCACCTTGAATTTTTCTCAGAAAAACAACAGTTGGCACAAGTTCAGCGCATCCGTGAACTACATGAAGAAGCCTGCGCACAGTCACGAGAAGCTGGACTCGATTTTCCAAATACTCCGTTTGCACGCATAAAACGTTCGGAAAAAATGGTGATCTGCGGCGATTTTAATTTCGTTCCGGAAAGCGCTTCATATCGGCTGATAACGTCAGCATTTCNTGAAGATGTTCCGAATCTGGTTGATGCCTGGAATGTAGTAAATCCGGGAAATAATAGGAGCCCAACCTGCGGAATTTTTGATCACAAACAATGGAAAAAAGGTCCGCATTGCCGTGATTATTTTTTTCTCAGTCAAAACCTCTCTCCACAAATTAATCACGTTTCTGTCAACACAGAAACCACGGCTTCTGATCATCAACCGATCCGAATCACTTTAGAGGAGTGAAATGTCACGCTGGTTGTCCATACTTTTCGCCACCATAATTACGGGCTGCACAGGTACAGTAGTAATGNAGGAAATGCCTCGTACAGACAGTCAGTATTATGTATCTTGCCCGCCCCATGTTTTTTATTGTTACCGCAAATCCGAGATGATCTGCCACACAGGATATCGCGTGTTAACAGTTGCCAGTTGGGAAGAAAATCCCGAGATGATCATTGAATGCAACTAATTGTGCACAACAATTTCACTTTAAATCAACTCTGGATTATGCAATCAAAATGAGCAAGTGGTAATGGTGTGCGCTTTGCACAACTCACGGTAAGATAATAATAATGAATTTTTTTCCCATTCTGCTTGCAAAAAACTGACAAGCTTTATAGAATTGTGGGATGGCCTTTTTAGCATTGCTCCTGTTTTGACAATGCATCTTTTTAAACTTTTTCTTAGTTAAACCAAGCAAAGAGAATCTTTTTTCAGGTTATCTGCTGGTCTTCAGTAATAATGTCAAATATCAGTCCCTATACACTGGTTATAGCTGATTGTCTTAAGTCGCTTGACGTGGCCGATTCGGATGAATCGAACTTTGATAAAAAGCAGGCAATGGAGCTGTTGATCAACATGCTTCAAGGTAGGATGCTGGAACACATAAAGCAACGCGTCAGCAACTACTACAATATAGAACCAGAAGCACTTAATGAAGAATTCTCTGTTTCCCTGATAGAGGTTTTTGCTGAAATTTTTGACTTGTTCCGACATAAGTTTGAAGAAATGCCATGGCTGGTCAACAAGATCGCAAGCCGAATCGTAGAAGTCGAAACAAGGAATGGTTCAAAAGCAGAAAAGCGCATCAACCAACTTTACCTCTCCATTTTCTGCAAATATTTCGAATATAAAAACATCGAAAAAATAATCTCCACATTGCAGACTGACCCCCGCATCCAGCATGCAATTATAAGCGCAATCCCCGCTTCAGCACTTCCGCAGCCTAAACTAAGTCAAGTAGGTTTAAGAAACTGATTAGTTGATGAAAGATCAGAAACTGCTGGAAATATTTTCCCAATTATTTGTCAGTTAAACTGTTTGTAGACTAAAGTTGCAGAGCAGTGATCCTCAGTGGCAAAAATATAGGAAAAATAATCCGAATTTAACCGATAATTTCTAGCATTTTTTCACCGATTTCTGCCGGAGTTTTAACCACGTGAATTCCTGCTTCCTGCAGGGCACTCATTTTTTCGGCAGCGGTTCCTTTACCCCCGGAAATAATTGCGCCAGCATGTCCCATACGTCTCCCAGGAGGCGCTGTTTGTCCGGCAATGAAACTTACAATCGGCTTGGAAACTTTTTCCTTTGCAAAAGCAGCGGCTTGTTCTTCGGCGTCTCCACCAATTTCACCTATCATAACTATGGATTCAGTTTGTGCATCCGCTTCAAATAGTTTCAGACAATCAATGAAATTTGTTCCGTTCACAGGGTCTCCACCGATGCCAATACATGTTGACTGCCCCAGACCGACTCTGCTTATCTGACCAACTGCTTCATAAGTCAAGGTTCCGGAACGTGAAACGATACCAACAGAACCGGGCTTATGAATCGGTCCCGGCATAATTCCAATTTTACATAGACCCGGAGTAATAATACCCGGGCAGTTCGGTCCAATCAACCGTGAGCCTTTTTGTCGTACAAAAGTAACGGCGCGTACCATATCCACTACTGGTACCCCCTCAGTGATGGCAACAATCAACGGTATTCCCGCANCGGCTGCTTCCATGATTGCATCGGCCGCAAAAGGTGGTGGAACTAGAATCATTGACGCATTTGCACCCGTTGCCTTACCGGCCTCCAGAACAGTATTATAGATCGGTACTCCTTCAAAGTCCTGTCCACCTTTGCCCGGTGTCACACCGGCAACTACATTGGTTCCGTATTCTCTACAACCACGGGTGTGGAGCATTCCCTGGGATCCGGTGATTCCCTGAACCAGTAATTTTGTATTATTGTTGATAAGCACTGACATGATTTCCTGTAACAATATGTGGAAGAATATTTATTGGAATCATAGTATAAAAGACCTCTCTCAATCAATCAAGACTACAGACATGTTGGTAATTTACACAACATGTCATCTATTCAAATAAATTAATATATACTATTGATATAAGGTGATAATATCTATGTATGTAAGTGAAGATATTTGTTGCAGATAATTAGGGCTACAATTAAATTTAACAGGAGGGCTGACAATGAATTCAGCTCCGATCAATGCCGAATTTTCATTTTANTCAAATCATCAGTATTATTTATTTTGCATATTTCTTAGAAACAAAAAGTAGAACCGGTCCAATCAGGAGCACAAATCCTGTTGAGGAAAATGCCCAAAACCAAGCTTCTGAGCTGTTATGACCTCCAAAAGCACTGAGTACTAGTCCAAAACCAATCGGACCAAGGAAGGAACCAATAAAGCCTACACTGGAGTGAACCGCCATTGTAACTCCACGATTTCCCTCCGAAGCACTTTCAATTACAGCAGTGGTGATTGAAGCGGAATCTCCTGTAACAAAACATCCATAAACAAGGACAAGTGCAATCAACAAAGGTGCTGAAAGACCTACACTGTTTCCAACCACAATGGCTAAAACAGCTGAAAGACACATGATACTTACTACAACACGTATTCTTCCGTAACGCATTGCCAGTTCATTCCCGATGACGCTAGACGGCATACCGAGCAATACGCCAAAGAAAACAACTATAGAAGGTTGAACTTGGATCCCAGAGGAAATCCCTGACATCGCAAAAGTAAGGTAGACAACGATCCAAGAACGGAATGCAAACAGTTCATAATTATGAGTTGAATAGCAGGCGATCCAACCCATTGCATCCCTGTTTCTTAATACTGGTCTAAAATCCAGCGAACGAAGTCCAGAGCGCTCTCCAACATGGTTAGGACGGTTTTCAAGGGTTACAGTCACAATCAGCAGTGCCAGCAAAGCACATAAACCTGCAATCCAGAAAGCAATTTCCCATGGGAACCATTTGAGAATAGAGCCTCCAATTAAAAATGAAAGTGCACTACCGATACCAAATGAGGAGGTATAAAAAGATGTAGCACGAACCCTAGATATACCAGAGAGACGGTCTGTCAGAGCTTTCAGGCCTGGCATATAAGTTCCTGCCAGGCCTATTCCTCCCAGAGTTCTGAAAAACATTGCGCTCCAGTAACCCTCAACAAACAATGCGAATCCTATGCAACTAATAAGAGTAATCAAAACACCGACGATGTATATTCTTTTCGCATCAATCCAATCGGTAAGGCTGACAAGAATCATTACAGATATCATGTAAGATCCATAGTATATCCCGCTGATCCAGCCCGCGTCAATACTGTCCAACTTCCATTCCGCTAAAAAAAAAGGAAGCATGGATGAAAACGTAAAGACTCCCTGCATTGTCAGAATTTCTGCAATGCAAATCCAGAAAATAACGCGTATTGAAGATTTTTCTTGAAGAATTGGCTTGGATGTCATGTTTTTGACAACAAATTCATGACTTAAACGAAAATGACAAGGCTTTGTANATGCCAGCGAGTAAAGTTAATGAACCCGCAACTATCAATAATAGGCAAATTGGCCGCGATAGATATTCCAGCAGATCATAATGAACCATCTGCATGCCCTGAGCAAAATTTTGTTCACCGATTTTNCCNAGAATAATACCTAGCACAATTCCAGGGATAGAATAACCGGACCTTCTAAGCANAAAACCCATGATTCCAGATATAAACATTACCATCACATCAAGTACCAGACCACGTCCAATATAAGAGCCAATACTTGCCAGCAGCAAAATCATTGGAGCTAAAAACTGGAAAGGTATTTTTAATAGATACAAAATCGTCTTAGTTTCAAGTAAACCGATGAATAGGATCGATACATTTGCATAGAACATTGCAGCAAAAACAATCCATATCAAATCAGGTGAATTATAAAATACCAATGGACCTGGTTCCAGATCGTGCATCTGGAAGACCGCAACCATCATTGCAGTCAAAGCTCCACCAGGTAGTCCAAGTGCAAGCAAAGGGATCATGGCAGCTCCGGTTGCAGCATTATTAGCAGTCTCGGATGATATCACACCTTCCAAATTACCTTTGCCAAATGATTCTTTGTTCTTGGACCAGCGTACTGCTTCACCATAGCCCATAAATGCCGCAAGGGTTGCACCGATTCCAGGAAGAATTCCACAAAAAAACCCAACCAGAATGGATCTTACCACAGCAATTTTATGAGTCCAGAGTTCTAATATAGTAGGAAAATCAAGACTCAGTTTAGGTGCTTCATACATGCCAATTGCTTTTTTTTCTGCTTGTACGAAAATTTCAGACACTGCAAAAAAACCCAAAATAGCAGGAACAAATGCTATGCCTGCAGCCAGGTCAGAAAAACCGAAATTGTAACGATTGATTCCGCCCACCGGGTCTTGGCCGATTGTAGCTATTAACAGGCCGAGCAACACAGACATCCATCCTTTCCAGAGGGTCCTCCCTCCAACTGAGGAAGCTACGGCCAGGCCAAAAAAAACCAGTGCAAAAATTTCTGGTGGCCCAATATTGGAGATCGCCCAGTTCGCAAGGGGCTCGGTTGCCGCCATCATAACTATCGCTGATGTTACTCCACCAATTGCTGAACACAAAACTGCAGCTCCCACGGCTTTTCCTGATTGACCTTTGCGTGTCATTGGGTATCCATCGAATGCAGTAGGGGCATTTTCTGGAGCGCCGGGTATATTAAACAGAATTGCCGTGATTGCCCCACCATAGGTTCCGGTACAGTAAATCACGGCAAAAAGCATAACCCCTTGAGCTGGCTCAAGATTAGCAGTGAAAGGCAACAAAATAGCCGCAAGAGTTAACATGCTAACGCCAGGAATGGCGCCAAATAACATACCGCCAATTACACCAAAGACAAAGATTCCAATGGTGAAAGGGTCTCCGAAGAGAGCAACACTGCCAGCAATAAAGTTGTCAATCATAAGTTTGGATTAAAAATTAAGTGATTGGTGCAGCTTGGTGTTTAGTGTCAGCATGAGAGCACTGAAATCATAGAAAGGCGAAACATTGCCCTGCGGTAGAGGTGCGTTTAGCAGTACCATGAATAATAATATAATCAGGAAATAAATGAACAATGTATTAGCTAATATCCATTTTATACGTTTTTCTCCTAACAATAATATTAACAAAGCTATAAAAATAGGTGTAGCCGCATAAAATCCTACGGGTTTTAGCGACCATGAAAAAATAAATGGGAGGATCAATATGGCTACCAGCTTCTGTACTGAACCAATACTGTCATAGGAAATACCTTCCTCCTGATCGGAAATACCAACCCGGCCATGTTGGGCCTCTGAGCCTTTTTTGTACAGGTGGAGAAAATTACCAAGTGTCACCAGTAAAAGAATGCCTAATATAACTCTGGGCCATCCTGTGGCACCGAATTTATATATTTCAATTTCCTGATTAAACTCAAAGGAGTACACAAAAAATACAACAACGGTCAATAACCAGACCAATGTTTCAACAATATGTCGTGTCTTTAACTTGGTCATGGCCAAGCTCTCAATATTTTTGGTAAAGTGTCCGGTTGGCAATCACCGGACACTATTGCGAAATGAAGCTATTGAAGTTTAAGAAAAAGGAGATAAATTATTTAACATCCAGACCCATCGCTTTATATACATCTCTGTATTGAACAATGGAGCCGTTAATTAGTTCTCTGGCACCAGCCGTATCCCGGTAACTATCTATCACAGTCATGAATTTGGATTCATTGAATTTCTGATAGCTATCCTGGCAATATGCCCGCTGAAATGCCCATTGAAGCCATTGGACTCGATTATAAGGCGCATCTGCATGTACGTAAAATCCTCGGAAGCGTAAAAGGGGCTCAAAGTTCATGCCCATTTCCTTGTGAGTGGGAACATCAGCAAAGACTGATGGTCGTTCGTTAAAAATAGTCAGGATCGGCTTGAATTTGCCTGCGTCAAGGAACTTTCTGACATCACCGGGTTGCTCGAACAGGGCATCAACCTGACCTCCTAGAAGTGCACCGTAACGAGGTGCACCCTTATCGAAGGAAATCTGTTGAATTTTCATACCCGCACTTTCTGTGATGAATTTCATCGTTACCCGCTCCATAGAACCTTCCTTGGAAACATTGGCGATGGTTGACTTACCATTTTTACCTTTGACAAATTTTACAAATGAGGACCAGTCATTATAACGTGTCTCATTGGTACGGATATAAATCTGTGAGAAAGTCACTTGGGAAATAACTAGTGGTACCAGGTCCACTCCCGGATGTGGCCTGCTTGAATCCAACGCATGGGCAGATGATGCATCATCAATATGCTCAAGGACTGTATATCCGTTTGCTGGAGCAGCCATATATGCTGTCATTCCAACGGTACCTGAGCCACCTGGCTTGTGGTCACGGTTAATGCTGACACCAGTATGACCAGTTACTGCTCCGGCCATAGCTGCTGCTATCTGACCTGAACCCCCTCCAGGACCATATGGGACAATCATGGTCAATGCTCGACTAGGGAAACCTGATGGTTTAGCCATGCTGGTTCTCTTTTCCTTGCATTCAAATGAACTGGCGGCACTTGCCATAAATAATCCTATCATTGTTGCAATACCAAATTTTATTATTTTCGAAACTTTGATATTTTTCATTCCAACCTCCAATAACTATTATAGTTTTTTTCCATCATCACAAGTAATAAGAAACTGGTTTTCTGATTCAAAAAATCTGAAATTCGATTTTC
>NYXK01000050.1 GCA_002685535.1 Deltaproteobacteria bacterium
GACTGGAACTGGGTTCCTCCACGGGACTATATACCCGTGGGCACGTGCTATAATACACTTTACTCAGAGACCAGGATTGCCCAACCAACAGTTTCTCGGCACGTAGGGAGGGACGTTATACGACCATCACCATCAAACAATCGGAACCCAAGGCCACACATCAAAGTACAGCACTTGGGGGTGGGATGCATAGTCTGGCTCCCAAGTAGAGGAGACGATAGTGACAAAAGCATCAGATGTACTAGAGTGTTCTATTGTTCTAATCGGGAGCTCCAAGGAGGTGGGTATGACCATCCTGTCGTGATCCTGAAAGTCAGCCCGAGCAGCTTCGGAGATGCAGTCTGTTCTTCTGTATAGGTGAGGCATCTGTACTGCGTTCAACGGGGTAATAAGGCGTCTAGGAAAGGAGAAATAGGCAATTGCATGGGCGAGGCGAACAGTGATGTGCATCGTTTATTGTAGAGGCAGGAAAGCTGTGCAATACACGTGCATGATGATATCAATGATGGCATGGTTATTGTACTAACGGGACCTCTCAATACGCTCCGTGACCTTCTCTTTCACGTCCCACTGCTCGAGGTCTTGTTTCACAGCTGCTTGAGCTGTAGGCAATGACATCTTGTCCATCTGCGCCTGCCTAAGCTTTGCCCAAGAGTAAACTATACCGCTAATGAACCCAATGATGATGGCCGATACACTTCCGAAGGTATCTGGCGCAGAGAAGAATATGAATCCGCTAACAGCAATGGGGAGCTTGTTGAGAGCTCCTACCATCGAATAGGTGGTCGATGACGTGACACGGATGCACCAAGCTGTGCAGTATGAAATAAAGATCGTCCCAAGACCGGAGTAGATCATTCCAAGGAAGAGGCTATTTCTGGATTCGAGAGGAAAGTTCTTTCTAATATTTTCAGAGGTCCAGCTCTCGAAAAGGAAAGAGAAAATAAAGAGAACCGGAACGGTGAGGAAATTATTGTAGAACATCGCTAGTATAAAAGTAAGTAAAGATGATTCACATCCAGAATAGTGGAAACCTACTATCCCAGTCCTTAAAGTTCATCTTCTTGATGACTTTGCGCATCGTTAGGACATATGATGCTGTGCAAAACACGTTCAATGCCATCCATGCGTAACCAGTGTTCAAGGTCGACACTGCCAATGCAGCCTGAGCGGTCTGATCCTCAGCACTGCCATACAGTGCATATTGAATATCCGCCCAAGCGGCAATGACAGAGCCTAGAACCACGAGTCCGAAAGAAAACAGGGCTGGTCTTGTAACATTCCCCCCAAACCACAAAACCTCCCCGTATGCAATGACGATGATAGTCAGGTTCTTAAAGATGGTATAACGTCCATCCCTGCGTGCCGGAAAACAGTTGAGGATTAGAAGAAGAAGTGATGATCTGTTCAAAACTAGGAGACCAAAACTATATATACAGAGGGGTAACTCATTACAGGGTCTAAGCCTGTTATGCATGGAGGTGTAACGTCACATGACCAACAGTTTTCCGCTACGCAAGGATGGACGTTATACAGGAACCGAGAGAAATTGTAGTGCTTTGGTCGCAGTATAGATCATACCGACAAGGAAGAGAGATATGGGGAACCCTGTGTGATAAGTTTTAGCCTATAAACTATCTTGACATTGATTTCATTACTCACAAGTCTTCGCTTTTCTCGTATCAAATGCTGCAAGTATTGAAGACATTGAGGGGGTTAAGGTTTGATCCTGAACCATAGCTGCTGGGGTGTTCCGATGTTGGATTCTCCTAACTCGGGCCTGCTCCCAACAACTTCATGATAAATCACCAGTGATTGAATTACCTATTATTGTTCATTTTATTCGACATACTAAGTTAAGCTATATCTGGATCCTGGATAATTTGCGCCTCTGCCTCCAATAGAAAGTATCGCAAGCTAGCCCGTACTCACGCATTTGTTTTCGCTCCTTACACGACAACTGGCCCTGGGGTTACTGCTGGGCGAGTCCACGTGGAAGGCCGACAGACTCTATAATCTCCATTACACGGGTCCAGCAGAACTTCTTCGTATCGTGGTGTTGACAACGCGGACGTGATTGAAGACGATGTTGGGATAATAGTAGAAGTGCCTGTTCGGCTAGTTGTAGTGAAGCAGCCCATGTCCCAATACGTTTGTAGCCCGGTTTGCTGTACTTTTACTTTGTTCGCTATCGGATTGAAGAACAAGAAACAATATGGTTGATGTGAATCGCCAGCAAAGCCTTGACAGGCATCGTCATCGTTGCAAGTCATGGCACATTGGGGAATATCACCGTTCGTAGCTGTAAAGTTCCCCATCAGAGTTCCATTGATGTTGATCCTTCCCCCACAAACTAAGGAGGACGAAACATTGTAAGAGGCATGGGAGCAGTGTAGAAGAGCTCCTAGGATCCATATCTTATTCATGGTTTGTGAAATCGTGCTTGGATTACTGACAGAAAATCGAGGCCAAGGTCTACATCAACAAACACTACCCAGGAGCAGTGCAGTAGCATATCGTACATATATGTAGCCAAAGATGTGGCCAAATGCGAACGAACCTCATCTGCATCCATTTGTGGCTAAATTTGACATATTTTTACAGCGCCATTCCTTCTGCAGCGAAAGCGTGGCCAAAAATGGCTCATCCAAAAGGTCATTTGTTACAGCAGACCCATGTTTCTGAATTCCAAAACCGGCTTTAGCACCGTCATAGCCGAGGACACATACAATGTAAGTGTGTACATTTTATTTTTCGACCTACTGTACTGTACAGTAAGGTGTCGTTGATGTTTACTTAAATTCACTTTAGCGAGTTCACTGATCGGCGGCAGGGGTAAAAGAGGATTGCGGCCCGTGCCGTTTCCAAAGTGGAAACATGACTGACTGATACGAAACAGATCCAATGTACTGTATGTCCGGCGATGCTTTATAAGTGTGTAATTCAACTTTAAGTTATATTCTCCAGTTAATCAAAGCAAGGAGTGAGGTCCTTGTCGATGTTACTAACAAGACTAAGAGATGTAGGATCCGCAGATGAATATGGTCTCACAAGCCTATCATTTGGACTCTTTCTTCTTCCTATTAGTTATGTAGCCATTTGGTCCCCATATAGACCATGATTCCTTCCATTTCCAACCCGTAACCCTGAAAGAGTGACCGCGTTCTCCGTTGTTCATCTGGTCTGTCTGGAATTCCACCATACCGGGAACCGCAAAGATGTGCTGTCGTTGCTCATTGCTAGGAAGGTGGACCCAGGAGAGTGCGACAATCCTAGATACATTCTTCTTCGTCGAACCTTTTCCTATGCCTTTGACGTCTTCTGGTCCGATAGTCCGGAGCTTAAACTCTGGATCCTTCCAATATAGATAAGCAGAATATAATCCTTGGTTTCTGCGGCGAGACACGAGCCGTCGTGGCTGATGGACAGAGGTTGAATACTGACTACCCACAGACTCTAGATTAAGTATAATTCCACTTTTAGGGAATAAGTATTCTCGTGGAACTCCTGTAGATTCATGTGGCTGTAAAGTGTCATAAAGCAAGCGGCTAGCGCTGTCGGTTTCCCAGGCCGTGTTCCACTTTCCACCATCGCCGTCAAAGGCAAGAACTAGAACGAGATAGGATGTCTTAGAGTTCGTCTTGTTGTTCTTGAAATAAAACTGCTTATTTAAGTCGTACCCAATCAGAACAGGATTTACTCCATTCTTTGTGGCTTCATCGAGAAAATCTTCGTTCTTGAATATAGAGCGCCAAATTCGGAGATGGTGGTTCTCCGAACCTAGCGCAGAGTCCAATGCAGATCTCGGAAATATAGATAGGTAGGATCGGATTTGATTCCAAACTTCGGGGGGTACCCTCTTGGTATTCGTTGGTTGAGCTTTGTCTTTCATTCTCAGAGTGTCGTATTCTTCTGCCATGTGTGTATCATATACGATGAGCTTTATTTATATATTATGGGGTTTACACCACTGGCCTCCGCGTGGCCACTTTGGGCTGCTGAAGAGCTTGCTTCTAGTGTCCCCAACTGTGTCGTAGGAAGGGGAGGAGTTTGGCTCTGGTCTGACAAAACCGGCAAAGTAGCACATTTGAGTGTATTACAGCTGGGCCGGATTGTACAACCACAAGTCTCTAGAAATGGACCTCGTCAAGATGATTCTTTCAAGAAAGGACAACATCCATTTCGCCTTTTTACTGTAACACAATCCCAAGTTCTCGATCAAACTCCGTTGAAGACTAACATGTCTTAGAAGTTATTTTTATTTTTGCTCAGCAGTGCTACTTGCCACCTGTTCGTGGGATACAGTATCCACCTCCTCTTCGTTGGCACCAAGATGTTACTCTACTCATAATGCCACTAGACGGGGATCCTAATGCGTATCCACCGATTGGTTAGCAGTCGTTCCCCTGTTAGGGTTTTCACACGGATATTAATGAACCGGGAGGAGACCTAGTGGCAAGTTGGACTACAAGGGAAAATGTGACTTTCTCGTACGTTTTACAGTATAATCGCGTCCTGACGCTAACTGCGAAAGACTCTTTAATAGCAAGAATACTACAAGCGTTATTATATACAATCCAGGAGTAGCCCACTCTGAAGGCTCATGCTAAGTAGCTCTCTCTTACGATAAGGGCAAAACCTGGGTCGTTATTCAGGCTTCTCCTCGGGGATGGACGTTAAGATTTATCCGACTTCCTTGTTACGACAATGTCGATATTCGACATGCGCATTTAAAGAATCCAGACCCTTTACTGTAGTACCACAGCGAAAGTAAGGGCATTCTAGAATCTCACTTGACTCATCTGGTCTATGCATTTGGTTGTAATGTTTTCTAGCTTCCTTCCAGGTTAAGAATTTCTTATCTTCGCAGCCACGCATTTTGCATTCAAACAGCGGGGCATGGCTGTCTCGGATACTCTGCTTCCTCGATTTCTTGACCCCTGAGGGATTTAGAAGAGTTCGGAACCAAGTGGCCTTTCTCAATTGCTTGGACTGCATCTTTGAATCTTGTAGAAAAGCGTACTAGAAGGAAATCTTAAAGGGCCTTTGGACTTTTTAACTGCTCTTAAAGTACAGTATGATAGATAGAGAGCCAAATTTGGTTCATAGCAATTTTTGACTCTTTTGTTCCAAGGGCTAAAACTTTGGATCCTCATATAGTAGATTATATACACNGTACATGCNGTAGACAAACAAATTGGCTGACACGGTACTATGTAGGAGCAAATAATGGCATCGCAGCCAAAGCTCGCTCCCAAAGAAGAAGTTGTTTATAGCCTTGCAGTTTGCTTTGAAAAGTCAATGATACTGTATACAGCAANANGGGTACCTTGGAGTATAGCTGATAGTCGTTGTATAGCCACANGCATCTGGAATTGGAGCCCACNTAAAAGAACTAACTAAGGGAATTAGCGACGCGCAATTCGCTTTTTACAGTACTGTAAAGAAGAGTTCGATATCAAGAAGTACCCACAGAGGCATCTCATAGTCTACGAAAATCCGTTTGAAGAGACAGCTGTCCGAAATACCCCACAGTGCCAGAAACAAAGAAAGAGGGAACCTCTTTCGTCTTTGACTTCCACGTACTCTCAAAAGTCCNGCCTCCCCACATNATATTATCATCAGGAAACAACAGCGAATGGCATCCGCNTCTCGCCTTNGAGTTCTTCTCTCNTTCGATGAGATGCCGGAATGGTTCCGATATGAATCCAATCAATGGATCCTCCATGGATATCGGCCTATCTCAGGCTCGGTTTACGCTTCGTTCTATAGTTGGTCGTATATCCACAACGAGTCGGTCAACATCTATTCCCACCTTATCCCATCTATTTTTTTCCTGTTCGGCGAATGTTATATCCAACAGCACCTTACCAACAGATACTCCGAGGTCACTAGCGCCGATTTAATTACTCTCTCCATCTTTATATTAGCAGCCGCCTTGTGCCTATCATTATCGGCAGTGTACCATACCTTAGTAAACCACTCCCAACGTGTGGAAAATTTTTGCCTACGATTAGACATGTTAGGTATAGTTATCTTTATCCTAGGCGACCTTGTCCTAGGAACATACACGGTTTTCTGGTGTGAATCTTTGCCACGTAATATCTATTGGTCTATAGTTAGTTAATCTCTATATGCATAGTTTTGTTTAGCCTCACTCCAGACCTAACAATCGAGTCTAATACCCTTGATAGATTGGAGTCTTGGGGATATTGACTATCTTTATTACAATGCATCCCAAGTTCCAAGGCACAAAGTATCGCTCCTTCCGAGCATTAATGTTCGTAGCGACTAGCTTATCCGGCCTTGGGCCCTTGATCCATGGATTTAATGTGTTTGGTATATCGCAAATGATGAGAAAAGCTTTTCCCTATACTCTAGCAAAAGCAAGCTGCCTTTTTTTTGGGACTTTGTTTTATATAGTAAGTCTTAAAGTATCGTATACTAGAGAGAAATTAATTCTAATATAAGTGGATTTAAGATCAGGTTTCCCGAAAGTCGATATCCTGGCAAATTCGACTTATGGGGCTCCCATTCGATCTTTCACGTCCTAGTAGTATGCGCTGCTATAGTTCAATTGATAGGGTATTTGGATGCCTTCGACTATGCTCACGCAAATCTTACTTGCTCGTCTCTCTAGTTTATGTATACGTTCCAAGTATGGAGCTTCTAGTCACTAGGACGAGGTTCCAAATCCTAGCTGTATAATGTGAAG
>NYXK01000051.1 GCA_002685535.1 Deltaproteobacteria bacterium
AACGTATACCAGAGCTAATGAAATACAGCTGGGACAAGAAGGAATACAAGTATAAAGTTGTGGAATCATTCACACCAGCTGATGAAGTAAATGAGCTGGATCATTATGTCTTCATCGCTCGCACACGTCTTGGTGGGTTCTAGATTCGATTCACCTCTTTTACTAACAGCATTCTAGACAAAGAGACCAAGAATCAGATCCAATATGTAGATATCAAGTCTTCGGGCTTGCGGGACATCCTCCGGAAGGTTCTGCACGCTGTCCAGGGGATTTACTTGCAGGAAGAGAAGCCTTCGGTAAATCTAGAGCCCTCCCAAACACTCAAATGGCAGAACGTCTACTAACTCAGCACAGGTAGAACAGAAACTTCTGTATCATTACCTCCTCGATCTGGAGGAGTGCCGCGAAAGTCCAAGCATGGCCTTCGATTGCCCTGCGCTGGAGCACCTAGATTTACTTGTTGGTTTTATCCGGACAGCTTACGCTTCGACAACAGAGCGCCTTGTCCCGCTCCTCGAGCAACATCAAATCACGTACGACCTCCTGTGGACGCTCTTCAAGCCGAACACTCTGGCGCACACCAAGTGTTTTGGCACTGGCCAGCCAAGATGCGTCAGGTACGAATGCGGTGAAGAGAAAATAACAAAAGCCGGGGTGAAGTACTTCCACGTTAACGCTCGCTATTTGGATTTTGACGGAAATGTATTTGGGGAGACGTCAAGTGAGCATGCCATTGAGAAATTTCGTGGTGTTAAACAGATCGCTGCTTTGGAAGTATTCCCTCTCAAATTCCACCCAAGCGAAGAGCGAGTGAGAGCCCACCTCACCACAAGTGGCCGTAAGTTTCTGTCCATGAGGGGCGTCCGCCTCTACGAGTACAAAGGCAAGGCATTCTATATCGAGAAAGGACAAGTGGTTGAATTGTTCGTCAAAAGTCGAGTCGTGATCGACGCGGCTTATTTTCGAGAGGAGAACCCGAACTACGCCAGACCGAGCATCGAGGGATCTGATAAGGGCTCCACTTGGATCTATATCGATCTTGATGAAGTAGATCGAGAGCTGTCGTCTTCGGCCAAGGGCAACGGAATGGATCCGTCAGAGGTGAAGGGAGACGACCTGCTTGTCTGCAGCCCAACCGTTCCTGGGTTTAGCCTAGACGACAATCGATGGGGTGAGTGTTAGAATTTTTCCTCCCGCAGTAACACCTTCCCTCAGCTGACACATAAACATAGTGGAGCTGGCTGTCGCTGACATCAACGAGATTGACTGGAACGAAGCGGCCTTGGATGACCTTCAAATGCCCGCAAAGAAAAAGAAGGCATTGCAAGCCCTTTCCGAAGCTCATGCCAAGCGTACGCCTTCCAATTGTTTCGATGACGTCGTGGAGGGGAAAGGGCAAGGGTTCAATATTATTTTGCAGTACGTGGTCTGGTCTTTTGTGTCGTGATGCTGATGACATGTTTTATTAGCGGACCACCAGGTGTGGGCAAGACCTTGACGGCGGAACTACTCGCCGAACATCTTCGGAGGCCACTCATGGTCATCTCAGCCGGTGGGCTTGGGACGACAGCCGAAGCTGTCGAAAAGCGCCTGCCTCTTATCTTCAAGCGCGCTGCTCGATGGAAGGCAGTACTCCTGCTGGATGAGGCAGAGGTACTTCTCGAGCAGCGCTCACTTCAAGATGTCCATCGAAACGCTCTCGTCTGCGTGTTCCTGAGAACCCTGGAATACTATCAAGGGATGATGTTCCTCACAACCAACCGGGTGAGGCAGATCGATGACGCCATAGCCAGTAGAATCCACTTCAAACTGAAGTATGATGATCTGAATCGAGAGCAGCGGACCTGTATCTGGCGACGCTTGCTGGGAAAGGCATCTACGCTCCACGGAGCACCAATTTATAGCCAGGAAGCGTTTCATGGTTGGGTAGGGATGAAGCGCAATGGACGCGAGGTAAGACCGTCCTTCATTCGTTCGGGAAGCAAGCTGATCAGAGGCCCAATTCAGATTAAAAATCTGGTATCCGTGGCTCACGCTCTGGCTCGTCAAGAGGGCTGCCAGGTGTCCATGTCACAGGTGGAAGTGGCTATTGAGGCATGCGATGAATTTGAATCCGATTTCAAAGGCGCGGGATCGAAGGAGGCTATGAATGGTTATTTCTAGTTGTGCATATTAGAGCTTTGGTTTCTCAATGCTTCATCTTTTCGATGTTCGAACTCTCTTAGTCACTTAAAGCAAGTATAAGGTATAATTCCAGTTTCAAATGGTGGTTGGAATGTGGCCATTTCATGGTCGTTGTTGCGGGACCGTGCCAATATTCCTAGTTTGATTAGCGCACGACAGCCACACCCTCGCCAAAGACATGTGGGCCGTGCCGTCGATATCTCCCGACCCTCTCGGACACTTCCATCAGTAGATCTCTCTAGAATCTTTACTGGTCCGACCAGGAAGTTCCCGCAGTTGATTGGCCAGGGACAAGCTGCCAAGCATGCTTGAACCATGGATGGGAGTCATCCCTCCGTAAGCTTACTACTGGGCTGACTTGTTGGTTTTCGGGCGACATGCAACAAAACCCACAACATAAGTGAAAATGTTTGATTGGAAGTGTACAGTGTGGGGCAGAGCCTCCCGAAAAATGAAGACGACAGTAAGGAATTTCACTTGGCGGGCCTTCCAATTCCTCGTTGGACCAAACAGCCCAGACCGCAAGCATACCAGGGGTGTGGCGTCATGGAACTTGCCTGCTCGATTGGTGCCAAACGAGATACCGAGCCTAACACTGAGCAGGTGTATTCTTGAGGTTAGTCATGTGCGCGCTAATGCTCTGGGCGCTTAAATCTGCTGCTTAAAGCTACTCATTTTTGTATGCTTGCAATTTGGTACAGTAAGTACATGCTTCAAGTCGATATATGCACATGACATGGCAGCAGAATTAAGCTCCCTGCAGCACAGTGCATGCAATTTTAAGCATGGGAACAGTACAAGAAACAGCCTATTGAATTGTAGAAAGCCCAATAGAGCTGCCACCCGTTTTGAACCATAAGGGAGCCATAACCGGCTGCTCCTAAACCAGGCTTTCTGTGGTTTTTAGGAGGCAGAAATTTACCGGGCCCGCTCCAGTAATGGCATATCATGATTACTCCCAAGATTAAAGGTAGACAAATCGACTAATAAGGCCACCAATTGAGCCAGCTAGAACAGCACTAGAGAAGTATGTGAGCTGGTGGGCATGCGAAAAATCAAGCTCGCATGGTCACCAGACCCGCGCGTGACCACATCTCAGGAGATGTGTTGGGCTACATTGGCGGTGTTTGTGAAGAATGCCTCTAGAAGTAATTTGATTCCTGGAATAGCTGCTGATCATATCACTGGCGTTTTCTCTTGGTGCTGAAAAGTCCAATCAACGGCAGAGCTTCAGATCGTAAACAAGTCCGTCATCTCCAGCCACATAGCACCAGCCACATCTCACCACTCCCCCTCAGACAAATCCAAGAAGCGACCTGTGAACTTCTACACAGAAAATTGCCTGTACCATTCACGGCTGCCAACAACCTCTGAACGACAGGTGGAACTGAATTTTCTGCCAACTCTCTTCATCATGACTCTATTCATCCCCAGACTTGATGGTAGGCCAACATCCATTCTTCGTCATGTCAAGCCTCTCCTCCAACCCTATCTTCGATACATTCCATAGCAACACGACTGCACTACCTACAGAGATCACTACGCAAATCTTAGGTTATATCATCGCGGACGCTCGACCATCACCCCTCGGCGGCGGTGTTAGGACCCATGCCGCACACCATCCAGTGGCATCGGTATCGAGGTCATTCCGATCGATCTACGTCAACTACCCTTACTCAACTTCCACGGAAGGTAGAGAGACCACGCCAGCAAATCTCCGTATTGGCGAAGCCCTCGAGTTCAGCGACTTGNAAACCCTGTCAGCCTTCTTCNAACACGGTCCGGGTCGNCATGCTACAACTNTGCANAGNGTTCGGTTCCTCAGCGTATCTTATCTTGACGATGAGAATGCCANGGGTTGGGGTCAGCGNACTACCGANTATGCTTACGAGGCTTTTGAGTNCCTTTATAAACACTGGGGTTCTATGCGAATATCATGGCTTCGACTCTGNATCCCTTNCTCACACGCGATATCTTCCGTCGACNACCNGGGATTATGGAGCCTCNTCAAGCTCCGTAACCTTCCNCACCTNACAATTCGTGGTCCACACGGTTGTATCACACCTGAAGTCCGCAAACATCTTAAGGCNCGNACACNTANNAAGAAGCTNTTCCCGTGGCGCCCACTTGGCCTGGAAAATGTTGGNGGAAGAAAGTGGAGTGGNCAAANGACATGGNAGGAGCAATACCAGTTACTCGATNNTCGATACAAGTACTTGCACGACCGGGAAACCGTCACCGAAAGGTGTAAAAGGCAACGGAATGCCTACCACAAGCGGCGACGACGGTGGCCTATGTTGTCGAAACGGAGGAAGAGGGGCTACGTCTGGCCAAGAGAATTTAGGTGAGACTATAACCTCAAAAGGTCGATATTTCTGAACACGGTTTGGAAACACACGACTGACTGCTATGTGCATACAGTTCCTGCCCTGATCGCGAATTAAGAGCGGTCAATCTCCATCCTCATTGACATCCAAATTCGACACTTCTGAAAACTCCCTACGACATACGCCTAAAGTCAGGAGCTCCTAGGGCTATCCATTATCGGGCCCATGGACATNAGCAAGCCTTTCTTGACACTGTACTGCGAATCCCGACCTATGAACCTCTTCACTGAGAATACCACTTTACTCCACCCACTGTACGCCCTGTCTTCAGCGTCTGTCTCAAATCCCTGAAGAAAGCGCAGTCTCTCATCCCGGTCCTCACCTGACAAGTGCGGCCGCATCGGTGGAGCGGTGAACTTCCCTGACCATATAACTCCGTCGATGCAGTGCCAGAAGTCGACATCTGTTGACCACTTCTGCCAATTGTACATCTGACTACCGTGCGCAAACCGCAGGTCTAGAGCCCTAAGTTGCGTGAGCACAAGGTCAAAGTCACGAGTCGCGAAGATGGTTCGGATTGGCTCTAGGTTCGCGGCCAGAGTATCGTATGGGGCAACTTTCGAGTGCTGCAGGCTGCTGGCAACGATCCAGTGCGCCAGCGGGTGGTGTCGCTGCTGTAGTGCCTAGCCTCATTAGTGCTTTGCTTCGGCGGACCTCTATCAACTCACACTCTCAACCTCAACGTAAGTCTCCAACATCTTGGGGTGGTCTTGATAGACCGTTTGAAGGCTGTCACGCACATCGCATACAGCACCCAATAGACTATTGAGAAAGAGGGCTTTCGTGCTGTATCCTAGGGCATACTTCACAAAGTCGGAGAAGGGGATTCGGAAGATCGCCTGACACACGGTCGCGTGTACTTCGGCCGCAATTTCTGAAGGGGTTCCTTCGAGCGGTGCTTCCCAGTCCCAGTTCCATGGAGCCCTGCCACCCCCCGGTGGCATTTGGAGCGCCCGCCAGAGTTCATTAGCCTTAAAATCTACTGTCAAAGTTGAGGGGTGTATAGCTTGGTCCCTAGAGCGGTTCTGATTTTCGCAATAAAGAGCAAAGAGCTTTTCGAGATCGGGACGTGCCTTCAAGGAGCCCACCACGGCGGTTTGGTCCATACCGGGAATCAGCGAGCAGATGACTTCCACTTTGCCACTGTTTTTCGTAACTCTTACTTTGCGCTGAGCTTCTGCCTCCCACCAAGTTTCAACCCGAGAGGATCCCGACCCCATATTGGCGAAGGGCGAAGGACGGATGCACGCGGCAAGTGGGATAGATGGCTGTCCAGTTGTTCAGCAATGAACACTAGAGGCAGTATTGATACTGGAGGAAGAGATGTGGAGGAGCAAGAGATGTGGAGGAGGAGGGTTGGTGAAGGAGGGAGGTGGCAGACTCGGACCAACTTATACAACCTCCATTCCTCGAAGCTCCCCTACCCTGGACGGATTCGTATCTGCACCATGGAAGAAATTCCCTGAGAGCTGAGGCAGGATACCTTAGTCGATATGATCCTGCATCAAGGAACCACACAAAAGGCCAACGGTGGGTACCATGGACATCTAGCCACCACACCATCTCTCAAACCCTGCACGCATTATCCTGCCTATCTAGGGTTGCACCTGGTGTCCATGCCAGTGCATGGTGACCAATTCTGCCTTGGNATAAGGTANTNGCGGTGGTTCTCGACATTGGGTGAGATAGGACGTCGCCGGCAGCAGCTTCCTTTGGCATTGAGATATATGAACCACTTGAGGGAGTTATTTCCATTATCAAGTGATAAGCAAAGCAGCAAGTCCGGTATTTATGTCATCTGCGATACTTCGAATTCGCGAGCCTAGAGAGGGATACCATGTGATAACCGAGGATCAAGCGATTCTAGCATATCGCCGAATGGAAGTCGATGCCAGCGAATGTCTATAATTGCATGGGTTTCCGTCATCCGCTTTTGTCTTCCAATCAGCCACGGTTGTCGAACCTTTCCAGGCTGTTGCCCACTTCCATAATTGGTAGCTGACCAAGCGGGCGGTGTGGCATGGAGAATATATCCAGTGCAGCCGAACCCCGAGGAGTTAGTTTCCCTAGGGGGAGGGTTTAGTCATGGATAATGAAGCCTGCAGATACTTTGCAGTGCCAAAGACTCCCCTGATGATCCGACTACTGGAACGGCCACGGCAGAGCATTCTGCATGGCAATGCTGCGCTGAATCCATGGAATCACACACGAGTCACGAATGCTATATCTGCTGCTCCATCAGACGACGGACTTGCGATTGAACGGCTATGATGGGGCTGCTGAGGACACATCAGGAGGATGAGCTGAAGGATGGAAGTCATGAGGTGCAGTTGGGCCTCCTGGGTGGTTTACACCAAATGCCCTCGCAAGCAAGCAAGTACCTGAGAAGTGTTCCTTGCTACTGCACCCACTCTGTCTCTCGATCAAGGCAGTCCTATCGGATTTCTCCGCGTTCACGCCAGTCAAGTCCCTCCGGGCCAACATCCAAGTAGAGGCAGCTAATAGGCTTTGGTGGTGATACGAAGCCCATCGCATCTGGCACCACCTTTCCAGGCCGTTTAGATACAACCATCCATGGGCGTTTATTCTAAATCCCCAACGCTACCAATTTATGGTCGTCATTGCCGAATTTCTTTATGAGATACAGCATGCTACCATGAGAGCACCAAAAGCTAGCAAATAAGGGGTTCACGTGATCACATGTCCTAGAACAAAATTATTGCAGACTGTCACTTTCACGATGTGTTTTGGGAGGAGGTAGGGGGTTGGGGGTGCCTGAATATTCACGAATGGGGATCCTCTGCCAGCCACGGAGGGCCTCCCTGCCCAATTTGAGACATTTTTAGCATATAAGTGGGTTATGGTTGCGACATTGCCACGGTTTGGCCATCAAGGGGGGCTTGAGACGGATCAGCCGACGCAGATGGGTGGGAGAACAGAAATCATCCAACTACCGTGGGCCTCACCGGTACCATGATACCCTCAAGCTGATCTCGCACCTGGTCCTCGGCATGATCTGCGCAGCAACAAGTATTCACGTCACGGAAGAGGTGCTCGGGCGTGGCTGCAGAAGTCGTCGGCGCTCCATGGGGATAAGCTGAGGGCAGACACGTACGCTAGTCTCCCTCCCGTGGCATGTGATGCCATGGAACAAGGAGTACGATGCCGTAGACTGGAGATATGCAGCCACTCCTCACCCCTTGGTCTAATCAAGCGGCGTGAGCGAGGCAGGTTCGGTGGTGGGGGAGGCCAAATTCGACACCTTACTGGCCACTATCCGTAACAATCAAGGCTAAGGTGAGTGGGAAGCCGTGAGGGGTACTGTAGGAGGTACGGAACAGATGGCCGTTCCCAGAACGACAAGGAAGCCTTCGCATCGGCGATGCAAGCACTTGACGATTATAAAGAGTGCTGCCGCACGACCAACACTTTCCTCCCCATGCTTCACCCAAGCGTTGACTTCCGTTATAATACTAAGCTCCTACGCTCACCACCACTCATCTACATGAACAATATGAGCGCACCACCCCTCAACGAGGCAGAACCTACTTCAGTGGGAGCCTCTTTCTACGTAGGTCAGAAGCCAAGCTGGAAACACATCTGCTGACAGAGAAGAATGCCACTGATGCGACATGCTTACCTCGTGAGACAACGCTCAAAACAGCGGAAGACATGGTGGCGCCTTTGAACAGGTGAGTTCATGGTTCCAAAGATGTTGAAAGGGTAATAACCATGTCCAGTGATAGTACACCAGGTCATAGTACACCAGGTCTTGGGGGATCTCCACTGCTAGATAGCAATTTCGAAATAGCTGCAGACTTGGTGAGTGATGCATTCAACTCTCTACTCTTAATTACATGCCTGATAATCGCCTAGGACCCCACAGAGCCCTCGTACATCGGTGAAGATGGTCGATTTACTCTACTTCGTGGTAAGATCTGTGAATCTGGTACATTGAATCCAGCTAATCCAAGAGAAATCTATACCATTTTCCGAGATATGGCCACCAAATCTTCTGGCGCTGGTGCTACCATTTCACAAGAAACACTCAGGCTTCTGCCCATCATGTCACGAGCTGTGATTCGTCAGTACGGTCCTTGCAATG
>NYXK01000052.1 GCA_002685535.1 Deltaproteobacteria bacterium
TTGAGGGCCTTGATGATAAGATTAACACTAGAAACATTACTAAGGGGCATGTACGCTGGCGGCCCAATCAGTTCGCTAGAAATGATTCGCATCCGATTCGTAATGCTATTACAATTTTNATCATTTTACTTGNTGGGTACTTATTCTATTCNCTTTATTTTGTGCAGGAGNNTTTTTNCCTTGCGGAAGACAATGCTACAAATCCGCAACAATCCGNAGTTGAAGNNGAAGTTGCAACAGAACCTGAACAAANCGTTGTTGCTAAAATTCAAGAAACTGCAGTAGCGGCCNATTCAACCCANGAANTAGCCGATAAACCTGTAGTGCTGAAAAAAGTNCTGAAAAAAGTGCAGGAAGAAGTACAGGAAGAAGTGCAGGAAGAATCAACTGAGGTTGCTACTGTAGATGAAAAACAAGTAGAGACTNCCAAAAAAAGTATAGANCAGGTAATAATACAGNCTCCTGTGGAACCTCTTACNCTTGAAGTNGAAGCNTCTGAAGGAACTTGGGTCAGCATTTCTGTTGACGGAAATGATATTGAAGATTATCGAATTGAAGCAGACGAAATTCAGCAGTGGGAAGCAAAAGAAAATTATCTNTTGACACTTGGAAATACTCAGGTTGTCAGGGTTTTACTGAACGGCAGAGAGATTGAAACAAACCGTACCAATCAGTTATTGACAGATTGGGTAGTTGACGCAAATTTACTGCCGTAAATTCATAAANTATACAGCCCCGAAAATTGAGCTGTTCTGAGAATTTCCTACAGTGTCAGTTTCTTCAGGGCTCTNAACGTAGCTGTTCTGTATCATCTGTCTTTCGTTTTAATTTGCTTTTTAAAGCAATCTTCAAGTATATATTTGCAGCAAATCTCTGCCATTGAGAGTTAAAATTTCATGCAGCAAATCCCTCCGTTTGAACATGGTAAACGCTACCATCCGCTTAGTCAGCACTATCNAGAACAATTTGGTGAAAAAGTATACAAGGTAAGTGTTTCGGTCGCAGATTCCTGNCCAAACAGAGAAGGTCGTAACGGNATGAAGGTCTGTATTTTTTGTGATGAGTGGGGTTCCGCGGCATANCATCANCAGNGCGATCAACCGATCAGGAAACAAATCCAAATTAACCGTGAGGCAATCCGAAAGCGTTATCGGGCAGAAAAGTTTTTAATATATTTTCAGGCTTACACCAATACCTTCGGCCGTTTTATGGAGTTGGAATCTCTCTATCAGCTGGCTTTAGAAGAAAAGGATGTGGTAGGACTGGTGGTGGGAACCCGTCCNGATTGTTTGCCTGAAAGGGTGCTGCGGAAATTTGCTCAAATCGCGCGNGAGCATTATCTTTCGGTGGAACTTGGAGTACAGACTTTTGATGACGAGCAGCTTCTTTTCCTTTCTCGTGGACACGACAGTGCATCATCTCTGGAGGCAATCCGCAAACTGAAAACAGTAACCGGAGTNAATTTATGTGTGCATTTGATGTTTGGTNTTCCGGGAGAAACTGACAAGCAAATCCGGGAAACAGCGGAAATATTATCAGCACACGAAGTTGACGGAGTAAAGTTACACAACCTGCATGTACTCAGGAATACTCCACTGGAAAAGCTTTATCGCGAATCCCGCTTTGTACCGTTGGAGTTGGTAGAATATACACGCAAAGTTAGTATATTTCTTGAATCCCTTTCTCCGAAAATTGCCGTGCACCGCCTGGCTGCTGTCGCTTCACGCTGGGATGAGTTGATTGCACCAGCATGGACACGGGAAAAAATGCGGCCAACTCAATATATTGACGATTACCTGGCAACAAAAAACACTTGGCAGGGCCGCAAATTTCTAAGCAGCAAAGGTTGACAAACTAGTCGGTTAATTTTTCAACTCTTGTTTATAACTCAAACTTTTTTGCTTAACAGACATGCAGAAAAGTTTTATTTAGAGCTGCTTAACAAAACTGTCAGTACTTTTNTTATTATGGTTTGTGCTGATGTTGAAATGACAATTTGTCATTCTTAGACTATGANGATGACGGCATTTATGATTCTTTATCTTGAATTATCTAACAAAAACTAAACACTTACTCAAACAAATAAATGAACATTAATTCAGAAAATGATAATTCATTTGGACTTAATGCTACTGAAATAGATTTGGAAAATGCAATTGCTGATGACTCGGATCGAGTTTTAATCAAACGAATATTGGAATTGCTGAGTGACGAAAAGGCCGAAGAAATCGCTTTCATAGATGCAAAGAAACGTTCCAGTCTGGCGGATTATCTGTTAGTCTGCCAGGGGCGTTCCCAGTTACACTGCAGAAGTATTGCTCAAAATGTGGAATATAATTTAAAGCAGGAAGGTGAAATTTCACTGGGACTNGAAGGTGAGCGCGAAGGAAACTGGGTGCTTTTAGATTACGGAAACATTATCCTGCATGTGTTTCATCCGGAAATACGCAAGTATTACAATTTAGAAGAGCTCTATTCAAAACGGCCTGNCGAGGAATATGCTGACAATTCTGAGCNTTCAAAATATAGATATTAAGGATAAACAATGCCAGACGAGGAGCAACCGGAATGGCTGGAGACGCTGGAGAAGACTCCTCTAACTTCACGCTTACGGCGTAAAGAATCTCTGAAACGTTTCAATACCTGGCGTATCGGCGGAGTAGCTGAGTGTTTGATTGACGTAGTCAATGTCGCTGATTTAAGTTTTTTACTGCCCTTCATCAGCAAATTCCGTATTCCCTGGTTTATCCTTGGTAAAGGTTCCAACCTGCTCATTCCAGATACATTCTGGCCCGGAATAATCCTGCATTTGAGCGGAGAGTTCAAAAGTTGGGAGCCCCTCGAAAACAACAATCCATCCTGNAACAATAAAAAAGTTTCCGCCGGNGCTGCGCTGGCCGATGTGACATTTGCTCAACGCTGTGTAACTCAAGGATGGTCCGGGATGGAATTTTTAATCGGCATTCCCGGAACGATCGGCGGAGCTGTTGCCATGAACGCCGGCGCGCACGGTGGTGAAACTGCGGAATTTTTGATGCAGGCGGAGTGGATGGACATGGAAGGCAATTTACACTCTTCATTGCGGGAAGAGCTGNAGTTCAGTTATCGCTTTTCTGAACTTAATGGTAATTTTGGAAAAATTATCACGCGCGCCGTTTTTCAACTCCAGCAAACTGATCCGGAAAGCGTTGAAAAGAAACTACTCGAATGTCAGCAATTCCGGATAGAAAAACAACCTTACAATCAGCCGAGCTGCGGTTCAGTCTTCAAAAATCCTCCTGGAGATTTTGCNGCGCGTTTGATAGAAGATTCCGGATTGAAAGCTAAAATGTGCGGCGATGCTCAAATCAGTCCGATCCATGCAAATTTTATTGTGAACCTTGGAAAAGCTACGTCCGCAGATATCTTAGCGTTGATNGACACCGTCCGGGAAACNGTTTTTAACAAGCATTCCATTTATTTGGAGCCCGAGGTTCAAATCCTGCAGAGTTCAGTATATAGCTAATTTTCAGCAGTTGAATTTAAAGCGGTTGCATCCCGCAACCTTGGGCTTTACTGACTGAAAAAACTGAACTGTCTTACTCCAACTGAAAGTTTTGATTTTCCATGCAGGATCTCAAACGACAATCAAATCGAAGACCCGCCGTACGGAGACTTCGGACATCCTCANTGAGCGCCCGGAAAAACCGCAGTAATCCAATCCCAGGGCTACCAGTAAAACTTCGCAAACCGAATGCAGAACCGGCTTACAAAAATTCCTGGCTTCCGCCGTATTTCCTAGAAAATGAACCGGCTTACCTGAGGATTAAAATACACTGGCTGATTCAAAAATTTATTGGATTCTGCGGTCTTGTTTTTATTTTATGGCTGGCCGGTGGCAGCGTTTGGGTTGGACAGGCATTTTTTCAACAACCTCTTACAAAGGTCCTGATTAAAGGCAACCAGTTGTTGGACGATGTTGATGTGCTGAGAATGAGCGGACTGCGTCAGGGGCAGCATTTATCTGACCTCGAACCCTACCGACTGGCGGCACGACTGCAGACACATCCTATCGTGCAAAAGGCGGACATACGCAGAAAATTTCCTGATGAAGTACACCTTAACATTACTGAATATCAGCCGGTTGCAGTGCTTACAATCTCACAAGAAACAAATACTTTTTCACCTGCATCACTGTCAAAAACAAAGTACGTTCTGATTGGTAAAAATCAACGTCTACTCAAACAATTGCCGATTGATATTCTGCGCGATTCACCGCACAAAAAACTACCGCTTATTGATGGACTGACTGTACAGTCGATCACGTTNGGTTCACGTCTGGATTCCCCTGTTTTGGAAAGNGGGTTACGATTTCTGGAAACATTTCAGCAAATGGCCGCAGCCCAAAAAATTGAACTGCCAAAAACTCAGCTTGAACTGGAAAGACAATTCAGAATAGTCGACTGGACTACCCAGCCTATTCTCATTGATATTTCAGACCCCCTCAATCTAAAAATCAACTGGCCTCTGAATATCTTTAATCTACAACCAGGCTCACCGGAACCTTTACGTACTGTTCCACTGACGATCCAGATGGGAAGCCGCAATTTCGGTGAGCGTTTACTCACCTTCCAAAATATCTATCCTGTCCTCGATAAACAGCATCCGAGATTAAAAAGTATTGACCTGCGCTATAAAAATAGGGTATTGCTAGTACCATGACCTAAATTTAAAACTAAACTGTAACGTGGACATTTTGTCTGCGAACATTTAGTGGAGCAGCGCAATGGGCTTGTTGGATGAACTGGTGCATGAAGAAGATCTGGATCCGGAAGTAATGCNGCAGACAGGCAGCACCTACCTGAATCTCTCGGAACTGGAGAAAATACGGCATTTGATCCAGATGGATTTGCTGGATGAATCTCANCTGTTACGAAATTTGTCAAACCGTTATGGACTCCCTTTGCTGTCCGACACACGTGATGAAGTCCAAAATCACGAAAGCCCCCTTTTTTCAAAACAACTTTATGAACGCACAGGTATTTTAGCTATGCGTTTTGGTTCAAAGTGTGTAGGGCTGTTGTCGGTTCAGTCAAACTGGTTGAGCATGAATCAGGTAGCCTTTCAGTTGGGAACGCCTGTCTTTTGGCATTTAGCGCAACAGCAGCAAATTGAGGCACTGCTTGAAACTTCAGAATTACCGGCCGCAGATGCTGATTTTTCTGCAACAGGCAGAATCCAGCAAATATTTGAAGAAGCAATTTCCCGTAGATGTTCAGATATTCATCTTGAACCGGAAAAAAACAAACTTCGGATAAGATACCGTATTGACGGTTACCTCCAGGATGCTGCTGCAATACCGCTGAGTTTCCATCCCCTGATTTTATCACGCTTGAAGTTATTNGCAGGAATGGACATTGCTGTGCGGCGGAGGCCTCAAGACGGGCACTACACATACCNCTCAAACGGAGGTCGTCACTTTGATGTTAGAGTTTCGACCCTGCCGGGACAATCAGGTGAAAAGCTGGTGCTGCGGCTTTTGGATCAAACACCTGTACAGCACAAATTGGAAGCGCTTGGTTTTTTCAAAAATGATTTGGAAATGCTCTATCANGCAAGTCAGGCTCCAAGCGGATTGATCCTCATGGTTGGACCGACAGGCAGTGGTAAAACAACAACATTGTATGCGATTATTAATGCACTTAATTCACAAGAAAAAAATATTCTGACCATCGAAAACCCAGTTGAATATCATATAGAAGGCATCACACAGGTTTCCGTCAAACCGGAGCAGGGATTGGGGTTTGCTGAGACTTTGCGGGCAGCTTTGCGTCAGGATCCGGATGTTATTTTAATTGGTGAAATAAGAGATGAGGAGACAGCAAGCATCGCGGTAAAAGCCGCACTTACAGGACATTTGGTCCTTTCAACACTTCACAGCAACGACGCCGTGACAGCAATTCAGCGCCTGCTGAACCTTGGAATTGCACCGGATTTATTAGCAGAAACCCTGACTGTTATTGTTTCACAAAGACTGGTACGCCGTCTTTGTGCACATCATAACACTGGAAAGCNGTTAAACGGAAAAAATGACAATAATTGTCTGCGCTGCAGAGGAACAGGATATTCCGGACGGATTCCGGTTTATGAAATTCTAAAAGTAAACTCGCTCGTCCGCAACCGAATTCAAGCAGGTGAAACCGGAAATAAATTGATCCGCCCCGATACAGAATTATATTTTCATACAATGGAGCAAACTGCTCAGNGACTGGCCAAAGAAGGTTTGACTGACTGGAAAGAACTGCAGCCTCTGTTAATCAATGTCTAAGATGTGNACGTTTTTCTGGCGCAAATTCCAGTGCTGATCACCTAAGTAAGATTCACAACGCTTCACTTTTGCACGATTTTGGCAGGATAAGGCTAAGGCAACTTATTCGGAATATCCCACCTGCGTANAATCAAAAACAGAGAGGACTCNGGATATGCTCAGTAAATGACAAGGGGTAAAATTTGATAANGAATAATTATTCTTGTATTTTCAGATATTTATGAATAATTTTTGCCTACGATCATACTGTTAAAAATGCGATCAACTCCGGAANAATTTTAAATATTTTAGCTTTTGCAGCAAAAGACAAACAGNTGAAACCGGATTTTCAGGAATATTTTGTCAACGCCAAACNGTAATGGACAATAGAGCGTCCAAAGCAGCATGAATTTAATTGCAGTTGTTCTATAACTCGCCCTGTTTAAGGTTTGACAGGCTTGTAGTTCTACTGTGCTTATGATAGAATNACAGATTAATTATAATCTTTTTCTATGAATATCAANTCATGAGCAACTTTTCAATCCTACTACTGAANGATAGTGACGTTGGTGTACGTCAGTATCATTTTGGGAAGAAACTGCTGTTTTTTTTGTTGACGCTTTTAATGCTCGGAGCAGCTGTATTAGCTTGGAAGTTTTTTGAACAATACCAAACAATTGCAAAGCAAAGCCAGTTGCTGAATAAGCAGGAACAGAGTCAGATCGCCTTTCAACAGCGGGTTGACCTCTATGACGGACGTGAATCACGGATTTCGTTTCTTGAAGATTATGTCGAAGAATTGAAGCAGTCTGAGCAGAACAGCAATGTAATGNATAAAAAACATACAGCTCTGTTTCGCTCAAACACACAAAAGTTGGATGAATTACATAATTTTATTTGTCAGGCGCTGGAAACTCAATGTGCGCCTAATCTAAACATTCAGGCAAATCGACAACAGACGATGCAGTGGCTGGAGCAGATATCTGAAGATTTTGTGGCCTTTAATCAATCTTTACAAAAATTTGATTCACGTCGCAGAAGTTTTGAAGAGCAGGCAAATACAATTGAACAGTTACGCGGACAACTGGTTGAGACAGAACAGAGTTTGTCTGAGCATATGGAGTTCCTCAAAGTAAATCAGGAAACAGTAACTCGGCTCAAGAATAAGATTATCAAAGCTACTGGTATTACACTGAGTAAAACAACTAAGAGCAAAAGAACAAAAACGAAAACAGGACGAGGCGGCCCAACAATATTAGACAGTTTGTCACTTGATTCACCACAGGCCTTGTTAAGTTCTGGAAATTTACGTCAGTTTCTCTACAGCAATTCTGACGATTATAACGTAACAGTTGCACAACTGGAGGATTTGAACCAGCTGATTAATCGGAATCTGAGTATTTGGAGACAAACTCCCACGACGATTCCAATTCGCAGCAGAGCCTTATCTGATCGTTACGGCATNCGCGTGGATCCGTTCACGAAGAAACGTGAAAATCACGGTGGCATTGATTTCAGAGCACGCAGAGGCACTCCTGTTTATGCCCCCGCGGATGCAGTCGTCAGAATTGCAAGTCGTAAATCCGGTTTTGGCTTGCTGGTAGAACTACTGCACGGCAGGGGATTTTTCCCTGGAAAGAAAAAATTGGTGCGCTACAGAACACGGTNTGCNCATCTTTCGAAGATAAAAGTAAAACGNGGACAGCAGGTGAAGCGCGGAGATTTATTAGGATTGGTAGGAAGCACCGGACGCAGTACAGGCCCGCATTTACATTATGAAATGATCATCAATGGGCGTCGTACAAANCCCTTACTGCCGATNACCAGGTATAATCCNGATCAGCGTCTATATCGCCATTNATTNATTAGCAAACAAACCAGCATGTCAAACCAAAATACTGCAACAAGCAAAGGCNTCGGTTTCCTTGGTGAGGATTTATTTGTGGAAGGTACAATCCACGCAGAAAAGAAAATGGTTGTCGGCGGNACTGTCANTGGATCTGTTTCCGGAGACCAGGAAATTGTTGTAACGGAAACTGGAAATATAAATGGAAAACTTGAAGGAAGCACCGTTTTAGTTGCCGGAAAAGTCGCTGGAGATTTACTGGCCCACAAACGCCTGGAGGTGATTGCATCCGCCACTATAACAGGTGAGGTGCAGGTTCCTTCCGGACAACTTTTAATTCATGAAGGCGCCCAATTAGAGGCACAGTGTGGGACCCTTTTCAAGGAGCTTCCGCAAAAACAAGCAACTTCCTGATTTTTATTATTAGCTATCTTAGCTGCCGTATATGTCTGCAGTGTATTATGATTAATGTAAAAAATGCTTTATCCTACTGCCAAAAATAGCCTGAATAAACAAAACCGGCCCGTCGTTCAATCTAAACGGTTAAAGAACCACGACCGAATTCTCTACGTTAACGGGTTGTTTTCACCGCCTAAATCACAAGAGAATACCGTTGGTCTGGCAAAAGAGTCCGAAGAATGGCGTTCACTGTTTACCATGGTTTTAATTGCAGGCTTTGGCGTGGTAATGCTGCTGATCTCTGTTATTGGAAGTTACGGTATTTTAGCGACTAACAGGCTGGAAGCATATGAACAAACACTTGTTCAAAAACTGGATTCAATGGAACTGGAGAAAGTTTTGATGACAGAAGAAATAGCTGCGCTGAAAACAAATCCGGCCTATGTTGAATTGATTGCCCGCAAACAATTGGGTTTGGTGCGTACAGGTGAGGTTGTTTTTTATCTGCCTGAATCCACTGAGAGCATTCCTTAAAAAGCAGATTCCTGCAGAAAAATTATTTCAATCTCAAAATTCTCGTCCTTCCAGTTTTTCTATGGCGTGATGAACAACTTCCGGAATCTGAGTTGACTGATTTTTTTGATAGTTATAGCAAATCACAACACCGCTACCTTCTGCTACCGTTTCCGGATACTGCTCACTAACAATCAGGTACTCCATTGTAAAACGTTTCTCATGCATTTCTGTTATTTTAGCTCCAACATAAACAGTATCCGGATAGGTGAGGGGAGTTCGATAGCGGCAGGAGGTTGATCCTAAAATAGGGCCTACTCCCAATTGTTCCACGATGTCCATCAAGCCCACAGCCTCAAAATATTGAATACGAGCACTCTCAAAATAGCGAAAATAAATTACATTATTTAAATGTTGAAAAGAGTCCATATCCCCCCAGATGACGGGAATTTCTACTACAACAGGAAAAGATTTTAATAGTTCTTGCATAAAGTCAGCTCGATGAGTCAAATTGAAAAACAAAAAATAGAAAGGCCGCTTAAAAAAGCCTTAATTATCTGTAACGGGAACCCTCCACCTCAGGCACTGCTGAAGCAGTTATGGCGTGAAGCTGATTATCGGGTAGCCGCTGACGGCGGTGCAAATCTGCTGCACGTTTTAAACCTACTTCCTGACGCGGTAGTTGGAGATTTCGACTCCCTTCATCGGGATGTGCAAAAACAACTTCCGGAAAAAATACTCTTTCATGTCAAAGAGCAGGACACCAACGATGCAGACAAAGCCGTTCGACATTGCCTGAAACTTGGATTTACAGAAATTAACCTGCTTGGCGCAGACGGTGGACGACAGGATCAGTTTCTCTCCAGCCTGGAAATTCTGTTTAAGTATGCTCCACGTGCACGTCTCATCATTTGGACTCCGCTGGAACGCATGGAGTTTATCCTGGGCACATGGAAAGAGACTCTCCCTCCCGGAACAACACTTTCACTGCTCCCTCTTTTCAGCGGGGCAGAGGGCGTTGTTTCACAAGGATTAAAGTTTGAATTGAATAATCATGCTTTGCTGCCCGGAAAATCACCTTCAGGTGTATCAAATCAGGTGCTCTCCAATCCTGTCACAGTGAGTATCAAGGAAGGCCAGCTTTTACTCGTTGTTCAGCACAGCACAGATCATACTTAAATTGCTGAATCAAATTATAGTCAGTATTATAGTTAAGCTTAGAATACTGTAAAGCGTTGAAAAAAGAACGGTTGTGGTGACAAATTCCGGACAGAGCTTGTACTCCAGGGCAATGATGGATGCAAGTACAGCCGCGGGCATAGCCGCCTGAAGAATTCCTGTACTGCGTTCCATTCCTTCAAGGCCAAAAAACGGAACCAACAACAGCGCCAGCACAGGCCCTCCAATCAAACGTACCGTACTCGCGGCAAAAACATTGAAGTTAATCTTTATTTTATCGATCTCACCCATCTGTACTCCAAGTGTAATGAGCATCACCGGAATCATTGCCTGTCCCAGCAAACCACTCACACGTGAGAGAAAAATCGGAACCTCAACACCTGACATGTTGAAAGCCAGTGCCGGAATCAAAGCCAGCAATGCAGGTGTTTTAAATACGGAAAATACCGCTGTCACACCCCCGCTGCGGGCCCAACTTGCCACGCCTACGCAAATCACAAAAGAAATAAAGAGAATCGCCAAAAAATATATCGTCGCCGGAGTGCGTGACGCATCTCCCAACCGAAACTCAATCAGCGGCAGCCCAAAATTTCCGACATTGCCAAATGTTGCAATCAGTACAAATGCTGCAGAAACTTCTTTCGATTGCCTAAGGGCTTTGGCCACCAGAAAGCCCAGAAATGCCACCGCGAACTGCGCGGTAAAAATATAAGCTACCATCTGAAATGCCAGTTCCGCTTCAATTTTAGTCTTGATGATCATGTTGAAAACAAAGGCTGGAGCAAAAACAAAATAAGCCGGACGTGAAAGTGAGCGAGCTTGAACTTGTAAACGTGGTCCAATGAAATAACCAATTAATACAAGTATAAAAACCGGCGTAACAACATTGAGGAATACAAAAAATATCCCGCTGATATTATCAAAAGGCAAAAAAGCATTCATATTTAGCCTACAAAAGATTTAGTAAAATTTTTTAATCTGGAAATATTTATGGAAATGTTTTGTCAGGGTGTTCACATTCTTTGACTATCGCGCAATCTTCACAGTCAGGTTTTCGTGACTTGCATACGTAACGTCCATGCAGAATCAGCAAATGGTGCGCGTCTTTTTTCCATTTTTCCGGAACTGACTTCATCAAATTTTCTTCAACCTGCAAAACTGTATCTCCGGGCGCAAGTCCCGTTCTGTTAGAGATCCGGAATATGTGAGTATCCACCGCAATTACAGGCTGTCCGAAAGCTGTGTTCAAGATAACATTTGCTGTTTTGCGTCCCACTCCCGCGAGCGCTTCCAATTGTTCTCTATTTTGCGGAACCTGAGCTGCGTGATTTTCTACAAGTTGAGCACAGGTTTTGACTATATTTTTCGATTTCGTTGGTGCAAGTCCGATGCTCTTGATGTACGACAATACTTTTTCTGCGCCTGCCCCACACATCTCTTGCGGTGTTGGAAATGCAGCAAACAATTCCGGAGTAACTTTATTCACCGAAATATCAGTAGCCTGCGCACTGAGAATTACCGCGATCAGCAATTCAAACGTATTACGGTAGCACAGCTCAGTTTCCGCTTTTGGAATTGAATCTTTCAACTTCCGGAACAGACTCTCAACCTTTGTGGTTTTCATGAACAGAGTATCTTATTTCCGTTTAAATTTAAGTAAATATTTGAAATATGCCGCTCATGAGTTAAATTGACAATTAGAGCAAAAAAAAATGACAATAGTCAGCAGTTCAATAAGGATTTCAAAAAAATACAGACTCCCAATATTTGAAACTTTAAACCCANCAACATCTTCGATTTATGAAAGAAACAGATTTTNTACCACTGAGAATATCGGTCCTCGTAGTATCCGATACCCGAACAGCAGAGACCGACACCTCCGGAAAAACTCTTGCGGAACGGCTCACTCAAGCAGGGCACACACTTGCAGAAAAGTGTTTCGTTCCGGATGATATTTACCAGATCCGAGCCGTACTTTCACGCTGGATTGTGGATCCGGCAGTAGACATTGTCCTGACAACCGGAGGTACAGGGCTCACAGGCCGTGACGGTACCCCTGAAGCAGTCAAACCTTTATTTGACAAACTAATTGAAGGATTTGGAGAAATGTTCCGCTGGGTATCTTATGAGGAAATTTCCACCTCTACTATCCAATCACGAGTCACAGCCGGAGTTGCGAACGGGACTTATATTTTTTGCCTGCCGGGCTCTTCTGGAGCATGCAGAACCGGATGGGACAAAATACTNGCCGCACAACTCGATATCCNCAGCCGGCCCTGTAATTTCGCGGAAATGCTGCCAAGACTCNCTGAGTATTAAACGCAGAGTAATAAGTCAAATTACCATTGACATAATTCCGGAAAATCCTGCAAAAACGCCTGCGTTAATCAGTAAGCGTTTTAGTTTTTTTCTGCCTGTAACTTGAGGAATTCCTGCACCACAGGTACAAGTCTTCCCATACCTTCTTCCTTTGGACACACCACNGGTAATCCCAGGCGTTCTTCAAGATTTTTTTGTTCAGCCTGCAGTTCTCTTTTTGTAAGATCTGAACTGTTCAGTGTCACTGCCAAGGTTTGCGCTCCATAAAGTCGAATCAATTCCAGTTCCTCTTCAATCGGCGGCATCGGCCAAAGTTCCCGTTCATAGTCTGTGAGATAATATTTCTGTTTCGGCATGCACTGCAGGATCACACCTTTCGCCGCTGCGCTGCATAAGAATTCTGAACCGCATGGTCCGGAAGGGTTACGTAATGATGATTGACCTTCAAGTAAAATCAAATCGGGATTCTCCTCCTGATCACAAAGCATAATTGCTGACTCAAGTTCACCACTGACAAAATCATTGAGCGTAGAGTCAAGAATAAATCCATAGTGACCACCCTGTAGTTTCCCCGTCTGACCGGTGTATATCATTTCGGTGCGAATTCCATACTCACGGCAGGCATCTCTCAGCCAAATACTGGAGGTACGTTTTCCCAAAGCGCAGTCTGTTCCAAACATGGCAATTCTTGGAGCACGCACATTTAAAATGTCACCTGTCCAGAAAGCATTATCCCTGGCGCTTTTCGGTTTTCTAATATCTAGCAGTTCGGCGTGATTTTGCTTTGCAGTCTGTACAATTTCCGCATCATCGCTCAAATAGTGGTGCAGGCCATTGACGATATGCATACCGNAGGAGAGAGCTTCCAGCAACTCCAAACGCAAATCACCTGGAATAAAGCCCCCTTCCGTGGCAATCCCTATAATTGCATAAACTCCAATGCCGCATTCTTCCGGTGTTATATTATGTTTTGAACTTTGTGAGCGGAGAAAATCTTTAATCGACGCATGGACGGGGATGTCAACTGCTTTCCCGTCTACCAGTTCTCCTGCGTCTTTTCCTGCGGTATTTTGATCAATGACCGCGAGGATATCATAGTGCTCTGATTTCCGGACGAGTCCAAATGCTGTTTTTGCGTTACGGGAATTAAATTTGCCACTTGTAAGTAATATTGCCGCTTCTTTCAATGGTGCTCCAATTTAAGTATTTTGTGATTATTTACTGCTTATCAGACTAATAAATTCACCCCATTAATCAAGCATCGTGCTTCAGTAATTTTTTAAACAAAAGTGCACCCCCTGAAGGGTTCCGAAAATAATTTTTTCGACTGCCTGTTTCTTTGTAAGCAAGTTTGCTGTACAATGAAACTGCAGATTTGTTGGCCGCATGGACTTCCAGCCAGAGTGATTCTATCCTATCCGACTTCGCAAGTATTTCCAACTGTTCCAGCATAAATTCTGCAAGTCCGCGTTTTCTCCAGTCCGGATGCACTCCTAGCCTGAGTATTTCCAGTTCCGGAGGAACAGACTGAAACGCCAACATTCCTACAGCACAGACATCCGGAATTTCCAGCAGCCAATTGTTAAAAGAAGGTTGCTTTTGCATTTCTCGGTAATCTTGCTCATTCCAGGGCAAAGTGAAGCAGAGAAAATCCATTTCCATTATTTCTTTTGCTGAAGGCTGCAAAGAAATTTGAACATCCCGGACGGGACAATCGGAATACGCAATCATTACTTCTTNTACAATATTCTTGACAAATAACTTGTAAACTACCAGAAGATTGATTATAAATATAGGTTTAATTTATTATTCTTAAAAGAGAAGTGGAAACTGTTTGTCAAGGGATGAAGACAGCAGGACCGTTTCTTTATGATTCACATCAGAGCCAGTTAGTCCGATTTCATCCCGCGGGCGTTTAACCAAGCCATTACAAGGAGATTTTATGGCTGTCATATCAATGAAGCAATTTTTAGAAGCTGGAGTTCATTTTGGACACCAGACAAAACGTTGGCATCCCAAGATGTCACCGTACATCTACGGCGTAAAAAACGGAGTTCACGTAATCGATCTGCGCCAGACCTTAACAAAACTCAAAGAAGCCTATGAGTATGTGAAGGCATCCGCTGAAGAAGGCCGAGTACCGCTTTTTGTCGGCACAAAGACTCAAATCCAACGCATTGTCAAAGAAGAAGCTGACCGCTGCGGCAGCCCCTACATCAATTTCCGCTGGCTGGGAGGTTTACTGACCAACTTTGGTACAGTCAAGCAGTCCATCGCACGCATGAAATCCTTTGAAGAAATTGCCGGAGAAGACGGAAATTACGAAGGTGTCATCAAAAAAGAAGCTTTGATGATGGAACGTAAACGCGTGAAATTGGCACGCTCCCTCGGTGGAGTACGGAATATGAAAANCATTCCGTCCATGTTGTTTATTACAGATTGCCACAGAGAACAGCTTGCACTGAAAGAAGCCCAAAAGTTGGGAATCCCAGTAGTTGGAGTTTCTGATACAAACTGTGACCCAACCGGGATTGACTTTATGATTCCGGGCAATGATGATTCACCGCGTGCAGTAGCATTGTATGCAAGTGTGATTTCGACCGCAGTCATGGAAGGCTTAGCTCTTNGGAAGCAAAACCGAATTGACTCTGCTCCNGTTGAAAAGGCTCCTGCTAAAAAAGCCAANCCTGTAGCAAAAGATTCTGCTGGAAAAAGTGGAGTTGCTCCTGAGAAAAAAGCCGGATCTGCACCCATAAAAACTGAGAAGAAGTCTCTTGTTGCTAAAGCAAAAGATTCTGCAAAGCCAAAACCTGCTGCGGCAAAACCAATACCTGCTGCGGCAAAAGCGAAAGCCGCTGAAGTGAAGGTTGCTGATGCAAAGCCTGCGGCAAAAGCGAAAGCTGCTGAAGAAAAAGTTGCTAAGAAAAAAGCTCCCGCAAAAAAANCCAAACCTGCAGCGAAAGTAAAAGCAGTGGCGAAAAAAGTAGATGGAGCAAGCGAAGGCAAAACTGTTGAAAAAAAGCCGACAGCAGTAAAAGCGACTAAAAAGTCAGACGCAGAAAAATAAAGACTCCTTCCAGATGACTTTCCGGATTTACATTTTGTATTTCCGGAAACCACATTAAAACTAACTAAAACAATTAGTAGAACAAAAAAGATGACAACGATTACAGCGTCAGCAGTAAAAGATTTAAGAGAAATAACCGGGGTAGCAATGATGGATTGCAAGAAAGCCCTTGTTGAAACAAATGGAGACATTGAAGCCGCGCAGGATTACCTGCGTAAAAAAGGCCAGGCCAAAGCTTTAAAAAAATCCGCACGTGATACTAGTGAAGGCGCAGTCTGCTTTGCAACTAGTGCGGATGGGAAAAGCGCGGGTTTAGTTAAAGTTGCCTGTGAAACTGATTTTGTCTCAAGAAACGAAAAGTTTCAGGCATTCATCAAACAACTTGCAAATCAAGTCTGTGAGAAGGGTGCGGACAATCTACTGACGCAACCGCTGGTTGCAGGTGAAGGCGATGTTGAGACTTTGCTGACTGGAACAATTGCTGAGTTAGGTGAGAATATGCAAATTCTCGGCAGCAGAAAAATGGAAATCAGCAATGGTGCCGTCGGCGGATATATCCACAGCAACGGAAAAATTGGGGTGGCCGTTCCGCTGGAAACAGATCAGCCTTGTGATGATGTACGACTGGAAACATTGGCACGTGACATTGCCATGCATATTGCGGCATTTCCTGCAGAAGCAGTGAAAGCGGATCAGGTTTCAAGTGAAGTGCTGGAAAAAGAAAAAGATGTCTTTACAGCACAGGCACGTGAATCCGGAAAACCGGATAATATCATTGAAAAAATGATCGGCGGCCGTTTGAATAAATTCCTCAAGGAAATTTGTGTGGAAAGCCAACCCTTTGTGAAAGACCCTCAGGTTTCAGTCAGCCAACTGGTTGAAAGCACGGCCAAAGAACTTGGTGTGAATATAAATTTCAGCACCTTTGAAAAATATCAGTTCTAAACGAAAAACTATGACCCCGAAATTTAAACGTATACTACTGAAATTAAGCGGAGAAACTCTCGGGGGAGAGCAGGGGACAGGATTTGAGTACGATACAATCCGAGCCCTTGCTGATAGTGTCGTTGCAGTTCACAATCTGGGANTAGAAGTAGGGATTGTGGTAGGNGGAGGCAACATTTTCCGTGGATCAANATCCGCAGAAGGAAATGTNGGCCGAGTCGCAGGAGATCACATGGGAATGCTGGCCACCGTGATCAACAGTATCTGTCTGCAGGAAATACTGGAACAAAGTGGAGTTTTAACCCGCGTTTTGTCTGCAATTGAACTGAATGCTATTGCAGAACCATACATCAAACGCCGAGCAGATCGGCATTTGGAAAAAAAGAGGGTGGTAATATTTGCGGCAGGGACAGGAAATCCATTCTTCACTACGGATACAGCCGCGGTATTACGTGCGTCTGAGGTCGGTGCTGAAATTGTGATAAAAGCCACTAAAACCAACGGTGTTTATGACAAAGATCCTATGCAGCACCCTGATGCAGTACGTTACGAGAAATTAAATTACGACGAAGTTCTAAAACAAAATCTGCAGGTAATGGATGCAACAGCCATTGCTTTTTGCCGTGATAATCAACTTCCCATCCTGGTACTTGACTACCGTGAAACTGATTCCATCCTCAAGGCAGTGTGTGGTGAAAAAATCGGAACCCTGATCAACTAAAGAGGAATATGACACTTGAAAATACACAAGAAGTTGAAGAAATGGTTAATCACAAAATGGATCTCACCATTGAAAACCTGAAACAGGATCTCAGTGGCATCCATGCAGGACGAGTATCTCCCGCAATACTGGAATCCGTCAAGGTTGATTATTACGGAAACTCGACTCCAATCAATCAGGTTGCTAACATCTCAACACCTGAACCTCAGATGCTGGCGATCAGTCCCTGGGAAAAAAGTATGATCAAGGAAGTTGAACGTAGTTTACAAGCAGCAAATTTGGGTTTCAGTATCGCTAATGACGGAAATATTATCCGTGCAGTGACTCCTCCTTTTACTGAAGAAAGACGTAAAGATTACGTCAAGCAGATCAAAAAAATCGGAGAAGACACTAAAATCGCTGTACGTAATGTACGAAGAGACGGGAATGATAATCTTAAACAGATGGAAAAAGATAAGCTTATCTCTCAAGATGAGGAAAAAGTAGCTCAGGAACACGTCCAGAAAGTAACAGATCAGCATACAAATATGGTGGATGAGTTAGTAGCCGCAAAGGAAAAAGAACTAATGACACTTTAGGACTTAAATGCTGGCAGCACTACTGCANTCAATTTGGCAATATCAGGTTTTTAAGTCTGTCGTATTTCGCGGCGGAATGGCATTTTTAACGGCCTACCTGCTGATTGTGTGGGTGATGCCGAAGGTGATACGATCCTTCAGAAAAAGGGGAATTACCTCAGATTTTATCACCGCGCCAGCCGACACAAAACCCTACACCGGGGCGCCTCCAATCATGGGCGGTGGCGTTTTGATTATGGGAATAGTTTTTGGTGCAGTACTCTGGTGTAATCTGAACCAGTATGTTGTTGCTCTGTTGGTGATCCTGCTCTCGTTTGGAATTATCGGGGCAGTTGACGATATAGCAAAAGTCATCAGTAAAAGACGGATTGAGTCTGGTCATGAGGCCAGAAAATCGTACAGCGAAAAAGCAGATGGAATAAGCGGACTCTGGAGACTGGCTGCTCAATTTATCGTTTCACTGCTAGTTGTAACCGGATTATATTTGTTTGTCGACATTGATGGACATTTGGTGGTACCGCTGGTACCTCTCAAAACAGCGTATCCGTACTTACCGAAATATCTGTTTATTCCATTCATGACACTTATCATCGTTGGTGGTGCAAATGCGGTCAATCTTACAGACGGTATGGACTCACTGGCAACTGTACCTTTGATGACCTGCGCAATGTTTGTCGGACTTGTGGCGTATATAGGAGGAGACCCGGAGTTCGCGGCAAAGTTGAAAATTCCAAGTCTCTCNCATGATATTAAGGAACTTGCAGTGCTCTCGGCATTGGTTATTAGTGCAGGTGTCGCTTTTCTTAAATATAATTCGCCTCCNGCTTTGATATATATGGGCGATTTGGGTGCACTTGCTTTAGGCAGTATGGTTTCGGCCATGTTTATTTTTGTNAAAGCAGAATTGTTTTTACCGATTGTTGGCGGAGTTTTTGTGTTTTCAGTACTATCCTCTATCATTCAACGAACNTTTTTCAAGTTCATAATGTGGAGGAAGGGTCGGACCAAAGCAGAGCGCTACCGCTTTTTTTTACGCTCTCCGTACCATCATCATCTGCAACGCCTCTGGACATATTCTGAAAAGAAGCAGGATGTTATCTCAGTTTGGATAATTTTGCAGAACAAGTTGGGAATTGACCCTGTTCCTGAAGAAAACAAGTTGTTAACTCCGCAGGAAGTTAACAGTCGTGTGATCTGGCATATGCACCTTAAATCAATCTGGCTGTTCGTACTCACGCTGATTATTTATTTCAAANTGCGCTGAACTCTCCTTCGCAAAATAATAGAGAGTTGTTATTTTACCTGATGCTGAGTAGGATAGCTGAACCAGAAAGAATATTGCTGAGAGAATTATGAATTTAGAAGGTCAAACTGCACTAATAACTGGAGCCGGAAGAGGCATTGGTAAAACAATAGCATTAAAATTGGCTGAGTCCGGAGCAGATATTGTGCTGGCGGATATGAGCCCGGAAGTCGCGGAAGTGCGCGTAGAAGTGGAATCACTAGGTCGGAAATGCCTGACTTTTGAGGCAGATGTAACCGACTTAGAAGCCATTGAAACAATGGTGAAAAAAATTATTGAAGAGCTCGGAAGTATTCACATTTTAATCAATAATGCCGGAATTACGCAGGACAACCTATTTATGCGCATGAAACCGGAACAGTGGTCAAAGGTCATTGACGTCAACCTCAATGGNGTTTTCAATGTGACCAAAGCAGTGATCCGGNCTATGGTTANGCAGCGTACGGGGAAAATAATAAATATTTCTTCTGTGGTAGGCTTTTCCGGAAATCCCGGACAAGTAAATTATAGTTCAACAAAATCCGCACTGGTTGGCTTTACCAAATCGCTGGCACGTGAAGTTGGAGCACGCGGTGTTACAGTCAATGCTGTTGCTCCTGGATTTATCGATACTGCAATGACACAAGCTCTCAATGAAAGTCAGCAGGAAGTAATCCTGCAGCAAATTCCTTTGGGGCGCATGGGGGATGCGGACGATATCGCCAACGCAGTTGCTTTCCTCGCTTCTGAAGAGGCTTCATACATAACCGGAACAATTCTGCATGTGAACGGCGGAATGTACTAAATATTCGTACTAACATAAATAGAGTTGACTTTTTTCCTGTTTCTAAGGAAAAAAGAATGCTCGTTTTAATCTTATTAACCCTTTTTTTGAAAACAAACATGGAAGAAATACAAGCGAAGGTCGTCCAAATCATCAGTGAGCAATTAGGTAAAGATGAGTCTGAAATAAGCATGANCTCAAATTTCATTGAAGATTTAGATGCAGATTCACTGGATACAGTAGAACTGGTAATGGCACTTGAGGAGGAATTTGAAGTTGATATTCCCGATGANGCNGCAGAAAAGATTACCACAGTTCAATCCGCAGTTGACTTCATTGCGGAAGCAAAAGCCTGAGTTTACGGCAATTAGTTCAGAAGATGATCTCCGCACTGCTGTTCAGGCAGTGCCTGTCATCCTTTCACGTTGTCATTCTGAAAGAACATGGGAAACCGCGTAGTAGTTACGGGGCTTGGTTGCACGTCCCCGCTCGGAAATGATGTCCCCACTTCCTGGGAAGCCTGCATAAATGGGCAGTCAGGAATAGACAAGATCACAAACTTTGATCCTGAACTATACCGTTGTCAGATTGCAGGTGAAATCAAGAATTTTGAGTTGCCTGAAATTATTCCAATCAAAGAAGCTAAAAAAATGGATCTGTTCATTCAGTATTCCATTGCTGCTACGCAGGAAGCTTTGAATGATTCCGGACTGGAGATTACTGAAGATATTGAAGAAGAGGTCGGTGTCTCGATGGGTGTCGGTATCGGNGGTCTGGGCTGTATNGAAAAATACACGAAGATTCTACTTGAGAGTGGACCCAANCGTGTCAGCCCGTTTTTCATTCCGATGACTTTGAGTAATTTGGCACCTGGTTATNTCTCCCTCCTCTTTCGAGCGAAGAACTATNCCGCCTGCTCTGTTTCCGCCTGTACATCATCAAATCACGCAATTGGCACCGCAGCACGTACGATTGAACGCGGCGATGCAAAAGTGGTAATTGCCGGCGGTGCTGAATCCAGTGTAACGCCGCTCGGAATCGCGGGTTTTGCCTCAATGCATGCGCTCAGTACCAGAAATGATGATCCGCAGCGTGCAAGCCGTCCTTTTGACAAAGACCGTGACGGTTTTGTGATGGGTGAAGGTTCTGCAATGTTGATTCTCGAGGACTACGAATTTGCTAAAGCACGCGGTGCTCGTATTTACTGTGAGATTACCGGTTACGGATTCAGTTCAGACGCATTTCATGTCACTTCTCCTTCTGCCGAAGGGCCAGCCAGAGCAATGAAAATGACTCTCAAAGACTCCGGTTTGGCTGCAGAAGATATTGACTATGTCAACGCGCACGGCACCTCAACTCCAGTCGGTGATCTTAACGAACTAAAAGCTATAAAAATGGCTCTTGGAGAAAAAGCCGCACAGCAGCTTTCAATCAGTTCAACCAAATCCATGACCGGACACCTGCTCGGAGCNGCTGCCGCAATCGAGGCCGTTTTTTCCATCAAAGCCCTGCACCATAATTTTATTCCACCCACAATCAACATCGACAATATGGATCCGGAATGTGATTTGGACGTTACACCCAATACCGGTAAATCAAAGGAATTGCGTATTGCTATGTCAAATGCCTTTGGTTTCGGCGGAACTAATGCATCAATAATTTTTNAGAAAATGGATTGAATATTTTTCCCACAAGACACTTCCTGCCAAAGAGGGAGCTTTTCAATAATTAAGCAAAAATAGACAACCCCATCCTTCTTCCAAATTAAATCAACATGAGCAGCACAGAATATCAAGTCGACCGCAGAGAACTACAATTCGTCGTTAATGAAACTTTAGCCGCAGGAAAATTGTGTGAACTTCCCGATTTTTCAGAGTTTGACGAAGAGATGTTTACAATGATCATCAATGAAGCCAGCACTTTTTCGGAACAGGTACTTGCACCACTTAACGAAAATGGTGATCGGCAGGGATGCAGAATTGAAAATGGTTCAGTAGTAACTCCGGATGGTTTTGCCAATGCCTGGGAACAGTTGGGCGAAGGTGGTTGGTTGAGTATGAATTTACCTCCAGAATACGGAGGTCAGGGTCTTCCAGAAGTTATTTCGATCATTGGTAAAGAAACCCAACTGGCGGCCAATCAGGGTTTTACCATCGGCGCATCGCTCACTTCAGGCGCTGCTAATCTGATATACACTTTTGGTTCGGCAGAACAAAAAACTAATTTTTGCGAAAAAATGTTCAGCGGCACATGGGCCGGNTCAATGTGTCTGACTGANCCTCAGGCCGGCACTGCAGTTGGTGATGCAGCCACAACTGCGACCAAACAGGACGCAGGACATTACTTGATAAAAGGCACAAAACAGTTTATCACAAACGGTGACCACGACATGGCGGATAACATCATCCACCTCCTGCTGGCACGTACCCCGAATTCTCCGGAAGGNACAAAAGGCATCAGCCTTTTTATTGTGCCTAAAATACGANTGGACGGTACACCGAATGATGTAAAAGTTGTGAGTATCGAGCATAAAATGGGAATCAATGGCTCACCAACCTGTTTGCTGTCTTTTGGAGATAACAATGATTGTGAGGGATATTTGCTGAAAGCGGAAAATATCGGCATGGCACAAATGTTCCAGTTGATGAATGAAGCACGTTTGCTCGTAGGTTTGCAGGGACTTGCAGGTGCAGGCGCGGCAGTACAAAATGCATGGGCTTATGCCAAAGAACGTACCCAGGGCCCATCAGCGGTTCATCCCGGAGAGAAAGCCTTAATCGTTGAATTCCCAGATGTACGCAGAATGCTGATGCAGATGAAAGCAGTCACTGAAGGACTCCGCGCACTGATATACACAACTGCATGGTACATAGACATGGCGAAGCATGGTCCGGAAGAAAGCCGTGAAAAATACCAGGATTTGCTTGACCTGCATATTCCGGTTTGTAAATCATTCGGCACAGACCAGGGCTTTGAAGTTGCACGTGTAGGCATCCAGGTTTTGGGCGGTGTTGGATTTACCCAGGATTTTCCGCTGGAGCAAAATGCTCGTGACCAGAAAATTGCCTCAATCTATGAAGGTACAAATGGCATACAGGCACTCGATCTGGTTGGCAGAAAATTCAATACCAAAAAAGGCCAATTGCTGGATGTCCTTGTTGATGAATTGAGCTGGTTTGATCACAATTCACCAGATGGCGAACTCGCAGGCTGGGTTGCAGAGTGGGAGACTTATCGTACACTCATGCTGGAAAGTATTGCCTGTTTGAAAAAAACAGGAGAAGCAGAAGGCAAAGACGGTTACGTACTTTATGCAGTCAATATGCTGGATTTAATGGGTGATGTACTCTGTTGTTTCTATTTACTAAAGCAGGCAGAGTCTGCCCAGAAAAAATGGAAAAGCATGCTTGATGGTGCGGCTTCTCAAGTAGAATTACTTGAGGAAAATGAAGAAGCACAATTTTATTGGAATAAGCTGCGCACTACCGAATTTTACGTCTGGAGCGTTTTGCCACGTGCCTTGGCAAATGCAAAGACTATTAAAAACGCAAACCTCGCGCCTTTAAGTGCTTGTTTGTAAGCAGACTTATTTTAGGGAAAATGTGGAAGAATTCATAACTCAGTTAAAAAATAACCGCTTCGTCCGTTACAGTGTTCTGAGCGGTTTTGTACTGCTGGCCTATTTATTGGGCGGAGCAGTTGCCATCCTCATCGCGGTTTGCGGATTGGTTCTAGGTAGACTGAGTTACAATGACGTTATTGATGATCTTGATATTTGAGGCCTATACTTTAAAAAGTCCCTCTACAAAAACAGTACAATGTTTATTTGCTCCAGCATTAGCAACAGTTGTTAACAGGGCAATCCAGCCTGAAATCTGAGATCCCCCATCTTGAAACTTCACTTTGCTACTTCAAACACTAACAAACTCCGGGAATTGTCCGCACTGCTGGAACATGAGTTAATTTCAGTACCACTAGATTTAAAGGAAATTCAAACCTCGGATTTGCATGAACTGCTGAAATTCAAACTTCAACAGGCCTATGAGGAGCTTCATGCTCCAGTGATTGTAGAAGATACATCTTTATATTTTGATGCCTGGAATGAATTGCCCGGACCACTCGTAAAATGGTTTTTAGCAGGCATGGGTTTGGAGGGCATTGTACAGGCTTTATCCCAGTTTGAAGATAAATCCGCGCAGGCAGTCTGTTGTTTAGCTTTCACGGATGATGGAAAAACCATGCATTTTTTTGAAGGAAAGCTGAAAGGGATGATCGTGGAACCAAGAGGTTCCCGTGATTTTGGCTGGGACGCAATTTTTCAAGCAACTGGACAGCAGCAGACTTTTGGCGAAATGTCCGCGGAAGGAAAAAACCGTATTTCACCACGTGGAAAAGCAGCGGCTGAATTTAGGCAGTTCTTAAGACTGCGGGCAAAGCAAAAGTAACATCTTCCCGGACTATTTCAAGATCCCGGACTTGACTTGAGGAAGACATTTTCCGCAGTTCCGTAACAATACCCTGCACAATATTTTCAGGTGCGGATGCGCCTGCGGTAATGCCAATATTCCGGACGCCTTCCAGCCATTCCGCTTTTAATTCCGCCGCGGATTCAATCCGGCGTGCATTGACTCCAGTTGTTTTTGCGACTTCCAGTAAACGCACAGAATTAGAACTATTCTGCGCTCCTACAACAAGTACCAATTCTACTTCCTTACTTAAGGCTTTAACTGCATTCTGGCGATTTTGAGTTGCATAACAAATATCGTCTTTAGCCGGCCCCTGAATTTTTGGATAGCGTTTTTTAAGCTCATCAATTATTTCTGCAGTATCGTCCATGGATAAAGTGGTTTGTGTTATGTAACCAACTTTGTCCTCATCTTTAACTTTTAAAGCAGCAACTTCTTCCACATTACCTACTACGATAATTCGTTCCGGTGCCTCTCCGACAGTACCTTGAACTTCAACATGATCGTGATGACCGATAAGGATAATTGTGTGTTCTTGCTTAGCATAACGCTGGGCTTCTCCATGCACCTTAGTCACCAGCGGACAGGTTGCATCAAGCACCTTTAAATTACGTTTTTCCGACCTTTGCCGAACTTCCGGAGCAACTCCATGCGCTGAATAAATAACATGTGAACCTTCCGGAATTTCATCAATATTTTCCACAAAAACCGCACCGTCATTTCTAAGGCGCTGAACAACATGCTTGTTGTGTACAATTTCATGCTGAACATAGATCGGAGCGCCGTAAATTTCTAATGCTTTTTCGACAATGGTGATCGCACGATCTACACCTGCGCAGAATCCTCTCGGACTGGCCAGTACCATATTAAGCACGGACTGAGAGCTGTTTTTATTCATAGATATTTAAAATGACGAACATGGTTTGCATTTTGCTCTAATTAGTCTATAAAGGAATTGGCAACATTTCAATCTTTCAGCAATACAGTTGCAAAAAACTTTCAACCGCAACCAAGCATGAGTAAAGAAAAAAAACACCGTAAAGCAGACTGGAAACGCTTGAAGGGTACCACAAATTTTTATCCAACCTATGTCGACGGTAATCTTGACAAAGTCACGCCTGCAGCCGCGACATATAGCACACAGTTTCAAACAGTCATTCCGCGATACAGTCTTTCCATGTCTGAAACCCGCAACGCCGGNANTGGCCCNACTTTTTTGGAAACTGCCTATCAGNCTCCCTCAAAAAGTGTGCAACAGCATGAACAATCCACGGAGACAGCTCCTGAATCCGTTGAGGAAAAGTTCAAAACNCCACGCCATAAAAAAAAGAAAATCCGTACCGATTTTTGGGAATAAAGGCGCCCTGAGGATTAATTCATAAAAAATACAAAAAAGCCCCATACAGTGCTATACTGTAGCTGTCTTCAAAATAACTGCATCCTGCTGTGGTAAATTTTAGTCAGAAATACGCCTCCTGAGACAATACCAGCTGCCCATTAGCAACCCTCCAAATACATAGAGTAAAATAGCTTGACAAGAACACGAATAATTTGATCTAATGATATGTTTATCACAGGAAAATATTCTCTATGTTTGAGACCCTTTCAGACAAATTAAGCGGTTCGTTACGTAAGGTACGTGGCCGAGGTCGCTTGACCGAAGACAATGTCGGTCAAACTCTGAACGAGGTCAAAATGGCACTGTTGGAAGCAGATGTCAATTTCAGGGTTGTAAAAGCGTTTTTACGTTCAGTTAAGGCAAGAGCAGTTGGAGAAGAAGTCCAAGGCAGCCTGACGCCGGGACAGCAGTTCATCAAGATTGTCAACGAAGAGTTGACAGAAATGATGGGCGGCGCAAATTCAGGCTTGGCAGAACCGGAGACTGCTCCGCTGGTCACTATGCTGGTTGGCCTGCAGGGTTCTGGTAAAACATCATCCGTGGGAAAACTGGCGCGGCTTTGTCAGACAGAAGGAAAAAGGCCTTATTTAATTCCTGCAGATATTTACCGACCGGCAGCAATAAGACAGCTGGAGGTTCTGGCTGAGACTTTAGGGGTTTCCTGCTACCCTTCAACGACGGATCAAAATCCGCTGGACATTGTCCTGAATGGACTTGAGGCGGCAAAGCAGGAAGAAGCGGATGCGGTTTTTATTGATACCGCGGGACGATTGCATATTGATCAGGAATTGATGGAGGAATTGAGCCGGATCAAAGAGTCCATCATGCCTCATGAAATTATTTTTGTTGCAGACGCAATGACAGGCCAGGAGGCCGTCAGCGTTGCAAAAGGTTTCAACGACCGCCTTGATATCAGCGGGGTGATGTTGACCAAAATGGATGGAGATGCACGCGGTGGTGCGGCTTTGTCCATCCGGGCCATTACGCAAAAACCGATTAAGTTTATTGCGGTTGGCGAAAAACTCGAAAATTTGGAAGCTTTCCATCCGGAAAGAATTGCTTCCAGAATTTTGGGCATGGGCGATATGCTCTCACTGATTGAAAAAGTGGAAGATTCTTTCAGTGAACGTGAAGCCCTGCAGATGCAGAAAAAGCTGAAAAGCAACGAATTCACGCTGGAGGATTTCAGAGATCAGTTGCGTTCCATGCGTAAAATGGGCTCAATGAAAGACGTGATTGGGATGCTGCCCGGAATGAATGCTTCTGCAATGAAGGACGCAAATGTTGATGAAAAAAAACTGGTCCATATTGACGCCATTATTTCATCAATGACAATTAAAGAAAGACAGAACCATAAACTGATGAATGGTTCACGGAGAATGCGGATCGCAAAAGGAAGCGGTACAAGTGTCAGCGAAATAAACAAGTTGCTGAAACAATTTGTGCAGATGCGCAAAATGATGCAAAAGCTCTTAAAAGTCTCCAATCCAGGCAAAGCCATGCGCATGATGCAGGATATGATGCCTAATTGAGAAGATTTAAAACAAAGAGATTTAGACTGAAATCTTACAAATGAAATTTAAACCTAAAACCTGAAACATTATTAATATGGTTAAAATACGTCTTGCCAGAGGTGGCACAAAAAAGAAACCTTACTACCGTATTGTAGTCGCCGATCAACGTTGCAAACGCGACGGTCGTTATCTTGAGCATATTGGTTTTTACAATCCAATGGTTACTGAAAACCGTTTTGAGATAAACGCGGAGCGTGTCAAGCACTGGCTTTCCGTAGGGGCACAACCGACCGATCGTGTCAGCAGATTGATGAAGCAGGCAAAAACAAACGCGTAATTAGCGTTCCGTGCTAATCGTTTTATTCGATAAAGGCCGCGTTGAGTGACTTTAGTGATTATGATGATTTGACATGGTTCGCCACCATTGTCGGCGCACACGGCATCAAAGGTGCGGTTCGGGTTAAGTTTTTTACAGAGACACCTGAATATTATTTGTCTGTAAAACTTTTCTTTTTAGAAAATGCAGGGCAGTTGCTACCCTTAAAAGTTTCACGAATCCTGCCCTCAAAAAAAGGCTGGATCATACTTTTTGAGGAAATTGAATCCCGCAACGCTGCGGAAAATATTAAAGGTTGCCGTTTACTACTGCCTGATGAGCAGTTGAAGCCTTTAGAGTCCGATGAATTTTTTGTACACCAACTTATCGGCTGCAGAGTAGAAGATCAAAATGGACGTTTTTTAGGCGAGGTCGTAGATTTTCTGGAAACCGGTGCCAACAACGTTTACGAGGTGCATAACGGCGAAAGTGAGTTCCTCATTCCAGATGTACCGCACGTTGTTTTGGAACTGGATCTTGAAAAACAGCTCATGGTCATTGATCCGCTGCCCGGATTGATCGAAAATTTAGCTCCGGAGAGTGATGCTGCACTTTGAAGTTTTGAGCTTGTTTCCGGAAATTTTTTCTTCTTTTCTGGAAGAAAGTTTAATTAACAGGGCGATTGAGCAGCGCCACCTGCAGGTAGATCTGGTGAATTTCCGTAGGCACGGCCGTGGAAAACATCTTCAGGTAGATGATACACCATACGGTGGAGGTCCCGGAATGGTGCTGAGGGTTGAGCCAATTGCTCAGACACTCGCGGAACAAAAAGAATTTCATCATGCTGCTGGACGTGAAACGCACACTGTTTTAGTAACACCGCAGGGGCAGCCTTTTACCCAGAAAAAAGCCAAACAGCTAAGCCGGCGGGAAGCAGTTTTGACGCTGATTTGCGGACGCTACGAAGGATTTGATGAGCGGATTCGCAGTTTAGTGGATGAGGAGATTTCAGGAGGTGATTTCATTTGCTTAGGCGGTGAGGTCATTGCGATGACGATGATTGAAGCTGTCAGTCGCCTTGTTCCAAATATTCTCGGTAATCAGGAATCAGCTGAGCAGGAATCTTTCTCTCAATCATTGCTGGAATATCCGCAGTATACGCGGCCCGCAAGTTATGAGGGAATGGACGTTCCGGAGGAATTAATTTCCGGCAACCATAAAAAAATAGCAGAGTGGCGCAAAGAGCAAGCTTTAGTCCGGACAAAAAAACGACGTCCGGATCTGCTCTAATATAATCATTGACGTTGCCTGTAGAGGAACAAACAAAGTAAGAAATAATTTTCAACCTAAGCAAAGAGAAAAAAATGTCTACTGCATTGGAAATAGTTGAGCAATCGCAATTACGCAGCGACTTGCCGGAGTTAAGAGTCGGATCCAGTGTCCGGGTAAACTACCGTATTACAGAAGGAAACAAGGAGCGCATCCAGGCATTTGAGGGTGTATTGATTGGCAAGCATTGCGGTGCCGGTAACAACAAGGCAACTTTCACTGTCCGAAAAGTAACTCAGGGATATGGTGTTGAACGTATTTTTCCGCTGCACTCCCCACGGATCGAAAGTATTGACGTCATTAAAGTCGGAAAAGTCCGCCAGGCAAAACTCTATTATCTGCGGGATCGTCGTGGAAAAGCAGCTCGGATCAAAGAACGCGTCGGGGTTAGTTCCAACGCTTAAGCTGGAAGAATCGGCTGCCAGCCGTGGATTCAGGAATATTGCCGGTGTTGACGAAGCAGGACGCGGCCCACTTGCCGGACCTGTCGTAGTAGCAGCGGTCATTTTAGGAAAAGATTGGAACGCCAGCCATCCGCTGGATGATTCCAAGAAGCTCTCTTTGAAAAAACGGGAGAGCTTCTTTGAGCTCATTTGCAGTGAAGCACTGGCATTCAAGATTGTTTCAATTTCTCCTGAGGAAATTGACAGGCTGAATATTTTGCAGGCTACGCTTTTTGGTATGTACCGCTGCCTGGCAGAAATAGCACCCGCTCCGGATTATGCTCTCGTTGACGGGAATCATTATCCGCAGACAACAGTTCCGGGTGAAGCAGTAATCAAGGGTGATGCGCGTTCAAAAAGTATCGCCGCTGCGTCAATTTTGGCCAAAGTGACACGGGACAGGTTCATGGTCGAAAATGCAAAACGTTATCCGGAATGGGGCTTTGAGCGTCACAAGGGATATCCGACCAGTCTGCACAGGGAAGCCATTGCGAAACATGGATTGACGCCGCTGCATCGAAGATCATTTCGGATCAAACCAGTGCAGATGAGTTTGCTGTGACAAAGCAACGCCAGCAGACAGGATCAGCAGGAGAGCAAAGCGCCTGCGATTTTTTGCAGGAGCTGGGTTATCGTATTGTTGAGAGAAATCACCGTACCCGGCTGGGTGAACTTGACATTATTGCGGAGTACGAAGAATTTCTTGTATTTTGTGAAGTTAAAACACGCAAAGGCCGCGGCGGACCGCATCCGTCTTTGTCAGTGACAATGAAAAAAATTGCAAAGTTGCGTCAACTAGGTGAACTTTATCTCAGTCAGAAGCATCTGACACACATGCAACCACGATTTGACGTGATTGCAATACAACTGGTGGATGGAAAACCGCCGAACATTGATCATTTTATCAACGCTTTTTAAGAGAAAAAAAGGAAACAAATATGGCTCATCACAAGTCAGCACTTAAGCGAGTTAGACAAACCATTAAGCGCACAGCTCAGAACCGCTCACTACGCTCAGACTTGCGTACAGTAATTAAAAATTTCCGCGTTATTCTGGCAAGCGGAAATACTGAACAGGCACGTGAAGCTTATTCCGGTGTTCAAAAGAATATCGACAAAGCAGTTACAAAAGGTGTTCTGCATAAACGTACCGGCGCCCGTTATAAGTCACGCCTTGCCCTTTCCATGACAAAAACAGCAACAAGCTGAACTAAACTTACGCTTTTAAAATCGCGTTAAGCAGATCCTCTATCTTTGCCAATTAGAAAAAACCACTTTCTAATTGGCTCCCCTTAGTGATAAGCTAAGCCCTGAAATTTTCCAGAGTTTATTTAACGTATTTTAAATCCAAGGAATGATATATGGACTCACATTTTCTTACACGGCGCATCCATAGTTTGACTGGTATTGTGCCGGTAGGACTTTTTTTGGTGTACCATCTCTACCTGCAGTTGTATCTGCATTCCGGTGCAGAGGTTTACAATGAGGTTATTAATGGTTTTTACGACAGTCCATTAGCGATTTGGGCCTTAGTCATTGTGGTTTACATACCACTTTTCTTTCATGCCTTCTTCGGCATTCGGCTGATTTTTGAATCCAGTGTTCAGCCTTCCTACACATATTTTTCACATCTTTTATACTGGCTGCAGCGAATCAGCGGCATCGGCGTATTGCTTTTTATACTTGCGCATGTTTGGAATGCCCAGCTTGGCCCATGGATCGCAGGCACCTGGGGGACTCATTTTGAACATCTTTCCAGCGGCTTCAGCGATCCTGATTCCGGCATGATCACCAAAGCGGTTTATCTACTTGGTATTCTTGGCGCAGTTTTTCATTTTTCAAATGGTCTCAACACTTTTTGCATGACCTGGGGTATCGCCCTCACTCCAAAATCTCAAATTCGGGTTCGCATTTTCAGCATTTTTCTTTTCTTTATTTTAGCCGCCAGCGCCTTATACGCACTGTCTGCAATTTGGTAAACAGAGATATATAGATGAGCAAGCAACGAGTTATAGTAATTGGAGGAGGATTAGCCGGACTCGCCGCAACCATGAAAATGGCGGAACTCGGCATGTCAGTGCTGGTAGTATCATTTTTACCAGTTAAGCGCTCACATTCAGTCTGCGCACAGGGCGGCATCAATGGTGCGGTCAACATCAAAGGTGAAGGTGACTCTCCGGACATCCATTTTTATGATACGGTCAAAGGCGGTGATTTTTTGGCACACCAACCGCTCTGCAAAGACATGTGCCATCACGCACCGTATGTCATCAACCTGATGGACCGCCTGGGAGTAACATTTAACCGTACTCCGGAAGGCAATCTCGATTTCCGTAGATTTGGAGGCACACTTTATCACCGCACAGCATTTGCCGGCGCAACCACAGGCCAGCAGCTTTTGTATGCGCTTGATGAGCAGGTACGCCACTACGAGGTGCAGGGTTTAGTTGAAAAAATGGAAGCGCACGAATATCTTGGTGCAATACTTAACGATGATGGACGCTGCGTCGGAGCCGTCATTCACAATTTACGCAGTGGTGAAATCAAAGCGGAAAAAGGCGACGCGGTGATTTTAGCCACCGGAGGTCCCGGACTGGTTTACGGACGTTCGACCAATTCCATGGTCTGCACAGGAACAGCGGTCACATCCGCATATTTACAGGGCGCTAAATACGGAAACGGTGAGTTCATTCAAATTCATCCCTCTGCAATTCCCGGTCGTGACAAATTACGTTTGATGAGTGAATCTGCACGCGGTGAAGGCGGAAGAGTCTGGGTTCCGAAAAAAGCCGGTGATACACGTAAGCCCAAAGAAATTCCGGAAGCAGAACGTTTTTATTTTCTTGAAGAGCGCTATCCGCTTTTTGGAAATTTGGTACCACGTGACGTTGGAGCGCGTGAAATTTACGATATTTGCGTTAACGATAAATTAGGTGTTAACGGCGAAATGAAAGTCTATCTGGATTTGACTCACCATACGCGTGAATTTCTTGATCATCGTCTGGGTGGAATCCTTGAGATTTACGAAAAGTTCACTGGTGTTGATCCACGTGAAGAGCCGATGGAAATTTTCCCGGCGGTGCATTACTCAATGGGTGGTATCTGGACAGATTACACGCGTACAGACGAAGGTTTGATCGACCATCAGTCCCCACAAAATCAAATGACTTCGATCACCGGACTTTATGCTGCAGGTGAAGCGGATTATCAGTATCACGGTGGAAACAGACTTGGCGCAAACTCATTGCTGAGCTGTATATACACAGGATTAATGATGAGTCCGGGCGTACTCAATTATGTGAAAAATGTTCCGCATGCAGCAGAAGATGTCCCGGAAACTGTCTATACCGCTTCCGTGAAGAAATGGCAGGAAAGTTATACGAACATCAATAGCATGAACGGCAATGAAAATCCCTATGCGTTGCACAGGGAGATGGCGGAAGAAATGATTTCCAATGTTTTGATCGTCAGGGAGAATGAAAAACTGAAATCAACACTCGACAAAATTAATGAATTTGAATCACGCTGGAAAAATGTAAAATGCGTAGACACAACCGATTGGTCCAATCCTGTACCGAGTTTCATCAATCAACTCTGGAATATGATTCAGCTTTCCAAAATTATCACCAAGGGTGCCTTGTTAAGAGACGAATTCCGAGGTTCACATTACAAACCGGAATTTGACCTCAATCAGCCGAGCGATTTCCGGCCTGAGACATATCTGGAATTTGAAAAACAAAAAGAAACCGGTAATATTCAGGAAGATGCTTTTGCTCCAGAACATTTAGCGTACATGAAACGATTCTCTGAAAACAATATCAAATGGCTCAAAACTACCATTGCGACTTATCAGAACGGAGGCCCTGATATTTCTTATGAGGCAGTGGACACATCGCTCATTGCTCCACGCCCTAGAAAATACGACTGAGGATAGAAAATGCCAGATACTGTTACCTTCAAAATTAAACGTCAGGATTCCGAAAGTTCCAGTTCCTACTGGGAAACTTTCACAATTCCTTATGTTCCCAACTCAAATGTCATCTCCTGTTTAATGGATATTCAGGCAAATCCAATAAACGCAAAAGGAGAGGAAGTAACACCGGTAGTATGGGAAAGCAACTGTCTGGAAGAAGTTTGCGGTGCCTGCACAATGGTCATAAACGGTAAGGTACATCAGTCATGCAGTGCTTTAGTGGATCAACTGGAAAAACCAATAAAGCTGGAACCGATGAGTAAATTTCCGGTTGTCAGGGATTTAGCTGTAGACCGTACACGGATGTTCGGCGCACTCAAAAAAGTACAGGCCTGGGTCAATGCAGACGGATACCACGACCTCGGTCCCGGAGACCGTCTTCCCCAAAAACATCAGGAAACTGCTTATAAACTTTCTGAGTGCATGACCTGCGGATGTTGTGTTGAAGCCTGTCCGCAATACAGCAGCAGCAACAACTTCCTCGGCGCGGCCGCCATCAGTCAGTCACGTCTCTTTAACATGCACCCAACCGCTAAAAACATGGCCGGCGAACGGCTTGACACTCTTATGCAGGAAGGTGGAATTGCCGATTGCGGAAACGCCCAAAACTGCGTGGAAGCCTGTCCAAAATCAATTCCCCTGACTGAATCAATTGCAGAAATGGGTCGTCAAGTATCAGGTAAACTTTGGCATAATATTTTTAAAGCATAGTTTATATTTTTGTCGAAAACAGCAAAATGTTTTCATGTCACAAAATTCTTCCTCAAATCCGCCTGAACGTTTTCTGCTGATCCGTACTGATCGAATCGGTGATACTATCTTAACCCTGATCCCGGCAGCGGTGCTTCTGCGCCAAATTTGAACAAGGCACAATATGGGCTTATTATTCGGCTGTTGCTTGAAAATACCGCTTGGACAATATTGTTGACAGGAGCTTCAGGAGAGGAAAATTTTGTACATGAGCTAGCCAAGGATTTTCCACATGAGCGTGTAAAAGAAATGGTAGGACGTTTTTCACTCGCAGAATTTTTTCCCGTAATCCGGAATTCATCTTTGCTTATCACCAGCAGCACCGGCCCTTTGCACATCGCAAATGCAGTGAGAGTTCCGCTGCTTGGTTTTTTCTGTCCAGTAAAACCTCACACACCTAAGCGCTGGGGACCGTATGATCCGCAGAAATGGGTTGTCACTCCCAAACTGGACAGACCCGAAATTTGCGAGTTTAAATAATGTCCACACGGAGGATGTCTACAAAAACTTTCGGATTCTGAAATTACCGCAGAATTGTGCGAAAAAAGATTGAAGGATCTACATAAAGAACCACCAGCCAAAAACTCAGTATGAATAAAACATCTTCTTGGGAAAATTTTCAGCAGCATTACCTCGAGCTTCCGGAACTGGGCTTCTCACTTGATACATCACTTATGAATGTTCCGGATGTGCTGCCCAATTCTGTAGAAAAACTTTTCCAACGTGCTTTTCAACAAATGCAGGACTTGGAAGTAGGCAGCATTGCAAATCCTGATGAAAATCGCATGGTTGGACATTATTGGCTGCGGTATCCGGAACTTGCCCCGTCGGCTGAAATTAAAAACCTGGTCAGCTCTACAGTTGAAAATATTCAGCAGTTTGCGCAGGAAATTCACCAGAAAAAACTCCGGCCGCAAAAAGCTGATTCTTTCCGGAATGTGCTGTTACTCGGAATTGGCGGTTCCGCACTAGCTCCGCAGTTCATGCAGAACGCGCTTGCTTCTGAGTCAGACTGCATGCAGTTTTATTTTCTCGACAATACTGATCCGGACGGTATTGACCAAGTCATGTCAGAGCTCGGAGATAAATTAAACTCAACTCTAGCCTTAGTCATTTCAAAGTCAGGAGGAACAAAAGAAACGCGCAATGCAATGCTGGAGGTGCGTCACCTCTATGAAAAATCCGCACTGGACTTCAGCAGACACGCGGTTGCAGTCACAGGCGAAAAGAGTCAGCTTGACCAACTTGCAGAAAGAGAAAACTGGCTGCGTCGTTTTCCAATGTGGGACTGGGTCGGTGGTCGAACTTCAGTTTTTTCCGCGGTTGGAATGCTTCCTGCCGCTTTACAGGGCCTGGACATTAAGAAAATCCTGCATGGTGCAAAAGTCATGGATGAGCTGACACGCCGTAAGGATGTCGCCAAAAACCCTGCGGCTGTGCTGGCCTGGATGTGGCATCATGCAGGTGCGGGAAGAGGCGAAAAAGCGATGGTGATGCTGCCCTATAAAGACAGACTGCTGCTCTTCAGCCGTTACCTGCAACAGTTGGTGATGGAATCTTTAGGCAAGGAAAAAGATTTGGAAGGGAAAACAGTTCACCAGGGACTGAGCGTTTACGGTAACAAAGGTTCAACCGATCAACATGCATTTGTCCAGCAGCTGCGTGAAGGCCCCGCGGATTTTTTCGTAACTTTCATCGAGGTGCTTAAAGACCGGAAAAACGTCGGTATTGAGGTTGAGCCGGGAATCACCTCCGGAGATTATCTTCAGGGTTTTATGCTTGGAACAAGCTCGGCGCTTTTTCAAAATGGACGCCCGTCACTCACTATCACACTGGACGAGATTAACCCGCAAAGCCTCGGTGCTTTGATTGCGCTTTTTGAACGTGCGGTTGGTTTATATGCCTCGCTCATCGGCATTAATGCCTATCATCAGCCCGGTGTTGAGGCAGGAAAACGTGCTGCCGGGGATGTGATTGAACTTTCATTAAAAATACAGTTCCTGCTCAAGTCTCGTCCGGAGCAACAGTATACTGCTGCATCGCTTGCAGAAATTTTGGAAGACACGGCAAAAACAGTAACAATTTTCAAACTGCTCGAACACCTCGCAGCTAATGGTCGGGTGCAGAAAATTTCTTCGGATAGCCCATTTTCTGCAGAATTTAAAGCAAATCCCTAACTTTTTACATTCTGTCTTTTTTACACCTGATCAGAATTAATTTTGCAAACTTACCACCTTTTTTCAACAGCGTAGTAAAATTTCTGAAAATAGCCGCATTTTTTGCTGAAAATTCTGTTTGATTTTTTCAGAGTCCAATCATTAATTTGACTTGAATTTTAGCATTTAAAGTATAATTTAGCATAATATGTGCACTACTTGACGCGATCTTTAATTTAGCTTAGGGATACATCCACACTACTTGGGAGAACCTTGTCGCAGTCAATAAAGAAAAGACATTTAGAGCTGTTTCTTCCCACTCCAGTTATTTTGTGAAACATCCCCTTCATCCTGAAAATTTTTCTGCAATGCTAAAACGGCTTCAAAATTTGAAATCTACTCTAAGTATGATCATCTTTGTGCTGTTTATCTTACTGTGTCTTCCTCAGTCTGCGGCAGCGGCCAAGAATGAAGCGGAAATCCTGATTTTCAGTCTCTCTCCTGAGAAAGTAGAAGAACAAAAAGGAGTGCTCAAGCTACAGATCAGTACCTTCAGTCCAATTGAGAAAATAATTGTTAATGGAAAACCTCAAAAATTCCCCAAGGCTGCAAGCCTGGCCTGGCTAAAGATTCCCTACATGCTTAAACCCGGTATAAATACTTTTAAAGTTTACGTGAAGACCAAGTTCGGCGAAGCAAAAAAGATAATCCGGACAATTTATGAAACTCCTGAACTCCTTAAAAAAGCTAAGCTTGGTGACCCTTTTCAATTGATCACTATCCTGGGCGGTGTTACAAAAGATAACATTGATAAAGTTAATGACAACAGTAGTAAGTCCAAAGCATTTTCTACAAGTACTCTCTTTGTACCCTCGTACCGCTTCGATATCTTCGATGATTCCAGCATTTTTCTGCGCGGAGTCCTGATGGGAGACCAGCACCACAATGGTGAATATGCATCCAAAAAGGTTTTGTTTAAACAGGTAAGCATTGAGTGGGAGGAACGAGAGAGCTGGGCAGGCGCCTTAACGCTGTCATTGGGTACAAATGAAGCCGGAACCAGGGAAATCCCCGTAACCTCAACTCCAAGAGACAGCCTTTCAAAAAAATACAAACGGGCGACCCGTGATAACGTCTACACCATAAAGGCCAAACAGGAACTTGGCGAAGGAACGACGTGGAACTGGCAGATCGACCGTAAGAAAAAGTCTGTAGAGGGTTCCCACGACGACAGCGGTTCTTCAACCACACTCACGGCAGGTTATGTAACTCCGTTGTTTGGGTTGAAAACAACATTTGGAGGGACTCTCGAAGACACGAATCTAAACGGTACATACAAGGACACCGAAGCAAAAAAAGCCAAACTAAAAGTAGATTATCCAATACCGCCGGTTTCTCTTGGTATCCAGTATGATTTTTCTGAAACCGAAAATAAGGTTGCTGATCCAGATGTGACCTGTGTTACTACCTGCAGTGGAAAGACAAAGAACCGAAATCAAGTTTATACTCTTAGTTTAAACTATCCTGCCGCACCGTGGTGTATTTTTGGATTAACCCAGAAACATGAAAGGCAGAGTTCAAACATCATCGGAAAAAACTACAAAGTGAATTCGACACAGTTGCAGGTAATACTCATTTATTGAATTTTAATAAAGAACAGCTTGACTTCAAAATATATAAATAAAGATAATTTACTTTATTGAAAAAAACTATCGTTACTATTATGAAATTTCGTATCTTATTCCTACTTGTGCTTTTTCTGGCTTTCATTCCTGCAATCCCTCTGCAGGCGCAGCAGGGAATGCTCTTGCTGGAAAAAGGCTCGGTCAAGGTGATTGGACCAGAACGTACACGTCTGTTGAAGAAGCCTGGAGCAAAAATTGTTCTCAATGCCAAAGACCGTGTACAAACAGGTAAAGATACATTGGTCAAAATCAAGATCAAAGGCAAACCGGAAATCATTGAACTTACATCCCGTGCCTTTTTCCGTATGGGAAAGATCACCAAGCAAACCAGCAGTATTTCACTGTTGACAGGGAAGGCACGATTTAAGATTAAAGGTAAACTCAAAAAGAAGAGCAAAAGGAAACGCTTTCAAATTCGTACCGTTACTGCGCTGGTAGGTGTGAAGGGGACCGATTTTGTGGTTGGCGCTTCCAACACACAAACGAGCCTTTTAACTATTTCCGGTTCAGTTTCAGTAGCTCCGGTTTCAATGCCGGATATCGAAATTGAAGTCCCTGCTAATCAGGCTTCCACCATTCAACAGGACTCAACACCAACTGCACCTGTTGAAGTTACACCAAAAATGCGTGATCAGATTCTCAAATCGGATTCTCCCAAGGCTTTTAGCGGCATAAAATTTGGAGAAGCTGTAAATCCGGAAGAAGTACGAAAAGAGAATCAAAAAAAGAAAAAGGAAGAAGAGGAAGAACAAAAGAAAGAAGAAGAGAAACAAAAGGAAGAGGGTGCTCCAAAGGAGGACGAAGAAGGTGAGGAAGGAGAAGGAAAACCACCGGGAGAAAAAGACGGCGAACCAAAACCAGGTGAAGGTGATCCTGAAGGTGAAGGCGAACCCGGAGACGAGGAAGGACCATTAGGTGAAGGTGATCCTGAAGGTGAAGGTGAACCCGGGGACGAGAAAGGACCATTAGGTGAAGGTGATCCTGAAGGTGAGGAAGGCCCAGGACCAAAAGGTCCGTCTGGTCCTGGAATGCCGGGAGAAGGTGATGAAGAAGGTGAAGGACCGGAAGGACCGTTTGGACCCGAAGGTGAACAAGGACCCGAAGGTGAACAAGGACCCGAAGGTGAACAAGGACCCGAAGGTGAACAAGGACCTCCTGCCGGCGACTTCAAGCCAGGCGGCGGAGAGATGGGGCCCGAAAACACTCTTGGTCCGGGAGGTGATGGCTTTAGTGGTGGTGGAGACTTTCAGCCAAGTGGAGATGATTTAGGTGGTGGTGGAGACTTTCAGCCAAGTGGAGATGACTTTGGTTTAAAAGACGACTTCGGTCCCGGAGGGGATGACTTTGGTGGGGGTGACTTCGGTGGGGATGATGCCTTTGGAGGCAGCTTTGGAGGAGATGATTTTGAAGGTGGCTTTGGAGGAGATGACTTTACTGGAGAAGAGTTTGGAGGTGATGACTTTGCTGGGGGTGACTTCGGAGGTGATGACTTCGGAGGCGATGACTTCGGAGGAAAAGATGATTTTGGAGGCAATGATGCTTTAGGTGGGGATGGCCGCCCCGGAGGGGATGAATTTGGTGGGGATGACACCGGAGGCGATGAATTCGGAGGGAAAGATGATATTGGCCCTGGAGGCGATGAGCCCGGAGGGAAAGATGATATTGGCCCCGGAGGCGATGACTTCGGAGGGAAAGATGATATTGGCCCAGGAGGCGATGACTTCGGAGGTGGAGATGATTTTGGAGGCAATGACTTCGGAGGTGATGACTTCGGAGGTGGAAACGATTATGATGATATCATGGGCGATACCGGTGATATCATGGACGATGCCGGTGATATCATGGACGATTTAGATGACATGCAGGAAGACATTGAAAATGCCAGGCGTGTAATCATCGAAATACAATACGATTAAGTAGCATAGTGGGATTCAAACTGATATTACTGCGGGTGCTGTTTGGGATAGTACCATTATTTGTCTTTACCGGTTGCGGTGATCTAGAACCTGATATGCAGGATACTAGGACTGTCAGCCTGAACATGGACTTTCATGGTAAATCCTCCACACGCAGTAGCTCCAGTGTTTCTGCAGCCGAACTGAGCCAGTATAATACCCACCTTATCCTTGCCCTGCCTTCCTGGGAAGAAGACTTGACAAGCACAAGCAGCTACAAGGATTATTTTTCCAGCAGCTTTGCGGAAGGATTAATGAATGCGGCGGACAATAAGGTTAGCCTGGAAATTCCACTCAACACACAGATGAAAATCTTCGCCTTTCTGTTCAAGGAGAACTACAGTATGCCCGAGTTGTTTTCGGGAACTCGTGAAGTTGGCTACTACGGAGAATCACAACCTTTTTCTATCGACGCACAGACGAATGATCTCAGTTTAGGTATCAGCTTGCAGTCTACAGATACCGGCGACGGTGGCGGCACAGACCCAGGCACAGACCCAGGCACCGGTATTGACAATGAAACAGACAATGAAACAGACAATGAAACAGACAATGAAACAGACAATGAAACAGACAATGAAACAGACAATGAA